>NZ_JBVFUL020000006.1:0-79758 GCF_055693725.2 Epibacterium sp. HA2-3 | reverse complement strand
AAGAGCCCATCTTAACCGATGCTGCATGTTGGAAGAATGGCTGCTATCAGAAATGTAAGCAATCAAGCCAACCATTTCTGGAGGTGGTCGCACTTGATCTTAAAATCATGGTTGGCAGAAATGTTAGGGGTGAGAACGCGTGATGTGATCCCCGAAAACGCCCCCGTTTTTGATTAGAGTTTTCCGCAGAGAAACCCTGGCTGGGAGAGGAGCGGAAACGCATGAAGGCATCGAAGTTCACGGACGCGCAGAAGGCGTTCATCATCAAGCAGGCGGAGGACGGCACCTCGGTGGCCGAGGTCTGCCGCAAGGCCGGGATCAGCACGGCAACATTTTTCAACTGGAAGAAAAAATATGCTGGCCTGATGCCATCCGAGATGAAACGGCTCAGGGAACTCGAGCAGGAGAACGCGCGTCTGAAGAAGATCGTCGCGGATCTCGCGCTCGACAAGGAAATGCTGCAGGACGTCATTAAGCGAAAGCTTTGAGGCCTGCCCGGAAAAGGTCGCTGGTCGACGGGATGCGGGCGGATTGGCAGGTGTCGATCCGCCGGGCCTGCGAGGTGATCCGGTTCGATCCGAGAACCTATCGCTACAAATCCCGCCGGCCTGGGCAGGCCGCTTTGGAACAGCGGATACGAGAGATTTGCCAGACGCGCGTGCGCTTCGGCTACAGGCGCGTGCATGTGCTGCTGCGCCGGGAGGGCTGGGAGATCAACGCCAAGAAGACCTATCGCATTTACAAGGAGTTGGGTATGCAACTTCGGAGCAAGACACCTAAGCGCCGGGTGAAGGCCAAGCTGCGGGATGACCGCAAGGAGGCTGTCAGCCCCAATGACGTCTGGGCTATGGACTTTGTTCATGATCAGCTGGCTACAGGCCGGAAACTTCGGGTTCTGACGGTCGTCGACACCTTCTCACGCTATGTCCCGGTGCTTGATGCTCGGTTCACATATCGCGGGGAGGACGTGGTCGCGACGCTTGAGCAAGTATGCAAGCGCACCGGCTACCCAGCCACCATCCGTGTTGACCAGGGCAGCGAGTTCATCTCCAAGGATATGGACATTTGGGCCTATGCCAACGACGTGACATTGGACTTCTCCCGTCCGGGCAAACCTACCGACAACGCCTTCATCGAGGCGTTCAATGGCCGGTTCCGGGCGGAGTGCCTGAACGCGCACTGGTTCATGAGCCTTGAAGATGCAGCCGAAAAGTTGGAGGCTTGGCGTAGAGACTACAATGAAGAACGCCCGCACGGGGCTATCGGGAACAAGGTCCCGGCAGACCTGATGAAATCAGTTCACGACACCAGCCCGTGAACCTGATGGAACCGCGGAAATTCTAACAACGGCCGAGGGCACGTTGGGTAGCACATCACGCGTGTATAAGCAGTTTTCCATATTGATGGCTTTTCTGGGGGCGACCATGGCGAATGCAGAGGAGTTCTGTGTCGTACCCGTAGCGGGAAGCGAAGCAAAGCTACCTGTGGAACTTGAACAGCCATACAGGATCGCGACGTCACCACGAACTGTTCCGGGTTCTGACGGGATGATTGTCAAGGCGGCCAATCGCCAAGAATTGTATGAATTCAATGGCTCGAGCCTTTCTTTAGTGGAGGACGATTTTCCGCATGTCTGGGGATTTGCGTTCGATCGCGGTATCCACGTCGGGCCGAATGGAGAGGCCTTCGGGTTTGGGTCTCGTCCGAGAGTGATATTCCGCCTTGGCTCTAATGCTTCGAGTTGGGACCCCATAGAAGCTACTCGAGGCTATAAGCGCGCATTTTTCGACCAAGGCGCCGGCGATGTTTACTGGCAAGCAACTTCGTCAGACCCATTGAAGCGGATCCAAGCCAGTGGCTCCAGTGAGGAAGTTGATCTGCCTGTGTTCAATGGTGATCAGACCATCTCCATCCGAACCATTGCTGAGATCAATGGTGCTTTGGCCTTAACGGGGCCACTCAGCTCAACGCCGCGAGAAAGCAGTTCGCTCTGGTTCCGACCGTTTGCCGGGGAGTGGACCAGAACGCCTGTAGCCTTGCCTGAAGGGCATCGTTTACTTCCAACCTTTCAGGATGCCAGAATTGAGGTCGGCAAGGGTATGGTACGGATTTTCCCCTCCAATACTGCCTTTGCGCCGCTGATCTTCCGCTTCTTCGAAGACGAATTGGGTTTTGTTTCAAGTCTTCCCGCAGGGACTTGGGACTATCATACGGGAAGTAAGAATTGGATCGGCAGGATTGGACCCTGGTCTCAATTAACAAAGTCGGGCCTGGGATCTTGGCGGGAAACACCCAAAACACGGCCGCCACACTTTCTCGTACTTGGCCCAGACGAAACAGTGGCGCGCCTCATTCCAAGCTTAACTTCTCAAAATGATGTTGTTGGCGAAACAGTTTTTTATCACCCTAGCCCGATATCCATTTCCGGCGAAAATCCAGTGTTCGTGCATGGAGACGAGGGCATCGTGGTTCTCGATGGCGTATCGTTGTCTCAAATGGAGGTGTTGCCCTATGAGGAAATCGGTGACCATCCCACCATTAATTCGTTAGGGGGGCTGAATATCATCCAGTCTGAGGCCGGGATATTCTTGCTGGATGACAACCTCTCGCTCCATAAGGTCTCTAACTTCCCGGTAGAAGCTCCGTGGCCACATGAAGTCAGAATTGACTATGTCGAACTATGGGAAGCCTACATTGTGATCGATAAACGATCAGGTGTGATCCATGTTTCAAATGATATGGAACGTTTCACAACCCTCGAGCCCGAAGAGAGGGTCACCGGTGTCGTAGGGTTGCTGCCAGAACCGACTTCGGTTTTGGTCACCGGTGAGGATCAACTTTATGCGGTAAAGCAAGGCTGTGACCCCTGATGGGCTCCCTCGCGGCTTTGCATCTTGACCTGTTTGGCAAATTTGAAAGCGGTCATTGGCGAAGCCGCAGCAATATGGTGCTTCGTCCGCATCTTTCCCGTTCAGGTCGAGCGCAGCGAAGGTCAGGTTTTGGTAATTTTTGTAGTAGCTGGCTTTGCAATTAGTCTGCGAATACCTGTCTTGCCGACGCGAGCCTCATCCAGTCCCGACCGCCGAATGCGACGAGAGCGAGATAAACAATTCCGGTATCTAAATCCGGTTTGAATACGATGGTTAGTCGGTGACCTGCCCCGCCATGGCGCACGAGCCATCCGTCCAGCTTGCCGCTAAGGCGAGCACCTGATTTTGGGTTTTCGGCAATTTCTTGGATAAGTGCATCGATTTCATCGAGCCTGCGGCTTGCTGCAGCAACGTCACCGTCAGTCACGTTGACAATATGATCAACGATACCGAAAAGGTCCCGTTCAAAGAACGGATGCCGAACAAAATGCATCAGCTTTTGTGAGCCATCGCGGCAAGATGGGCCCGTGCACCTTCTGTTACATTGGAGGCTTCGCCGACGGGTTCCCATTGGTCGAGTGGCAGAGACAGGCGGCGTTCCAATTCGGCCTCGAACAAAGACTGTTCACGATCCCGCTCTGCCTTGGCCTTCGCCAATTCACCCGAGACCGCCGCGCTCATGTTCGGGTACTCGCCAGCTTCGACCAGTTCCTTGGCGAAAGTGTAGGCCGTTTCGGTGAAACTAACTGATTGCTTTTGAACGCTCATGGCAAACTCCTTGGTGCTCTAATAGACTACCGATTTTTGCGATGTCTGGCAAGCTGATCAGGCTGACGTAGTGAGATGCGTCCATCACCTTAGGGCCTCCCCAGCCCGGCTTCGCGTGTCGCAGGGGAGAACGGCCCTTCGGTCCGTCGCGCATTCGGCCTCACCGCGGCGCAGCACCCGGCATCCCGGTTTGCCCGCCTCGCGAGCACGTCCCTCCCCGGCCGCTCCGCCGGATTACGCTCTGGTCTGTTTTGCGGGGCAAAACGATCCCGCCGCTTCATCCGTCTCCCGCGTCCGGTCGGGCCGTTTGCCTGCTCGGGTCGGGCAAACCTACCGTCAATACACACACATGAGTGCGGAAGCATATCCTCCGGATGGCCCCCAAATCAGCCCGCGTCAAGGATCGCAAAACTTTTCGGCGAGGGCGGTGCCTATGGCTTGGGGCGGTCCCGTGCGTGAGCGCGGGCCTGTGTCGGGTGCTGCGCTCGGAAAACTTTTGCGCCCGGCAAGCCGGCGGCTGCGCCGTCCCTGACCCGGGCAGATTCGGAAACCAGACATTCGGCCATGCCCCCACACTCACGTGGTGGTCGAACCCAATATCTGGAGAATGAATATGGCTTACGACACCGCTAACACCTACGAGACCATCGAGCTTTTCGGGCTGACCGAGAAGGACGCGCAGCTGCCGATCCCGGAGGATCACGTCCTGACCGACCGCATCATCCGCGAGAGCTTCGAGGCTCTGCTTGGTCAGTTGCGCGGGACCGGGCTCGAAGCGGAAATCGAACCGCTGGCCCATGGGCTCGCAACGATCCTCCAGCGCCGCAAGGTGGCACTCAGTAAGGAGGTTGACCGCACCGCCGACAAGATCGGCGCACTGGCAAAATCCCACGACGGATCGGAGATCGCCGAGACCGCGCTCGAAGAGGCGCAGGCGCGCTTTTTGCAACTGCGCGAGATCGTCAGCGTCATCGAGGTGATGAGCGAGGCGGCGGCGGAATGCTACGAGATCGAGACCGGTCACGCCTTCATCCCGGCAGCCGGGTCGCGGGCGAGTGTCCGGGCGCAAGAGACCGGGGCGGTCTTCGAGGCGCGGCAGCTCCTCGAGCAGCACGACCGCGAGACTGCCGCGAAGTCGAAAGTCGAGGGGGTGCCCCTGATCGTCTCAGGCGCCACCGACTGGACCGATGTCGATGTGATCTTCAACACGCTCGACAAGGTTCGCGAACGGATCAAACAGAACCGCAACCAGGAGATCTTCCTCTGCCACAAGGGTGGCAAGCACGGGGCCGAGATGATTGCGGCTCGGTGGGCCCGGGCACGCGGGGTCGCGCAGGCGCGCTTTGATCCGCGCTGGTCCGCGCACGGGCGGGCGGCACCGTTCAAGTGCAACGATGAAATGCTGGACGACAAGTTCGCGGCGACGGGGGTTGTACTCTTCGGCGGCAACGGGGTCGCGCTGAACCTCGGGCAGAAGGCGGAAGCGAAAGGCCTGACGGTCATGCGGGTTGCGGACGCGGCGAAGAAGACTGCGCAGGATTGAAGAGAGGGGGTCGCGCTTGGCGCGGCCCTTTCGTCATGTCTCATGGCGCGTGCGGTCGGTCACGCGTGATCGGCAGTCTGCGGCGGCCAGCACCGTTATCGCTCTACCCGGTCCGTCAGAGTGCGACCCATCCGCATCGGTAGGGGCTGGGGATGGTGCGCCCCTCGCACATCGTCAGCAGCGCAAGACCGAGGGGTCGAGACGTCACACATGAGGCTGAAGACCTGCACAACCCTCGGGTGATGTTTCGGAACATCGCATCCACGCGGGCGGGCGTCATCAGCACCCCGGCCAGGTTCGGCAGGACGTGGATGGTGGCGACTGCGTGATGGCAAGGGGCATCCGGGTCACTCCTTTTTGCTCATTGATGTGGATCGCATGGGGTCGGCCCAATCGTGCCCTGCGCTTCGCTCCGGCAAGCACAAATACGGCTTCCACGGCAGGGCCGCGGACCCTCCGCATTTGCGCTTGCGACCGGTCCTCTTGCCCCCGTGCTGGGTGATCCTCATCGCAACAAGGAGTAACCCAAATGACCAACCACTACGTCGCAACCGTCCCGGTCAAGTTCACCGACACCGATGGCCAGGAGCGCACCCGTTTTCAGCGCGTGGGTGCGATGTTCCGCAACACCCGGGGCGGGGATGGCTCGGAGTTCTTCAGCCTCAAGCTCGACTTTCCCGTCGCGGTCTCGGAGCTGGTGATGTTTCCGCCGAGCGCAAAGGATCCCCAAGACTGAATCCTCTGACGAGGATGGGCCGCCCCAGGATGATCTTGGGGCGGCTCGATCCCTGTTCCAGGGATGCCGTCACTGGCGCGTGTGATCGCCTATAGCGACCTCCTCTTGGTGTCGGTCGCTGCGCGTTCAAGGGACGCACTCCCCCGGAATGATCATGCCGCGACAGACCGGCCAGTCAGCCTCAAGGGGGCCATCCACAAAAACCTATCGGCCAGGGCCTCCCGGTTTTTGTGGCAGAGATTTGGCAAGCCAAATCTGGCCCTCCTTGACACTGCCTGTCCGCGCTGTCGGTGGGGTTTGCGCCCGCCCGCGGTTCCGTCCGAACACGTTCGTGTTCGGCCAGACCCTCGGGCGGTGCTGGGGAAGGGGACCCATTGGACAGGTGGGTCACCCGGTGGTGAGGGGGCAGAGCCGCGTCCCTGCGGGCTGCGGGGGAGCGGACACCAAGGCTGCCTGAGACTGAGCGCAACGTAAGTATATAATTGACAGCGAGGTATATTATCGTAAGGTGGGGGCAGCCTTGGTGGAAGGTGGCAGGAAATAGGGGGTCTTTCTTCGCATGTCGCGCTCAAAACGTCTCACAGGTGCGGACCGTATGGAGATCGTTCGCGAGGCTGCGGAAGGCGTTGCCACTTCAGTGCTGGCGGAACGGTTTGGCGTGTCGTCGCGAGCGATCCAGTATACGCTCAAAGCCGATGCCGAGCGCCAGACGGATGCCGCGATCCCGGTCTCGGCGGTCAGTGTGAAGGTCACCGCTGCGGAGCTTGCGGCGCTCGACGAGGTGTTGGCGAAGGCCGGGATCGAGAGCCGGGCCGAGGGGCTGCGGCGGCTCATCCAGGCGGCCGGCGGGGTGTTCGTTCCGGACGCGCAGATGGCAGCAGAGATGGCGCGATACAGATCCTCTTTGCATGAGGTTGGCAACGGGGTCGCACAGATCGCCAAGCAGATGACGCGTGCCAACCGGATGGGGCAGGGGGCCGTGGGGGACGCGAGTGCCGAGTTTTCTGAGCCGCGCCTTGCGCAGATGCGCGGGTTGGCGCGGTTCATCCTGGATTCCGCCGATGAGATCGATCTGCTTCTGCGGCGTCGGCGCGACGCAATGCAGCTCGAGGCCACGGCCGCGCTAAGGGAGTTTGCCCATGCGGCTGAATGATGCGGTTGACGCTGTCACAGGCGAGGTCTTCCGGGACGGCTGGAGCCGGATCCGGGGCTCGATGCAGGGGCTGCATGTCGCCAAGCAGAGCCAGCTTACGCGCGCGGCGGCGGGGCACCGGCCAGCGGTCTTCAAGGCGATCCGTGGCGGCGGCACGCATACCAAATCGCAGCTCGCTAACCAGCTTGATTATCTGACCACCAAGTCCACCCATATCGTGGACTCGAGTGGGTTCCTGGATGGTAAGGCCAAGCTCGAGGCGAAGGACATCAAGGATCTGACCGAGCGCTTTGCCAAGCGATGGGATGCAGGCTTCAAACCCAAGCTTGGCCAGACCACGCACATGCTGATGTCCTTCCCCATCGGCACGCGGGGCGAGGATGTGCGAGACATCGCGACGGATGTGGCCGAGCGGTTCTTCCAGAGTGACGCGGGGCATTTCGACTACATCATCGCGGTGCATGAGGACCGCGATCACCCCCATGCGCATCTGGTGCTGAACCGCCGCTCGCAAGAAGGCGAGTTCTTTTTCCTCGGGCGCAACCACCGCTTCAACTATGACGACTTCCGCCTCGCCATGGTCGAGGAGGCGGAGAAGTATGGCGTGCGCCTGGAGGCCACGCGCCGGGTGGATCGTGGAGTCGTGCATTACCCGGCCACTACCCGCGAGGTCTATGCCGCGAAGGAAGAGGGTCGCGCACCCCGCGGGCGGGAACGCGTGGGGGCCGACCTGACGCGGACGCTGGCCGAGATCGCCAACACCAGAACCGTCTACCATTCGCTTGCCGCTGAGGCTTCGCGCGAAGCCTGCGAGGAAATTGCCGCAGCCCTCTTCCGCGCGGGCGAGGTGCTGGCGCATGGCGGGCAGGTGGACCGAACAGGAGATGTGTATATGGCCGAGGATCAAAGCTTCGAGGATCTGAGAAGCCTCTATGCGGAGAAGCTCGCACGGGTGCAGGGCATGATCGCCGAGAAACCCGATGCCGAGCGGCCCGTGCTGGAAAAACGCCTCATCGAGATCCAGGCGCAGGTCCAGCACATGCAGCCTCTCGGTTTGCGATCATCCACGCTCTCCGAGGCTCCTTCGGAAGGCGGGATCTATTCTGAGGCCAATATCGACGCCAAACAGCTAGAACGTCTTTCCGAGCCGGACTTGCGGTCGCGCATAGACACCGCCCTGCGCGGAACCGGGATCAGCACAGCGGAAGTGGTGGCGCGGATCGAGGCGGGCGCCTCAAATGCAGCGCTCGAGCACCAATGGATCGCCGATGATCTCTCCAAGGTGGCCGAGGCGCGCGATCTGAACCTCGAGCGTCGCGCCGATCTGGAACAGGCGCGCGACATTCTCAACGATGTGCACGTTGAACTCGGCACGCTGTTGGAGCGGGAAAACGTGCTGCGCCGGAACGGTGTCGTGGAGGAGGAAGCGTTCGGCGAGCGGTTCCATTATCATGAGGGCGCGGTGCAGGCGATGGAAGGGACAATCCGACAGGAGATGCGCGCCGAGGGCCTGACAGCGCAGCAAATCGAGGACCGGGCGTGGGAGGTTGTCTCAAAGGCGGAGCGCCGGATCGCGGCAGAGCAGCGTGCATATCTCGAGGCACATCCGGAGCTGCTTGCACGCCCGGGCGATGTGATCGACCGGTCTGAGCCCTACAAGGAGACGATCACCGATGCGACCCGCGCCAGCGAGATCACCCGCGAGGTCGATCGGATCATGGAGGGTCGCGATGTCCGCACCCAAGTTGCGGATGCTGTCGCGGATGACTTGCGCCCGCGCTATCCGGACATGCCCTCCCACCTCGCCCGCGGGCTTGGCGCGACCTATGCGGCCGTCGTCGAGATCCGCGACACGGAGGCCATCAATCAGGTCCGCCGCGACAACGAGTTGCGCGAGGGGCTCGGGTCTGCCGAGCGCGACGACCTCCTCGCAGCCCGCGGTGAAACGGCGCCGCAGACTGACCGTACCGACCGTCTTGCAGACGAGATTGCGCGTGTCCTCGACCATGAGCGGGCGGGGGAGTTGTCCGCCCCTTTCGAGACCGAGGCGGAGCGGAACGCTTTCCGCGACGAGATCGCGCGGGTCCTGGACGTTCGCCAACGCGAGCGGCTCACATCCGGTGATGCCGATGCGCTGGACAAGGTTCTCGAGGACCGTCTCGACCGGCTCTATGTGGCCAAGGTCTATCTGCAATCCGATGATGCGACGGCCAACACGGAGGCCTTGCGCCAGGTGGTCGATGATCTCGCCGATGCCGAATACGAAAAACACCGCGCGACAGACGTGGATGGCGAGACCGAGCGGGGACAGGTCCATTGAGCGCCGCCATGGGAAAAGCGCGGATCGCCACAGGGGTCTTTCTGGTAACGCTGGTGACCGGGGCCATGGGCTATACCATCGCCTCGGCGGTGCTCTCTTATCAGGATCTCGGCTTCGGGGCCGAGATCGACTTTGCCTATATCGCACAGAACTACATAGCGATCCTCGATCGCCGCCCGGAGGATGCCCAGCTTATCCACCTGATCATCGGCAGCTTTGCCGCCGCCGGCATGATGTTGAGCCTCGCCCTGTCGGGGTCCGCTCTCACACGCTTTGGCCAGACCCATTGGCAGTCTGGGCGCGAGATGAAGGCCAATGGGTTCTTTGGGGCGCCCGGCACCGGGTTCATCCTCGGCAAGCTTGGGACGCCCGGCTCCCGCGCAAAATACATTTGCTCCAAGGTCTTCCCGCATGCGCTAATCGTGGCGCCCACGGGCCGCGGCAAGACCACGGGCTTTGTCATTCCGAACCTGCTGACCTGGCAGGGCTCTGCTGTGACGCTCGATGTGAAGGGCGAATGTTTCGAGGCCACGGCGCGCCACCGCGCCGCCCAGGGCGACAAGGTCTATCGCTTTGCTCCGACGGATTGGGAGGGCAAGCGCACGCATCGCTACAACCCGCTTCTGCGCATCTATCAACTGAAAGATCCCGCCCGCCAGCAGATGGAACTGCAGCTCCTTGCAACACTCTTCCTTCAAAGCGACAACGACCGGGTGCAGGGGCTGCTGAAAGGCGGGATCGATCTCTTCGTGGCAGCAGGCCTGCTGGCGTTCCAGCGCAAGCGTCCGACCTTGGGCGAGATCTACCGCATCGCGGCCTCGGGCGGGAACAAGCAGAAGGAGTATTTCGCGCGGGGCCATGAAGTCGACAACAGGGCAGCCAAGCTGATCTTCACGCGGCTGGCGTCCACCAACAACGATACTCTGACGTCTTATGTTTCACTCCTGATGACCTCGGGACTGGATCAATGGCAGAACCCGGCGATTGATGAGGCGACGGCGGTCTCGGATTTTGATTTCCGGACAATCCGCAAGAAACCCTTCTCGGTCTATCTCGTCGTCCAGCCGTTGATGGTGAAGCCGCTGGCGCCGCTGATCCGGCTGTTTTTCTCCGATCTTCTCTCGGCCATGCAGGAAAAGGACCCCGGGCCGGATGAGCCGTGGCCCGTGATGATCATGCTAGATGAATTCAACCGTCTTGGCAAAATGCCTATCGTGGTCGAAAGCATCGAGACCCTCCGCAGCTATCGCGGTCATCTGGCCGTCGTCACCCAGACGATTCCCGCCCTCGATGAAATCTATGGTGAGAATACCCGCCGAGCCCTGCAGGGCAACGCAGGGGTAAAGCTCTACCTAACCCCGTCTGACGAAAAAACCGTCGAGGAGCTGAGTAAGGCGGTCGGCAAGACCACAAAGACCGTGGTCACGCGGTCGCAATCCATCGGCAAGAACCCCTTCGAGGGCCGCAGCCAATCCACACGGACCGAAGAAAGCTCCTTGCTTCATGAAGATGAAGCACGCCGCCTGCCACTCGACGAGATCGTCATGGTCATCGATGCCCAAATGCCGGTCCGGGCGAAGCGAATCCAGTACTTTGACGACCGCCTGTTCAAAACGATCCATGATGCACAGACGGGAGACTTGCCGTTTCCAGAGCCGGGGGGCGCGCAGGGTAAGCTGCCGCTGAGTGTCCGCGCGATGCCGATGACACCGCCACCGGACGGGTCAGGCGGATCCGAGGCCGATGTTGAGGGCCTGCGCGAAGGTGTTGGCGATCAACCGTCCGAGCAAACTGAACCCAATCCACGGAAGACCGCGCCCATCGTTCAAACTGTTGTCGCCGAGGAACAGCGCCAGATGGAGATGGATTTTGAGGGCCAGGTTGCGGATTACGACACAGTGGATGATGAGGCGCAGATGCGCTCTGCAGTCGATGGCTTGAACGACATGGAAGCGATGTTGCAAGAGGAGGGTGGCAAAAAGCCAATTCGCCGGTAGGGCGGTGGGCATGGTCTGACGGTCATAGAGGGCGGGAACCGGACCTTCGCTGCGCCTGCGACAAGAATGCAACCGAGTATCGAAAGCGGAACTTCCAAGGAGATCAACGGAACTTCTCAACTTCGCTCTGTTGACTTGCGGTCCTGTAAATTCCAGGGCGCGGGCATCTGCCGATAGAGGGTTGCGACAAGCGTAGTACTTGATATGTTGCCGAACAAGAGCTTGCGTTGAAACATTTAGAGCCAGATCCTCGCATGGTTGAATTTGAACCGGCATGTAAAGAAGTCGCGACTGGCACCGTCCAATCTGCAATCGAATTCGAAAATGGCCCGAAGCTAGACCCAATTCAAATCGTGGCCACTTACGATGCTGACCAGTGGGAAGAGTTTACTCATGAATGGGTGCACTCCCTAAAAGACGATTACATCGACGTTGAGCGCGCAACCGGTGCAGGTGACAAGGGCATTGACGTTGCTGGCTTTTGCGACAACGACCGGTTGGCAGGAAAATGGGATAATTATCAGTGCAAATGCTATCAACGAAAGCCGCTTAGTTTTGGCGACGTTTCACCAGAAATCGGGAAGATACTCTGGTACTCATTTTCGGGTGTCTACACCGCACCTAGGTTTTGCTATTATATTTCCCCAAAAGGCGCCTCGACCACACTGTCGCTCCTGGTGAACCATGCTCCAAATCTTAAGGCCAAGGTCCTTGAGGAATGGGATAAAATGATATCAGGCAAAATCACCGACACTCAGAGGGTTGTGTTGTCGGGGGACTTCCTGAGATACGTGGAAGGGTTCGATTTTCGAATTTTCAGAGTTCCCTCAACGCGTTGGACGTTGGATCAGTACAGAACCAAAACTCTGTTTTTCAATGCACGGTTCGGCGGCGGCCTTCCACCGCGACCGAAACCAGAAAATCCACCTGAAGAGGTCACGGAAGACGAAAAAACGTATGTGGACTGCCTGCTAGAAGCCTATGCTGAACACAAGGGCGTCGAAGCTGTTTGCGTTAGTGATCTGCCCAAATGGCGTCCGCTCAATGACCATCTCAGGAGGTCAAGAGAGGCCTTTTTCGACGCCGAGGGGCTACGTGTGTTCGTTCGCGACAAAACGGAACCCGGCACGTTTGAGTCTTTGCAAGATGAAATCCATGGCGGGGTTGTAGACACCAGCGATAGGCCTCATAAAGACGGCTTCGAACGGGTCTTGGCCGTTACTGACAAAGCGCAAAGCCTTGCATTGAACGCACACCCGCTGAACAAGGTGGCGCTACCCACAGCACGAAGAGGCGTTTGTCACCAGCTTGCTAATGACGGTAAATTGGTATGGAAGCAGTAGCGGACCGAAAGATTGCACCATTCAACGGCCCAGTTGAAACTGGGATGCGTGCTGTCGTTTGCCTGCATGCATGTTTTCCCAATGAGCTGGATATTCAGCGGCTCACGGCGCTAGACTACCTCATTGTGCGGACGAGCCTTCTCGACGGGCCGCCTGATCTTCACCCGTCAACGCCTATCATGACGCCCGTCACGCAGGTGCGCCGCAAGGCCGTGTACGCCGCCCTGGACCTGATGATGTCTCGTGAGTTGGTGGAGCGCACGATCACCGAACAGGGCATCTACTATCGTGCAGGGGAGTATTCTTCGTTCTTCGTTGACGCTCTGAGCACGTCATACGCGCAACAGATGTTGTCCCGCGCAAGATGGATTGCCGACTACTTTGCGGCCTACGACGACGAAGCCTTTGAAAGCCTAATGACTGACCTGTTGGATGACTGGGTGGCTGAGTTCCAGGATGAGAACGCGGGCGTCGAATGAAATACTCTGGTCTTCAAATCAAGAGCCTTGCTTTCCATGGGCCTGACAAAAAGCCCGCGGTCGTTCGTTTTCAGGATGGGTTGAACGTCATCTATGGGGCGTCTGACACTGGGAAATCGTTCATCATTGAAGCCATTGATTACATGTTCGGCGCGAAGGGGCCGCTTAAGGATATCCCTGAGATTGTGGGCTATGACCAGATCCTTTTGGCGCTTCAGTTTTCGGCATCCGATATCATCACAGCTCGACGCAGCATGGATGGTGGCAGATTTGAGGTTTTTGAAGGCGCGTTTTCTGATGAACTACCCGAAACTGAGGGTCAGGTTCTCAGCGAAACGCATAGTTCAAGAGACTCTGACAATATGTCGGCGTTTTTGTTGGGAAAAATCGGCCTTACCGACAAGAAGATCAGGAAAAATGCAAAAGACGAGACGCAAAATCTCAGCTTCAGAAATCTGGCGCGCTTATGCATCGTCAACGAAGAAGAGATTATTCAAAAGCGCTCGCCACTTTCCGACGGGAACTACACAGCCGACACCGCCAATACATCCGTATTCCGACTGCTTTTGACTGGCGTCGATGACTCCGCGCTGGTCGCAAGCCAGAAAAAGTCACCGGAAGAACAAAAGCGCGAAGCTCAGTTGGAGTTATTGGACCAACTGATCAGCGAGATCGAGCGCAAAATCAAAGAGATCAGCGGTTCAAAAGATGATCTAACCAGTCAGGAAGAACGCTTGAACGCCGCCATGGATGCCCGATCAAACCAGCTTGCGTTGACAGAAGACTACTATCGGCGCGTGTCTTCTGACCTGCGGAACCTCATGAAGCGCAGGGAAGAGAACCGTAATCGCTACACTGAAGTTGTAACGCTTCTTGAACGCTTCAAGCTGCTGCGTGAGCACTATCACTCTGACATCGAACGCCTGATGAGTATTCGTGAGGCAGGTAGCATTATTGCAACCATTGAGGCTGACGTTTGCCCGGCCTGTGGAGCAGACGCAGAGCACCACAAATACGGCGTCACGTGCGACAATGACGTGGCGCGAGTGACCGCCGCTGCAGATTCAGAAATCAAGAAAATTGAACGTCGAGCGGAAGAGCTTTCAGAGACAATCGACGCCTTGGCCAAAGAGAGAAGTAACTTGGAGCGTGCGCTTCCCAAGATCGAAGAGAACTTGAAGGAAAAGAACACTGAACTGCAGACTGTGATTGCACCTGATCTGCGAAAGCTCAGAACGTCCTATAAAGATCTTGCAGACAAGGGAGCCGATGTACGTGAGGCGCTTGGTCTATTCGACACGAAAAGCGACCTGTTGGACCGTAAGGCACGCCTTGAAAACGCAAATTCCCAAGTGTCAGGGGCGAGCGAAACGCCGGTTACCACTCTAACGGACACTATGGTGTCGCCGTTCTCCAAACTCGTGCGTAGGACGCTTCAAAACTGGGGCTTCCCCGGCGCGGATCGAGTACATTTTGACCTTCAAGCCAAGGACCTGGTCATTTCAGGAAAGCCGCGCGTATCGTATGGTAAAGGCTTGCGCGCGATCACTCAGGCTGCCTTTTCAATTTCGCTGATGGAGTATTGTGCGGGTAAGGACTCGCCCCATCCGGGGTTTGTCATTTTGGACTCTCCGTTGCTGTCTTACAAAGAGCCAGAAGGGCCAGAAGACGACCTGTCCAGGACTGATCTGAACGGGAACTTTTATCGCTTCCTTCTTCAGTTGAAGGGAGATCGGCAGGTAATCATCATCGAGAACACAGACCCACCTTCGGATGTTGAGCTTGGGAACCGCGTTGAACACTTTTCTGGGATGAAAGCTGAAGGTCGATTTGGACTGTTCGAAGTCTAATCCACTCACGCATTCGCACGAACAGCGAATATCCCTTCTGACGGGCTGCTGCGCAGCAGCCAATGACCACGCGAAATGTCGGCTTCGGGCCGACCTGCGCTGTTCTGGACAGCGCCTAAGGCCCTCAGTCGCCATTTCTTCAGTGTGTTCAGCGAGGCTTTCCGTCTATGATTATGCCATCATAGAAGATGTTAGCGGCACCTGCTGGAGTCTTGAAGCGAAGCCCCCAGTCAGGGCGAGCAAGCAGGTGCTGTGCAACGTCCTCCAAAGATCGGTAGAATACAGCATTCGCTGACTCATTGTGACCATCTCCGGACGGATGCACACGATAACCCCCTCTCTTGCCAAAGCGATCTACTTTCGTCCTTGCGTCACCGGGGGCATACCAGTGTGGTTCTAAGGTAACGCCTTTCCAATTAACCGTTATTTTCGTCATGAATGACGGCCTTCTTTCGTCAGTTTGAAAATGTTTTTGCGTTGTAAGTGCTACCCGAGAAATTGAACTGCCATCAAGCAGTTGTAGGGTCGACTGCTGCCTATCAAGGCGACCAGCAGGGCAAGATTAGCCCTCACTGCTGACCGGGGGCTGCAAGACCATGCCACGGATAATCAGTCCAGTGACGCTGCGCTGCGGCGATGACTATCCTGTTAAATGTCAGCAAAGGGCCGTCCCTGAAGACGGCCCAAGTTGTTAAATTTCAATGGCCTCCGCGATTGCTAGCGCGTCTTCGAGTTCAACACCCAGATATCTGACGGTGCTGTCCATCTTGGTGTACCCAAGTAGCAGCTGGACCGCCCTCAGGTCGCCGGTCTTCTTGTATATCTGTGTGACTTTTGTCCTCCGCATCGAATGCGTTCCGTATGCGCTGGCCTCCAGACCGATCGACGTGACCCAATCCCGGACGATCCGGGCATACTGGCGTGTCGAGATGTGCAGGCGTTCATGGAACCGACCCGGCCAAAGGTACTCCGAGCCGACCATGAGCTCATCTTCCATCCACTTTTCTATCGAGGCGCGTGTGCCTTCGGATATCTCAAATCGCACAGGCTTCTGTGTCTTACTTTGTAGCACGGATGCCCGTTCTTTGATCAGACCAGACGCCATGACGTCGACGACTTTCATCTTCACCAAGTCACAGCCGCGCAGCTTGCTGTCGATGGCCATATTGAACAGCGCGAGGTCTCGATGGTTCTCGGCCAGTTCAAGTCGGACACGGATCGCCCAGACGTGCTTTGGCTTCAGCGGCCGTTTCTGACCCACAATGCGGCCCTTGTTCCAAGCTGGGCGAAGTGCGCGAATGGCTGGTAAGTTTGGTGTTTGCATGACTGATCCTCCGATCCGCCATTCCCGCCCACAACGACAACCCGACGTCGACCTGTCCAATGTATCACAGGTTGCTGCGCTGCCACTGAGGTCGGCTTTGAGCCCTCTTCGAAGGATGCTGCAGTGTGCGCCAATGGCCGTTATTGCGGAATGAACTCTAGCCAGCCTGCAGAACCAGCTATCAACAAAAACCCGAGAAACATCGCTAGCGCTATGACCCAATGGATAAACGTCTTCATGCGCTTCCCTTCTTTGGGAAACCAATTGAACTTGCGCAGCCAACCCAGAACCAAATCCATGAACATGAGCACGAACATAAAGTGGCGGAAAAACAGATAGATAAACAACACGCCCAGGATAATTCCTGCAGCCGTGTTGGCTGGAATAATTTCCCAACTGTTTCCGTTGGCCGAAGTACTTACTGTGCTTTCCATGAACTTTCTGCCTATCTGTGAAAGTTGACGAATACTCAAAACCGACAAGACAGCAATGACTAATGTCGTCGAAACATTGAAGCGCAGCGATTGGCGCATCCGCAGCGATAGCTCACTTTGTCCGCACACCACCAGTTCCCAACACGCGCGGCCAAGGTCGGCTATCGCCCAGTGACGCCAAGGCCCTTGGGTCTACTCCGGGTTGGCTGGCGTCATCTAGCGGCGAGGATGAGGCGCAGACGCGCAGCGCACCTACTGCCGCAGCGCCGCAAGTCGGCTTCGAGTGCATTTTAACTAGCGATCAGTTGCAGCAATTTGTAGACGCAGCGAAATCGCGTGAGCAAGGTCGGCCCGTTGCCGACGCCCGACCGAGACCTGGGATACTGCGATGCGGCTTAGTATTGCGGTCATTCGTTCATGGTGCGACCGTCATGCTGAAATCAAAATAAGAAGCTGTGCAGAGAACGGAATGAGATCGCCTCGATGACAGGTATGGGAGTACTTCATGAGCGTCTTCATGGCGGGCTGTGGCATACGACACATCCAGATCGTTTCTTGGCAATACTTGCTTCAGGTGGCCTACAAGTTGAACCTGCCATACTAAATTCGGATCGATGGAAGGCATCCCAGCCAGAATACTACCCATTCGTAAGGCACATTGGAGGGATCAGTCTTTTTGACTTTTTTGAATTTGCACCCGAGAGCTACCAAGAACAGTTCCCTCTGAGTAATTGGTATGAATTTGTTCCGCATCGCCAAGTTTGGGGCGGAGCTGTCTGGATCGAAATTGATCGTCAAGCCTCAAGCCGCTCGCTGCTTTCCGCAGAGCAACTCCGTGAATCTTGGGATCAGGATGGAAAGCGTCAGCACGCAAGAATGCCCCAAATCGAAGTTGCCCACATTGGAGACTTGTCCAAAACATCGTTCCGCTCCGCGTTTCTCACATGGGCGGCAGGCAATGAAGTCCGGGAATTTGATCCTTTGGACGGGCCCACCTTTTCCATACTTTTGGACGAATGGCGCGCCGCAGTCTCTCGATAGATACTTGATCAGCACGGACGGCCCTTAGCCGACATTCACGCTAGGCGCGACAAATAACCGGTATCAGCCCAACCACGACATTCATGCGAGGTGCAGCGAAATCTCTGCTGCATGTGTTAAAAGTTTCCCGACAGCTGCCATTCAGCACGCTGCGGAGGCTCTGGCTGATGCTGCGGTCAGCACCAGGGGCAGCGAAGCGCAGATAGCGACCTTTGCAAAGTCGGGGCGCGTCGCCTGCCCTAAGATCAAGGACGGCCCATTGCGGACAAATAGAAGCTGCAGTTGCAGCCCGTTTTCCAGACATTCGCTGCGATGATGGCAAAACCAAAGAAACTGTGAGTTTGTGTGCCACGGGGTCGAATGAGTCCCCGGCAACACAGCTGTGGTGGCGACCGCGCTACGCGAAGACCTTGCTGAGGTTGGCTATCATACCCCGTGACTGCACTAGCCAGAAGGCTTTGTAACGAAGCCGCGAAAGGGCAGTGAGCCAACTTTGGCAAGATTTAGTCGGTTTACATCATTTCTCTAGGCGGAGCTTCGACCGATACACGCGACAGAGTTGGTCCGTACTCTAAAAAGAAAGGATGAGACGAATGGAAAGATCTTTGCGGTTCGCAGGCTATGGTCTCGCGGCGGCCTATGCCTACGGAGCATTTGTGCACGTTGCCAATATGGCCAGTCTGTCCGGCTTCGATTGGCTCGGTGCCCCCCTGAAATGGCAGGTGTTAGACGTCATCTATCTGGCGCTTGATCTTGCTGTCGTTGCCGGTGTCATTTTGGCAAAATCGTTCTGGATCGCTGCGTTCGGGGTCGCAGCAATCAGCCAGATCATCCTGTACACGTTGCTTCGGTCGTGGGTCCTAGATGTTCCGGACGCCTTTGCCGTTACTCCGGAGAGCGTAAGCTATCTCGACGGCCTGGTCGCATTTCACACCTTGTCACTGGTGGTGGTCGGCGCGCTGGTTTTTCTTAGCAAGCAAACTCGGAAGGCCGTGTCATGACCATGGAACGCAGAAGCATCGCTTCTCGCGCCGTGTTTGCACTAATCTTCGGTGTAGCGATACCAAATCTTGCTTGGAGCGAGACGTTAAGAGGCACATTTGCTTCACCAGGCATGGCGATTGTCATTCGGTTCGACCGCTGCAATGCTAACCCCGAGACGACCTGTGGCACGCTTGTTTGGAGCTGGGGGGGTGAGGAAGCGCTTTCCGTCCCGTTCGGGACCGTAATCGCGCCAGATTTGCGACAAACGAAATCCGGTTGGGAAGGACGTCTGACCGATCCTGAATCCGGTCGCGCCTTTCGAGGCACCGTTGTCAGGGCGGGCGGCGACGAACTTATATTGCGAGGTTGCGCCGGGCCGTTTTGCACGACCGAACGGTGGTACTCGGTGGCGCGCCTCCAGACCGTGATCGAGAACCTGCGGGGGCGCGGCGGATGAGAAAGATCTTACGCCTTTATCTTGCGGTGATCGCTGTCACCGCGCTGATCTTTGTCCCGGCGCTGCCGTTCTTGCATCTCGACGATCCAAGCCATTGGGGCGTTCTCGGATTTGCGGCGACAGCGTTCTTACTTCTGAGTCCTTCCTTCGATCACTGGCCGCGTCGGCGGCTTCACGCCATTCTGACGATATTCGTAATCGCCCTTCCATTGATTTACGTTGCGAACTCTGTTCGATGGAATGGCGGTCTGATCGGACTTTCGATTGAACTCGCGGGATTGGTGATCTGGTGCAGCCTCGCGATCGCAGCTTTCCGCCGCCCGGTTCTGCTGCCAATAGGGATCGCTCTTCATGCAATCTGGGATGCGGCCCACTTCGGGCATGTCGACTACGTTCCGGACTGGTACATCATCGCCTGCATAGCCGCAGATCTCGGATTGGCAGGTTATCTTTTTGCGAGGCTTTCACTGACGAATACCGCACACCCTGATGACAACGACCTGATATAAACCTCGCTCGAAACAAACGCACCAGCGCCTAAAGCCTCAGTTGTTCCCGACTGTGAAGCTTGCTGAATTCAAGCGGCGCCAGCCCGAAGCGTCGCTCGAATGCTGTCCGAAATGCAGCCTCGGACCGATAGCCTATATGCGCTGGCACGGCCTTCACGGCAACTCCATTGGCAAGCAGCTCCCTCGCGCGAGCGAGCCGCAACTGCTCAATGTATTTTGCGGGAGTCATGCCGACGCTTTGTTGAAAATGGCGGAGAAAGCTTCGATGAGACATGCCTGCCCGATCGGCAAGATCATCGGCGCGCATGGGAAGGTTCAGGTTTAGTCCAATCCAGTCAAGCAGATCGGAGAACCTTCCATCGCGCCTCGATTGAGCTTCTAGGACCTCGCTGAACTGAGATTGCAGCCCAGGTCTGTGCGCGTAGACCACGAGGCTGCGCGCGACACGGGACTTCAGGTCCGGACCGTGATCGGCCTCAATCATGGCAAGCGCCATGTCGATACCGGCGCTCACCCCGGCGGAGGACCAGAGGCTTCCGTCGCGCGTGTAAAGCGCGTCTGCGTCGACATGGGCGTCAGGAAACATATCTGCAAGCAGGTCGCACGACCGCCAATGAGAGCAGACGCGTTTGCCATCAATCAAGCTCGCAGTGCCCAGCAGGAACGTCCCCACACAAACCGAGCCGATACGTTCAGCTGTCGGCGCAAACTTCGCCAACCATTCGGGAATTTTTCGCTCGGAAATCGCTTTGCGAAGGCCAGTTTCCGTTCCTCCAACAGTAACAATAGTGTCCTGCTTGCCAATCGTAAATGTCGTCAGAGCGTCTGTCCTAACCTCTGCTCCGCAGGAGCTCCGAACAAGTTCGCCTTTCGAAGAGGCAAGAACGATCTCGTACGGTGATTCAGTGCAAAACTCCGAGGCCGCGTGAAACACAGCGGCTGGCCCCGACATATCAAGAAGCTGGAAGTCTTCAAAAACGGCAAAGATGATGCGACGAGTTACGAGCATTGGCGAAAGATAGGGGTTATGATGCGATCATGCCAACTCAAATCATCGTTAAGACTTTGTACTGACCGTTCGAAGCCGACATTCACGCCAGACGCGGTACATGACCGGCTTCAGTCCTTGCGCGACATTCGTTCTGCACCTGCATCGGATGAGCCCGCCAGCAGGCCGGGCGGACAGCCCACTTTCGCTGCGCCCTGGACGAACGGCAGCGATGCGCAGATAGTTACCTTTATAAAGTCGGAGGATCTCGCCTCATAGCGAGCGATCCATGCCACAGGCGCAGTATGAGTAGCTGACAATCGCCACACATACTCCGCCGTTCATCTTGGAGCGGGGTGATGCGAGAATTAAAGGCCTGCCCTCTGCAACGTCTTTATTTTGACCTTCACTTCCCGGAAGCTAGCCTGCATTAAGTCATGACGATTTTGGCGTCGACCAGACTGGCATCAAAAATGCCACGGGAGTGTTCTGAGATGTTTCGGCTATCCTTAAACAACGAAAAAGCCCAAGTCATGTTCGGCTTCGTGGTCGCTATGATTGCAACTCCAATGCTTGCAGAGCAACCTTCGATCATTGATGCGTTCTACGAGGCAAATACCCCTCTAAAAAATCCAGACTTCGGGCTTGAATTTGAACTTCGTGGCTGTGTTTTTCGCGAAACGATATTGAGACCCAACTATTGCGAGCGGACCGGAAAAGGTGAAGGTGACGGATCTATCACGACTACGGTGGACCTCAGTGAGGTTCAGTCGGTCCGGGCAAGCTGGCACGAGGGCAGGTTTCATATTTATTTTGACCTTGACTATGGCGGTCCGGGCCCAATCTTTGTGCTGAGTGATCGAGTACTAAATGGCACGCAGGGTGCCTTCGAGAGGTTTTCCAAGCGAAATAAAACTGCCCTCGAAAACGCATCGTTGCAGAGTGGCAAGCTGTATTCTCGCTGTGACAGCGGTCCAGCCAGCTTGCAAAAAAGCGCTAGTGTCGCGTTCATCAGCAATACAGAACCTGAAGGGTGGCGCCAACTGATAGAGCTCGCAAGGGAGTGTCGTAAGCCCAATACGGTGGAACTAAAGGAGCCGTGAAATTTGCAGCCCGAAGCGGCTGTAGACAAGGAGTGTCGCGCCAAAAATTCTGCCGCCGCAAAACTCCTTGGTTGCTTATTCCCGGAAACGGACCTTCAGGCTCGCGCAGCTGACCAGGGCAATGCTGCGCTCGTTACAAATGTCAACGAAGCGCAGTTAGTGACCTTTGCAAAGTCGTGGTTCTTACCAGCAGGGCGGAAGTCACACGCTGCACACGCACTCGGGGAAGCCGCCGTTCGCTGCGCCTGCAGCCCTCAAATACTGTCCGTCGTCAGTAGTGCGGACTTTGCTGCCGTTGCATTTTTTGGTGTGCAGCGCAGCTAATCAAGTCTAGGCGCGTTGCCAACATCCACCGTGATTACACTAGCATCGTCGGAAATGTTCCATGGCAGAATCTGAAGGTCCGCTTCAGTCGATCCGGATCGGACCCGTCCCCAAAGATCAAAATGAACATCTTGGCAAGGGTCATAAAAACCACCCAAGTCTCCGGCATCGGATAATACAATGCATCCATATCCGCCTGTGTTGATTGGGCTCACGACGAACCATTCGAAATGCAAAACAAGGTCAGGTTCAATTTCTATCTGATCGGTAGTTCGAACCTTTTCAAGAAGGTCTGCGTTTCCGTCTATTTCGACGCCAAGAAGCTCAAGAGATTGCACTTTCTGCTCAAAATCCCGCCGCCAAACTACTACCGGTACGCCGTCGATCCTGTACGTCGATACCTGCCCGGGCTCAAAACCCTCTACGCTTAGAGTGTAGACAGTGTTCCTTGGACCGCTGGGAATGTCTGCAGAAGGTGACATTGTTTGAAAAAGAAAATAAACTCCAACAGCGACCGTTAGCAATAAAACCCCGCTTGTGGCGGCATATAGGAAATTCGCCGGTTTCATAGTGCTTGGCTTTTGCAATTCGTTACCCAGTCGCGCTCTCTATGGAGTGTCAAAAACTGCGCCTAGGGTCAAGCAAGTCGAGTTTCCGGTTCCATTGTTGCGTCCACAACATTCATGCTGTCAGCATCGCGCAGTTTAGCCCCGAAGCCGACTTGCAGCGGCGCGGCACCGGGTTTCTGGGATGCCGCAACTGGTCTTAGCCGCAAGATGACGGCAGCCAGTCCTTTTGAGACATTCGCACTAGGCCCAGCACGTACTCCGCTGCAGACGCGAAATGTCGGGGGCGTTTTCCCTAAAGCGGCCCTTCGTCGGCCCCGGTGAACGCTCCCCAATGCTGCGACCAGCACAAGCGTCTGCGAAGCGCAGATAGCATCACTTGCAAGCTCAGCCTTTTGACGCGATCAGGCGATTTTTCATGCAGCGACGCCGGGCGCATTTTCTGACGTCCGCTGCAACTGAATCATACATGCATAAACAGCCGGTGACAGAGCGCGCGTGCATGTGTACTTGTTTCCTATCGACCTTGATCTTGAGCTATGTTGTAAAGGCGGATTTTGAAATCAATTTACGCTGAAAGAACGGCATTGCCATAATTTTACCAGCGCCGAGAATTACGGAGATGAAATCATGGAGCAACTTGCCATAGAAATAGCAGTTTACTTGAGGCTCGCCGAACGTTTTACAATATTTTTGTTTTTCTTCTGTTTTTCGGTGATCTTCATTTGGAAATATTGGCGGCAAGACGTCGCGTTCGATTTCGCGACGGAAGTTGGCGGATGGAAACTAGCTAGCAAGGTTACTTTGCCTCTTGTTGTTGGCCTCGTCATGCTTGCGTATACCTATGCTAGCTTATCTAGCAGGCTGGAGGTCGGGGAATCCGAAACCCTATATCCAGCGGCCGAGCCAGTTAAAACTGAAAGTACTTCGTTTCGATATCTTGATCCTCAGGGGCCTTCACAATACCTTGGCTGGCTTCTCAACCGTGCTGACCTAAACTATTCCCGTGAAAAGCAGCGAGAGTTACAGCTTCTCACAGAGATATCCTTGCTTGCGACCGAAAAGAGCTCTGAAGGATGCGCGGACATCGTGGCGGATATTGTCCGAGATGAAAATCGTAGTACTCAGAATATCAAGATGTCTTTGACACAACTGGATAAATGCGAATGAAACCGTTGATTAACTTAGTAGCAGCTTTTGTCGCAGCTTCGCTCTCCAGCGTACAGGCGCAGACGGATCTTAGGGACCAGCTTCGCGGAAGTATTTCCTCAGTGATGGACTCTCAAGAGGGAGAGCAGTCACTGACTATCGGCCCGATGGAAGACGGTCGGACGCTACTCGTAACGGTTAGGGACCATCGGAAGAACAGTCCGTCAAGTATTACCGCGTTAGACCAGGGACCTAACATCTTCGAAGTTGCCGCATCTCGTCTTGACCTACTCCGCGTGCCGTTTGGAGCCGACGCGATGATGGGTTGCTTCAAGAACCCGTCGCTCTGTGATCATATGTCGGACTATCTTGATCACCTGAGCGAGCAGTCCCATCCCAGCAACATGCTCTTTTTTGATGAGATTTTCCCAGAGACTGAAGAGACGTTCGCAAATCTTAGGTCCCAGCCTTTCTGGGCGGTTTCCATTCGAATGGCGCTACAATCGGCTAGCCAATTTATCCAGTTTCATGAGATCTGTCACGCGGTTCTCGGTCATCTTGAAGAGCCGGTACCGAACCAAGAACGTTTGATGCAAGAGGAATCTGAAGCTGATGGATGCGCAGGAAGCGTGCTGGAGCGCTTTGGGGATACGCAGATTGGCGCACTCACGGCGGGAATGAATACCCTCTTTCTCCAGTTGGAGGAGGGGCAATTCAGTAGCACACACCCTCCCGCAGTTTGTCGATCTCTTGCGCGGACCGAATCCGCTTCAAGATGGCTGTCCGAAAACACAGAGCTGTTCGAAGAAGAACTGGCAGACATTCCCAAGCCGGATTTCGACATCATCCAAAATGGCATTCAGCAGTTCATGCTTGAACGGCAGTCTGAATGCGGTAGCTACTTGCTGTCATATGCTCGTGGGTATGCAGTTGCCAATCGTCTGATCACAAATGAGACTCCGATAGAAGTCGACGAACCGATTAGATAGGCGGATGACCGCACTTTTCCGTTTGATTGATCCTACGGTGTAGACTCTCGCCTCAGCAATGCTGTCAGTACGTCCAGCCTTTGATTTTTCTCGCGGCTGCGCAGCGCGAAATGTGCCCTCAACTGGTTCGAAGGCAGAGTCGTGAGGTCCGCTTTCTGCGCTTCGCGGACATCAGTCTAGGGTGAAGCATAGCTTGGATTAGCTGAGCAGACTTGAAGGTCCGCTTTCAGTAAGACGCTCGCGCTCGCAGCAGCCCCTTTGCTGCGTCTTGCATGAATGTCCATAAAGGGCTGGGACCGGTCATCTGCCGCGCCTGGCGTGAATATCGGCAAAGGGCCGTCACCGTCGGCCAAGTCGACCCAGCCTCGCCAGCTGCGCCAGCATTTTTGACCCCGAGTCTGCGGATCCTGTGCCTACTGCGGAACCCGTCTGCCCCATGCCTTGTCTCACGGGCATCTGCTGCACGCCGAAGAACTGCCGCGCCCTGAGGGCGGCGTATTCTGCGCCACTTGCCCCGCCGAACAGATAGCGATTGTAGGCCTGCTGGCTGCCCATTGCGGCGTGGGCAAAGCTGTAGCCGCCGCCGAGACCACCGGAGAGAGCGGGCATCATGATGTTTCCGGAGATCGCGCGGACGATGAAGGGCGTGGCAATGATGAAGCCCTTGGCCATGAGGACCATCATGAAGAAGGGGATGAGCGCGCCTATGTTTGAAGCCCCTTCCGGGTCGCCAAGCTCACCGATCAGAGCGGAAGAGACGCCAGTGATCGTTGCGAACACGCCGGCGACAACGATGGGGTAGAGTGCGAAGGAAACCAGTGCCGACAGCCAGCGTGAGAAGTAATCTTTGGTCACCTCGAAGAGGGTGAGGAAGATCATCACCGGCGCGATCCCGATTAGAAGTGCGATCATCAGGCGGGATGCCACAAGGATGAAGGCGGCCAGCCCGCCGAGTATCGAGAGCAAGAGGACCCCGACAATGTCGAGCATGGCACCGGCCATCCAGTTTAGTTCTGATCCGGCTGCATTGAGGTAGTCGCCGAGTTCAGCGATTAATCGGTCGAATTCTTCCGCGAAGGTACCAGAAGGGCCGGGAGTTCCACCACCGACCGAAGCCACGAGCGCCCCCGCAATGCTGTCAATGCCGGCCAGCATGGCGGAGGAGAGGGCGTTGAACTGCACCCAGTTGGTCGCGAATATTCCAATCAACCCGATCTTGACCGCGAGCCAGAAGGCCGTGCGGCCGTCCATTGCCTTGTATTGGTAGATCATGTTCAGGAAGACGAGGATCACCACGAGCGTTGTTCCCAGGATGAGAAGCGTGCCGACCGTTGCCGCGACGGACCCGAACTGGGTTTCTGCGGCGGTGTCGAGATAGCCCTGGGAGGTTTCAACGAAATAGGTGACGACGCTCATAACGGGGTTGCCTTACCAATTTCCGGCGGCTTCGCAGATGGCTTTGGCGGCAAGGCGAACGTCGTTGGCGCGCCGGCTGTAGGAGTCGGAAGCTTCCAACATCTCCCAGCGTTCGTCACTGGCGTGGCGCTCACGAAACACCCCCTCGGCCGCGTCCCAAGAGGGGAACCGGGTCGCGCAATCGCAGTTGCCGACCTCGACGACCCGCTCGAGATTCTGGGCGCGATAGATGTCCTGAACCAGAACCCGCTGATAGGCTTGGCGCAGGGGGATTTCCTGCATCCAGACGGGCTCGGCGGGCCGGTCCGGACAGACGTCGAAACTGCGATCGAGGGTTGGCACTAGGTTGCGCTCGGCAACGGCGAAGCTAGGCGTCAGGCTTAGGGCCAGCGCGGCCAAGGCGAGGTGCTGCGCCTGCCTCATGTCGTGGCTCCAGCGGGTGTGGTTTCGCGCTTCAGGAAAACGGTGTGCCCGATATTGGCGAATTCCGAAGTGCTGATCGACACCACCTCCCACCCGTCTGCGCCCTTCTCATTCAGGCTGGCCTGCATGTCGGAGAGGCTGGTCTTACGGGTCATGGGAAAGGACAGGATATTGTATTCAAAGGTCTTCATTGGGAAGCTCCGATCTCATTGGTGCCGGGGAGGTAGAATTCAGTGATGCCGCGCCTGCCGTCGTGACGACTAGCCTGGATGATCACGTCGATGGAATTCTCGATGTATTGGATCATGTCAGCATAGGTCATCGGGATCTCGGTCTTGAGCGCCGCGATGGCCAGACGCTGCACGGCCAGTTGCGGGGTTTCGGCATGAAGGGTGGTCATGGACCCGCCATGGCCGGTATTGATAGCCTCCAGGAAGGTCATGGCCTCCTTGCCGCGCACCTCGCCGAGGATGATCCGGTCGGGGCGCATCCGCAGTGTCGCAGTGAGCAGCACATCCGCGGTCTGGAACTCAGCGTCGCGATTGGCGATGAGGGTGACAGCATTGGGCTGTGTCGGCAGAAGCTCGGCGGCTTCCTCGATCGTGACGATGCGTTCCTCGGATGGCACGTGCGAGAGGATCTTCCGCGCGGCGACGGTCTTGCCGGTGGAGGTGCCGCCCGAGACGATCATGTTAAGCTTGTTGTCGACGCAGAACGCGAGGGCATCGTCGATGACGCCTGCAGCCACGACCTCGCGGAGTTCGCGGGTTTTCTCGAGGCGGAGTTCTTCAAGCTTGCGTTCCTTGCCATAGAGGAAATCCAGGGCGATGCCCTCGAGCGGCAGGCTTGAAAAGAACCGAAGGCTGATCGACATGGCCGAGAGCACGGCAGGCGGGGTGATGACCTGTGCGCGGATCGGACGGCCGTTGTAGGTGATCGAGACCGAGATGATCGGGCGGTCCTTGCTCATCGTGGTGTTGGCGGAGGAGGCGATCTGGTTGCCGAGATCTTTCACTTCTGTTGCGTTCAGCTTCTGGTCCAGCTTTCGCATGAAGTGATCGCCCTGGAATTCTCCCCAGCAGGTCCCGTCGGGATTGATGCAGATCTCGATGACATCGTCGCGGGCGGCGGCGTCGATCCGATCAAGCGAGGTCTGGAGATAGCTCAGCGACATGGGCTCAGAAAATCTCCAGATCGCGGTCGACCATGACTGTGACGCGGGCACCCTGGTCGACATAGATAACGGGGCCGATGGAGAGATAGTCGCCAATCACGCTGTCCGTGGCATCGGCAAGATCATCGCCCACGTCTTCGAGCACGTCCGCGGTGGTCTCATCCTGGACGTTTGCAGCAGCAGCGCTTGGCGCGGCGGAGATCAGCGATATCAACGCCGCTGAGCCGAAACGCTCATCGAAGCGCGTGTCGACAAAGCCGGTCACGCCGGAGCGGCCAAGTTCATCACCTCCGAAGGAGCTGATCTGGATGGTTTGATTGTCAGGCAGGATGATCCGGTCCCAGGCGATGGTGACCCGGCGCTGCGCGATATCGACGCCAGAGCGATAGCGCCCGATGAGACGGGATCCGCGGGGGATCAGGAGGCGCGCGCCATCGAAACTGAAGACATTTTCCGAGACAATGGCCCGGGTCTGGCCGGGCAGGGAACTATCGAGAGCGGTTTCCATGACGGCCTGGATCATCGTGCCCTGAATGATGGTGTTGTAGGGATTGGCGATCACTTCTGCCTGCGTCACGGTGGAGGGCAACGCACCGTTCAACACGAAATCCGTCACTTCGCCAAAGGTGCGCTCGGTCAGCGCCGTCTCATTCGCACCGGACGTGCCACCAAAGGCAATGGTGGGCGAGGTGATGCGGCGCTCCTGAAACGCGCGCTCCTCCGCGGCGCGGCGTTCAAGTTCCGCGAGCCGTCGTGCTTCTTCCTCGCGGCGCAGCCGTTCTTCTTCCCGCGCGCGCAACTCGTCCTCGGTGGGGCCGATGGGTGCCGGAAGGGGGCGGTTGGCTTCGAGCTGCGCAAGTTCGAGGTCCATGCGGAGTTGCTCGAGCTCGCGATCGCGCGCCGTGAGTTCATCGCGAAACTGCTGTTGCGCGGCTTCCGACGCGGTTTGCAGCGCAGCGATCTGAGCGGTCAGCGCGTCGATCGCCTCGGCGGCGGCGGTGTCTTCCTCGACGACCGGTTCAGGGGCGTTGCGCAATTCCTCGATCTGAGCCTGCAGGGCGGTGATCTGCGCCAAAAGCTCAGCATTGGGTTCGATCGGATCGGGTGCGACGAACACAACCTCGGGCTCGGGCGGGGGTAAGGTCTCGATGGCGCCGAACCCGTCGCCTTCGTTCTGGAACACGTCCGGTGTCGCTGTGGGCAGGGCTTCCTCTTCCTCGGGTTGGGACAGGTGATAGAGTAGGGAGCCGCCAGCGGCTATCACGAGGACAACGGCCAATGCGAGCAGTGGCGAGCGCCGAGGGGTAGGGGGCGATGCTGCGCCTTTGCCTTGCTCGAGAGCAGCGAGGCGTTTCTCAAGTTCCGCGTTTCCAGTGTCGCTCATGATCCCACCCCCGCAGGCGGCGTTGCCTCGATGCAAACCACCTCGTCACCGATCCGCAGCACCCATTGACTGTTCACCCCGGAAACCCGGATCACGCCGTCCTCGGTAGCTTGTGTGTTGACCGTCCGTTCTCGGCCATTCGCGTAGCGGAAGATCGCAGGCACCGGCGCGTTCCGCGGAAATTCGAAATACGTGAAGGTTCCGTCATCCCAGACGCGGGTCGGGGTGAACTCGGTGCGCGCGCTGGCTCCGTAATTGTAGTTCGGCGCTTGGGCCGCGATGGCACGCGTGGGCCGCGCATTGTCCTCGGGATAGCGGAACTGGACCACGTAAAAGGTCGGGCTGCGGGTCTCCTGGACGTTGAAGTAGTAACTCCGCCTGTTCGTGTAGACGGTCACATTGGTATGGACGCCGCGCGCCACGGGTTTGATCGCGAAGGCCTGGCCGCCCGGAACGCCGTCAATCTCGAAGCCTTCCGTGTCGCCTGCGATGATCGAGCGGATGCTCTCGCCGTCCCCGAACTCGATGGTGGTCACATGGGTGAGCGACACGCTGAGGCGGTAGACCTGACCTTCTTGATATGTTGCCAGCCGAACCCGATTGTCATTGGGGCCGCTGCGCGGGATGGCTTCGGCGGAGGCAAGGCCGGGCAACAGGGCAATGACAAAAACAAGCGATCTTGTGAACAACAACGTCAGTTTTCCAATCTGTCGGAGCGGATGGAATATTCGAGAACCGTGAAGCCGAAGGGGTTGGTCCAGACCTCATCTATGGAGCGGCGGGTCTCGGGGCGGAACTCGAAGAGAAGCGTGGCAGTGAAGAGGCCTGTCTGGACACCATTGAGGGATGTCAGGCGCTTGCGCAGGCGCACGGTGGCGCGGTTTGTGCCGATCCGGTTGATGCTGAGGATTTCGACATCAAGCCTGGCATTGGGGCCATAGACCGTCGGCGGGTAATTCTCGTTGGCGCTGTTCCAGATCTGGCGCAGCCCGCTCTCGGCAGCTCCGTCCGAGCGGCGCAGGACGCTGCGGATGCGCAGATCGTTGTCGAGCTGGTTATAGACCTCCCGGTCGGTCACATAGCGGAACACCTCCGCCTCGATGATCGCCTGGTTGGCGGTCACCGAGGAGGCGCCCACCGAGGCTTCGGGGAGTGCAAAGCCGGTGGCGGGATCATAGGGGACAACGACGGGGGGTGGGTCGACATCGAGGATCGAGACAGCCGCGGCACTCAGACAGCCGATGACACCGAAGACAAGGCCCATCAGGCCAAGGCGTTGCCAGAGCCGTTCGCGGCGCAAGGCACCGTAGACCAGTTCTTCCTCGATGATTTCTTGTTCACTCGCCACCATTCATGCCCCCACGATTACTCGGCCCGAAGGTTCGGCAAGGTGAAATCCATGAAGCGCTGTTCTTCGGCGATTGTGGCGGCATCAATCACGCCGCCTGTGCCGTCGCCCACGGTCTGCACCGCTTCGAGCTGCCACATGGCGACGAGCGCAATTGCCAGTTCCGCCGTCACCCGCGTGTTGAGGTCGATGCTTTCCTTGAGTTCGTCCATGTCGTCGATGAGACCGACCAGCCTGTCGACGCGTTCCAGCGATTGGCCTGCGTCTTCATAACTGTTCTGGGCAGCTGCCGAGACGAGCGCGCCGGTCGTCGCTTGCGTCGCCACACGATTGGCCCCGGGATTTCCGCTGGTGGCCATCTCGGAGAGGGTGTCGTCGTCAAATCCGAGATCGGCTAGCACCCGGTCCATCTGGGTTTCGATCTCGCCCGCACCGGAGCCGGACAGGCCGGAGAAGTCGCCTGTCTTGATGGCCTCGATGGTGGCGAGGATGTCCCCGAACTCCTGGTCGAGAAGGCCATTCAGCTCATCCTCCATCTCGGTGCGGATGATTTCGGGAAGTTCAGCAAGACGGGTAAGTGCTTCATAGGTTCGTTGCAGCTCCGCGAGTTGGTCCGTGAGTGTCGCAAGCTGTTCGCGGAGCTGCGTCAGCTGCTCGTTTTGCAGGATCTCGTCTTCGATCATCTGCCGGAGCTGCTGGATGTTTTGCGCGATGTTCTGGGTATCGACGACCGGCACGCCTTGCGCTGCGGCAGGGGAGATGGTGCCGAGATGCAGGCAAGCCCCAAGCGTTGTGGCCAAGGCCGTTCTCACGAGCAAATCTCTCATCAGTCTATCTCCCTAATCGTAAAATCCATGAACGCGCCTTCGGCCATGCGGGCGCTGGCCTGTGCCAGCTCTTCGGCGGAGAGCAGCCGGGTGCGGGCGGCCTGCAGCCGGACGCGGGTAGCCACGAGGCGCACGAGTTCGGCGCGTGCATAGGTGTTGAGTGCGATGCTTTCCTGCACGTCTTCGGTGTCGGAAATCCGCTCGACGATGTCCGCAATGCGCAGGGCGGCCTGCCTGATCGCAGCGGGTGAGTTGTTGCCATAAAAGGCCGCCCCATGACCCGTGAGGGAGAGGTTTGCATTTGCCAGAAGCGCGGGGTCGATCGTACCGAGCGCTTCGATCCCGCCGATGCGGCCCAGGTAGAGATTGTAGCGTTCGGGGATGACCTGAACGTAGTGCTGGGTCTCGCGGAAGGGTGGCACGCCCCCATATTCGAACACGCGACCGGGTCCGGCGTTATAGGCCGCGAGCGCGTTGATGATATTGCCATCGAAGGTGTTGAGTTGGGTGGCGAGATAGCGCGCGCCGCCATGCACCTGCAGGTAGGGGCTGTCATAATATTCCGGGTTGATGCCGAGATCGCTGGCCGTACCGGGCATAATCTGGGTGAGGCCAAAGGCGCCGACCGGTGAGCGGGCGCCGATGGTGAAGCGGCTTTCCTGCCAGATGAGAGCCTGCAGCAGCGCTCGCCATTGGACTGGGGAGAGGCCCGCGCGGCCGACGCCCGCAAACCCGCTGGTTTCCTGGGCGACGCGGATGATGAGCTGCTCGATGTTTTCTGCCGCATCCCCGAACATCTGTGCGCCGCCGGGATTGGGGTCGATCTCGGCATTGCCATAGACCGCTTCGACGGAACGGGCTGGATCGCCGCTTCCGTTTTCCAGCCCTGAAACCATCGCGGGTAGGCCTTGGCCGCCGAAGCTGGTTTGGGCATCGAGGATGCGTTGCAGGGTTTCCAGCTGTTCGCGCTCGATCTCAGCGATAAGTTCGCGCACGGAGAGCTTGTCAGCCTGGATGGCAAGGTCTGCCTCCCGGTCACCAGTCTCGACGATGTCACGTGCAGTAAGCCCGCTGTCATTGGTCGGCACGCCTTGGGAAAGGGCGATTCCGGGCAGCAGGCAAAGCACGAGAATATGGGGCAGTTTAGACTTCAATGCCGCCCTCCGGCGCGCCAAGGGGCGTGAAGGTGCAATCTGGCGCGACGGGGGCCGTCGAGGCGAGGAAAGTAAAGCAGTTTGCCTTTGGTTCCTGGTATTGAGCGCAGGAAGCCAGCACGCCGAGCGCGGCCAAAGCTAGAAATATGCGGATCATGAAAGCCTCCAGAAGTCCGGGCGGTTGCGGTAGTCGGAACCGACGAGGGCCTCGCCTTTTTCCATGCCGCCGAGGATGGTGAGATTGGGTCCGAGGGCGCTCAGATCGGCATCGACGACGATGGATCCCTGGTCGTCGCGGATGAGCGCAAGGCGGCTGTCGCTGCCGGTGTTGAGAAGAACGTCGAGCTCCTTCTCATAGAGGTTCAGCATCGCGTAATCGGCGGCATGGGCGCGGATGTTTGGGAGCAGGATTTGCGTGGGCACCGCCTCGACGATGGTCTTGCCGGTCCGGGTGCGCTCGAGCTGGCTGGCGTATTGCGTCATCATCACCGCGACGGTGTTCTGCTTGCGCGCGGTCACGAGCCAGTTAGACAGCCGCTCTGCGAAATACGCGTTGTCGAGCGCCTTCCACGCCTCGTCAATCACGATGATGGTGGGACGGCGGCCTTCGATCTCCCGCTCGACCCGGCGGAAGAGATAGGAGAGGACCGCCATGCGTTCCTTCTCGGCCTCACTGTCGAGAATGCCGGTCAGATCGAAGCCTACCACATCGCCTTCGAGCGAGAAGGTGTCTTCCAGAGTTTGCCCGAAAATCCAGCCGTAGCGGCCCTCTTCGGCCCACTCAAACAGGCGTTGATGCAGATCGCCGCCATCATCCGTGGACACAAAAAGTGACGCGAAATCCCGCCAGTTCCGCAAGGCCGGATTGGAGGCCTGGGCATTCTGGCGCACGACTTCCTGGATGCGGTTGGTCTGTGCCGGCGTCAGCGGCTTGTCTGCGCGGTAGAGCAGGGTGGCGAGCCAGTCTGAAAGCCAGGCCGTGCCGCGCGCGTCGACCTCAGTCCAGAGCGGGTTTAGGCCGGTGGGTTGTCCGGCTTTCAAAGACGCGTAGCGCCCGCCATTGGCGCGGACTGCCATCTCCATACCGAGACGGTAATCGAAGACGAAGATCCGCGCCCCTGCTCGACGGGCCTGCGTCATGAGGAATGCCGAGAGCACCGACTTGCCCGACCCGGGCCGTCCCATGATGAGCGTATGCCCGCTGGTCGGCTCTTTTTCGGGGCTACCCTGTTCGTGATAGGAAAACCGGTAGGCGCTTTGTTCGGGTGTGGGCAGATAAGTGATGACGTTGCCCCAGGGTGTTTTCCCTGCCGGCTTGCCGAGCTGGGTCCGATGGAACGCCGCGAAATCCGCGAAGTTGCGATTGGTGACGGCGCTTGCGCGCACGCGTTTTGGCTGGTTCCCGGGATGCTGGCTGAGGTAATGCGCCTTGGCAGCGACGCGCTCACCGATCATCTTAACACCTTCGGCGGCGGCGGCGTTTACGATCTCGGCGCTAAGAGTCTGCAATTCGTCCTGCGTGTCACAGAAGATGGTCACGACCATGTGGTGTTCGCCAAAGCTCTGGCGCTTGGCCTCGAGATCATCTGCTGCGATGTCGAGTGCTTCCATCAGCGAGAGCGCCGCATCTTGGCTGGCCTGCATCTGACGCTTTTGCCGCTTGATGCGGCCCGCCATGAGGTTCGAATTGATGGGCGTGAAGGAATGGGTGACGATCATGTCGACTGGCAGGTTCAGCATGTCGAACATGGTGCAGGAGGTGCCTTCGGAGTATTCTCCGATGGTGAAACTCTTGCCGTAGCGATGCCCCACGACTCCTTCGGAGAGCTCGAAGTGATCCCCCTGAAACGTCACCCGGGTATTGGCGACATTAAAAGACAGGAACCCGTAGGTGTTTGCCGGATAGAGCGGCAGTTCCTGGCCAGTATTCAGCGCCCCGAGAAAGCCGATCAGTTCGCCACTCTCAGCAGAGAGAATGCGCGGGTTCAGCTCGCTCAAGCCTGATACGAACACACTCACGGCCTCGCCGAGACGGCGCAGGCGCTTCTCGGTTGCTTCCTTGAGGCGTTCCGGCGCGCTGCGGTTCAGGAATGGCAGGACGCTTTTTGGAGGCGGGCGATGGATGATCGTAAGGGTGAGCGTCTTGTCGCGCAGTCCGCTGGTCTCTAGCTTCTTGCGCCAGAGCCGGTCGACTTCTCCTGCGAAACTGTCCTCGCGCAGCGGCTCGAGGTCCGGCGTGATCGCCTTCGAGACCTTATGGATGTAATAGCTGAACTCCGGCCCCAATTGCGCAATGATCCGGGCAAAGAGCGCGGTCACCTTGTCGAGATAGGCGTCATCGGTCGTGTAGCTATTGACCCCGTCGAGCCGGATGCACTGGAACAGTTCGTTGACCCGGGTCCGCACGGTCTGGTCATCGACGAGGCTCACATAGGGCAGCATGTGCGCGAGGCGGGTCTCGCGCGCATACCAGTCTGGCGTCATTGTGCGGGCATCGAGCGCAGCATCACGGGGCATAGCTGTCCCCGCCGTGAATGCTGCGGTTCCGCGTGGGCGGGGTTTCCTGCAGCGCCGTCATCATCACGTCGATGAAGCGCGGATCCCAGTCTGCGGCCTTCCAAAGCACCGGGTAGAGCAGGGCGGCCACGCCCAGCACCACGATATGCTGGACCCAGACGAAGAGAAGCACTGAGCCGAAGAGCCAGACCATCGCGTACATGATGGGCAAGCCCAAAAGCTTGGGCGGGCGCACGAGCCCGAGGAAGAGAGGCGAGCGCTCAGCCACCGGCGAAAACCGCGGCGACGATGGTGGGGGCGGCAGCGACGCCGGCGATGCCCACAAGCACCCAGAGCGCCTGGCGCAGATCGATGATGTTAAAGAACCAGCTGAGGAAAACGCCCAGCACGGCAAGCGTGGCGATCACCACGCCGAGCGGGCCGGTCAACGCATCGACGATACCCTGTAGAAGGCTCTGAATCGGCGAGAGATCGATGCTTTGCGCAAGGGCGGGTTCGGCAATGAGCAGGAAGAGCGCCAAAGAGGCGACGAATAGGTGTGAAATGTGCTTCATGAATTTGGTGCTTTCAATCGGGCCACAACTGCCATGACACGGGTCACGTGGTTCTGGGTTTCTCGGTAGGGGGGAATACTGCCGTAGTGGTGCACAGCTTCGGGTCCGGCGTTGTAGGCTGCGAGGGCAAGACGCGGATCGCTGAACGACTGCAGCATCATTGCAAGATAGCGGGCGGAACCATCGAGGTTCTGAAGTGGATCACGCGGGTCAACACCCAGATCGCGCGCCGTCGCGGGCATCAATTGACCAAGGCCTATAGCGCCCGCGCTCGAGATCGCATCCTGTCGATAGGCGCTCTCAATCTCGATATTAGCCCGATAGAGAGCCAGCCAATCGGTCACGGAAAGCCCCGCGCGGCGCAGCCCAGGATGTCCGGCATAGCGAAGGGCGGTGGCTTCGATAGCCGTGAGAACATCGGCGCGGGGCAGGGGAACGGGCCACGCAAGGGCTGCCAATTGGATTTCGTCTGGCCCAAGGTCAGTCTCACCGAGGATCGCCAGCTCATCAGCCGCGGACCCCTGGCCGATCCCGTCATTGTAGTTGCGGGCAAAGCTGTCCTGGGAGCGGGACGGGGTCAGAGAGCCATCGCTCTCCAAGACCAGCACCATCTGCGCAGATGTTGAGCCGGCGAGAAACCAGAACAGGAGAAGGCTACTTGCTGCCGCCTTTGTCGGTCGCAGCCAGCTTGTGTGTTGTCCGCTGGCCTTCTTCGAGCGGGACATCGGCATGGGAGAAGCCAATGCCAATGAGGAAAGAGACCACGCCCGTGATGGTTTTAAACTCACGGATCTTGATGTCGTTGTAGGTCGTGCGAGTACGGGCAGTGACGAGAAGCTTTTCAATGCCCTCGTCAGAGACGGCGCGCATAATCCAAACCCCGTAGTAACTCGGGCCCTTCTTATGTGCCGACTCTTGGCACAGGATTTCAGCGCTATAGCCGCTTTCCACGAGTTCGCGGAAACGTGCTTCCGTAACCACATTTGGTGCTTCGATGTCCCAGTTCATGGCCCGGCTCACGCTTTCTTTAAACGCGCAACATCCGGGCATTCTCACTTGAAGCCCAGAGCTACGATAGTATATTATTTGCCGCAAGGTATATTTTGAGTATTGCGGCTGTATCTCAGCTGCTCAAACTCTAGGCACTGCTGTTAGCGTCTATCAAGGGAAATAGGGTGATTGAAAACCTAAGGTTGTTTTTGTCGGCTATTGCACGTCTATTAGCATTTTTGATACCCGCTATGGTTGCAGGCCAGGCCGGGTCTTGTCTCGCCCCTGTCCGGCCATTCGTCCCAAGCGATTCGCAAGCAAGCAGTGACTTCGCTGACATCATTCGGCGCGACTTTGAGGCCTATATCAAGGACGTTCAGCAATACTTCCACTGCCTCGAGCGGGAGCGTGCGCGTGCTTTTGAGGAAGCCGGTGAAGTCAGTCAGGACTACGGTCGGTTCCTGGAGCTGGTGGGGGATTGATGGGCCACTGGGAATGCATCAGCCTTCTAGTTCGTGGAGACCAGGTACGGATAATGCACCCACTCATCCACTTTAGGGAATGTGGATTTCACTGGAAAGCGACGTCACAAAAGACATGTGGCGCGTGGCGAAAACAATCAGAAGCAAAGGTCAGGAGGCTTTGTGTCTGGCGTTGCTCGAGGTCCAGAATAAAGCGAACCTCAGCCAAACAGAACTGGCAGTCAAACGCAGACATCACTAATCATGAGTGGTACATGCCGAAAGCGTATCGCGCCGGATCAACGTCGTTGAGCTCATCGCATTCTCCCGTCCCATTGGGTTTGACCCTTTCGAGATATTGGCGATCGTCGAAGCCGCCACGGAGCCCGACCACAAAATCTGAAAACGAAGAATGGCTAAGTTGCCCTACCTCAGCGGCCTTGTCCCTAGGTGGTTTTCGAAAGGATCAGCTTGTCTACACCCTTGTCGGTAAAACATGCGAGCTGATGAACGTTGTTTATGAGTATGCCAACAGTTTGGCACCTAGGTGTGGAAAGTCTTTGAGCATTGAATGAAGAGCATGGTGACGGCATCGCCATCGCGAACCTTATCGGGACCGATGGGTGTAGTATTGTTGGCTGGGTGTATCGCTGGAGCACAGGTGGGCATGCGGTGATGTGGGGCGTCCATGGCCCCAAGCCGGTTTCGGCGATTTGGCCGGATATAAGTCACGAACAGAAGCTAGAAATTGACTTTGACCGTTTGAAGCGGATTGGAGGCGGCGAAGGCGGATAGGTTCCAAAGCTAGCCGCCAGTTCATATTTGATGGTCGGGGCCGGTCGGCATACCGGACATCGGGGGCGTACGCGGCGAATGCGGACTCTGAGCCCAGACTACCGGATGCTGCTCGTGACACGAATGTCCGCAATTTGGGTTTCAACGATACAAACACGGCAACCAATCTGTTGATCCGGCAGCCCTATGTCATTGTGAACCGCCGGAAGAAATACAACTGGACATTTGTTTTGACCGTTAGCAGCGTTGTCTATTGCGCATCGACCCTGTCGGCCTCCCAAGTACCTGCGGCAGCCAGGATACGGTCAGGGTTGGCATAGGCGCCGCGCAGGATGCGTTCATAAAGGGCGCCCTCCGACTGGCGCGTTACCGGTCCGTCGATAAGGCTGATTAAAGCCCCCCTGAGCGCGTCCACGGTGCCGGAGCCTTCATCGAACTGAGCTTTCTTGCGCCAGACAAGATCGGCGGGCAGAAGGTCTTCACAGGCCTTCCGTAAGATCCACTTCTCGGTCGTGGGGCCGGTTGCATCCTGCGCGTCGGGATCGGTGTGCCGCATCTTCAGTTCCGCCGGAATGGACTGTGCAAAGTCGATCAGGTCGCGGTCAAGAAACGGCGTGCGGGCTTCGAGGCTTTCGGACATCGTCACGCGATCCACGCGCTGAAGGTTGATGTTGTGCATTGTACCTAGGCTGCGCGTCAGCTCGTCGGCGAGCGCTCGTGGATCGTCGGCGTAGTCGTGATGATAGGTATAGCCTGCGAACAACTCGTCCGCGCCTTCACCAGTCAAAACCGCCTTGACCTGCCCCCTAGCAAGGCGCGCGGCAAACAGGGTCGGCAAAGCAGAACGCACGAGGTCCACATCAGCAGACTCCAGGTGATAGATCACATGTGGCAAAGCATCGGCTATGTCCTGTGCCGTGAAGACGGCCTCATGGTGATCCGAACCGATATGATCAGCGACGGCCCTTGCAGCAAGCAGGTCGGGGCTTCCTTCGGTGCCAACCGCAAAAGTCTTGAGCGGGCCCAGCCCCTGCGCCGCCCGTGCTTTCTGTGCGATGGCCGCGATGATCGAACTGTCCAGCCCACCGGACAGGAAACTTCCAACCTCCACGTCGGCTACCATCCATTTTGCAACCGCAGCCTCCAGCACAAGGCGCAACTCACGCGATGTGCGGCCGATGTCGAAACCGGGCTCTGCGATGGCAGCGCCCTGCGGCGTGCGGTACCACTGTCGCCAGCTGTCACGACTATCGAACAGGTGGCCAGGCGGGATCGCTTCGATTCCGTCAACCGACACGCCGTCGAAAGCCTTCAACTCGGACGCGAAAATGACTCCATCGCCCATATGCGCAACATAGAGTGGCTTGATACCAAGCGGATCGCGAGCGGCAATGATCCGGTCCTTTGTCGCGAGCACGAAAGCAAACATCCCGTCCAAACGATCAATCCAACGGTCCCCGCCAGAGCGAAAGAGATGCAGGATCGTCTCGCTGTCTGAGGCAGTCTCAAAAGCGGCTTCACCGAGGATCGCGCGCAAGTCCACGTGGTTATAGATTTCGCCATTGGCGACCAGCATATCGCCGGTCTGGCGGATCGGTTGCGCACCGTCCTCGGGGCCGATGATGGACAACCTGCAATGCGCCATTATTACCGGCGCACCCGGCAGAGTGGAAACATGGACCTCATCGGGGCCACGATGCGCGATCTTTTCAATCATGCCCTCGGCGAGCGTTTTGTCATTGATGTTCCAAAGGCATACGAAGCCGCACATGGGGCATCCTTTCTGTTGTTATGATCAGGCGTCCACAAGTTTCACACCAGCGATCGAGCGGTCACCTAGCATACCGACGCACAGACGCCGCAGCCGGGCTGCCGATGAACGCCAAGTGAGCGGTCTCGCCCGCCGAACCCTTGCGATCTCACGATCCAGATCGGCTGCAGCCCAGCCCTGTGCCATCATGCAAACGCCAATCTCTCTCGGTTCCTGGTGAGAGTTCTGTGTCATAATCCTTGGTCCGCTTCCGGTTTTTGACTGTGACGACACCTAGGAGGTTCGATTGATAAATAAAAACGAAACCTTCTATTCCTTAGGGTGAAAATAATTTAACTATGGGCGTATGACTCGCCGCATTCCCCCGATGACCGCACTGCGTACGTTCGAGGCTGCTGCCCGCCATGAGAGCTTCAAGCGCGCGGCCGATGAGTTGCACGTCACCAACGCGGCGGTCAGTCACCAGATCAAAATTTTGGAAGAATCCCTTGGTCTGAGCCTGTTTCGCCGCCGAGGTCGTGCCGTGCAGCCGACCGATGCTGCCAAACGGTTTGCCGGGCGTCTGGCGCAGGCCTTTGATACAATTGAAGCGGCGACGATGGATCTCCAGGGCAATCCGATGTCCGGCACTCTGCGCATTGCCGTGACCCCGTTTTACGGTAGCCGGATTGTCCTGCCGCGCTTGTCACGGTTTCACGCATTGTATCCTGACATCCGTGTGGAACCGGAGATGAGCGCAACCCAAATCGACTTTAGCAAGACCGACCTTGATGGTGGTCTGCTATATGGCAACGGCGACTGGCCGGGGCTCATATCCATCGAAATGCAGGAAGATGAACTTGTGCCAGTGGCCGCACCCTCCGTCGTGGCAGGCCGTGACTTGCCACTTTCAGCTAGTGAAATTGCGCAGCTGACGCTTGGCTACATCGAGGGCCAGAAAGACGACTGGACCACCTGGCTGGATATGATGGGATACAAAGAAGCCCCGCCTGCGCGGATGATCGGTTACGGAAATCGCGCACGCGTCGTGGACCTCGCGTTTTCCGGACACGGCGTGGCGCTTGCTGACAAACGCTTGACCGCTGCCGATGTCGCGGCGGGGTATTTGGTACGCCTGAACGAAGCACTTATCTCACCGGGCCGCGGAATCTATCTGGCCTACCCAGACACAGAGTTCCCGGACCCGAGGTTGCTGGCCTTTGGCGATTGGTTCAAAAGGGAAGTCGAGCAGATCTGATCACGTGTCCCAGGCACTCAAGAGCAAAAAGCATTTACGCCGACGACCCAAGGCGGACATAGGAGCAGCCGCCGCGAAAGCTCACTTTGTCCCGCTCAGCTGACCTTGACATCGACAGCAGCGAACGACCGGTGATTGAGTAGCTCCGAGTACTTGGGCAGACACGGATGAATGCCAATGCTGTCTTAGTCGGCTTTAGTAGTTCACCTGCTCAAACCCGTAATTGCCCTCATAGTCACGCCAATCGACGAAGACAGATCGGTGGTAGATACCCGGGCAATTCTGGCCCCAACGTTCGAGACCGACATGGGCCTCCGGCAGGGCAGTTATAGAAGATCGTTGCCAGGAAAAATCGCCTTGGATCCCATAGGTGCCGAGGACCACGGTGGCGCTACGGTTGCAGTCGCTGTCACGTCCAGATTCATGCTGCCGGGCATAGCGAACATCAAAGATGCGGATGGACCGCACGAAATTGAACTCAGGTCCACTGATATCGATGTCCGCGCGATCTTGAATGAGCCGGAGGGCTCGGTCGGTGGGAATGACATCGTCGACTCGTAAGGGTTGGAGCGGTTGACGGCTATCGGGTCGGTACAAGGCTTCAAAGATGCGGCCAGCGTTGTTTGATTGCCGATCGCTCTCATAGGAGGCGCCCATGGGACAGCGCCAGATCTGCAGTGGCGGTTCCACCGGCCAAGGGGTAATCCGCCGAATGAATTCGGCGCGAGCCCGGGCGCATGGTACTGAAGCCGGCCAACCGCCAGACAGACACAAGAGTATCGCGCAGTCGATCGGATAGGTCTGCGCCCGTGCGGGCGCCGGCAGCGAAAGACCAGTCACGGTCAAAGCGACTGCGACCGAGGGGAGGAGCTTCTTGATCAGATAGTGCATGCTGCGAAACCTCCGTGACAGGAGTCCAGCATACATACGATAATATACTATTGCAACATCAAGTATAACTACGCATAATGAAGTTTATGTTAAGTCCATTGCCGTACCGATATCTGTACACAGTTTGCTGAGCCAGATCTGCCAACCAGTAGAAGTATAGAGCAAATCAATCCAATCCTTCAGGCCATCAATTCTAAGGGCTGTTGCCAGCATCGAAAGAAAACCCTTCGTCGTCTCATCATCCTGGCGCGTGCGTCCCGGCACCCTCAAGGTCCACGGATACTTCCATCGACAACACGTCGCTGGGTCTGCCGTGGAAACTGCCCTTTACCGGAGCAATCTGCTCCATCCTTCTCGCGACGGCGACGGGAACGAGATTGGTGGAGCCGACCGACCTGTTTGTGGGATCAAACGGGATCCAGCCCGCTCCGGGAACGAACACCTCGACCCAGGCGTGTGTAGAACCGCTTCCCACTGTTCCTACCCGGTTCCCGGAGGGATTGAACAAGTATCCTGATACAAGCCTGGCCGCAAAGCCTAGTGTTCGGGTGGCTTCGGCGAACAGAACGGCGAAGTCTCTGCAGGATCCCCATCCTCTGTCGAGGGTCTCCAGCGGTCCTTGCGTTCCCTCGGTTTCACGGCTCTGATAGGCAATTATGGCCGTTATGCCATTGCTGACGTCCGTCAGCAGTGACAGCGTGTCTGTTGGCCGTGACATGACATAACTTTCAACCCACGCGGACAACTGCCCTGCGGCGTCAGCGTATTGCGGCGTCGCCAGCGAGCCTAGGTCGGTCGTGTCGTCGCTGGAATAGACAAATGGGTAGGAGGCAGCGTCGGCAGCGATCGGGAAAACCGGCCAAACAGGCGCGCTTAGGTCGACCCTTGCGCGCGACCGGATCGAAAGCGACTCCGTCAGCTCGTCGAACTGTGCCGTCGCGATCACATTGCCGGCAACGTCGTGTGACCAGTCGATCCTGGCCTCGGGAGTGATCTTCAGGTCGAAGAACGTCAGACTGAGCTCCCGGGTTTCCCGTGGACGCAACATCAGCCGATGCGGACCGAGTGAAACAGCATTGCGATATCGATAGCAGGTTGTGTGCGTGAGGGTGATTGATGGCATCGGTGAGACCTATGACGAACGACCACCGAAACGTCGGCGCCCATGTCCACTTCCCTCGGAAATAGCCGCGCGCCAAACGGCAGACCTCTTGCAATGCGAACATGTGCGCTCACTGAACCCCTCGCTCCAAAAGCGCGCCCTGCACTTCAAACGGACAAGCTCGGCGGCAACGTCGGCCGCTGTCCTCAGAATCACGAGTTCCTCGTCCGCGAGCTTGATCGTCATTTAAGCTCCTCGCGTTTCCTCAGTCGTTCCATGTCGTCAAGGGCCCGTTTGATGAGTTTCTGAAGGCGTTCATCTCTAGCTTCGGGGGTCGATGCGTAGCGAACAAGAAGAAAGCGCCATTTCTCCATGACTTCGACCCACGTCCGCACAGGTTCTGCCAGCATCAGATCTTCGAGATTTCCTCTGCCAAGTTGCGACGGGGGCAAAGAGGGTAGCTGGCTGTTCGCAGGGGGCCGACGCATCTCTGTTTCGCGCAGGTCGGCAGCGGATCTGTGACCGTCGAGATTGATCGGGTGATCGGTCAAAACCCAGCCCCTTCGATCCATTCGAACAACGCACTCGGTTGGATCGGGAAGCATCTGTCCAATAACGGCGTCATTCTCCTATGCCGGGACGAGAACTTCCAGATAGTGGGCCGGAAATACCTGCATCCGTCCCATTTCGTATCCCCTTCGGCTTGGAGGGGGCAACTTGCCCTGCCTGCCTATTGTCCGCCTCCGGCAAGCCGGGGCTGGAGTAAAGATGTCGCAGGTGCGCCTCGGAGACCCCGTCGGCCTCCATCACGAGGCGCACCATCGGATCAGCCAGCATTTCCTCAAGGAAGAAGTCGGTCAACGCTCTGCCTGTCAGCTTGTCCCTGGCGCGGGCATGGTCGAGGTCGGCAAGGGAAACAGTCAGGATTCTCTCCAGTCCAGGATGCGATGTCCGGGGATGAAGTTTCACCAAGACGGAGGCTTTCCAAGCTTCGGGGTCCACTTGATCCGGGGGAGACGCCAGTTCTGTTTCAATCTCGTACTCGCCCGCCGGAAGCGTTTCAGCAAAGCCTGGAACGGTGAACGGTCGGGAGAAAACCGCGATAGTTTTGCTCGTCAGATCTTCCATTGGCGCTGTCCTTTCGCTTGTTTCTTTTGTTGCTATGGGTGGTCCGCGCCCCATTAGAGTATAAGATGCGTGGCCCGTGGACGTCTCAAGATGTCTTGGATTTCGCTGGTATGTCCTTGCCGGCAGGTTTGGACTCGTTCTCCTTGGCAAGAGTCTTAACTATCTCCTCAGGCTTCGGATTCATGGTAGCCGCAGCCCGGTCAGTCAGGTCCTTAAAAGACATGTCATCGATCCTTTGATTGACTGACGGCAACTTCTCGTCCATGTCGGACCGGAACGCTTGGCGTCGGTACTATGTATATGGGGACTGGCGAACGGACTTACGATGTCCCGTCGCAAAAGAAACCAAGGTCAAGTCAACTCATCTGTCCAGACGTTGAATTGCGTCAGCGTATTCGGTCCGAATGTCTGGGTCAGAGGCACATCGGCGGCGTCCCGACCGCGCGCGATCAGGATCCTTCCCATGCGCGGGCTGTTGTTTCTTGGATCGAAGACCCACCAGCGACCACCCAGAAAGACCTCCATCCAGGCTGCGAAATCGTCGGGGGCGTGAGGCTTCGGTTGACCAAATTCACTCAAAAAGCCGGTGCAGTAACGCGCCGGGATGTTCATGCAGCGGCAGAAGGCGATGGCGAGATGGGAGAAATCCCGGCAGACGCCCTGCCGACCGGCCAGCGTTTCGGACGCGGTTCTGGCTGCGCTCGCCTGCATGTAATCGAAGCGGACATGCCTATGCACGAAATCGCAGATCGCCTGAACGCGTGCCCAGCCAGGCGGGGTATTCTCGAAGCGCCGCCATGCCTCTTCCGACAGATGATCGGTGTCGCAGTAACGACTGCCGATAAGGTAGACCAAGGTTTCGAAGGGCAGGTCCTTAACGGCGTGCTGCGCGGCCTCGGTCGATGACGGATCGGGCAATCCGGTGTCGCGAAAGATCCCGTCGGTGGACAGGGCGAAGTCCCCCGCCGGTGCCACCATCCGCGTGCACCAATTGCCGAACCCGTCGCGATAGCTTTCCAGCGGAACGCTCGGTTGCGTCACGAGATAGTCTGCACGCTCCAGATCGCCGAACCGAGAATAGTGCACATTCAGCATTGCAATGAGCGGCGTCGGTTGCGGGAAGCTGTATCGCAGCCGGCACCCGATGCTGACCCGCATGCCGGACACACGGCCGCGCCTAGTCATGTCATGATAATGTTGCAAGGATGAGCGTTCGATGCATCGGGTCAGTGCCATCCTGCGCAAGGACGGGGAATGCCAGGGACGCTATCACTCCAGCCACGATGGCCAGCCTCGAGATCAACCTTGCCAGCGGGCGTCTCATCGCCGCTTTCTCCTTTGCGGACCAGAGTCCGCCGGTTGCCCCGCGTGTTTTCGATGGCCCAAGCGTGAGCGTTCCAGTCAGCCGTCGAGTTGGCGCGGGCGGTGGCGGGGAGCCCCTGGAATTCGGTCTCGTTGGCATGCCTTCGTTCTCGGCCACCTGGATCGCGAAGTCCTGCGGGATTGTCGGATGAGTGCTACCGGTCATCGGGGCGACAGCCTATGCAGGGCCGCAGCCGTGAGGGCATGTTCCTTCTGGTGGTAGTCACCGCGAAATTTGCCATCGACCTTCACCTCCCAGATCCCGTTTCTCTCGCGTACCTGAATCCGATCGTGACGAGCAGGTCGCTCCTGAAAAGGGCCCAGTCGTTCCTGGCCTTTCGGCAAGCCGGGTTGCTCGTTGGTCACGTCCGGCTCCTTCGCTTTCGGCGCGCGCACGTCTACGAGGAGCATCACGGCGCGAATGAATTCTTCCGCATAATCATCGGTTTCGCGGTAGTCATGTTCATGCCGCGCCATGCGCATCGGCTCGACGAACCGTTCTCTCAGATGATCAATAAATCGCGGCTCGGTGCGGGCCATGAAGGCGATTAGGGCTTGAAGCACCTTTTCATGGGCGAGCACGCGCCGTTCGAGATCGGTGGTCTCTGCGGCTGTCCTGGTCAGATATTTGACTGATGTCATAGCGTATTGTCCTCCTCGCTGCGCAGTGCGACCTTGGATGTCGTGTCCTCGAGTGGGGGCAGGCAGCCCCTCGCCTCATCGCGATCCATCTCTTGCCATCCACCTATCAGCCAAGCGCAAAGCGTGCGCTGACGCAGGTTAGGGCACGGAAATTAAGTGGGTGTGTCTTGCTCAGAAGCGGAAAGAAACCGACCTCGGTGGTCCCGGTGTCATTGACGTGCTTCCCGCTTGATACCCTCTATTCATGCTTGAAACCTTCCACCATGAACTTACCGGTCTGCTTCGACCTCCGTCTGTATCACGATCGGCGTCGCAGGGTCTTGCGCTGATCGGGCCCTGCCTGTTGACGCTACGCCACCGTCGCCTAGGACACTGGGGTCGAGGAAGGGGGCTTCCTCGCCCTGCATACCGCGCAGGAACCTGAACAGATCGCTGTTCGTCGTCAGGACAAGAGTTGTGTCGTCAAAGATCAGGTCGCCGTAGGCCTGCAGGGTTCGGGTAAAATCGTAGAATTCCACCGAAATGGCATCAACATTGTAGGCGCCCGCATAAATTTCGGCGGCGGCGGCATCGGCGGCACCGCGGATTTTCTCGACGGCACGATAGGCTTCGGACTGAATTTTGCTCAGTTCTCGCACTCGGTTGCCCTGGATACGAGCCGCTTCGCCGTTACCTTCGGACAGGAATCTTTCGGCAATCTGCCGCCGCTCCGAGATCATGCGGTCGTAAATCTTTGGCCGCACGCTCTCATTGTAGTTTATGCGCTTGAAACGAATGTCGAGAAGCTCAATCCCGAAGACGCGCACCTTCTCCGCCGCCGCCTCGAAGATCTCCTGCTCGACCAGCGCCCGCCCCTTCGTGATGGGAACCAGTGCGCCAATGTCCTGCGCAAGCTCCTGATCAGTCAGAAGCGTGTCCCGAAGCGGCGTCCGGCCCCTGGTCGTGCGCACAATCTCGATAAGTTCGTGCTTGGCGACGGCGTTCCGCGTCTCGCTGCCGAGGATATCATCGAGGCGCGACTGGGCGCTGCGCTCGTCGCGTAGGCGCAAAAAGTACTGCAGAGGATCGGTGATCTTCCAGCGCGCGAAGAGATCGACCGAGATATAGAGCTTGTCTTTGGTAGGCATGTCCGATGGCGAGCCGTCCCACTCCAGAACCCGGCTGTCGATCCGGTTAACCTCCTGAACGAAGGGGAGTTTCAACTTGAGCCCAGCCTCGGTGATCGGCGCGCCGACCGGCTTGCCGAACTGGGTGATGATGGCCTGTTCGACCTCGCCGACCGTGTAGACGGCGGATGACGCAGCGACGACCCCGGCAACCGCGATTCCCGAGGCAATGAGCGAAAGGGTCTTCATGGTTGCTCTCCTGTCTGTCGATCAAGGTTCAAAAGCGCTAGGATGCTTGCCGTGGACCCGTCGACAATGATCTTGGAGCCAATTCCCGGCAGAACATCCTGCAGGGTTTCGATGTAGATCCGGCGCCGCGTAACTTCGGGCGCCAGACGGTATTCCGCCAGGAGCGCCGTGAAGCGTGCCGCATCGCCCTCGGCTTCATTGATCCTCCTCAAGCGATAACCATCGGCTTCGCGGATGCGCTGGTCCTTTTCGCCTTCGGCCAGAGGTATGACGCGGTTGTATTCGCGGCGGGCCTCGTTGATGATCCGCTCCTTCTCTTGTTGTGCCTGGTTGACCTCGTTGAACGAGGCTTGAACCGGCTGGGGCGGATTGATATTCTTCAGCTGCACCTGATCGATGCTGATGCCCATCGCGTATTTGGTCGCGAGCGCCTGCATCTTCAGCAGGGCTTCGCTTTCAATTTCCTGGCGCCCAACGGTGATCACCTCGTCGACTGTGCGGTCTCCCACGACTTCGCGCATGACGGACTCCGAAACGTAACGTAGGGTCGCGCTCGGCTCACGCACCTCGAACAGAAATTTCCGGGGTTCGGAAATCCGGTACTGCACCACCCACTCCACGAGCGCGGCGTTGAGATCGCCAGTCACCATCTCAGTCTCGCGGCGACCGTCCGTCGGGCTCTGATAGGGATCTGAGGCACCCGGAGTCGTGAACCCGAACTCTTGTTTCAGCTGGCGCTTGACCGGGACCAAAGTGGTCACGTCGATCCCGAACGGGATCTTGAAGTGCAGCCCCGGAGGGACCTCGGCCGCGTACTTCCCGAACCGTTGGACAATCGCAACGGAGTCGCTCGGCACCGTGTAATATGAGGACCAGACCCCAAATGCCGCAAGCGCAATGGCGGCCCCGATTGCAAGACGCTTCACCGGTGGCAGACCGCCCGGCAGGATGCCGTGCAGCCGATCCCGGCCCCGCCTTAGAATTGCGTCAACCTCAGGGGGAACGCGGGTCTGCTTGTTTTTCCAAGGTCCGCGATCTTCCGGTCCATTGTTATTAGAAGGCATCGCAAGCTCCTATTTCGGTTTTGGCACTCGGGGCGATGCTTGGCTCGCGCGTTTGACGGTGCGAACCGCTTTGCGCCATCACATCGTCGGCTCTGACCAGCATGACCTCAGAGGTCCAGTTCCTTCAGGCAGGCTTGCGCAATGTCTCGGTCTGGGGCATCGGTTCCCGGCATGGTCGCCCAGCCGGCTGTCATGAGAGCGTCGCGCCTCTGGTAGGTTGAGGCTGCCCGGATCGTTTCGAGCTTTTCGGCCCGTGCCGGGTCTGACCGCGCCATGTCGAGGCAGACCGGTACCATTGAGGCGACAACGTTGTCGCGAGACATCGCCATCGCCCTGTCATTCGAAGTGCCGCCGGTCACCCAGCCGCCCCAGGAAAAACCGACGACGCCGACCAAAACCGCGCCGATCACGGCACCATAGATACCGGGTTTGAGCCATTCGGGAGTATTCATTTCAAGTCCTCCTGCGGGAAAAGTGCCGCCTCGCTGTGATTGTTCGTTTCGCTTGTGGTTGCATCCCGGCTCAGCGCCGCTTTCAGGTCGCTGTCGGAAATCGCCCGTAATTCTGTACGTCCCGCATGACCGCCCCTTCCGCGCACCGTCAGGTAGGTCGCCGTCCGGCGATACGCCTCAAAGCTGAGCCCCTGGAGAAGCTCTTCTTCGACAAGAATTTCGTAGTCGCCCGCAGGCAAATCGCCCGGGTATCCCGGCAAGGTGAAAGGGTTCGAAAACGTCACCGTCGATCTGGTCGACCGCATGGTCATCTCTGATCTCCGCGATGTTGGCAGATTCGTCGCTCATCACTGTCGAGGGCACCCTGGAGACCCGGTCTGACCAGTCGAACGCTTTAGTGTCTTGTACATCGGGATCGCCCGACTGGCGCTGACGCATGTTAGTCCCTGGCACCGAACCTGCTGCGACCTTCCCGGGGTGCAGTCGCGTGCACTGACCTGTGTAAGGGCGGGGAGACCGACCCGCGCGTATCCTTTGGCAAACAGGGGCGATCTGCGTTCCTGCAACCAAGGAATGGAAATACAATGGCCGACCCCAATGTACTCAACCCGCACCCACCCGAGTTCGAGCGATTTCTCTATGCATCGGTCGGCGAGGACCGAAACGGATATATCGTGACGGTCCTCTCCACGCTCGCGCGGCTTGGCCTCGATCCATGGAAGGAAACCGCTGAACTGGTCATGCTGGGGCGCGACGGCGCGCGGGCACGTTTGGGAACGCTGCTTTCCGGATTTCGGGACGTTCCTGCGCTCGCCAGCGATTACGGCAGGATCGCACGAGACCTGAGCCAGCTGCTTCCCGAAGGACCGACATCAGGTGCCCTGCAGCGCGCTGCCTCGACGGTGGCCGATGGCCGCCCGGGAACAAGCGGAGCGATCTGGGCGGTGCTCGCGATCATCTTTGTGCTATTTCAGACGTTCATGGTTGGCGGGTCGGGGTCAGGCGAATGACCGTATCAACCGCGACCGAGAGGAGACCGGCACATGCTGCGCACAAGTCTGGTACGCTTTCTCCACACGAACAGGGCATACTCTGGGACATGGAGGAGCACTTCTGGACCAGTGGCGCCGAGAACGCGCGGGCAACGACAGCGACCAACGCCGTCATGGTGTTCCCCTATCCGCCCGGCATCCTCCAGGGCGACCAGATTTGGACCCATCTTCGGGAAAGGACAGGCTGGCGCACCGTTGTCATGGCCGAACGGCGCGTCACGCGGTGTCATGACATCGCAATTCTCAGCTATCGCGTCTCGGCAGAGAAACCCGATGTGCCGATCTACAAGGCCCTCTGTGCCTCAACCTACCTCAACGATGACGACAGATGGCTGCGGATTTCCCACCAGCAAACTGCAGTGAATTGAGAAGCGCATGGGCAACCGACCTGCCGCAGGCGTCGGGGCTAACCTGCGTCAGTGCAGCGTGGCGCCTACATCGGTAAGGTGAGACGTGTCCGCCGAACATTCGGTGGTGCATTTTTCCGGGTACCCGAGAATCGTGTGCGCGCGTCGATCCCTAAAGGACGGCATGTCGACACGGTTCTTATTCTCGGACCGTCTAGGAAAGGACAATCCAAATGACTCCCGAACAGAATAAGACTGCCGAGAAGATGACTTCCGTGAAGGCCGCATGGGACAAAGCGCCCGCTGGTCCAAAGAAGGATGCGGCGCTGAAACATTACCAGGCCGCCGAGAAGGCGCATACAGCCAAGAATGACGCCGAGACCAACAAAGAACTCGACGCAGCGAGCGAAAAGCTTTCGTGACATTCGACATCTAAAACAAAATATGGTCGCCCCTAGCTGTACGGAGGGCGGCCCTTTTATTTCAAGAGCGGTCCGGTCTGATCCAAATATGCCGGATCAAAATCGGCAAGATCCACCAGTCCGCCATAGTCGTGAAACGTCACGCGGCCGTCACGAAAGGTCAAGAGGCCGTGCTCGCGCAACTGCCGCAGGACGCGGTTCACGTGAACCGCGCTCAAGCCCAGCGTATCGGCGAGGTGGTATTGCGTCAGAGGGCAATTAAAACCATTCCTGCTGCCGACGCCGACCAGTGCGAGCCTCGATCCAAGTTCCAGCAGGAAATGCGCCATGCGAGCGTCCGCATCACGCCGACCAACCCCGACAAGATGCTCAACGACCATCGCCTCGTCTCGCGACGCCGCCCAGAGAACTGCGGTTGCGAGGCGCGGCGTTTGCGCAAAGGCATCGAGAAGATCGGCGGTCAGTACTTCGACGGCCTCGATATCGACAATAGGTTCGAAGCTGTGATCTGACGTGCGCAACAGGACGCTGCGCAACCCCAGAAAGTCCCCTGGCACTTGGAAATCCACGATCTGTCGGCTCCCGTCGGCCTGCAGTTTATAGGAACAGACCCAACCCGACGACAGAACGTACGCGGCCTGAGCCGACTGGCCCTGATGCACCATGTCACGCCCAGCCACGAACGAACGGCGACGCTGGTGCAGTCGCTTAAGTACGGCCAGCTCGACCTCCGACAGAGCGACAAAGGCCAAGAGCTTGCGGGCCAAGGGGCTGTATTCGGCTGATGTCATGAAGGCTCCTGACGTGCGTGAACCAGTTGAGGAGATTTCTCCGGACACTGCTTTGGATTAGTCCAGCATAGAGCACTCTATGTGAAAAGTACGGATGTATCGGAACCTCACATTCCTTGGGGACCACGTTGCCAAGAAAGGGACGTGAGATGTCGACTGCGAGCGAGCATGCAGGCCAGGCCGCCCTGTCAATCTGCGAGGCACTCTTGCTTGCCTTGAACGATCATGGGTTGTTGCCGGAGCAGGAGATTGTGGGCGTTCTTCGCGACGCCGCGGCGGCCCATGAGAATGCAGTTGGCACCGAACTCGAGATGGAAAGGCATCGAGCCGTCACCAAAATAATCAATTCGATCATCTCTGCCGGAAACTCTGTTCGACGATCGTGATGCAACATCGAGGCGGTATGGTCCGCGATCTCGCAGAATTTTCCCACCAGGTTATCGCCGGCTTGCACGCATCCAAGCCGGGCATTCGGACAAGGCACTTACGCCCGAACGTCCTCGAAAAGGAGCACGTCAAATTCATTCACGCCACTCCACGACCGGGTCCTCGTTCGCCGCATTGAAGGCGACAAGACGACCAAGGGCGGGCCCAACATTCCCGATACCGCCAAGGAGAAGCCTCAAGAAAGAGAAGTTGTCTTAGTTGGTACCGGAGAAGGCGCGATGCCCGCGGCCGCACGCTGCAAGGCATCAACACGCTGGCAAATGCCGTCAAGATTACCCTTGGCCCCAAGGGCCGAAACGTCATACTCGATAAATCCTGGGATACGCCGCTAAAGTGCTACCCGTAGAGTCCGCGGTTATTAGTTCGACCTGTTCAGGGTTTGGTCCTCTACTGACCGTTGGTGATACTCCCACGGGGTGAGACCGTGCAGGCTCGTATGTGGGCGATGTGATTGTAATCGTCACGCCAGGCTGGGACCAGCTCTCGGGCGCGGCGCGCTTTGTTAACTCAGGGCCGACCTTCTGAACCCAACGATACACGGTAGACCGGCCAACTTTTATACCTCGTTCGGCAGGTAGATCGACGACATCCTAATTAGATATGGGAAATTGCGGGTACCCGCGAACAGCGCATAGAGTGATTTCATCCGGGAAGCGGTGGTGTTTGCAATGAGAACTACTCGGTATGTCAATACTCAATAAATGAAAACTCGCCTAAAACGCGGATTAATGCAACAGTCCCATCCTGAGCATGGCGAGGAGGCTGAGAGTGAGACACGCAGGCTGTCCGTGAACGCGCGGCTGTAGGACGTGCTGAACAAGCCGAGCGAGCGTCTGGAGATCGAGGACAAGTGCGCGCAAGAGCACGATGATAACGAGAATGAAAACACGCGCGACAGGGGGGCGTCACGAAGGTCACAGCCTGTGACGCGACCCGGTGAAACGACATAGGGTACAGACCGGATGCTCGTCGCAGAGCTCGTAGGATAAGTCTGTCAGAGGCAAGGGGAAGTCCGCTCAGCTCAAAATTGTGCAATAAAGCCTATTATCTGTGGTGTGAAAAGCAATCTTGATTGCCTAAGCCTCATGGAGAAGGGGCTCTTTTTCAGGATGAGTTCATCACCCGAAAGTGCTTGTCTTCGTCGCCCATACTATTTCGGACCGTACGTTCGATGGCGGAATCGATTTCTGGATCATCGGGACTGAAAACAGCGCATGCCTTCAAGGCGTCGCGGATCTTGATTTTTTTTCCAAGAAAACAGTAGAGCACACGTGCGCACAGCGGTTCTCGCGAGCAACTCGTCGAGACGCCAAGCTTAAGCCCAGGAAGACGGTTATTGCGGTTTTTAAAGTTGGGATAGAGGATGGTTTGACTAATTTCCTCGCCTGTAATCGCGTCAAAGTCGACCTGAAAGATGCGATCGTTTAGGTAAAACGCCAGCCCATTGTAGCGCCCCCGCACACGGGTCTCGTCCTCGCCCTTTATGGCCATGTTCTCGATCCGCGAATAGCGTGTCACGCCGCCCTCCGTGGAGAGCCGCACAAGGGTGCGCAGGATTTTGCCCGGGTAAGTCATGCAATAGGAGTATTCGTGATAGAACCCGTCATAACGGGACAGATCACGACGCGAGCGTTTGGCGAGATGCTCCAGATAGGCGGAATAGGCCAGTGGTCCCACATTGGCATCCCTGCGCAGTCGTACCAGCTTTGCGAAATCCTCGTGCGGTTGCAAAATCTCGCTCTCCTCGACGCCAAAGAAGTCACAGATCTTGGAGAGGGCATGTTGCGAGGGGCGGGAGGTCCCGTTGAGGTATTTGTTGAACTGAGATCTGTTGATGTCCAACTGACGGCAGACCTCGGCCACGGATTTGAAATGGCTCGTCAACAGCTTCAGGTTTCTTTGGAGGTTCTCCGCCATTTTCACTCCGCTCTCCCTTGGTTCAGAATTTAAGATTCTGGAAACACTCAATAGCCCAGTCAACATAAAGAGCCAATTTGGCGCGATCTGGCGCTAGAGGAGGATCGTATGGCGTCCGAGTGCAACAACTCACCAAATTGATCCATATTCATATCCCGTGATAGCAAACCTGACGCGCTAGGGCGAAGGGAAAAACGCCTTAAGAACGCGGCTCTCACAGACAGGGAAGAGGTAAAAATGGAAATTTTTGAGGGGCTCTTTGGAGCTATCAATGATCTGACATGGGGTTGGTCGCTGGTCCCAATTCTGGTCGTATTCGGTGTCTTTATCACGCTCATGACCGGATTTGTTCAGTTTAGGTTTTTCAAACGCATGTTCCGGGTGTTGTCTTCGACCAACCAAAGTGCAGACCCAAATGCAATCTCGGCCCGTCAGGCGCTGTTGGTGTCCGTGGGAGGACGCGTTGGGGGGGGCAATATCGCCGGAGTCGCCGTGGCCATCACTCTTGGTGGGCCGGGGGCGGTGTTCTGGATGTGGGCGATCGCAATCATCGGCATGGCCACCAGTCTGGTGGAATGCACGCTGGCGCAGCTTTACAAGCGCCGTCAGCATGATGGCAACTTTCGCGGCGGTCCTGCACGCTCCATCATTCATGGTCTGGGAAATCAATACCGCTGGCTTGCGGTGGTCTATGCAATCTGCCTGATCGCTTCTTTCGCCATCGGGTTCAACGCCTTTCAGGGCAATACCGTTGCGGGCGCGGCAAAAGAAAGCCTCGGCCTGAGCCGGTTCGTGTCCGGCGCTGTGCTGTCCGTGATTGCAGGACTCGTGGTGTTTGGCGGTATTCACCGCATCGCTAAAGTCGCAGATGTGGTTATCCCGGTGATGGCGCTGGCCTATCTGTTGATGGCAGTGCTTGTCATTGTGATCAACATTGCGGATGTGCCCGGGGTCCTGAGCTCTATCATTGCAAATGCTTTCGGCTGGGAAGAGGCAGTCGGTGGCGGCATGGGCGCGGCTATTGCAAACGGTCTGCGGCGCGGCCTGTTCTCCAATGAGGCCGGGCTTGGTTCAGCGCCGAATGTGGCCGCAACTGCGGATGTGCGTCACCCTATCAGCCAGGGTATCACGCAGTCGTTTTCTGTCTTTATCGACACGATTATCATTTGCACCTGTACTGCACTGATCATCCTGCTGAGTGATGTCTACGTGCCCGGCGCGAACGTAGACGGTATCGTCCTGACCCAGCAGTCTTTGGTGAGCCACCTTGGGGAATGGACCCAGTACTTCCTCACCTTCATCATCCTGCTCTTCGCGTTCAGTTCCATCATCTATAACTACTACTTGGGTGAAAACGCGTTGACCGTGATCACGAAGCATCCGATGGCCATAAACGTGTTGCGCGTGTCTATCATGGGCATCGTCTTCCTCGGCGCGACCGCGCCCGGAGCGACTGCGGTGTTTGCCTTCTCTGATCCCGCGATGGGCCTGCTGGCGCTGGTCAACCTCGTTGTGATCATGATGCTGTTGCCGACCTGTCTTCGCATCTTGCAGGACTTTCGCACACAACTCGCGGCAGGCATAAAGCGCCCGGTACTGAACCCGGACGATTTCCCCGATCTGGATATTGATCGCACCGCATGGACCGGAGTGGCAAAGGACTAAGCACACGCCTTTATCCGTGTGATGCTCTGGGGCCGCCGAGGCTGACATGTCGCGTAGAACCTGAACCTCGCCGGATGCCGGCGGGGTTCGTCATCAATTGGATATAAGGATTCACCGATCCAAATGGCACGTTTAGACGGGTATGAAACGCCAACGCCGCATGGCAGTCAGATCTCGCAAACACTGCAAGATATTGCCGCAGAGATCTTCCGACAGGATGATTGGGGCCAGCCCGCCCAGTACATCCCGGAGCTTGCTTCTGTAGATCCCAAACAATTTGCCATCAGCGTCTGCCTCAATGACGGCAAGGTGCTGAGTGCTGGTGCGGCCGACAAGCCGTTCTCGATCCAGAGTGTTTCAAAGGTCTTTACCCTTGTGGCCGCCTTGGGGCGGGTGGGGGATCAGCTATGGAGCAGGGTCGGGCGGGAGCCGTCAGGGGCGACCTTCGACTCCGTGGTGCTTTTGGAGAGAGAGCAGGGGCAACCGCGCAACCCCTTTATCAATGCAGGGGCAATCGTGACAACGGATTCGCTGTTGTGTAAACGAGAGCCAAGAACCGCACTGGCCGAAGTGCTGGAACTTGCGCGGGAGATGGCGGGTTCGGACGACATCTTTATCAATAAGAAAGTGGCCCGCTCCGAAACCGAAACCGGCTCCCGGAATGTAGCGCTTGCGCATTATCTGAAGTCCCACGGGAACCTCTTGAACTCTCCGGAGCGTACGCTTGGGGTCTATTTTCACCAATGCGCGATCGAAATGACAACTGAGCAACTGGCGAAGGCTGGCCGTATTTTGGCGGGATTGAGTGGCGCACCAAGGGTGATTTCGCGCCATCATGCCCGCAGGGTTAACGCCCTGATGATGACCTGTGGCCATTATGACGGCTCGGGTGATTTTGCGTATCGTGTCGGACTACCTGGAAAGAGCGGTGTTGGGGGCGGGCTATTGATCATTGCGCCGAGGGTAGCTTCAATTGCCGTGTGGTCGCCGGGGCTGAATGGTTATGGCAACTCGCATGCCGGAACACGCGCCGCTGCGATGCTGTCAAAGGCAACAAACTGGTCGGTTTTCTAGGGTCACCCGAACAGATCGGCAACCGGATGATCTATGAAAACGTGCGACTGCGCGTCTGCCAAAAGACGATCTTCCGCTACATCTACTCCGAGGAAGGCATGGCGCAGGAGCTTTGGTGGTATCTGCCAGAACACCGCAAGTCCCGCAAACCGCGCCGGGCCAGAAAGCGCCTGCCCCCGAAATTCGACCGCGATATCAGCATCATGTTCCGCCCTGATACCGTCGCCCGCCGTCGGCAGTTTAGTCATTGGGAAGCGGATTTGGTGTTGTTCAAACAAAGCTTTGGCCAGACGAACATTACGTCGATGGTCGAGCGCGTCAGCCGCTTCACGGTGCTGTTGAAGAACCCGAACAAGCGCACGAAGCCGGTCATGGGCAAAATCATGAAAGCCATCGGCGATCTGCCACTCATGGCGCGTAAGTCGATCACATTTGACCGCGGCACAGAGTTCGTGAGCTGGCCGAATCTTCAGGCCAAACTCGGGACCCAGACATGGTTTTGCGACCCGTCTTCGCCCTGGCAGAAAGGCACTGTCGAAAACACCAATCGACGTGTCCGCAAATGGCTACCCAGCACACGGGACATCACACGGATGCCAGACCATGAGCTGAAACAACTCTGCGATCGGCTCAACAATACGCTCCGAAAATGCCTCGGCTGGAAGACCCTGCAGAAGTCTTCCGAGAAAGGATGCTGGTGGAAATGGGACGTACCCCCTTCCCTCGTAGCTAATAGGAGTCGCGGTTCACGTAGCGCTCACAGCAGTGATCACCCAATTGAAGGAAGGTTGGTCGCCAGAACAGATCGCCGGCCGCCTTTGGTTTGAAGGCCAACCGGTGCGCGTGAGCCACGAGACCATTTACGCTTACGTCTATTTTCCCGATCGCCAATCCGCTGAACTGGCACGCTACCAGCCGAGCCGACGCAAGAAACGGCAGCCGCGCTATGCACGCAGGCCGCGCGGCCTTGTTTTCTCGTAGGAGCGCTCCATTCATCAGCGCCCGGATCATGTGAAGGCGATTTGATGATATTCGAGCGCGCCCAAGGCAATGCAAACGTGGCCACGCTGGTGGAGCGCAAGACGCGATTTGCCGTCTTGTTTAGAAACCACGACCGAAGCACCACACACCTGATGAACCGTCTGATGGATGTCATGGAGCCTCTGCCCCAGCGGGCACGGCGGTCCATCACCTTCGACCAAGGGATCGAGTTCCGGAGATGGCGCAAGCTCAAGCCTGGGATTGGAACGGAGGCGTGGTTTGCGATCCCCAGCCCCCCTGGCAGAAAGGGTCCGTCGAAAACCTCAACGAGCGAGCGCGCCGGTACCTGCCGCGGGACACGCCGGTGGCCACGCTCTTAAATCGCTATATGAAGGCGATTTGCGACCACTTAAACGGCACACCCAGAAAATGCCTCGGATGGCGCACACCGGCTGAAGCCTTCAGGGACGAAATCATGAAGCTGAGATAGTAGGAAACGTCGCAACGACCCTTGAGCCTTCATGATTTTAAGATGTGTTTTTGCCCTCTCGGTTAAGATTTAACCAATACCGTGTGTGTCTGAGCTCACCGGTTCTGTCGAGCGCTTCTTTCTCAACCAGATCCTGCAGATCGCGGGTGGCGGTCGCGCGTGATGTTCCGGTGATCTTGAGGTAGTTGTCGGCGCTGAGGCCGCCTTCGAACCCGCCGGGGCCTTCCCGAAACACGCGAGCGATGGCCTTGGCCTGTCGTTTGTTCAATTGGTCTCTGTACCGATCGTAGAAGTGCGCTTTGTTGATGAAGAAGTCGACGCGGTCGAGTGTTGCCTGTTGGGCCGTCAAGACAACTTCTGCGAACCAGACAAGCCAATCCGTCACGTCCAGCGTTTTTTGATGCTGCTCGAGCTTGTCGTAGTACACCTTGCGCTCCTTCTCGATGGAGGCGGCGAGCGAGATGAAGGTCGGCTGGCCAATGTTCTGCGCCAGCGACTTTTTAGCGAGTGCGCGACCCAAGCGGCCGTTGCCGTCTTCGAATGGGTGAATGCTCTCGAAATAGAGTTGGCTTAGCCCTGCGCGCGTCAGCGCTGAAAGCGGCTCTGCTCCCCCCGGCACGGTCTTGTTGAACCAATCCGTGTATCGCTCCATCTCAGGCATGACCCGCTCTGAAGGCGGCGCTTCGCAATGGATCGTGGGTCGGTCAAGGCGGCCGGAAACGATTTGCATATCCTCGGCGTGTGGTTGTTAGGCGCCGATGGTTTCCAACCGACGGTCATGGGACAGTAGCATCCGATGCCAGCGGTATAGCGTCTCATGGGTTAACGGCTCTGCAAAACTGGAATATACGTCGACCATCATTTCCGCGACGTCCTGTTCGCGCGGTTTGGCAGGGTAGCTGGCCGGATCGAGACCCAGATGGCGGCGCAACGAAGACTGGACACTGAGCCGGTCGAGGATTTCACCCTCGATGGCACTCGTCTGCATCGCTTCCTCGCTGAGCAGCTCGATGTGGATTTGCTCGCGCTCCGGCTGGCTGACATGATGGACCGCGCCGAGGATTTCTCCTGACGACAGCAGAAACGTCTGCTCAAACGGCTCCAGAGCGTGGGCATCATACCGGAAATCCGGCCAATCGGGCAGCGTCCAGTTCCTAGCCACGAGTTATAGACATCCTTTCTATAACTCACATCTCGATCACTTCTGAGGCATAGAAGTCAACTCTATCACTCAAAAGACCTGCGGGATGGGATGCCCCACAAACCGACGCGAGGCCTTAAACTAGACCCTTTCAAGGTGCGTCAGATCTTGCTGACGCGGTCCGGGGGGCTTCGGATCGACAGGGTTTTGTTCCGGCGCTTGAGTGAATGGTTCATAGCGAACGTCCGCTATCGCGCCGTCGAACCAAGCAGGCTGCACGCCGCCATTGTTCAATTGGTAAACGTAGCCGATCAGATTTTCAGATGTCTCGCAGAGGATGCGCATGATCGGTTCGCCAATCAGGCGAGGCTTCGTGTTCATAATACGTTCTTTCCAATGGGTCGTTTATTGGCGGTATAGGAACTGCAGAAGGCCTGTTTTGATGCCATTGATAGGCTTCGCGCGCGTTTCAACCGAGGATCAGACCCCCCTGCCTCAGTCTGAGGCCTTGCAAACTGCGGGATGTGTCGAAATCCATGAAGAACACGCCTTAGGCGGCAATCGTGCGCGACCGGTGCTTGCCCGCTTGCTGGAGCGCATCAGCAAGGGCGACACGCTGGTTGTCGTTCGGATTGACCGGCTTGCGCGGTCTCTGTCACATCTGCTGGAGGTGATCGAACGGCTGGAGGCCAAGGGGGCGTTTTTTCGTTCCATTCAGGATCCGATCGACACCGGATCCCCGCAAGGCAAGTTCACGCTGCAGGTTCTGGGCACCGCGGCCGAGTTTGAGCGGGCGCTGATCCGCGAACGTACCAAGGCGGGGCTGGCAAGTGCCCGTACTAAGGGCCGGGTCGGCGGAAACCCGGACCTGCGCGCCCGCGATTCAGGGGCACTACGCAAGGTGCGACTCGCGCGGCAAGACGGCTACATGTAGCCGCTGAACGAGACGGCTCAGGACTGGGTGCCACATGTCCGACGACTTCGACCCGATATGGCATGGAAAGATGTGCTTCGGATCATCAATGGTCCCCTGCCCTACGATCGCCACTGGACGCAAAGCCGCCTTCTGCGCGCAGTGAAAGCCTATGTGCGCGACGGGTTTCTGCCCAATGAAGTGCTTGGTCGCGCTGGACGACGCGAAACCGACGACCGCCTGCCCGCGATTGTCGCTGGCATCAAGGGCGCGGACCCTGACATCACGCTTGAGGCGATCTGTGACCGGCTGGAATCCATGCGGGAACGCACGCCTCGTAGCCGAACGAGATGGCAGCCGTCTTTGGTGAAAATGCTGTTGGAGCGGTCGGAACGACTTGGCCTGATGCCGTACGAATCGAGCTAAGATCAGATGTAGCTTCTGACCCGAATCCAAAAAAATTCAACCGAGAGAAAACTCCGCAGGAGGCAGAAAGTGCCATTAATTACTTGAGTTTAGCTGCTATTGTGCCAACTCAACAGAGTAGCGGCTCGATCCGGTTATATCTGCATTTAATATATCTATATCAACGACTTGCTGAGTTTTTCACTCAGCAACATCTATAGGTGTTGTGGATAACTTTCACACTACATTTAGATTCTTCTTGCCGGACTCACTGGATCGTGGCATTCCCATTCTGACGGCAAAACGCGTCAGACACGCTGGACACCGTCAGAATGACTAAGAGCCTCAACAGAGGCCGAGAGTGGGCGGCAGGAAATGAATGATCGTAACATTGGATACACGCAAGGCATAGGCTCTTCCGATATCGGAGCATTTGCCGACAATCTGGCTGAGTCTTTGGATCGCCAGATGAAGATCGCTTTCGAACCCGAAGAACGAAAGTCCCTACGCCGCTTCAGTTCCACCGAAGTTGCCGGCCTCCTGCGCGTAAGCACATCTAACCTGCGCAACCGGCACAAGGACGGCAGCTTCCCGGAAGTGCATACAGACAACCGCGGACACCGGTTCTACACAGCCCAAGAGATTGATGAGTTGCGCGATGTTCTTGGACGCACTGGAAAGAACGCAGAAAGCTACCGCCCAGGTCGACGTGATGGCGATCGTCTCCAGGTGATATCCGTCGTCAACTTCAAAGGCGGTTCATCAAAGACTACTGCAACGATTCATCTTGCGCAAAGGTATGCCCTGCGCGGCTACCGCGTGCTGGTCCTAGACCTCGATCCGCAAGCAAGTTTGACCACGTTTTTCGGCTTTCGGCCCGAGCTTGAGTTCGCCGATGGCGGCACAATCTATGATGCTTTGAGATATGAGGACCAAGTTCCTCTCTCGAACGTCATCCAAAAGACCTACTTCCATAAGCTCGACATGGTGCCCGCCGGTTTGATGCTCTCGGAGTACGAAACTGAGACCGCGAACGCTCTCGCCCGTCGCGCACAACCCATTTTTGCAGAGCGCCTCGCCTTGGCGCTTGAAGAGGTTGAGGCAAACTACGACATCGTCCTGATCGACTGCCCGCCTCAGCTTGGGTTTCTAACCCTGACTGCGCTGGCAGCCTCGACGGGGCTTTTGGTTACCGTGGTACCTGGCATGCTTGACATCGCATCCATGAGCCAATTCCTGAAGCTTGCTTCAGAAACGGTCAAGGCCGTGGAAGAAGCCATCGGTCGGCGTGTCACATGGGATTTTGTCAAGTTCCTGATTACCAGATATGAACCGTCGGACGGTCCGCAGACCCAAATGGCAGGCTACCTGAGATCAATTCTGGCAGGTCAGGTCATGACAGAGCCGATGCTGAAGTCTACGGCGATCTCCGACGCGGGGATGACCCAGCAGACCGTCTACGAAGTCGATCCAAGCCAGTTCATCAGAAAGACAATTGATCGCGCCCTGACCAGCGTGAACGGCGTTGGCGATGAGCTGGAGCAGACGATACAAATGGCATGGGGGCGTCGCTGATGGCCCGAAACATCTTCAACCAGCCCCCCAAGGATGAGACGGAGAGCGCAGCCCCCTCCCCTACCCCGCCAAGAGCGGCAAAGCTGCCGGGATCTGTTGGAGGACTGCGCGACTCTTTGCGCGAGATCACAGCAAACTCGATTCGCGATATCGAACCCGATCAGATTGACATGGATGGGCTGCGCGATCGGTTGGTGCTGGAAGATTCCAGTATCGATGAGTTGGCCGAGAGCATTCGCAAGCATGGCCAACAAGTGCCCATCATGGTCCGTCCATCAGCCCAACCGGACAGATACCGCATCATCTACGGCCGCCGCAGGCTTGCGGCGATCCGTAAGGTCGGTGGAACGGTCAAGGCAATTGTTCGAACCTTGGACGATGACGCATCTCTGATCGCTCAAGGCCAGGAGAACAACCTCAGGCTTGATCCGTCTTTTATAGAAAAGTCTATTTTTATCAAAGAGATGCAAGAATCCGGGTACAAACCCGGTGTCATTCAAGATGCTCTAGGTCTGACCCGGCAAGGCGTATCCAACCACAGGGTCGTCATAGAACAACTGCCAGACGGTCTTGTTCAACTCATCGGGCCAGCACATGGAATCGGACGACGGCAGTGGGGTGAGCTAGCTGCCTTATCGGTGAAGGTAGATTTGGTGGACATCGCCAAAGAGGCGCTCGCCGCCCTGCCCGACGACACTCCTAGTTCCGAAAAGTTCCAAGCGGTCTATTCGGCTTGCTCGAGCAAAGCACGTAGCGACAAGAAGTCGCCCAATCGCGGGCTGACTTCGGTCATCAATGATGAGAACGGCAGTTCATTGGGCACGCTGACGATCGATGATAAGGCGATCACTCTCAAGGTTACCAAGAAGGACAATCCAGAATTCGGCCAATGGCTCGAAGAACACGCTGAAGTTACGCTTTCGCAACTCTTCGTACAGTGGCGGAATGAGAGAGGCTTTGGGTCCTAACCCAGGCCACACAGAGAAACACGAGCAGAGGAGAAAAGCGAAGACCCGAAAGAAAAGAGCCCCCCAAAGTTTCCCCTGGAGAGCCCTCATCATCTGATTAGCATCTTTGGTGTAGCAACCTCCAGCATACCGGTCAAGAGTCACCGATTCGGTGGACTGATATTTTTTGCCTTTTTCCCCGAAAATGCGAGGAAAGAGACGGGGAAGTTGTGGGCCAAACGGTCGTCGTGAACAAACCATGGCATTTACAAAACTCTCGATCGAAGCCGCAGGTGCTGATGCAACCCGCGGCTCATTTCCCCCATCTGAAACCGACATCTGGACCATCTTCAGAGCCCTGAGAGATGCACGCAGCGTGTTTGGTCTACGTCCTGGCCACATACAGACACTTCAAGCCATGCTCAGTTTTCTGAAACCTGGCCATGGCGAAACGGTTTTTGCGTCTAACAATTCACTTTGCCAGCGCGTTGGCGGAATCGACGAACGGACACTCCGGAGGCACATCAACCGCTTCGTTGAACTCGGGTTCATCAAGCGCAATGACAGCTCGAACCGAAAGCGCTACCGCGTTCGCTCATCCGGCGGGGAGTGCATCAGTTATGGATTGTCTCTCACCCCCCTGCTCCAACGTGCGAGCGAGCTTATAGCCATCGCGCAAGAGATCGAGAATAACCGGCGAGATCGGATATTTGTCCGCAAACAGATCCTTACAAAGCTCGCCCATTTGGAAGAGCACGATCCTAGCAACGCATTCATCAACCACGCACGGAAAGCTCTACGCAGGAAGCTGAGCCTCCCCGAATACCACGCTCTGCTCGCCAATACAGATGCAGAATGCCAAAGTTTGTCTACCCAGGATGACCCGCCTGAAACTATGGAATTGCCCGCCAATGACGGACAAACTGTCCGGCATCAATCTAAGTCTGAAGAAGAAAAAAAAGATTTAGATAGCAACATAGCCGATGAGGCCCTGAAACCAGACTTGCTGACCTCAGTCTGCGATCAGGCGACATCGTTCTCCACAGAGAGACTTAGAAACTGGTTGGACATTGAAAACCATGCTCGAACACTTGCACCCATGATGGGCATTCACCCAGAAACTTTCGAGAAAGCCAAAAATGCCATAGGAGCTCAGAAAGCGTCATGCGCGATCTTTATCATGCTACAACTTGGACAACGCATCAGGGATTTTGGGGCGTATTTTCACAGTATCACCCTGGGTCAAAGGCAAAACCAATTTGATCCATTAGCTTTGATCAAGCGACTGTCCGAAACCAATGAGCAAACCGTCTAATGTCCACCGCGGTGGACTTCGAACGGGAAGCAGCGCTTATGAGAACCACAACTGTCCAAACGCACCTGGCGGCGCGTGGTGGTTCTTCAATTAATCTCAGACCAGCAGATGTCCACCGCGGTGGACAAGTAACGCACGAGCGAACCTTGATGGAAATCTCGACGCCAATGGAAGAAATGGGCGGCCAGGCATTACACCTTAAATCCCTAGCGTTATTGTGGGAGGTCACCATCTCCAAAGAGGTTTGGAAAGAGCCGCTCTCGATAATCCAACGGAAACGCCAACCGAACTGGCGTTTTCGGCGAGGCAGAAGTCAGGTATCCGGCGGCGGTCAGTTTACTCAGCGTGTTGCGGGCAGTACGCTCGGACGTCTTTAGCACTATCTGCGCGTCGCCTCGTTCCAATGCGCCATGCCGAAGAACCGCCGAGACTAGTTCCGGTGCTCGCTTGTCATCGATGGTATCTGCAACAAGACGACGATACCGTTGGTCCAATCCGCCGAGATCGAACAATCTTGCTGAGAAGGTGATCTGGTCGAGCGTCACCTTTAGGAACCATTCACTGAACGTCCTCAGTGCCGCTTCTGACAGGTTCCCACGCCCGTCGCGGTCTCCGCGGCGAGGACTGTCGGCCAGATCCATCATCCGTTTGTACTCGCCCCGATCGATCAGTCCGCGGGCCAGCCCTCGCGATACGGACCATAGCCCCTGGCCACCGATCCCCGCTGTGAGGGCCATGGCATGAGACATCAGTCTGCTGACACGGCCGTTACCATCCGGGAAAGGGTGGATGTAGTTGAGCCGGTGATGTGCAGAGGCGATCGCGATAATCCGTCCGCTCGAAGACCGCGCCGCAATCTGAAACCGTTTGTCGAAATGGTCCATGAATGCCGCAACGCGCGCCGATGAAGGAGGTAGGTGGCGCCCGACCGCAACTTCCCGATCGTCATCCTGGCGCATGCGTCCCGGAACAATGGGCTCGTGTGTGCCGTCAGAATGCTCGATGACCCGAAACTCGTCAGGCATCTCGTCGTAGAAGCTCTTATGGACCCAAGTCAGAAATTCGACGGATGTGGGGCGGGGCAGGGTGCCTATACGATGCATCTCATCGATGGCCCGTTGAACGATGACGTGCGCCCGGGCCTCAAGGGCGAGAGGGCGGGTTTCTTCCTCAAGCTCGGCACCGGCCAGCGCCCTTTCGATGTCGCGGGGGCGCGTGTTGTGTCCTTCGATCAGGTTGGAGTAGTAGCAGTTCATCACACGGACGAGATCGGCAAGTTCGGCTGCGCTGTCAGGATGCAACCCTTGTCCCAGCCCGGTGGCTTCCCTCTGGATGTCGACCGAAAGGTCTGCCAGTTCTGTAGGAGTATGCTCCTCGAAGAAGCAGGGTTCGATCCTGGCGGGTGTTTCCAGCATTTTGCCGATCTTCCATATTTGCAAAGTGGTTGAAAAATAAACACATTTCGTAATTTCAAGCAAGGTTTTGCCGATATGCGTTGCCGATCTAGAATTGCTGCATGAAATCAATGGCTTCGGCAGATGCGCCGGGCTTTTCGGTTTTGTTGTGTGCCCAAAGGGGCCGGAAAAAGAGAAAGCGTTCTTCGAGTTTCGTGACTGACGGATGAGGGTCTTTGGGGTCCCTCAGGTGGGACCGGGCCGGATTCCGGTCTGCCGTTCCTGATGAAGGGCATTCTCATGCAAACAGGTGTCTTGCGCGTATTGCGCGCGATCGCTGCCTCGTGGGGGCGACACAAGGAACTACGCTGAGCCGGCCAGACGGGGCAGGCACAGCGGCGCGAGCGGGAAACTGTCCTGCGTGATCTCGGGTATTTGAAGCAGGCCGCATCATTGCCAAACGCGCATGTCATCTGCGGAGAGGGCGGGACATTCATCCATCTCGGTTGGACCACCGTGTCGAGTTTCGCGCCAATCGAGCGCTTTCCCTTGGCTACTCTTGCGGTCGCACGAGGGACCCCGTTCATCGATATCCGACCCGTCACGGATGTCATTGCCTTCGCCAACCTGCCGCGGGTGACGCGGGACGGATCAGTCGACCCTGAACCCTGGGGCCCCGGCAGGTCCGTGTCGCTGACCACCTAAATCGACATGGTCGAAGCCCTCGGGGCCAGGATCGCCAACGATCCGCGGCCCCTTCAGGGCTCTGTTGCACAAAACAGGTGATTGCCAAGGTTCCTCTTTCCCCGGACAGACTTATCCCGCAGGTTCTGTGATGGGTATGCCGAGCGCGGTGTAGCCGTTCAGAACGGCGATCCGGACCTGGAGTTCTGCGACCTGGCGGTCGAAGTCCCGTGCCATTAGCCGCTGGCCCAGCAGTTTCACGCAATGCATCCTTTCGTCGGGAAAATGATCCCCCAGATCATTTTCTGACGCTCCTCAAATCTCGACGCGGCTCCGGCGGTGGTATCCACTCCAACGTCGCCACAGCGCACGGCCCAGATACTTCGATGCTCGCAGGGCCTCGTTGCGAGCCAGGGCTCCAGCGGTAATGGTCTTCCATGGCTTGGCGTTCTTGCGGGGCGGGATGACGGCATGAGCGTCGCGGTCGGCGATGGCGTCATGGCATTTTCGAGTGTCGTAGGCGCCGTCGGCGGTGATGATCCCGATCTCTTCGTTCATCGGGATCTGGCTGAGCAGGTCGGGTAGCACAGGTGCGTCGCCGATGTGACTTCCGGTGATCTCGACAGCGCGGACCTCCAGTGTCTCCTCATCAATTCCGAGATGGATCTTGCGCCAGACGCGCCGTTTCGGCCCCCCGTGCTTGCGGGCGTGCCACTCGCCTTCACCCTCGACCTTTATCCCTGTGCTGTTGATCAACAGGTGCAGCGGCCCCTTCGAGCCACGATACGGGATGTTCACGGCCAGCGTCTTCTGGCGGCGGCTCAGCGTGCTGAAGTCGGGCACCGTCCAGTCGAGGCCGACCAGGCGCAACAGGCTCTCGACGAAGCCCGTCGTCTGCCGCAAGGCCATGCCGAACAGCACTTTCATGGAAAGGCATGTCTGGATGGCGGCATCGCTGTAGGTTTGTTGTCGGCCACGCCTGCCTGTCGGCGCGGCATCCCAGCACATCTCGGGATCGAACCAGATCATCAGCGAGCCACGGCGCTTGAGCGCTTTATTGTAGGCTGGCTAGTTCTTGGTCCTGTAGGTCGGGGGCGTAGGTCTGCTCATGCATCCCAGCTATCACGCTGGTTTCAATAGATGAATCCCTCAATCGATTTGTGCAACAGAGCCGAACGGGGGGGGGCCATTTCGTTGATTTCCTCAGTCTGCTCGACTGAGTATCAGATCTGGTGCCCCAAATCGCAAGGCAGCATTGTCCCGCTGAGCGGACTGTCGGAACTGTTTTGCCCGCGCGGGTTTTGGTGGGGGTCTTCTGCCAAGCGGAAAAGACAAAGCAGGCTTTGGGAAGGGTGTTTCAACTCCTCAAAGGAGAGCCCTATGACCATCACCGCACAACCCCAGACAGACCGCCCGGATCCGAGTGTGATCGCAGCGCAGAACGACGCGTTTCGCAAGCTCGCATGCCTCGGGGTGCCGCCGGTGCAGCCCATACAGGGCCGGATGTATGTCACCCGCTCGCTTATGGAGGCTGGCGACGGCTTCATGGCCGAGGCGGTGAAGGCAACTGGTGAGTTTGCCATGTTCGAGCCTGAGAATGACCCTGAAGGCTGGCACGATTTCGGGGCGGTCGAGATCCGGGGCGAGACCGTGTTCTGGAAGATCGACCTCTATGAGGCGGATTCCGATTTCCGCTACGGTGCCGAGGCCCCGGACAATCCCGCGACCACCATGCGCGTGCTGAGCATCATGCTGGCGCGCGACTGGTAGAAGGGGAGGGCACACCTCCTCCTGACATCGCAGCCAATGAAGGCCCGCTGCCCCGCAAAGGGAGAGTGGGCCTTTTGTCGTTGTAATCCCCTCCCTTGGGGATTGACCGCGCATCTGAATGCGCGGGCCGCTCCAAATCCATCGAGAAGGATATCCCATGACTGCAAGTTTCAAACCCGTTTCTGTCGCCATTGGCGATCTGACTGCCCATCCAGCCAATGTGCGCAGCTACTCGCCGGAAACCTATGACCTCGAGAACATCGCGCATCTGAAGGCCAGCATCGCCGTACTGGGCCTGCTGCAGCCGCTCCTGGTCCAGAAGCTTGACGGGAAATACGCCGTCCTCGCCGGTGGCCGGCGCCATGCCGCGCTGAAGGAGCTGGTCGCGGACAAGGCCGCGAAGGGCTTCTCGGCGAAGACCAAGGTGGACTGCCGCCTCGTGCCGGCGGATTGCGACATCACCACGGTGCTGTCGCTCGCCGAGAACATCACGCAAGCGCCGATGAACGCCATTGACGAGTTCGAGGCTTTCGCGCGGATGATGGAGGTCGACGGCCAGACGCCCGAGACGATCGCAAGGACCTTTGGTACCACGGTCGCTGCCGTCAAAGGCCGGTTGCGCTATGGCTTGATCCACCCCGACATTCGCGCAGCAGCTCGGGCCAAGACGATCACACTCGATACGATGAAGGCCTTCGCCGAGCATCCGAGCCAGGAGGCGCAGCGCGAGGTCTATGAAGCGCTCACGAAAGACGGCGGCTATCTGCAGGCCTACACCGTCCGTCAGGCCCTCAAATCCCGCGGCGTGCAGGTCAGCGATGATATTGGGGCCTTTGTGCGCGCGGACTACGAGGCGCGGGGCGGCGCCGTTGCGGCTGACCTTCTGGAAGAGCATTCCGTGCTCGAGGATGCGGCGCTGGTCGAGACCATCCTGCTCGAGAAACTGACCGCCGCCGCCGAAGAGGCCCGTATGAAGCTGGGCTTTGCCTGGGCCGATGCGATGGTCCGCTACGATTACGCGACCATGGCGGACTACGGCCGCGTCTATCCCGGCCCGATCGAGCCAGATGAGGCCGCACAAAAGCGCATCGACGAAATCACCGCCGAGTTTGAGCAACTACAGCTCGAAATGGAGGATGAGGGGCTCGAAGACGATGCCTACAATGCACTCTACGACCGCGTGGACACTCTGGAGGAGGAAGCTCGCGATCTGCAGGAGGCCTATAGCGCCGAGGATCTGGCGCGGGCAGGGGTGATTGCGTCGTGGCAGGGTGGTCAGGTGACGCTCCATGTGGGCCTCGTGCGCCCCGAGGACACCGTCAAAGGGGAGGGCGCGCGCGGCTCCTCGGCCAACCCGACCGGGGAGGAGGCCCCGGACGTGGGGGAAATAACCTATCCGGCCTCATTGGCCGAGGACCTCAAGACCGAGCGGGCTATGGCCTTAGGCGCCGCGATGGCTCTGAATCCCGAGGCCACGCTCGATTTGACGCTCTTCAAGTTGGTGACCGACGTCCTCGGAACTGGCATGAGCGTCACGCAGGCGATCAAGATCGATGCCCGCAAGGAATACCGCAACCACGCCAAAATGGACGAGATCGACGAGACCTCCCTCGAGCAGGTGGCCGCGGCGCATGATGTGCTGGACCTCTCGTGGCTCGATGATACCCGCCCGCCCGCCGATCAGTTCTCGGCGTTTCGCGCGCTCGATGCAGGGGAGAAGGCCAAGCTCGTGGCCTATGCGACGGCCAGCACCACGCAGTCCTGCTTCGCGCGGGACCGTCAGCGCGACAGCCTGATGCATGCGTTCGAGATCGAGATCATGCCCGACATCCGCGCCCACTGGACGCCGAATGCGGCGCTCTTCAACCGCTTCAAGAAGGCCTGGCTCCTGAAGATCCTCGGCGAGGATCTGGGTCTCGCCCAGGAGGCGGTGACGCTGGCCTCGTCGAGCAAGAAGGAGATCGTCGCCTTTTGTGACAAGCTCTTCGCCGAGCCCTTCGCCACGCTCACCGACGCACAGCGTGCCGCCGTGGCCGCCTGGTGCCCGCCGATGATGCAGACCGCCGGTGTCGTCTGTGACGAGATGGCGCCCGCCGCGGAAGCTCCGGAGCCTGACAGCGAAGTCGCGCAAGCGGCCTGAGTCCTCACGCGACCCGCGCGAGCCATGCCGCCCGCGCGGGTCGATCTTCCCACACCCAACCGAAAGACATCCCCATGGCTATTCTCAAGTTCTCTGCCTCAGCCGCTGCGGCGCAAATCGCACATGCGCGCGCCTGCAAAACCTTCCTGCCGAACTGGAACGGGCCCGTGGACAGGCCGGCCCTGATCCTCATCGTCGGCAATGGCGTGCATCTGCGCTCGAATGGCATCGATGGCACGACCACCCGCATCGTCACCACCGAGCAGGCCGATCCTTCCTTTGCTTTCGCCGACGGCATGAACCCGTTCCGGGACACCGACTGGATGGCGCAGCGCCGCATGGCTTTTCGCGATCTGACCGGCCAGTTCTACACGGACATTCTCGACGATGTGCAGGTGCTGATCGACCGGGGGCAGGGGGCGATCCGGCTCGCCACCGATGGTCACAGCATCCGCGTCTTCGTGCGCCGGGCCTCGGATTATCTCATCGGCGGGACCTACGAAGTGCCATCGGGCCTCGGCGGCACGTTCCGGGTTATCCTCAAGGATGCCTGCGACACCTTCGCGATCGTGCAGAACTGTGGAAATTGCGAGGATTTCGACGCGATGCAGCCCTACCGCGTGCCGCTCGATGCGCTGATGGACCTCGATGGCCGGAGGGCTGCCTGATGGGATGGCTGTTCTACACCGACGGTCGTGTCAAATCCTACGCGGATGAGAAGGCGGAGATTGCGCGGCTCTGCACTTTCGAGGGCGACACGCGCAAAACCGAACTGGTCAAAGCCTGCAAGGTCGGCTCGACCTGGTATGCGGCGGGAAGGGTCACCAGTCTCGACGGCACCGCTGTCGAGGACGCGACCTATGTGACCGATCTGGATGGCTCGATCACCTTCGGTGCCGTTTTCCTCACCCGATACGATGACGGCTGCTGGGGCTACAAGGACATGGAGGAAAGCGCGGGCCCGAACGAGTCGCGGGCTCCCCTTGGGCTGATCGAGCTCCTCTCCGACCTGAAAGACCCGGACAGCTACGCGCAGGACTGGCGTCAGCGCTGCCGGAATTGGGCTGCAATCCCGGACTACGAGGAAGGCGACAAGATCAGGCTCGCCACGCCCGTGACGCTCACCGATGGCAGCACCTGCCAGATCGTCACTGCGACCCACTACAGACGGGGGCGGCAAAATCGCCGCTGCTACCGCATCGAGGAAACCGGCGGTCTCGTGCGCCTGTCGAAAGCCTCGCTTGCGGGTTCGGAGCTGCTCAGCTCCGCGAAAGGTGCTGCTAGCCCGGTGCTGGCGGAGTATTTCGCGGGGCGAGAATAGGTGCTGCGCCGGACGGTTCATCGACCTGCCGGCGACAGCAGATCCTGCGGCTTGCCTTGACAAGGCAATGCAAATGCATTACCTATCGCAGGAAGCAAAGACCCTTTTCTTTCAGGAGACTGCCATGACAGTGCTCACACAAGATGTCTCGAAGCTCACTGATCGGTATCAGACAACCGTGCCGGCAGGTGTGCGAAAGCAGCTCAAGCTGGGCAAGGGCGACCAGATTCGCTACTGCACCGAGCCGAGTGGCAGGGTCTATATCGAGCCCGTGCGCGCCGAAGAGGATGATCCCGCGCTCGGCGCCTTTCTCGATTTTGTCGAGGCAGATATCAAGGCGCATCCGGACCGCATTCGGGCGTTCGATGGGGCTTTGCATGACCGTCTTGCAGCACTGGTCGGAGACGTTGACGTCGATCTGGATGCGCCGCTATCGCCCGAGGATGAATGAGCGGCGATAGCGTGCCCGCAGGGGCGCCCCTTGCCGTAAACGGATGGTCAATTTATGCGCATCCGCTCTTTCTGGACCAGCTCGAAGGGCTGATCGAGGAAGTTGAAGCGCGTAAGGCACGCGATCCAAAGACATGGCGCAAGAAAAACCCGACGAAACGGCTGGCCGCCATCTTCAAGCTGGTCACCGAGGCCATACCGGCAGATCCGGGTGCCGCCGCCTACCGGCAAGGCAGCACGCTCGGGGATCACCGCAAGCACTGGTTCCGGGCGAAATTCTTCCAGCAGTATCGGTTGTTCTACCGCTTCAACAGCGATGCCAAGGTCATCGTGGTGGCCTGGGTGAACGACGATAAGACCCTGCGCGCCTACGGCAGCAAGACGGATGCCTATGCGACGTTCAAAGGGATGCTGGAAGATGGAAATCCACCTGACAATTTCGAAGCGCTCTTGAAAGAAGCTGCGGCGGCGCACGAGCGGTTCGAAATGTCCCTTGAAGCGGTGCCTGATCGGTAAGTGGCCCGGTTAGCTGTGAACCTTACGGCCTTGCCGTTTACGGCACCACTGTGGGTGATGTAGCATCGACCCATAGCATAGTCGGAGAAAGCGCAATGGACCCAACGGGTAAGGAATAGCCGCACCTCGGTCTCGAGGAGCATTTCCGTGGCGGCTGATGTCAATTCGTATAACGCGTGGTTTCGCGCGCAGGTACAGACCGCGCATGAGGATGCACGCGGTGGAACTTCACAGGTTCAGGTAATGCAGGCCGCGCAGGCTTTGATTGATGCGAAGCGGCAGGTCGAACCCAAGTCCTGACCAAGCCTTGGAAGTCAGCGCGGTCTGATCCCGTCACCCTGAAAAGCGAAAGCGGGCTTTTTGTCCTTTGGAACTCAGACCCTGATCCAAAGGAACTCCCCATGACCAAGCCCAATCCGGCAAACCCGCCTTTCCCAATCTCCGACGCTGATCTCGCCTCTGCGCTAGCGCAAATCGGCGCGGAGATCGACTACCAACCCCTGCGCAGTTCAGCGCTCGCGCGCATCATGCGCGAGACCTTTCTTGGCAGCGATGCCAGCGGCGCGTGGGACTGGCGCATGGCCTACGATCTGATGCAGGCGGCGGCTGTGCAGGCGCTGCTACGTGGCGACAACAGTGAGGATGATTACTCCGCCGCAAAACTCCTTGCGTCACGTCTCCTGACGGAAACGCGCCGGTCAGAGCAACAGATCCGGCTGCAGCAGTTTTCCACATCGCTGGCATTCGCGGCCCTGACGGTGCGGGCGGCAGCGATCCGCAAGGGCGAGACCGTGCAGGAACCCTCGGCTGGCACCGGTGCCCTGGCAGCTTTCGCCGCCCGGGCCGGTGCCACGCTTTTACTCAATGAAATTGACCCGTTTCGTCAGCGCCTCCTGCGGGCTGTCTTTGGTGGCGATGTGACGGGTCACGACGGCGAGCATATCGACGATCTGCTGCAGATGCCGGTTCTGCCTGACGTCGTGGTGATGAACCCGCCTTTCGCCTCCTCGGTCGATCGCTCCCGCGACAAACACATCGCCGCCAAGCATCTCATTGCGGCCGCCAAGCGTCTCGCGCCCGGTGGCCGGCTGGTGGCGATCATGCCGCAGGGGTTCAGCACGGAGCGCGATGCCGCGCATTGGTCCCGCGCCTGCGGTCTCCTGACGCCGCGACTGGCGTTGACGATACCGGGGCAGGTCTATCGCAAACTCGGCACCTCTGTCGAAACCCAGCTCATGGTCTTCGACAAGGTGCAGGAGGATGGCGAGATGATCCGCGCCACTGTTCGGGACCTGGATGAAGCCCTTCCTTTTGTCCAAGGCGTAGCCACTTCCCGGCCCGAGGCGCGTCCGGCTTCGGCGGTGGCCACGCGTTCTTTCGCGCCGAGGGCCGTTCCAGCAGCTGTCACGCGCAAACGCCCCACCGTTGCCGCCACCGCTTCCAAGCCCCAGGCCAATGCGGTTGTCCCGCTCACTTTTACCAGCCTCGAGACTCCACGCGATAATACGCCCGTCTCGGACATCTATGCGCGCTACCGCCCGCAGCGGATCGAGATCGCGGGTGCGCAGGAGCATCCCACACGGTTGGTCGAGAGCATCGCGATGGCCTCTGTGGCCCCGCTGGTGCCGTCTGGCAACGCCACTGCGGAACTGCGTCTGCCCGGCAAGCTGATCGAGGAGGGACATCTCTCCGAGGCGCAGCTCGAGACCATCATCATGGCGTATGATGCCCATGGGCGTGATCTGCCCGGTCGGTTTACCATCAATGACGACCAGACCAAGCTGACGCGCTCCGATGACGACCCGGAGGCACGCGCTTATCGCCTCGGCTATTTCCTCGGCGACGGCACCGGTTGTGGCAAGGGCCGCGAATGCGCGGGGCTCATTCTCGTGAACTGGCTTTCCGGGCGCAGGAAGGCGATCTGGGTCTCCAAATCCGCCACACTCATCGAGGACGCGATCCGCGACTGGACCGATCTTGGCGGCTCGCCAGCCGACATCCAGCCGCTCTCCAAATGGAAACCGGACCAGCCGATCCCGATGGGTGACGGTATCCTCTTCGTCACCTACGCCACGCTGCGGTCCGCCGGCAAATGCGGCACCACGCGGCTGAGCCAGATCTTTGAGTGGATGGGCGAAGACTTCGAGGGCGTCCTCGCTTTTGATGAGGCCCACGCCATGCAGAACGCGGCAGGGTCCGAGCAGGGCAGGGGGGTCAAACCCTCCCAGCAGGGCCTTGCTGGCCTGCGGCTGCAACTGGCCGCCCCGCGCGCCCGCGTCTTCTACATCTCGGCCACGGGGGCCACGAGCGTACACAACCTCGCCTATGCCGCGCGGCTGGGGCTCTGGGGGCAGGGCCCCGAATACCCCTTCCCAAGCCGCGAGAGCTTCGTTTCTGCGATGGAAGCCGGCGGTGTCGCCGCCATGGAGGTGGTTGCCCGCGATCTCAAGACGCTCGGGCTCTACACGGCCCGCGCCCTCAGCTTCGACGGCGTGGAGTATGACGTGCTCGAACACGCGCTCACCCCGGCCCAGATCGAGATCTACGACGCCTATGCGGGTGCGTTTCGGACGATCCACCACAATCTCGAAGCCGCGCTGACGGCGACCGGCGTCAACGACGCCTCTGGCGAGACCAATGCCTCGGCCGCTCGCGCCTCGGCCAAGTCCCGCTTCGAGAGCACGAAGCAGCGTTTCTTCAACCATCTCCTGATGGGCATGAAGGCCCCGACCATCATCCGCGCGATCGAGGATGATCTGGCGGCGGGCAACGCCTGCGTCATCCAGGTGGTTTCGACAGGCGAGAGCCTGCTGAAACGTCGGCTTGAGACGATGGACCCGGAGGATGAGCTCGTCGAGGGGGCCTTGACGCCGCGCGACTATGTTCTCGGCTACCTCAAACAGGCTTTCCCGATCCATGCGCAAAAGCTCGTGGAGATTGACGGCAATATGGTGGCAGAACCTTTGCGGAATGAGACTGGGGCGCTCGTTGTCTCGCGCGAGGCGCTCGACCTGCGCGATGCGGCCATGATGGAGTTGATGACGCTGGCGCCGATCCCCTCGGCGCTCGATCAGATCCTCTGGGCCTTTGGTGACGAGGCTGTCTCCGAGGTCACGGGCCGATCTATCCGGCCCCTCAAGGCCGAGGATAGCCATCTCTTCATAGAGAAGCGCGCCGCCAGCAGCAATTCATCCGAAACCCAAGCCTTCATGGATGGCGAGAAGGATATCCTGATCTTCTCGGATGCGGGTGGCACGGGCCGCTCCTATCATGCGGCCCAAACGGCGAAGAACCAGAAGAGGCGCCGGCACTACCTTCTGGAGCCCGGCTGGCGTGCCGATGCGGCCATCCAGGGGCTCGGCCGCACGCATCGCTCAGCGCAGGTCAGCGCGCCCTTCTTCCGGGTCTGTACCTCCGATGTGCATGGCGAGAAGCGCTTCACCTCGACGATCGCCAAGCGCCTCGACCAGCTGGGGGCCCTAACCAAGGGCCAGCGCGAGACCGGCTCGCAGGGCATGTTCCGCGAGGAGGACAATCTTGAAAGCCCGATCGCGCGGGCGGCTTTGCGCGGCTATTACGCCGATCTTGCCGCCGGGCGCGCTGAGGCGATGAGCTATGAGAGCTTCACCGACTGGACCGCTCTGCGGCTGATCGACAAAGACGGGGTGCTCCTTGAGGAGCTTCCGCCGATCCAGCGGTTTCTGAACCGGGTGCTGGCGCTACCGATCCACATGCAGAACGCGCTCTTTGCCGAGTTCATGCGCCGGATTGCCGATCAGACCGAGCGGGCACGGGCCGCGGGCACGCTCGATCTCGGCGTGGAAACCCTGCGCGGCGAAAGGATCGAACAGGTTTCCACCGAGGATCTCTGGACCTGCCCGAAATCCGGTGCCGTGACACGGATCATTGGACTTGAGGTTACCGACCCTGTCCACGTGCTGTCGGCGGATGACGCCCTGTCGCGCAACCCCGACAAGCTGCCGATGGTCAATCGCGCCTCCGGTCGCGCGGCGCTGATCTCGGCGCGGCCCATGCAAATGTATGACGAGGACATCGTCACTCTCATGCGCAAGGCGGTGAGGCCAAACGGGTCGAGCTATCTCGAAGAGATGCGCTTCGAGTCCTCGGCTTGGGAAGAGATCGGCAAACCGGAGTTCGCACGGCTTTGGGATGCCGAGGCTGCCGCCCTGCCAAAAACCACCACGACCAAGCTCTACCTGCTCACCGGGCTGCTGTTGCCGATCTGGAAGGACATTCCGACCACGAATGAACGCATCTACAGGGTCACGCCCGACGGGGCGACCGCCATGATCGGGCGGACGCTGAGTGAGGAAGGGGCGGCCGCGCTGCGCGCCCGCTTCCTCGTCTCCGACCCGCAAACACCGCAGGAGATGTTGACCGCCGCCCTCGGCACCACCGCGCCTGTCGATCTGGGCCGGGGTCTCACCTTGACCCGTCGCCGTGTCGCAGGCGAGATGCGCCTCGAGCTGGGCGGCGCGGATCGGGGCATGATCGACGGCCTCAAGGCAATGGGGTGTTTCACTGAGATTATCGCCTTCCAGCTGCGGGTGTTCCTGCCGCATGGGGACGGGATCGACACGGGAAGCATTCTGGCCCGGATCGTGGGGCAGGAAGCCACCATGACGTCAGAACAAGCCGCCTGAAAAGTCAAAGTGAGCTTCCGGTCGGGCGGCGTGGATCGGGATTTGGCCGATCTGCGCTTTCCGGGCGCGCGCTGACCAATGCCAGGCCCGGTCCCCCCAAATTCAGATAAGAGGACAGACCCATGACCAATCCCCAGATCGACTATGCTGCAATGGCGGCTCAGTGGCGCGCAGAGCGCGAAACCACCCTGAAGGCATCCCGAGGGGAGCTGCTTACGCAACTACGCGCGCTTGGTATCAGCGAGGTCACTGCCGAATACGAAGGCTATGGCGATTCTGGCAATGTCGAGGATGTGACGGTGCAGCCCGCGGAGGTCAAACTGTCGGAGGCGCTTGCGACAGAGGTCGGTGATTTCGCCTGGTCGCTCGCCTATCACCATCACCCGGGGTTCGAGAACAACGAGGGCGGCTACGGCTCGCTGACCTGGGACATTGCAGCAGACAGCATCACACTCGATCACGCCGACCGCTATGTCGAATGCTCGCACAGCTATGACGAGGGGCTTTGAGATGGCCCATCCGCTTCATCATGCCGAAAGCTCTGCCCGGAAATTCGGCGGGGTGCCGTCTGACTATCAGGCCGTCCACGTTTGGTTTGACGCCTCGAAAGAGCATCTCGCGCTTTTCACGCACCGGGCCTTGCGCCACCATACCCAAGGTCTGTTCGATGCTGAACGTGTCTTCGGTCTGACCCTGACCAATAGCGCAGGTCGGGACATTCCCGTGCGCTGGATCGGCGAGCAGCATATCCGTGAAGACTGCCAAGGCCGCATCCCGAGCATGGCGGACTGGCTGCGACGGATCCAGCCCGAGCCATGGATGGCCAATGGCCATAGCGACCGGCACGTCGGCTCCGAGCCCTGCGGCGATCCAAGGGTCGCCTGGGCCTACGAGGTCGCAGCCGGCAGAACGGTTCTCGGCCTGAAGGATTGGATGGCGGCACGCGCGACGCAAGCCATGCAAGGTGCCTGACAGTTCTCGGTCGTTTGCCAAACGAATGCTGCATGGAAGCCCGGTCGGAATATCGGGCTTCTTGCGTCGTTTACCCACCATTCTTCGTAAGGAGGTTCGCATTACACTCGAAGACATCAAGGCGGCCGTCGATGCCGGTCAGACCGTGCATTGGGTCAATACCGGCTACGTTGTGCACAAGGACCGGCTCGGTCAGTACCTCATCACCTATTTGCCGAATGATAGCTGTATCGGTCTGACCGACCGGGGCGGGCACCGGTTGAACGGAAGAGAGGTGGAGTTCTTCGTCGCGCGACCGAAGGACGCCGCACAAAGTCCGGGCAGCCAATCAAGACCAGACGGGCAGGGGAGGGGCGTAGCACCCGGAGGCGCGGCGGCATTCCTACTCGGGCGGCAGCTCTGACCCGTGGGCGGGGCTGAAAGGAAAGCAGGCTTTCTGATTTGTGATCTCTCAAGGGGTCGAGAAAGCAATCCCGGATGCGCTGGCAAGAACGTCAGGCACCGGCCAATCTGAAAGGAACCATCCCATGTTCGCAGGAACCCTCACCCGCAATGTCGAGAACGCCGCCGCTGAATACACCGGCATGATTCATTCGACGCGTTTCGACATCGACATCCAGCTTGAAACCCGCCCGAAGATGTCTGCGCGCAGCCCCGATTACGACGTGACGGCGATCAACAAGTCGGGCCGCAAGGTGCGCATCGGCACGGCCTGGAACGAGACCGGCAATACCAGCGGCAACCCCTACATCTCGATGCAGATCGATGTCGGCCTCGGCCCGTTCCGGGTCAACGCGGTGCAGACGAAAGAGGCGCGCGCCGCCCAGAGCGGCGCGTTCGAGATCATCCCGCTGGTCTCGAATGGCCTGATGAAATCCGGCTCGATCTCAGGCGAGCTCACCGCCATGGACGCGGACAACGCCTTCACCGGCTACATCGCCAACATGATGTTCGATCTGGAGTTCATGCTGATCGAGAACAGCTACAAGACCGAGGAGACCCACCCCGACTACCGGATCGAGATCAGCTCTCCCCGCGGCACGCCGATCCGCGTTGGCTCGGCCTGGTTGGCGAAGAGTAGCCGTACGGGCAATGACTACCTGTCGCTGCTGATCAACACGCCCGACGGCGATTTGCGAGTCAACGCCGTGCAGAACGAAGAACAGCGCGGCGGGCAGACCTTCTCGATCATCCCGTTCATCGACAGCGGTGAGCAGCCGCAGGACGCGGGTCCGGGGCTCTCCTTGGTCGCTTGATGAACGCGCAGGAATAGACGATCTGGACCGAAAGGGGAGCCGTGGGATCAAGGTTCCCCTTTTGGTGTGTTGGTGTGGGTGAATGGAACCGGCGTACATTGCAGACGTTCGTATCACCTGCAGCTAATGCAACCT
>NZ_JBVFUL020000005.1:0-135647 GCF_055693725.2 Epibacterium sp. HA2-3 | reverse complement strand
CGACCCAACGCCCCACCAGGGCAAAGTTGCTCTGCGGAATCGCAAACAGCGCCTCCGCCAGCACGGCCCAGAGATCCATCACCACCGTGGCACCCACGCCCACCAGCAGCACGCGAAAAACAATCTGTGCAGGAGACATCCTGAGAACCCTCTCTCTCGCTCACAGGCGCCAGCCGCCTGGTCAGCCCCTCTTGAAGATGCGCCCGACCCATCAAAATGCGGGCCGGGCGCGATACGCGTCACACCCTTTACTGGGACACCATCGTGCTATCGAACCCGGCACAGGTCCGGGGCGCGGCGGCCTCGGCGCTGAGGGGTTGTAGCGCGGTTGCGGCGACGTGATGCCCGATCTGGTAGCCCAGCATATCGCCCACCGCGTTCGAGCGCCGGTAATGCACGCCGCCAATCAGGCGCGATTCCGATTCCTCTTCGGCAAACTGCTGCAGACTGTCGTACGACTTGCTGATGTTGGCGGCCCCCTCAAAGCGGATCGGGAAAGGCGCGCTGCCAAAGACTGAGGTCATCACCTCAAGCGCTGCACTGCCGCTGGTGCAATGCTGACAGGGGTATTCGGGATGCATCGGCGCAGGAATGCGCGATTCCCAGACCAGACCCGGCTCCAGGTCGGGGTGGTTGTAGGTTTTGCCCAACGCCTCCACGGCAGTCTGAGGCCGCCAGAGCGCGTAGCTGTACTTGGCGTTGAACCCGGCCACCAACGCATCGCTCAGGGCGACATTCAACAACGCCAGCATGCGCGTTTCCTCGAGAAGAGGCAGCGCGCAGGCCCGCGCAGAGCTGCGCGCCAGCTGGTTCCACGCGCCCGAGCCGGACCCTGCGTGGAGTTTGGCGATCTCGATGTCCTCGGCACTGGCAGGACTGTCCTTGCCGCCGCGTGTGACCACCTCCAACAGCCCCTGCTGATACTGCGCGCTCTCGAGCGCTGGCGGCGGTGGCACCCGGAACTGGGTGGCCGAGCTCAGCACAAAGGGCGTCATATCCTTGATTTTGGGCGCCACCATCGCCCGCTCCGAGGTGGGCTGATAGATCCCTGCCTCGGGCGCGCCGGGCGTATAGTCCAGAGAGAAATCCGCGCCGTCCTCGGCCCGCACGGCCAGCACCGCCGCGGCCGCCTCGGCCCCGATCCGGCGTCCCGCCTGAAGGCTGGCCTGATCCGAGGCAGAGGCCAGATGCGCCGCCATCTGCGCCTCAAGCTCTTTGACGTGCGCGGGCAAGAGCGCCTCCATCACCGAAAGCGCCGCCTGCGCCACCGCCGCCTCGGTCGAGGCGGTGGTGTCAATCGCACCGTCATAGGCATAGGGCGTATAGACCCCCTGGGTGGCATTGGCGGCGTCAAACATCGCCAGATGCAGGATCGTAAGCGCGCGCTGACGCTCTGCACCGGTCCATTTTGCCTCGGTCATCAGGGGGGTAATCCCATCCTGCAGGTCAGACGCCAGCTCTGCCTGCAGCGCGGGGGCAATACTCAGGGTGGCCAGCGCGGTGCAGGCCATAAGTGTTTTCATTTTTCCAAAGACGGGGGGCATAATCTCACCTCTCAAAATCACTGTTCCCGGCTCAGTTTGAAACGCCGCACCCCCGCGCACAAATCGAAACACCCGAGGTCAGACCCCGGCAAATCCGAAGCCTGACCAACTGCAGATCGCACCGTGTCAAATCTGCCCCAGAAGCGCCCACCAGAGGAAATCCAGCGGCACCAGCAGGCACAGGCTGATGGCAAACAGCGCCAGACAAAAGCGCACCACGGCCCCGGTATTGAGGTTTCCTGCCTGGATGGCAACCACCAGCGGCGGCGCCTGAAAGGGCAGAAAAACATTCGAAAAAGCCAAAACCTGCGTCATCAGCACCGTGGGGATCGACAGCCCCGACGCCGCCGCCAGATCGCCCGCCATCGGGGTCATCACCGCAGGCACACCGGGCAGGCTTGTGGCCATGGCCACCAGCGTCGACATCCCCGTCAGCACCGACAGGTTCCAAAGCGGCGTCTCGGGCGCAAGATTGATCCAGTCCGACGCCGCCACCACCAGCGCCTCGCCCAGACCGGCATGCCCGATCAGCGCCCCAAGCCCCATGATCCCGGCCACAAACAGCAGCGCCCCGTAGCTCAGATCCTGGTTGATGCATTTGGGGCTGGTGAGCCGGAGGCTCGGCCACAGGCACACCAGAGCCGCCGCTAGGCCGATCCACGCAGGCGACACCCCGTGCCAGGCGTCCGTCAGCCACAACAAGAGGCAAAGCCCGAGGATGAGGATCATCAGGATCTGCGGCACGGAGAGGGGGGTATCGGGGGCGCTGGCTAGATCGCGGCGCGCGGGCATCCTGTCGGGAAAAAACAGCAGCACCAGCGCGACAATCACCCCCGATTTCACCAGACCAAGCACCGGGAAATGCAAGAGGAGATAGTCAAAGTAGGAAAATCGGAGCCCGTATTGCGCCTCGCTCATCCCCACAAGGATCATATTGGGGGCATTGGCCGGCAGGATGGTGAAGGCCGGCGCAAACGTCGCAAAACAGGCCGCTACCAGCAGCCCGGTGCGCCCGTTCGACCGCGTCTCGAATCCCAGCTCGGCCGCCAGCGCCGAGACCACCGGCAACAGGATCATGATCCGCCCGATCGACGAGGGCACCAGAAACGCCAGCACCACGCTGGCCGCCACGATCCCCGCAAGCGTGCCCCCATAGCTGCGAAACGGCAACCGCATCAGCAGCCGCGCCACCTGCGCGTCAAGCTCGGTGAACTTGATCGCCGCCCCCAGCACCAGCCCGGCAAAAAGCAGCCAGAAGGTCGAGGTCTCAAAGCCCGAAAACACCGTCTCCGGCGGAGCGATCTGGGTGATCATCGACACCAGGAAGAACGCCAGCGCCGTCCAGTACTCCGGCATCACCGCGCTGGCCCAGAACCCAAGACAAACCACCGCGAGTGCCGCCACCGCTGCGAGATCCGGCGCCAGATACCGCTCCGCCCCGATCCAGGCCAGCAGCCCAAGCATAAGGATGACAAGAAGTTTCCAGACCGTCGCGGGGATCGCCAGACGAGGTTTTCCCAGGGAAAACCCGATCCCGGACGGGCTGGCATGCTGCGCTTTCTTACTCATGAGAGACCCAACCCATTGATGATGAACATCATCCATTCTGTGTCTCTCGGGCGCGCTGAAATCCAATCGATTTACCTGAAGTAAGGCCCCGGCAAAGCAAATAGCGCCCCGCATGGCGCGCCCACCCTCTGGCCTTTTTCAGACAAACGGCCCTCCCTCGTTGGGGGACGAGGAAGGGCCAAGCGCGAGATCGGCAGATCGCCGCAGTGGGAGTGGCCGCTCAGGCCCGTTCGCGCTGAAGACTGCGCACCGCATCCGCAAGCTGATCCAGCATCGGATCGGCAATGCCATGGGCGCTCAGGTGTTCGGCAGTATTGACGAGGTAGTCCACATTGGGGCCGCGCTCGCCCGCGGCGGTGGCGATCATCCGCGCCTGCTGGTCGGGGGTGAAGTCGCCGTATTGTTCGTGGTCGCGGTTCACCACATAGGTGAGCGCCTCGACCACCCGCCCGTCCTGCAGGGTCAGCGGTGCGCGGATCTCGCGATAGGCCGGGTTAAAGAGCTCGCGCGCCCGGATCGCCGCCAGCACCGTTTCCTCCTCGGCGGGGGGAATGGCCAGCGCCACCCCCTCGCACGCGCGCCCCGCATCCAGCGCCAGCACCAGACCCGGCACCTGGAAACTGCCACGATAACGCAAGGAGCGCAGGCAGAACCGCCGGTGCCAGCCGTCGAGCCGCGCCACCACCTGTTCAGCGGGCACAAAGCCCGGATCCCAGATCAGCGAGCCATAGGCAAAGACCCAGCTGCAGCCCGCCCCCTGCCCGCCCTGCGGCTCAGTCGAGCTTTTCATAGGCGGCCACCAGGCTGCTGTAGGGCGGCAGGAACAGCGCATGCACCGCATCGCCGATCTGAACCGGCTGGCGGATGTCATAGTGCAGATGCACCGGGATCTCCGTAAGCCAGCTGTTGCTGACAGTGCCGATGCGGTCGCCCTGGCGCACCCGGTCCAGCGGCTTCACCGTCACGCTCGCCATATCCAGATGCACATAGCGATGCAGCGCCCCTTCTGGCGACTGCACCGTCACCGCAAAGCGGCCGACATGCGACACCACGCCATCGGTGGCCGCGACGGTCCAATGCACGCCCTTTTCACATGTCGCCGGTCTCAGATCCTGCCCACCGTGCCCCCCGGCACCACAGACCGGAATATCGCTGCGCCGAAATTCGCAGAAATTGTCCCGCCACGGGTAGGCATAATTGGCCGCATCACAGGAATCGCCCTCCGGCCCCTTTGCTCCGCCAACCGAAAACGCATGAGAATTGGCATAGGCCGGGCCACGCTCCATGGGAAAGCGCATGTCGGGAAAGAACACCACGGTGCTGGTGACACCTTCACCGGTGCCCTCGATCAGATCGCCGGGGGCGTGAAACTGGCCCTCCGCCAGCAGCGGGCCAGCCGAGAGGCCCAGGACCATCATCGCGGTCAGCGCATTACATCGCATTGGCTTGTCCTTTCACGACAAAAAGGCTCTGCGCCAGACCAGTCAGATAATCCGGCTCGGTGCAGCGGGTATCGGTGGTGGGCGCGTCACAGGTGATGCGCAGCGTGTAATAGGCGCCAAAACGCGAGAGGCTGTAATCCGCGCCCGTTCCGATGCTTTCCCACGCGCTTGGGGCATGGTGCAGAACCAGCGCATCCCCCGCCTGAACCACCGCCTTTGACCCCGAGATCGAAAGCTGAATATCGTCCTGCGCGTAATAGGCCACATAGGCGCTGCCCTGGCTGACAAAGCCCGGCTCGGGCAGATCCGCCACCGCCCCAAAGAGCATCACCGGCAAACCGGTGGGCTCGGCGCTCGCGGGCAGGGCCAGAAACGCCTCCGTGAGTGCGGCTTCTGCTGTAGCGGTTGCCACCGCCGAGGCCTCTGCGGCGGCCCAGTCGATCTGGGCCTCGCTCAGGATAGCCTCTTCTGCGGCACCCGCCGCAAGCGGCATCGCGCCCAGTACAGCGCCCAGTACAGCGCCCAGTGCAGCACCATGCGCGAGACAGCGCAAGCTGTTGAAATCTTTTAACATGATTGTCTCCAATTCAATAAAGGCGGCGCTCAGGCGGTTTCCAGATCCCGCGCCGGGGCGGCGGGCTTGGACTTGGCCGGGCGGGCCTCTCGCATCATCTGGTTCATGATGTTGCGCCGATGCATTTCCTCGGTGCCGCCAACGCTGCAAAAGGCCAGCGCATCGCGCAGGAACGTGGACACCTCGCCCTCGTGATAGCCCCGGCTGCCGTAGAGTTTCAGCAGGTCCACGGCCCCATCGGTGATCGCGCTGGCTCCGGCGAGCTTGGCTATCGAGCAGCTCATCACCGCCTCGGGCGCGCCGCTCAGCAACTGGTGCAACGCCCCATAAGAGGTCCATTTGGCGGTCTCTGCCGCGATGCGCATATCGGTCAGTTTCTTCTGCACATACTGGTGATCGACGATGGGCTGGCCAAAGGTCTGCCGGGCCTTGGCATAAGACAGCGCCTCCGCAAGCATCGGGCCGCACAGGGTCGCCGCCACCAGCCCGTAATAGATCCGCCCCAGCGAGACAAACCGCACAAGGTTGCGCAGCCCTTCGCCCGGCACCCCCAGAATATGCCCATAGTGCAGCGGCACGTTCTCAAACGAGAGCGCCCCTGTCGGCAAATCGAGGTTTCCAAGCTTGCGATCCTTGGCACCGATGGTGACGCCCTTGCTGTCCTGATCCACCAGAACCAGGGAGATGCCGTCGCGGGCATGGCCTTCGAGCTTGCAGACCACCAGCGTGAAATTCGCCACCGGCGCATGGGCGATGTTGTATTTCTTCCCGTTGAGCACAAAGGTCTCGTTCGGGCGCGGGCTGAGGTAGGTGGAGCTGGCGCGGACATCGGTGCCGGTGTCGGGGTCCGCGATGGCCGTGGCGCTCAGCGCGCCGCGCAGGATGCGGCGGAAATAGTCGGATTTCTGCGCCGGGGTGCCAAAGAGCTCCAGCGCGTAGGCCATACCCGCCTGCGCGATCACCGACAGCAGCAGCCCCGGCGCGCGGATGGTCGAGGCCAGCCCCTCAAGGGCGGCGGTGACATCCCACCAGCCCGCCCCGGTGCCGCCGCCGGTGCCACCATAGTCCTTTGGCACCATCATCTGCCACAGGCCCGCCTCTCCCAGCTGATCCCAGGTCTGCTGGTCAAAGGCGCGCCGTCCAAGACGCAGCTCATCGCGGTCCGTGCGGCTCCCGAGCGAGGCAAACTCCGCCCGGATCGACTGCTGCTGCGTGCTCCAACTCAAATCCATTGCATTCTTCCTCTCTGGACCGTGGCGCGCGCTCAGGCGGCGTCCTGAAAATCGGCGACGCGGCTGCGAAAATCGTCCGGAACCGGGTAGGTGCTCTGCTTTTCGTAATCGAACATCACATGCACCGACTGTAGCTTTGCCACCACCCGGCCGTCCGCGCTGCCAAGGCGGATCTCATGGTCGATCTCGAAACTCTTGCCGCCGAATTTCGACACTTTGCTCAGCACCACCACGGTATCGCCGTAATAGGCCTGGCTGATGTACTCGCAGGCGGTTTTCACCATGATATGCGGCAGCTTTTCGGACTTCGGCAGCTCCAGCAGCGCGTGCATGTATTCCAGATAGGCCGACTGCATGTAGTCGTAGTAGATCGGGCTGCTGATATGGCCCATCGAGTCGGTGTCGCGGTAGCGGACTTCGATCCGGGTCTCAAATGCGCGTTGGGTCATTGGGAAATACTCCTGTTGTGATCTGGTGCTGAAACGTCAAAGGCGGTGTCCGCGCAGCCCGCATGTTTGAGCGGGCCGTGAATGGTGAACCCCATCGGCACCTGGCCAAAGGTCTGCACCACCAAAAGCCCGTGCTGTTCGGCGGCGGCACGCGTGGTGATGCAGCCATCGCCCCGCCCTGCCGCCACCTCAGAGGCCGCGTGGGAATTGCTCGTCGCATAGATCCGCTGCATCTCGGGCGGCAGCAGCTTTTCCGGCGCCGGGTGGGTCTGGCACAGCGTCGGCATGGCGCCGCTCACCGAGGCCAGCACCATGTCGTCGGTCTTCATGATGAACACATCCAGAAGACCCAGATGCGCGATATGCTCGTAGATGATCGAATGCAGCTGCGGGTAGGCCACCACGCTCAGGAGCACCGAACAGCCGCAGGCCGCGACCTGCTCTGCGGCCTCCTCCATCGAGTCATGCAGGACAAGCGCAGCATTGCGGCACTTGAGCGCCGCCCATTTCAGCGCCGCCTTTTCACAGTTGGTGCCAGCCGGTCCCAGGGTATGAACATGGCGCACCCAGTCATAGGTTTTGGATATGTCTTCACTGCGTTGGTCTCTGGGACCGTCCATAAGCGCGACGTCCATTCAAGAGTCCTCCAATGGCATCATCAATTGACTGAAATTCAATTTCGGATACGCAACCATTTACTTGTTCATTTCCAACCGTTTCAAAAATCAATTCGGCTCAGGACGTATCGCAACCTTGGGACTCATATGATCCAATGACGCGCTTTGTCGCAATTCGGAAAAACTGAGGTCAGCTATCGGCTTTGGTGACACAGCCGTAAATGCCCCAAAACCAACAAAAAGCGCGCCCCGATCGGGGCGCGCATCAGATGAATTTGGGCCGGGTTTTGCCGGTTTGTACGCGCAGATTCAGCTCAGGCTCCGCGCGGGGCTCCAGCAGGCTTTTGCGCCGCCCCTCCAAACAGGGCCTGACAGCGGCTGAACCACTGCGCCACCGAATCGTCGGGGGACAGAAGATCGCGCAGCCCCACGACCCAGCACCACTGCAAGGCGCTGAACACCACGTAATCGGCCATCGCCGGGGCATCGCCCGCAAGCCAGTGATGATGCGTGAGCACGGCACGCACCGGCGCCAGCCGCTCCTGCAATCGCGCGCGCTCGGCGGGCGCGGTTTCCGCCAGCGCCTCGATGGACACGCCAAAACGCTCTTCGCGTTTGGCCCGGAAATAGGCCTGATCGCCCGGATGCATGATGTCATGCATCGCCATCACCGCGATCACCGCGAGCGGTGGGTGCAGCGCCGTCAGGCAATAGCTTTCCAGGAACCGCACCTGCGCCTCACTGCCCGCACCGGCAAACAGCGCCGGGGCATCCGGGTAGGCGGCATCCAGATAGGTGCAGATCTCAAAGCTGTCCCCGATCACCCGATCGCCATCGCGCAGCACCGGCACGCTGTTGAACGCACCACCCTCGATGTCGCGGATCGTCGAGAAATCCACCGGCACCACGTCAAATGAAAGCCCTTTGTGATGCAGGGCCATAATGACTTTCCAAACATGCGGGGAATAATGAATATCGTCTTTGCCACAGAGGCTATAAATCGTAATCATGACAACTCCAAAAATAATCACTCTCGAATGACGTATTCCCTTATTTGGGGATTCTCAAATGAAATTGTGATTACGCCAATTGCAACAAGGAGGGCGTTTCGCCTTTTTGTTGAGATTTCAGCAAATCCAGAACCAATTCATCTACCGCGCGAATAGAGGGATCATCGCTGCGCGCTTCGAGATAGCCGCACATGATCCGCGCGGTCTTGCGCACCCGGTGCAACAGGTCGATGTCATCGGGCGGCGTCAGCGCTTCATCACCCGAGACATGCACCAGCCCGACCCCGGCTCCGCTTGCGACCAGCGTCCGCGTCACCGCCTCGTCATCAACCTTGATCACCCGCCTTGGGCGAATGTCATGCTGCTCCATGAGGGCATTGGCCCAGCGACCGCAGCAGCCATCATGAGACGAGACAATCCAGATCTGATCCTGAAGACGCGCCCAGTCAGGGGTCTCTGAACAACGGATCATTCCGCGCGGCGCCGCAAGGTAGATGCCGAAACTGGCCACCTCCACCAGCGTCAGATCAGAGGTGTCGCTTTCGGTTTCGGTGAAAAATCCCATGTCCAGCGACTGATCGCGCAGCCCCTCGATCACCTGCGCCGAGGCCAGGTGTTTGAGCTCGATTTCCAGTTCCGGAAAGCGCTCCGAGACCAGATGCAGGAAAGAGCTGACAAAGCCGTTGCCCGAATGCCGCCCCGCGCCCATGGCAAACAGCCCCGAGACACTGCCCTTCAGTCGCGAGGCTTCCTGCATGAACTGTTTGTGCCGATCCACAAGCGAGATCGCCTCATCCAGAAGGCGCTCGCCCCCCTGCGTGACCACCATGCCCCGCGAGGTGCGCTCAAACAGCGTGATCCCGAGTGTCGTCTCCAGGCTCTTGATCTGCGCGCTCACCGAGGGCTGGCTGCGGCACAGAATGTCAGAAGCACGGGTGATGCTGCCATGTTTTGCAACGGTGACAAAGACTCTTAGCTGTTGAATGTCCAAATCTAATCTCGCTCCCACTCACTGATAACGCACAGTGCACCACATCTGGTCTTGGGTTGGGTTTTGGGAAAGTCGGTCTCTCTCGCTGGACGGCGCGCATTGCAGGGTGTCTGCAACGGCGGCGGTCAATAGCTGGCCGGAACCGCGGTCTTATTAATGTGCCCTCAAACAACCATAGGGTAAAACACTGGCAAACGAATCTCCTATAGGTTATGTCGTCTACAGATTTTATCAAGCCGATAATTTAGTCAATTTTTCTGTGACTTACGCGCTTCGGCGGGGTTTCGCCACACGGGTTTACGCAGCGAAAATCCCTCGCCAGAAAGGGCGAGGCGACCGCGGGTCTCCATCCTGTCCCACGCGGCATCCGGCGGCTTGCGGGCCGACTTCGGGTCTTCTGCACCTTGGCGTTTCGCCGCATATGCGACGCTGACATAGGGGCGGTTTGGCGCACCGTCCCGGATGCCAAAGGTCACAGAGAGACAGGACTGGGCGGCGGGCCTCTCGGCTGGCTATTGCAGAATGACTTTAGTCTCGTGTCACGGGTATGACAGCGCAAGCTTCTCCGCCCCCAGAGGCCATCACCGCGTCTGCGGGGCTCAAAAATTGCGCATCCTGTGGATAACTTGGGCAGAAAACCCTTGCACGAATCCCGCTCGGCGGTAAATAGTCACGGAAAGATAACAACAAACGTCGATTTCCGTGAACACGGCGGCAGGCTGAAGAGAAAACGCCCGATCTGAGGCGGCTCCTTGCGCCATCGCCACCGTCACAGTGGAACCGTCACAGAGGATACGAGGGCAGGACGGCGATGGCAACGACCAAGGCTCCGGCAGCAGCAGAAGCGCTGCATGAGGATCTCAACCAGCTTATTCGGGAGCATTCCGAATGGCTGGCCGCACAATTGCACAATCAACGCGAAAGCCTCTTTCCCCCCGACGCCGCCAAGGTGATGCGCAAGTTCACCTCCGGCGAGGCGGCTGCGCTCTTGGGGGTCAACGACAGCTATCTGCGCAAGCTGCATCTGGATGGCAAAGGCCCCTCCCCCGAGCTCACCCCCGGCAACCGGCGGCTCTATTCGGTGCAGGACATGCTGGATCTGCGTCATCTTCTGGAAAAAACCGCCCGTAAACCCGGCGATTACCTGCCCGGCCGCCGCGAGGGCGACCACATGCAGATCATCGGCGTGATGAACTTCAAAGGCGGCTCGGGCAAGACCACCACCTCCGCGCATCTGGCCCAGCGGCTCGCGCTGCGTGGCTACCGGGTGCTGGCGATCGACCTCGACCCGCAGGCCTCGATGACCGCGCTGCATGGTGTGCAGCCCGAGGTCGACCTGCAGGATGGCGGCACGCTCTATGATGCGATCCGCTACGAGGACCCGGCCCCGATCGCTTCGGTGATCCGCAAGACCTATATCCCCAACCTCGACCTCATCCCCGGCAATCTGGAGCTGATGGAGTTCGAACACGAAACCCCCCGCGCGCTCGCGCAGGGTCAGGCGGGGCTGTTCTTCTTCCGGGTCAAGCAGGCGCTCGAACAGGTGGACGGCGACTATGATGTGGTGGTGATCGACTGCCCGCCGCAGCTTGGCTTTCTCACCATGTCCGCGCTTTCGGCCGCAACCGGCGTGCTTGTCACCATCCACCCCGAGATGCTCGACGTGATGTCGATGTCGCAATTCCTGCGCATGACCGCCGACCTCATGGATGTGATCGCCGAAAGCGGCGCCGACATGTCGCATGACTGGATGCGCTATGTGCTCACCCGCTATGAACCCTCGGACGCGCCGCAAAACCGTATCGTGGCCTTCCTGCGCACCATGTATGGCGACAAGGTGCTCAATGCGCCGATGCTGAAATCCACCGCGATTTCCGACGCAGGCCTCACCAAGCAGACCCTCTACGAAGTCGAGCGCTCCGCCTTCACCCGCTCTACTTATGACCGCGCCATCGAGAGCGTGAACGCGGTCAATGACGAGATTTCCGACCTGATCCAGCAGACCTGGGGACGCACATGACCAGCGGCAAGAAAAAACGCATGTCCATGCTCGACAGCCTCGCGGCCGCCGGCGGGCCATCCGCCGCGGCAGGCAGCTCCATGATGTCCACCAACCGGGCGCTGCGGGCCGCGCGCGATGCGGTGGATTCCCATCATGTCTGGGAGCTCGATCCCGACGCGATCACCAACCTGCGGATCGAGGATCGCCTCGCCCCCGGTGATGTGGCTGATCTTATTGAATCTATTGAAACTTCTGGTCAGACTGTGCCGATCCTCGTGCGCCGCGACCCGGCCCATGCGGACCGCTATCTGCTGGTCTATGGCCGCCGCCGACTGGAGGCGATCCGCCATTCAAACAAGGTCAGCAAGGTCCGCGCGCTGGTCGCCAATATGGATGACGACAGCGCCGTGCGCGCCCAGATCACCGAGAATATGGCGCGTCGCGACCTGACCTTTATCGAGCGGGCGATCTTTGCGCGCGAGCTTATCGAGCAGGGCTTTGGCAACCAGTCGCAGGTCGCCGAGGTGCTGACCGTGACCAAATCCTCCGTGTCGATGGCGATGGCCATTCTCGATGCGGTGGGTGTGGATCTGGCCCGCGCCATCGGCCCGGCCCCCAACATCGGTCGCCCCCGCTGGGACGAACTGGGCCGCGCCCTTGCCGAGACCGGCGCCGATCCCGCGCCGCTGATCGCGATTGCCGAAGAGGTCCACGTCAACGCCAGCCGTGCCACGCTCAATGGCGACATCCAGGACCCGCAAGAGACCTCGACCGCCGCCTTTGAGGCGGTCATGAAGGCCCTGCCCTCCTCCCCTGCCCCGGCGCGTACCACCGCCAAGCCTGCGCGCAGCAAACCGCGCGCCCTGACGCTGGATGGGCAGAAAACCGGCAGCGTGCGCCGCACCGCCAAGGGGGTTCAGATTGATCTCACCGAGGGGGCATTTGCCGATTGGGTCGAAGCCGAAGCGCAGGACCTGATCGCCGACCTTCACGCCCGTTGGCTGCAACGGTCTGAAGACACATAACAAAATAAGAAACGAGCTAAGAAAGGAGGCACGAGCAGACAAAAGAAAAGGTCCCGCAAAGACATCGCTCCACGAGACCCTGACTTGTGTTTAGCACCATCAAGCTAGTGTCAGGAGCCTGAAACTGCAAGTCAAATGTGATTCGCAGAACGGGATTTCTTTGTCTTCGTGAATGAAACATGGGGTATCATCCTGTCACGCCTTTTGGGCGCACCGTTGATGCTGTTCTGATCAAACGTCAGACGCAGCTTCAGGCGGCCAGTTCCCGTATGCCTGCCGCATCCACCGATCCCGAGGCCCCGAGGTCTCAGCCCACGACCGCACTTGCACCTGTCAGCAAGTGGAATGTGCTGCGCAATCTCGCGACCGCCCGGCATCATTTTGGTCTCAGCGACCGGGATCTCTCCGTGCTGCAAGCGCTCCTGAGCTTCTGGTCCGGAGCCGAGCTGCCCGTGGACCGCGACCTTGTCATTCACCCCTCGAACCAGAGCATCTGCGAGCGGCTCAACGGCATGGCCAATTCCACCATGCGCCGCTATCTCGCCCGCCTGGTCGAGGCCGGTTTGCTGCTCAGACGCGACAGTCCCAATGGCAAACGCTATGCGCGGCGCTATGGCACCGAGAAGGTCGCCTATGGCTTTGATCTCTCTCCCCTGCGGCTGCGTGCGCAAGAGATCGAAATGCTGGCAGAGGATGTACGCGCCGAGGAATTCCGCCTGAAGCGCCTGCGCGAGACCGTGAGCCTGATGCGGCGCGATCTTGCGGGGCTTGCAGAATTTGGCCTCTCTGTGCGCCCGGATCTGCCGCTCTGGGATCGTCTTGGCGATCTTGCTGCCCTGTCGGCACGCGCGCTGCGTCGCAAGCTCTCGCTCACCGATCTGGCACAGATAGAGGCACAGCTGCGTGTCGCTCTGGACGAGGCCCGCGATGTGCTCGACCCGATGGAGCCAGCCCCAGAGCCTGTGGACAACCCCACCTCTGCCCCTGCCGAAACATCAAAACTGAGCAGCAAAGACGCTGAAATTGAGCAGCACCATCAGAATTCACAGAAAGACTCTTTTGAATCTGAAGACGCGGGGGGGATCGTTTCTGCAACAGAGGGTGGTTCTTTACAGCAAGCGGTAGCTGCTGAGAAGAAAGAGAAACCCAGCGCTCACGCCCCCTGCCCCGTTGCGCAAGACCGCGAAGCTCACCGCGATCTGAATAGGGCGCACGGTACGGATACGGGATCCTCACCTGTCGCTGATAGACTGCCCAACATGCCGCTTTCTGTTGCCCTTGCTGCCTGTTCCAGCCTCCAGACCTATTGCGATCAGCCGATCCGACATTGGCATGATCTGGTCAAGGCTGCGCATCACATCCGCCCGATGATGGGAATTTCTCCCTCTGCCTGGGAAGAAGCCCTGAGTGTGATGGGTCCGGCAGAGGCCGCGGTGGTCCTTGCTGCCATGCTTGAACGGTTTGAAGAGATCAAGAACCCCGGCGGCTACCTCCGCCACCTCAGCGCCAAAGCCGCATCTGGATCGTTCTCCTGCGGCCCGATGGTCATGGCCCTGCTGCGCAAACACTGATGCTTGGGTCTGTGCAGAGATCAACGGCAACGGAGACAAAAGTTCACAGCTGTGAACTCTTCGTGCCTGCACCCCTGCGGCGGATCGCAAAAGTTCACAGCTGTGAACTTTCACACAGACCTGAACCGAAACCTGGTCGGACGATCAAAGATGAGACCCGGAAGAAGGAAAGCGCAGCGATGAGCGATGGTCAAAGCAAGACGTAGGGTGTCACCAGCACGATCACTGTCGCATCCATGCATGGGAACCAGCTTGTACCCCTCTGCACTCCGAAGTCGACGCAAACACCGCGCAAAGGGTCACTGCAAAATCAGCATCGGACTCATCGCCCCTTCCCAAGAGGATCACATGCGCGACAGCCGACCTTCGTCATCAACAACCGCCAAAGGGCAGCCTTCCCCCGTCCAGCTCCACAACACGATGTTGAAATCAGCTGCCGTGGCCCCCTTCGCAAAACTCCGGATCAGCAGCCCAGCAAACCCATCCCTGATGAGGGCCCGCGCAAGATCCTGGGTCGGGACCTTGTCTCCATCGAGCATCTTCATGCGCCACGCCGGGTCGGCCAACAGGGTATCGGTCACGTCGTATCGCGTCAGGCTCTGGGCGTCGCGCGTATCAAAGATCGGGCCGAGGTCAGCGGTGTAGGACACCAGGATGGTCGGTTGCAGGCTGCCGACCTGATTGGCCTCGCGCAGGGCCGTCGTGGGATCCAGCGCGGTATAGAGGGCAGGGGTGCCCTTGGCGTTGAAGCGCCCCCCATAGAGTTCCGCACCACGACCCGAGAGCGGCTCGCGCGCATAGACCGGGTTCAGGGCCCGATAGAGGGGCCCTGTGTAGCGTCCGTCTTTCAATGGCATCAGGCAAAGACACCCGCATCGACCGCATCGATGTATTCCAGCACCTGCTGCGCTTTGCCTTCCTGTACAAGCTGCATCGCCGTTCTGCCGTCAAAGCCGGGTAGGGGTTCAGATCGGTACCACGCATAGGCCATCAGTTCCGAGCCAAACCGCGGCTCGACCTTGTTGAGCACCTCGACCAATTCGCGCAGACGACGCTGGGTCTTGTCCGAGCTGATACGCGCGCGGCGTTGCAAGGCATCCTTGCCCAGTCCAACGGTCAATGCGATCTCTTCGGCCGAGGTACGCAAAACCGCGGCAATCTTGCGAGGTTCGAACTGTCCGGCTTCGGCAAAGTTCGTAATGTGCATCTTATACGCTCCATCAGTGATACTGACGGTATATAACGACATTCGCGCCGAATTTCAAGTTCGGCACACGTGCTGCCAGCGGGCCGCCAGAGCGGAGGAGGGCAGGGGGCTGCGTATAGATGGTTCTGCATGGGGCAGGGGCAGAATGCGCTTAGAGCGGCGCATCAGGGCTTGGCGGTCCGGAGGAGGGGGCGGACACGGCCTTCAGAATGTTCATCACTGCCGTTGCACCAAGAAGGGTAGGGGAGGGGGCTTCGTGCCCAGCTTCTGATGTGATGCAGCTCACGGGCGACGTTCAATGAGGCGGCATGCGGAAGGGACATCCCCCAGAGCGCATGTTGCTCACTGAACGTCGCCCAGAGACTGTCGCTCAGGTCTCGTTCTCTAGAACCCGCCGCGCAACGCGGAAACACTCGAGCGCCTGGGGCACCCCGCAGTAGATACCGATCACATGGATGATCGCGCGGATCTCTTCTGGGGTGACGCCGTTGTTGATCGCACCGCGACAGTGGATTTCCCACTCGTGCATCTTGCCCAATGCGCCGATCATGGAGAGGTTCATCATGCTGCGGGTCTTGGGGTCGATCACATCGTCGCCCCAGCCAAAGCCCCAACACCAGGCGGTCATCGCCTCTTGAAAGGGGCGGGTGAAATCATCGGCCGCGGCGAGGTTCTTTTTGACATATTCGGCGCCCAATGTCGCCTTGCGCTGCTCCAGACCCTTGAGAAAGAGGTCCTCGTCGAATGTGCTCATGCTTTATCCTTTCAACCGGATCGCGATGTTTTTTGTCTGCACGTAGTTCCAGAGCGCCTCACGCCCTTTTTCGCGCCCGTAGCCGGATTTGCCGAACCCACCAAAGGGGGTTTCCACGCCGCCTGCGTACCATTCGTTTACAAAGACCTGCCCGGTGCGCATCTGACGGGCTGCGCGGGTGGCCCGGTCCAGATCAGCCGTAAAAACACCGCCGACCAGCCCGTAGTCTGTGCCATTTGCAATCTCGAGGGCCTCTGCTTCGTCCTTGAAGGACAAGACCGACAAGACGGGACCAAAGACCTCGTTGCTTGCGATCTCCATCTCCGGGGTTACGCCCGCAAGAACCGTGGGTTCGAGGAAGGCACCGGCCCGGTTGAGCTTGCGGCCACCGGCGACAACGGTTGCGCCCTGTTCCGCGGCGCGTGCCACCATGCCAACGGCGCGATCGCGCTGTCCTTCGCTCACCATTGCACCCATGTTCGCGCCAAATGTGTCGCGCTCTGCCCCCGGACCAACCGAGAGCGATTTGGCCACGTTTTCAGCGCGCGCCACCAATTCGTCATGGCGGCTTTCATGCACGATCACGCGCGACATGGCCGAACAGACCTGACCCGCGTTGAAGTAGATGCCCCAGCGGATGTCGTTTTCAAAGGCATCGAGATCGGCGTCATCATGCACGATGGCAGCGGATTTGCCGCCCAGTTCCAGCACGCAGGGCACCACGTTCTGCGCGGCGGCGGTGGCAATCGCGATGCCGGTCGGAACCGACCCGGTAAAGACGATCTGGTTGACGCCGGGATGGCCGGCGAGTGCCGCCCCCGCATCATGACCCAGACCACAGATCACATTGACCGTGCCTTTGGGAAAGCCGACCGCCTCGCTGGCCAGCGCAAACCACGCATTTGTCAGCGGAGTCATCTCTGGCGATTTGATCACGCAGGCATTGCCGGTGGCGAGCGCGGCTGCAAGTGAGCGCGCGGTCATCTCGATCGGGTAGTTCCAGGGAATGATCTGGGCCGAGACGCCGAAGGGTTCGTATTCGGTCCAGTCCATGTAGCCTGCCCCAAGCGGGATGGAGCGCCCTTCGACCGTGCTGGCCTGATTGCCGTAATACTCGAAATAAAGCGCGGCGCCCTCGATCTCGATGTGGCTTTCCCAGAGGGGTTTGCCCTGTTCGCGTGTCAGAACGCGGGCGATTTCGTCTTTGTGCTCCAGAAGGAAGCGGCCCATGGCCTGCACCATGCGGCCACGTTCGATCGGGCGCATGGCAGTGAGCGCACCAGAGAGGTGCACACGGCGCGCGGCCATGACGGCGCGGTCTACGTCCGCCACATCTGCAAGCGCGTGTTCGGCGAGCGTCTCGCCGGTCGCGGGGTCCGTGACGTCGATGCGCCCTGCGCCGCCATCCACCCACGCACCATCAATGTAATTTTGCCAATACGGCTTTATGTCAGCCATCTACTGCCTCCCGCATCCAACGTTGCAGATGCATGATTGAATGTTCCGAATTCACCCCGCAGCGTGGATCCACCACCAGTGGCCCCGGGACGTATCCGCGCGATTTCAGACCGCGCTGGACACTCTCTACCAGATGGATGTCTTCCTCAACCGTGGTGGCCCGGTCCTGCTGGGCCATGCGCCGCACGGTTTCATCGTCAACACCACCAACGGAGTACCAGCCCCGCCAGACCACCACATGATCCGCATCAACCGCGCGCCAGTGATAGGTGTTCAGGAGGTTGCCGGGATAGACCTGAAAGCTGAACATCGGCCACAGGAACCACGACGAATATCTGTCGTTATTGGCAAAGCCGCTGTCGATGTCATAGCTCATCTGGCTGAGATCGCTGCATTTTGTGGTATGGCGCAGGCATTGGCCCTGCGGCTGGATGTCATAGGTTTCGGGCTGGATCACGCCGGTTGCAAAGGTCGGGTGGTTGAGGGTGCAATGGTAGCACTCCGAATAATTCTCGACCGACACCTTCCAATTGCAGTTTTCGGGGATTTCCACCCATTCCAGCGGCTTGAGGTCCGCCCAGTTTGGCACAAAGGCCTGAAGCTCCGCGCGCGCATCGGGGAACCACTGGTCCATGGGGGCGGCCTCGGGGTCGAGGTTCACAAAGACAAAGCCCAGAAAGACCTCTGTGCGCACTTCGGTCAGACAGATTTCCGACGCCTCAAACCCCGGCACGGATTTGGAATTGGGGGCGGCGCGCAGCTTGCCGGTCAGCTCGTAGGTCCAGGCGTGGTAGGGGCAGACCACGACGCGGGTGCTGCCCTCGCCGCTGACCAATTGATGCGCGCGGTGCTGGCAGACGTTGTAGAAGGTGCGGATTTCTCCGTCCCGGCCCTTGATGGAAAAGAGGCTCTCGTCGTTGAGCTGGAAGGCGACGTAATCTCCGGGGTTTTCCAACTGGCTGGCATGGCAGGCAAATTGCCATGTGCGCGCGAGCAGCCCCGCCTTTTCCACTTCGAAAACCTCTGGATCGATGTAGTAGCGTGCGTCCAACGAACGGACGGGGGCTGCGTCATCTTTCATTCCGGCTCCTCCATATAGATGCCAAGCTGGTGGCGACGTTTGTGAAAGGTCTCCACACGGTCCACGATCTCGTCACTGGCCACTGCGATCACAAAACTGAGCAGCGTTTCCAGCAGCGCGATGGTGGAAACCGAAGAGGGGAAGAACTGTGGCGTGTCGACAGAGACCACAAAGCCGTGGTCCGCGGCGCGGATAATCGGGCTGGCCAGGCTGTCGCTCAGGCCGATGATGGTCATGCCCTGTTCGCGGGCGATGTCGATGGCGGCGACGACTTCGCTGCGGTAGGGGCGCATGGACATGGCGATGAGCACGTCGCGCTCGTCGGCCCAGGCCAGATCGTCGGTGGGGGTGGAGCCGGGGCGCGGGATTGCGTGGAACTGCACCATTCCCGTCGATGCGAGATAGGTGAAGTTGCGCGCGTTCGCATTGTTCACGCCCACGCCCAGCGTAAAGATCTGCCGCCCGTTCCAGATCGCCTCTGCCGCGGTTTTCAGCGTGTTGGCGTCGATCCCGGCGAAGGTTTCCTCGAGGTTGCGGATCGCGCCCTCGGCCATATCGGCATAGAGCCCGCCGAGATCGCCGGATTTGCGGATGTCCTGCAGCCAGCGCGCCCGGTCGGGAAAGCTGACTGCGCCTTGGCGGATCGCATCGCGAAACGGTGCGCGAAAGTCCTCGTAGCCCTCAAATCCCACCTGCCGCGCCATCCGCACGAAGGTGTTGGGCTTGACCTTGGCGGCGTCGGCGATCTCGCGCACGGTCGAGACCCCCACGTCTGCAGGGTTTTCCAGGACATACCGCGCGGCCTTCTGGGCCTCGGGGGTGAGCGCGTCCCATTCTTCGGTGAGGCGGTTCAAAACCGCGTTTGATACATTTGTGCCATTCATGATTGACAGTGGTACACATGTCCACATAGCCTGTCCAACAGTTTTGCGACTCCCAGACAAAGGAAACGACCATGTCGAAACATCAGTTGCCCGGCCATGCACGCGTTGTGATCGTCGGCGGAGGAGTCATGGGGGTCGGGCTGGCGTACCATCTGGCTCATGAAGGGTGGGGGCCGGACACGGTTCTGCTGGAAAAGGCGGAGCTGACGTCGGGGAGCACCTGGCATGCGGCCGGGCAGATCACCCATTCCACCTCCAGCTTCAGCCTTGGCAAATGCGTGGACTACAACATCGGCCTTTATGCGGGGGCGCTGGAGGCCGAGACGGGGCAGGCGGTGACATGGCACGGCTGCGGGTCGTTCCGGCTGGCCTATTCCGAGGACGAGATGGACTGGCTCCGGCACACGTTGTCGGTGGGCAGATCGCTTGGGTTCAATATCGAACTGGTGGGGCCGGAGCGGGTGGCCGAACTGCACCCGTTCTACAACCTTGAGGGCGTTCTGGGCGCCTTGCACACGCCGGATGACGGCCATGTCGACCCAACCAATGTGACCATGGCGATGGCAGCCGGCGCGCGGGCCAAGGGGGCGCGTATCATTCGCCGCTGCCGGGCCACAAACATCACCCAAGCCCCGAGCGGCGAATGGGTGGTGGAGACCGAACAGGGCACCATCACCTGCGAGCATGTGGTCAACGCGGGCGGCACCTATGCGCGGCAGATGGGCGAATGGTCCGGGCTGCAACTGCCGATGACCTCGATGACCCACCACTATTTTGTCACTGACGAGGTTCCCGAGTTCCGCGACCTTGAAACCGAATTGCCGGTGATCCGCGATGACCGCAAAGTCTCCGGCTACATCCGCATGGAACAGAAGAAAGGCCTGATCGGCATTTACGAGAAGGCCAATCCCAATACCGTCTGGGAAGATCACTGCCCGTGGGAGGCCGAAAACGAGCTGTTTGCACCGGATTATGACCGGGTCATGCCCTGGCTCGAAGAAAGCCTGAACCGCATGCCGATTTTTGCGGAACTCGGCATCAGCCGCGATGTTCATGGTGCGATCAGCCACCCGCCGGATGGCAACCCGCTGATCGGCCCTGCGCCCGGCGTGCGCAACTACTGGTGCTGCTGCGGCACCCAGATCGGGATCGGCTGGGGCCCGGGCCTTACACGGGAACTGGCGCGCTGGATGGTGCATGGGGCGGCGGATATCTCGATGCGCGAGTATGACCCGCGCCGGTTTGGTGCCTATGCGGACAAGGACTGGCAGGTGATCAAGGCAAAGGAAGACTATTGCCTGCGCCATGAAATTCCGTTCCCGCATTTCAACCGCCTTGCCGGGCGCCCGGTCAAACCCTCGCCGCTCTACGACACGCTCAAGGCCAAGGGCGCGGTCTTTGAGGAGGTCTATGGGTTTGAACGGCCGCGATGGTTTGCAACAGAGGGCGTTGCCCAGGAGGATCACTATTCCTTTCGCCGCACCGCCGTGGATGACGTGGTCGCCGCCGAGGTCAAAGCCGTACGTGAGCGGGTGGGCATCATGGATGTGACAGCCTTCACCAAGGTGCTGGTCGAAGGGCAGGGGGCTTATGAGTTGCTCGACCGGCTCACCGCGAACCGGATGCCGCAGAAGGTGGGGTCGATCACGCTGACCCATATGCTGAACCGGCGCGGGCGGATCGAGTTGGAGACCACCATCGTGCGGATGGCCGAAGATCGGTTCTATCTCGTCTGCGCGGCCTTCTTTGAGCAGCGCCTTCTGGATCATCTTGCAGCCCATCGTGAGGGGGTCGAGGTCACTGTCACTGCGCTGTCGGATCAATGGGGCGCGCTGTCGCTCAATGGTCCAAAGGCGCGCAGCGTGTTGCAGGGCTGCACCTCGGCGCGGCTAGACAACGGGGCGTTTCGCTGGCTCTCGGCACAACAGATCGAGATCGCGGGACATTCCGTCTGGGCCTTCCGCATGTCCTATGCGGGGGAGCTGGGCTGGGAGCTCCATATGCCGTTTGATGCGATGTCGGATGTCTATGCGGCGCTCTGGGCCGCGGGAGAGGCGTTTGGCATTGCCGATTACGGCAGCTTTGCCATGAATGTGATGCGGATGGAAAAGGGGTTCAAAGGGGCAGGGGAGCTGACCAACGAAGTCACGCTGGCCGAGGCCGATGTGCTGCGCTTTGCCCGGACGGACAAATCCTATCTGGGTAAAGAGCAGACTTTGAACACGGATCTGCCGTGGGTCTGTGCCTATCTGGAGATCGAACCCGATGGCGAGATCGACGGCCATGGCGGCGAAGCGGTGCTGCTGGGGGGCGAGGTCGTGGGCTCGATCGCATCGATCGTATTTGGCCATACGGTCGGCAAGATCCTTGCGTTTGCCTATGTCAAGCCGCGGGCCGCTGTGCCCGGCACAGGGCTTGAGATCGTGATCCACGGGGCGGCGCGCGCGGCCCGCGTGCTTGGCGAGCCGGCCTATGATCCGCAAAGCCTGCTGCCGCGCATGGACGCTGTCGCGGAGCCGGCGGAATGAACGAGGTGGCCGCTGCGGCGTTTGCCCGCGCGCGATCGGGGCCGCGGATCACGCGACTGCGGCTCTGGCATGTCCCGTTGACGAGCCACGCCACCTATTACATGGCCGATGGCAAAACCTGCGACACGGTTGAGACCGTTGTGATCGCCCTCGACACGGACGCGGGCCTGACCGGGTGGGGTGAAGTCTGCCCCATCCCGCATTACCTGCCCGCCTATGCCCGTGGGGTCGCCCCGGCCCTGACCGAGCTGGCGCCCGTGCTTTTGGGGGGAGATCCCCTTGGCGCCGAAGCGCTCATGGCGCAGGCGGATCGCCACTTGCCCGGTCATGTCTATGCCAAATCGGCGCTAGATATTGCGCTTTGGGATCTCACGGGGCAGGCGGCGGGGCTGCCGCTTCATGCCCTGCTTGGCGGGCGGCGACAGGAGAGCCTGCCGCTCTATCATTCCATCACCTGCGTGGTGCCGGACGACATGGCGCGTATTGCCCGCGACGCCAAAGCCGGAGGGATTACGCAGTTTCAGGTCAAGCTGGGCGCGAGCGGGGATTGGCAAACGGATGTGGAGCGGCTGGCCAAGGTGCGCGAGAGCGTTGGGCCCGGCTATCTTGTCTATGGCGACTGGAACTGTGGCGCGACGACCCTTGATGCCATTCGCGTGGGGCGCGGGGCGGCGCATCTGGATGTGATGCTCGAACAGCCCTGCGCCACGCTCGAAGACTGCGCGCGGGTGCAGGCGGCCACGGGCTTGCCGATGAAACTGGACGAGCTGGCGCATGACACCGCGTCGCTGCTGGCCGGGCATCAGCTTGGCATCATGGATGCGGTGGCGCTGAAACTCTCGAAATTCGGGGGGCTCTCCGCGACGCGGCGCGCCCGTGATCTCTGTCTGCATCTGGGGGCCAAGATGTGCATCGAATGCACCTGGGGCAGTGACATCGTGACCGCCGCCGCGCTGCACCTCGGAGCCGCAAGCCCGCCGCAGCGGGTGCTCAATGTCTGTGACCTTTCAAACTATGTCGCCCCGCGTCTTGCCCCGACCGCGCCGACCCGCATCGCGGGACGGATTGCGCCCCCGGATGGACCGGGGCTTGGGATCGCCATCGATGAAACCGCCCTCGGCTCGCCCGACCTGATACTGGATTGATTTTATGCACCGCACCCACACCCAAGCCGAATGGATCGACCGCGCCCGCGAGGTTCTGCCCGCAGCGGGCTTTGGCAATTTCGACGCCAGCATCATCATCGCGCGCGGGCAGGGCAGCCGCGTCTGGGACGAAGATGGCCGCGAATATGTGGACTATCTCATCGGCTCCGGTCCGATGCTGCTGGGGCACGGCCACCCGGAGGTTCTGGAGGCCGTGTTCGAACAACTGCCCAAGGGGATGACCTTTTTTGCCAATAACGCCCAAGGCATCGCGCTTGCCGAGGCCATCGTGGAGGCGGTGCCCTGCTGTGAGCAGGTGCGTTTTGTGACCTCCGGGGGCGAGGCCGACATGTATGCGATCCGCCTTGCTCGTGCCTATAGCGGCAAGTCCAAGATCCTGAAATTCGAGGGCGGCTATCACGGCATGTCCGCCGAGGCGCAGATGAGCCTGGCCCCAAGCCGCATCGTCAATTTTCCGACCGCCGTGCCCGACAGTGCGGGCATCCCGCAGGGTGTTGCGGACGAGATGCTGATTGCGCCGTTCAACGATCTGGCGGCGGTGGCGTCGCTGCTGAAGGAGCATCGCGATATTGCCGCGATCATCGTGGAGCCGCTGCAACGCATCATCCCGGCCCAGCCTGGCTATCTGAAAGGGTTGCGCGACCTCTGTGACCAATACGGCGTGCTGCTGATCTTTGACGAGATCGTGACCGGCTTTCGCCTCGCTTATGGTGGCGCGCAGGAGCGCTATGGCGTGGTGCCGGACATCTGCACGCTGGGCAAGATCATCGGCGGCGGCTTCCCTCTGGCGGCGCTGGGGGGCAGGGCGGACATCATGGCGCATTTTGACAAGGCCACCGTCGGAGCCGAGAAATGGCTGATGCAACTGGGGACTCTGTCGGGCAATCCGGTTGCCTCGGCCGCGGGGCTGAAGACGATGGAGGTCCTGCAGCGCCCCGGCCAATACGAGCGGCTTCGGGACCTTGGAGAGCGGTTGATGCAGATGCAGTCAAAGGCGCTTTCGGCGCGTGGCATCTCGCATCGGATCTGCGGTGACCCGACGCTTTTTGACATCTATTTCACCGACAAGATCCCGGTCGATTACCGCAGTGCAAAACATGCCGACCCCAAATCGAATGAGATCTGGAACCGGGTGCTGCGGGCGGAAGGGGTCTTTAAATCTCCGGGGAAACTCTATCCCTCGCTGGCGCTGAGCGAGGAGGACCTCGCGCAAACGGAGGCGGCGTTCCTCAGGGCGGCGACGGCGCTTGCGGACAGAGCCGGATGAGGTCGCACCCACCGGCGCAGGAAGGCCTGAGCGTGGGGCCGCTGGTGTGAGATGACACAGGGTCTGATCCCGCAAGGCCCCAAAAACGCGAAGGCGTGATCGCGCGGATTTGCACCATAAAACGGCCTCCGGTGTCCGGGGGCCGCCTGTGTTTTTACGGGTCATGGTCTGTTTCGGCGCCGACTATCACATGATGCCATAATGATGATTATGTTATATATATTGCGTGACCCGCGCTCCGCGCGATCGGAGGCAGCAAAGAAAGCACCCGTGCGGATCTGACGCGCGCAATTGAACGGCCCGCCGCATGGTCTGCGCGCGCAGGGCCTAAAGACGGGAATCGCGCCGTCCTGATCGAGGCCGTGGAGGCGGGGGCGCTGGAACGCGATCATATCTCCAGAGGTGCATTTATGCAGCCAGCCCCAATTTTGCGCACTCGGCGCCGTAGCGGGTTAAGGGATTCATGTGGCGAGAATTATGACATTCTTTACAGAGGCTTGTCGTGATCTAGGCCACGCCCCACCGAGGTTAAAGAAGTCCTAATTCGCAATCTAGCGCGTCCTAATTCGTGAAATTGGACGCCCAAGATTTTACGCCGTTGTAGCGGTTTTGAGGTCGCCCGCCGTTGGGACGACCTCAAAGAGGAACGGCTCCATGAATGGCCCAATGAACGCCAGCATACGCCTCAGCCACATCGCGGTGTCGCAGGATGGCGGCCAGAAAGTGCCGATCTCGGAGCTTGGCGGGAGCCATGGGCTCACGGTCGCCTCGGCCAAGATGTATGATCGATTTTTTGGTTTGCAATCGGTGATGCGCCAGAGCGGCGATCAAACCGAGATGCTTGGTGCGGTGCTGCGCGATGCGGTGGCGCAGCTCTCTGATGGCGGGCAAAGGCCGGGGATGCTGGTCTATTGCAAGACCCAGACCCACAACACGCTAAGCGATCAGAACTGGCTGCGCCGTCTCGCGGATGCGCAGGGGCTGGCCCATTGGGAGGTGCTAGGGCTGTCGATGACAAGCTGCGCCTCGGCGCTGGTCGCGTTGCATTTCCTAGAGGCCTGCAGCGGTGCGGGGGGCGGGGCCGAGCGGGCGCCTGTGATCCTCCTGACGGGCGAGAAGGCGTTTCATCCATCGGTGGCGCGGCTGACCGTCGGGCTCTTGGCCGAAGTGCCCGCAGCGGCGGTGCTCAATGGTGCGCCGGACCCCGGCGCCTGGCAGCTCCGGGCGAGCGATGTGCATCACCTGCCCCGGTTCCATATCAATCCCGAGGCCATGCGTGCCGAGGATCGCAGCGCATTGCAGGAGGTCTATACCCCGGCGCTGATCGACTTTGTGCGCAGATTCCTGGACCGCCATGCCGGGGTGCTCGACCCGGAGATGGTCTTTGTGCCGCATAACCTCAACCGACCCGTCACCGAGGCGCTGATCCGGGCCTTTGACTGGCAGCACCGCAGCTATCGCGGCGATGTGGCGGGCACGGGCCACGCCTATTGCTCTGACCCTTTGCTCAATCTCGATGCGCTGACGCAGAGCGGTGCGCCCGCGCCGCAGGTGCTGCTGTTGGCGGCGGGCACCGGCGTCACCTTTGCTGCCTGCCTCCTCGATCGCGCCCGTCCCGTGGCCACCGATCAGGAGTTCCCCGCTCGCCCCGGCGCGGGCCAGCCGGACACCCGCCCCGCCCCCGGCCTCAGCTGAGCCCACGACCCCATCCCTTTTGCGCAAGACGAAGGAAGTCTTTTATGAACACCACCATTGCCACCGCCATCTCCGAGGTTCTGAGCGAGGTTCTCGAACGCCCGGTCACCGATCTGCGCCCCGAGATGCGGTTTGACCGGGATTTTGACCTCGACAGCTATATGTTCGTGCAGTTCCTGCTGGGGCTCGAAGACAAGCTGCCGGGGCTGCGGTTTGATCCCGAGACCATCGGGCAGGCCGGGTTCAACACCATGGAGAACCTGGTGCAGCATGTGGAGGCCAGCCTCGCGCAGGCGGAGCGGGCGCATGCTTGATCGCGAGGCCGAAACACCGGCGCAACAGGTGTTTGACATCGCGCGCCAGGCCGAACCCGCGCATGCGCTGGAGGCGACTTGCCTCCTGGCGACGGGGCGTGACGGGTTCCTTGCGGGGGCCTGCCATGCGGTGCATCGCCCGGGCGCACCACTGGTGGCCCTGTCGGCGGCGCCGGGGGATCTGGTGATCCGCGACACCGAACGCGAACCCGGCATCGGCTGTTACGATCTGGTGCTGTCGCAGTTGGAGCCCAGAGCCCCGCAGCCCATCGCGCCGCAGGTGCATGGGCTGGTTGTGGCCCTGCGGGCGGGGCTTTTGGCGCGCACGCTCGATCTGGCGTTTGCCCATCTGCGCGACCGGGAGAGTCTTGGCCAGAAAACCCTGCATCACCAGCTGGTCAAAGCGCGGTTCTCAAGCAGCTGGGCCTTTCTGAGCCAGCTGCGCCGGGAGTTGGCCCTCGCGCCGGGCGCGCAGGGGTTTGAGGCGCCGGACCAGATCCACAACGCCATCGACACCCATCTTCTGCAATGCTCCAAGCTGATGGGCGGCCATGGGCTGCGCGATGCCTCGGTGCATGGGCTGGAGTATCTGTCGGTGCTGATCCGCGCCACCTTGGCCAGTCCGCAGGGACGCGGCCAGGCGATGGCGGGCGCGCAACAGAGCGGAGCATGACCCCATGGTGACCCACGCCCCGCTTGGTGAGGTGCGGCTGCTTGCGGCCGGATCGCTGCCTGACCGTCCAAACCCGCGGCCCTTGCTGTTTTCGTGTGACACACCGGAGATCTCCGAGACACCGGGTGCAGAGCGCGTCGATCCCTGCCGTCCCGCACGGCTTGAGGCGTGGCAGCGGCTGCAGGCGACGCGCGGCCAGAGTGCAGCGCTGACCTATATGTTTCAGGGCGACGGCCCGGCGGGCGCGCTGCATGCACAGCGGTTGCGCCAGGACTGGCAGCGGCTCTGCGCGGAGGCGGATATTCCGCTCCTGGTCTATCTCCATTGCGGCCACCAGCCCGACACCCGCAGCCCCATCCTGCAACATCTGCTGCAGACGCTTGATCATCACGGGCCGGTGCATGCGCTGCGGGTGGAGTGCCGCAAGTCCCTGAGCGACGCCATGGTGCTGGCGCGGGCGCTGACGGCGCGCAGCCGGCTGTCGCTGGTGCTGCGCGATCCCACCCAGCGCCTGAGCCCCCGCCCCGCCCAAAGCCGACCGCTGCGCTATGCGCTGCTGGGCACCCGGGACCGGGCCGAAGCCCTGAGCCCGCGCCTTGCGTCGACATCCGGCAGCCGGGTCAACACCCGGTCCGGCAGCCTGTCCGATCCGATCCCTGACCCGATGCCTGATCCCATGTCTGGTACTTTTGCCGCAACGCCCTTCAGGAGCCTCTGATGCAACCTGCCAACACCACTGCCGATGCCATTCTCGACCGGGACCGCCCTTCTGTGGGGCAGACCCTGTCGCGTATCCTCTTGCTTGCGCTCCCCTTTGCGGTGGGCGCGGCGGCGACCTCGACGCTCAATCTGGGCAAGGTGGCGCTGTTGGCGCGGGTGCCGGACACCGGTGCGCTGACCACGCTGTCGCTGCTGCAACCGAGTTTTATCCTGGCGCTGGCGATCATGGAGGGGCTTGCGATCACGGCGCAGGTCTTCAGCGCCCGGTCGCGCCACAACTGGCCGCGTCGCGGCACCCTGCGCGCGGTGCATCGCCTGTGCCGCAACGGCGTGCTGCTGTTTCTGGCGGTGGCGGCGCTTGGGTATGGTGCAGTGGCACTGCTGAGGGTCGAGGATGCAGAGATGCTGGTGATCCTTGAGCATTTCCCGCTGTTCATGCTGTCGCTGGTGCCCTTTGTGGTCTTTGACATCTTTTATGGTGCGATGCGGGGACAGGGCAAAGTGCTCCTGGGGCTGGTGCCATTTGCAGGGCTCGTCGCACTCGATCTCAGCACCACCTATGTGCTGGTTTCCAGCCACGGCTGGGGCTTTGAGGCGGTGCTGGTGGGCAATATCGTGGGGCCGGTCCTGATGCTGCCGGTGATCGCGTGGCTGTTGCACCGCGAAGTCGGCAGCGGCGAAGACAGCCCTGAGGAGCCTTTTCGCATCCGCATGCGTCAGCTTCAGATCGGGGTCGGCATCCCTGTGTTCAGCTCCATCGTGGTGGGCTTTGTCAGCGCGTCGGTGGTGTTTCCGATCCTTGCCAAGATCGGGGAGGACAGCGCCTCGGCCTTCTTTGTGGTGCTGCGCTACCGCATTGCCTTCATGATCCCGGCCATCGCCATTGGCTCTGCCATCGCGATCCTCGTGAACCAGCTGGCCGAAGAGGGCCATAGCGGGCAGCGCCTGCGCTATCTGGTGATCGGGGTGCCGTTCATGCTCTGCCTCTATGCGGCGGCGACGGTGCTGCTGCCACATTGGAGCGGGGCGCTGGATCTTCTGGTGCCGGCTGAGACCGAAGCGCTGCGCCTTGCCACCGAAGAGATGTTTGCAGCGCTGCTGATGACGTTTTTCCTGATTTCCGGCTCTGCCATGCTGCAGGTGATCCTCGAGCAGCTGGGCCGGGGGCTGCAGGTGCTGGTGATCACCTTCCTTGTGGAGGCAGGCACCTGCGCGGGCGTGGTCTGGGCGATGGTTCAGGGCGCGGGCATGGGGCTCATTCTGGATATACTGATCGCCGCCGCCGCGCTGAGCTTTGGTCTTTTTGCAGTGCAGTTCCTGCTGCTCCTGCGCAAGCTGGGGCGTGCGGATGCTGTTTGAGCTGGCCTATCCCGGCCTCTGCGCCTGGGCGCTCTTGCGCCGGGCGGCGGGGCGTCCTGCACCGGCGGGGCCGATGTTTGCCTTTCGCGCCATCCGGGGCCGGATGCGGCGGCAGGAATTGAGCGGGCTTGCCGCGCTCAACCCGCGCTGGGGGGCGTGGCTGGCGCTGCACCGCTTTGAGCGGATGGTGCCCGAGCGCAGCGATCCCGAAGACGACCCGGCCGCGACCGGCGCGCTTGCCGAGCAGCGGTTTGGGCCGCTGGAGGGGCCGAAGGTGCTGCTGCTGCATGGCTGGAACGCGCGCAGTGACATGATGCTGCCGCTGGCGCTGGAACTTGCCGCCCGGGGCGCACGCGTGATTGTGCCGGACCTGCCCGGCGAAGGGCGCAATCCTGCCCGCCCCATGAGCTTTGGCGCCAAGGCGCGCATTCTGGCCGCGCAGTACAGCGGCGAGTCCATCCAAACGGTTGTCGGCCATTCTGCCGGAGGTCTGATTGCGGCGCTGGCGCTGGAGGCGGGGCTGCACCGGGCGCGGCTGGTCACGATCTGTGCGCCCTATTCGCTTGAGACCCTTCTCAAGGCCTATCTCTTTCGCATCGGCGCCCCCGAGAGCCTCGAGGCACCGCTGCTGTCTTATATTGAACGCCGCGACGGGCGCCCGGCCGACCGGATCGGGCCGGATCTCTATGCCGCCATGGGCGCGCGTCTGCTGGTGATCCATGCCCGGCGCGACTGGCAGGTGCGCGTGAGCGAGGCGGAGGCAATCCAAGCGGTGGCTCCGGCGGCGGGTTTGCGGCTGCTGGAAGACTGCAATCACCACAGCATTCTGGCCGATCCACGCCTCTTTGACGCGGTGGCGGGCGCGGTGCTGCCTGCAGCCACCTGCAAGGCCCGCCCCACCCCGCCGGCCACCGCACGGCCGCGCACCGGGATCGTGGGGGCACAGCCATGCTGAATGTCATCGACCTCTCGGTTGTCTTTCCCGCGCGGGCGGAAAAGCTGGTGGATCTGGCCGAGGATCTGTCCCTCAGCCGCAACCAGATCCGCATGTTCGATCGGTTCTTTGGCTTTGAGACCTTTCACTGCGACCATGCCGAGCCGCTCGATCGGCTGCTTGCGCGGGCGAGCGAGGAGGTGATGGCGCGCAACCACCACCTCCGCCCCGCCCTGAGCCACGCGGTCCACTGCCACACGCTCTTGAGTACCCATGTCTTTGGCCAGGCGCCATCGTTGGACCAGCCCCCCGCCAGTGCCACCGGTCCGGCCTGCCTGCAGGCGTTTGCCGCCGCGGGCGTTGAGGTGTTCGGGGCCACCATGAACCACTGCGCCACCGGGCTCAGTATGCTTGGGCTTCTGGATCACCTGCTGGACCCCGGCGCGCTGGGGCTGATCCTGATTGGCGAAAAAGCCTTTCACCCCGCGATCCGGGTGATCGAGAACACCACCATCATGGGCGAGGCGGCGGCGGCGGTGCTGGTGGGCCATGTGCCCGGCCCCTTTGAGGTGGTTGAGACCTTCGTGCGCCACGCGCCGCAGTTCTGGAAGAACACCGGCCTGCGCGGCGAAAACTATCTCGACGGGTTCGACAGCGCCTATCTGCAACTGGCCAGCAGCACGCTTTCGGATGCGCTTGCCCAGTTTGGCCGCCGCCCCGAGGATCTGCGCTGGATCATGCCGCATAACGTCAATGCGCCCTCCTGGTATCAGGTGGCCGAGGATGCCGGGTTTCAGAAAGCGCAGCTGCGGCTTTCGACCATTGGCTGCTACGGCCACTGCTTTGGCGTTGATCCTTTTCTCAACCTTTGGCGCGGGGCGCAGGACGGGGTGCTCGTGCCCGGAGACGAGGTGCTGTTGTTCAGCATCGGCCTCGGCGCGACCGCGTCTTGTGCGCTGTTGCGGGTGACGGATGTGCCGCTGCCCCAGCTTTTTCAGACAAGTGGAGTTTCCTGATGACCGACCTCACAGACACCATTCTGGCCAGCCTGAGCGACATCGGCCTTGGTCCGCAACGGATCGAGCGTGCGCGCGGTGGCGATGCGCTCTTTGGCAGTGGCGGGCTGTTGAACTCTATCGAGCTGGTGCAGTTCATCGTCGCGCTCTCGGACCGCACGGGCGTGGAGAGCTTTGAATTCATGGAGCGTTTTGAAGGCGGTGGCGCGGTCTTTCAGAGCGCAGAGGCGCTTGCCGCCTTTATCCAAGAACATACTCCTCAAAATGTGGCGGTCTGAACATGGCTGAGTTCGAAATCCGACCGCAGGAGGCCGCGACGCTGCATGATCTGGCGGCGCGTGTGGGCACGCCTTTTTATGTGTATGACGCCGCTTTGGTGCGGGCGCGCTATCGCGCGCTCACCGAGGCGCTGCCCGGAACGCAGTTTTTCTATTCGCTCAAAGCCAACCCCAACCTGAGCCTTGTCGGGCTTCTGGTGGCAGAGGGCGCGGGGGCCGAGGTGAGCTCTCGGTTGGAGCTTGAAACCGCTGTTGCGGCGGGCGCGCCTGCGGGGCGCATCCTGATGGTCGGCCCCGGCAAGGCCGAAGAGGATCTGGCGCGCGCGGTTTCGCTCGGGATCAAGGCGATCGTGGTGGAATCGCTGGCCGAGCTCGATCAGATTGATCGCATCGCCGGACGGGCCGGATGTCGTCAGCCGGTGGCGCTTCGGATAAATCCGAGTTTCACAGTCAGCGGCGCGCGGCTCAATATGAGCGGGCGGCCCACCCAGTTCGGCATCGACGAGAGCGATCTGGAGGCAGCACTCCGGCGTGTGGCGGCCTGCGCGCATCTGCGTCTCGTGGGGCTGCATGTCTACATGGGCACCCGGATCCTGGCCCATGAGACCATCGTGGAGAACACCCGCGGCATCCTCGATCTGGCGGCGCGGATGACAGAGGCCCTGCCGGAGCCACTGGAGTTCGTCGACATCGGCGGCGGCTATGGGGTGCCCTATTACGAGGATGAGAGCCCGCTGGATCTTGCGGCCCTCGGAGCAGCGATGCGGCCCCTGATGAGCGGGTTTTGCGACCTTCACCCAGAGACAAGGATCGCGGTGGAACTGGGCCGCTACATGGTTGCCGAAGCGGGGCGTTTTGTGACCGCGGTGCGGCAGGTCAAAACCAGCAAGGGCGCGCAGTTCGCGGTTTGCGATGGCGGCTCGAACCTCCATAGCGCGGCGGCGGGACAGGGATTCATGCGGCGCAATTTCCCGGTGTCGCTGGTGCCAGACCCTGCGGGTCCCGCCAAGCCGGATGACATCAGCCCGTGGAGCCTTACGGGGCCGCTCTGCACGCCGATGGATGTCATCGCCAAGGATGTGCCGCTGGCCGCGCCCGCGCCGGGGGACCTTATTTGCATCCACCAGTCCGGCGCCTATGGCGCCACCGCCTCGCCGGTGAATTTTCTGGGTTTTGGCGCGCCAGCCGAGATCATGATTGACGGGGAGACGGCGACGCTCGTGCGCGAACGCGCAGAGCTGCAGGCGTTTCTCGATGAGCAGATCCCGCGCCAGATCCCCTGCCAGATCCGGGTGCAGGCCGAGACGCCCGCCGCCCTGCAGCCCGCGCTGCCGGCGCCTTTTGACCATCCGGTGCTTGCGCGGGTCGAGGCGCTGCGTCCGCTCTTTGAAACCACCGGCGCCAAGCTGGCCGATGATCCCGAGGCCTGGCGTGATCTCTGGGCTGATCCGATGGCGCGTGCCCTGACCATGATTGGCGTGCCGGAGGCCTATAATGGCTTTCCCCTCTCGGAGAGCGGCCTCGGCATCACCCATTGTCCGCATGATCTGCATGTGGCCATCGTGGAGCGGCTGGCGCGGTTTGATGCGGGGTCGATCCTGGCGCTGCAGGGACCGTCGCTTGCCGGAGGCGCCCTCGACGCGGTGGGCACGCCCGAACAGAAAGAGCGCTTTTTTGCGGCCTACCGCCATGGCCCGCAGGGGACGTTTTTTGCGGTGACGGAACCGGAGGTCGGCTCGGACGCGTCGGCGGGGACGACGGTGTTGCATCCAACCGGGACGGGCTATGTGCTCCGGGGCAGCAAGATGCTCATTGGCAATGTGGCGCGGGCGCAGATCGGGATTGTCTTTGCGACATTTGCCGAAACCGGACGCCGGGCGCTGGTGCTGATCGAGCCGGAAAAGCTGCGCGCACATCTGGAGATCACCCGCCTGCCCACCTCGGGCATGTCGGGGGCGGATCTGTGCCGTCTGGAACTGCGCGACGTGCCGGTCACGGAGGCCGATCTTGTGGCCGCGCAATCCGAACGCCCGACGCTGCGCGACGGGTTCATGGCCATCAACGGCGTTTTTGAGCGCTACCGTCCGGTGGTCGCGGCGCTGGCGCTTGGCAATGCGCGCGGGATGCTGGAGCGGCTGGAACGCCACGGTCAGGCCAGCGCTTTTGGCGATGCCTATCGCAGCCATGCGGCGCTGATCGCGGCGCTGGCGGAAGTCTGTGCCAGTGCCATGCGCGGCCAGCCCAAGAGCCACCGCATCAGCGAGATCAAATATCAGGCCGTGGCCTTTAGCGATGCGCTGGTGGCCAGGATCGCCCGCGAGGCGCCTGCGGCGATGCTCACCGATCCGCTGCTGCGGCGCAAGATGCGCGATGCCAAGGGTTTTGAGTATATGGAAGGTACCTCCAATATCCATGTGCTCAATGCGTTTCGCGCCTATGTGGCAGAGGTGCCCGCATGACGTTGCGTCTGGACCTCAAGAAGATCAAAGGCCGCAGTTTCAACGGCTTGGAAGAGCCGGTTGCGGATGCCGCCGATCAGCACGCCTATTGGGAAGACTTCAACGCGCGGTTTTTCCGCTCCAACGGTCAGGCGTATGACAGCGCCCGCCAGAGCAATGTGGCCAATTGGCTCTCGGCGCCGGATCGGGCGTCCTTTGCCGCGATGGCGGGCGCGCTTCTGGAGGAGTTGCAGCAGAGCGATACGCTTGAGGACATCGACCTTGTGCTCTTGGCGCATTGGATGCCGGATCTGCATCTGGGCACCTCAGTGACCAATTTTGCGCTGCATCGCCTGGGGCTTGGCGAGGGGTTTGGCTTTGCCATTTCCGACCGGGGTCTGTCGGCGCCCCTGTTTGCGATGGAGTGCGCCGCGCGCTACCTGCGCCGGCCGGGGGGGCGGGCCCTGGTGATGACCATGGACCAGAAACACCTTCTCTATCGCGCGCCACTGGTGGAGGCGCTGACGCCGGAAAACTCTGCCAGCGTGATGGTTCTGGAGCGCGGCGCGCAGACGGGGCTGCAGTATTGCGGCTATCGTCGGCGCATCGGGGTCGAGAGTGGCGACCTGCCGCAAGTGGTGGATGCTGCCTGCCGCGATCTTGGCCTTGTGCCCGAGGACACGGTTCTGATCGCGGATGAGACGCTGGCGGGGCTTGGCGAAGGGTTTGCCCAGTGGTGCCCGTCGCAAACACGGCAGATGTGCGCCGCGCCGCTGCGCAGCCTGATGCAACTTGATGGGTCCCGTGCCTGTCTCATGGTGACGCGGCACAACTGCGAAGTCTGCCTTGTGGGTCTTTCGCCAGAGGCGCCGGCAGGCGCGGATCTCTCCGGGAGACCAGACCATCCAGAGAGACGGGGCGTGTGATGCGGCTGGCGCAGCTTGCAAGCCATATCCCCCCTGCCCGCATCGGCGCCGAGGAAATCATTCGCGCCGCCGGGGGCAGCCCTGCAGAGGCGCGGGTGTTTGAGCGCATGTTCGGGCTTGAACAGGTGGCGGCGGTGCCGGAGGGCGAAACGCTGGCGCAGCAGTTCGATCACGTGCTCGGGGCGCTGGCGGCGCAGCATAGCGGCGCGCTGCCGGATGCGCTGATCTATGTGCATGGCCAGCCGCTGCAATATGCCGCCGGGCAGTCGCCGGTTGCGGCGCTCTGCGCCAGCCAGCCGCTTTTGGCGGGGATCACGCGGCGCTATGAGGTGGACCAGTATAACTGCGGCGGCCTGTTCTGGGCGCTGGATCTGGCGCGCACCCTGTTGCGCACCAAGCTCGCGCGCGCGGTTCTGGTGCTTGGGGGCGACAGCCACATCGGCCTGCCGCTGGGGGATCGCTATGTGCCCGGCTGCACGCTGATGGGCGATGCGTTTTGCGGCCTGATCCTCGATCAGGCGCCCGGTGGTGTGCGGGTGGGCGAGGTGGCCCTTTGTACCCATCCCCGATTTGCCCGGGGGCGGGCCGGAACCACGGCCGAGATGGGCGATTTCTTTGCGGCTCATGGCGGGATCGTGCGTCAGTCCCTGTCCCGGATCGGATTTGACTGGGACAGCACCTCGCCGCTGCTGCCCCATAACGTGAACCGTCTGGCCTGGCAGATGTTCTGTCGCGAGACCGGGCTTGCGCCCGAGCGCCTACGTCTGAGTCTGCTGCCCGAGATCGGCCATTGCTACACCAGCGACCCGTTTTTGTTGCTGAAGCGCGAGCTGCCCGCTCTTGGAGCCGGGCAGACCTGCGCGATCCTGTCGATCGGGATGGGGGGCTATGCCGGGGCGGCGCCAATCAGCCGGTCCCCGCAGGACGCGCGGCCAGACCGCACCGCAAGCTCTGCTACCTCCAGCCCTGCCCTCTCAGAAAAGGAGCACGCCGCGTGTTCGCCTCTCATTCTCTCCTGACGGATTTCCTTGCCAAGACGACGGACGCCCGTCCCGAAGCGCCAGCGGTGCGCGATGCGCAGCACGCCCTGAGCTACAAGGGCTTGCGCGCAGCCGCCGCCCGCACCGCGCAGACCCTTGCCGCGTGCGGGGTGCAGGCGGGAGACCGGGTGCTGCTGTGCTGTCCCAATTCGGTGAGCTTTGTAGTGGCCTATTGGGGCATCCTGGCCGCGGGCGCGGTGGCGGTGCCGCTCAATCCGGGCACGCCGGTCACCAAGCTGGCCTATGTGCTGCGCGATTGTACCCCGGCGGCAGTGATCGGCGATGCCAGCAGCGCCGAGACCCTGCGCGCGGCGCTGGGGGAAATCCACGAGGCCACGCCGCTGGTAAGCGATGCGCTCGAGACCTGCATCCGTGCCGCCGAAGCTGGCGAGCTGGTCGACCCGCTGCCCGAGCCGCGCGTGATCGATCAGGATCTGGCGACGCTGATTTACACCTCCGGCTCCACCGGCACGCCCAAGGGTGTGATGCTGTCGCATCTCAATATGACCAGCGCCGCGCGGTCCGTCGCGAGCTACCTTGGCTATGGTCCCGAGGATCGGATTTTCTGCGCGGTGCCGATGAGTTTCGACTACGGCCTGCACCAGATCACCATGGCGGCGCTCACCGGGGCGGAGGTCCATGCCGAGCCGGGCTTTCAGCAGCCGCTCTTTGGTCTGAAGCATCTCGCCCAGAGCCGCGCCACGGTGTTCCCGGTGGTGCCGACGATGGTGCCGCTGATCGCGCCGCTTGCGGATCGTTTTGACCTGAGCGCGGTGCGGCTGGTGTCTTCGACGGCGGCGGCCCTGCATGTGGAGCTGATTGACCAGCTGGAGGCGGCGCTGCCTCAGGCGACGATATTTTCCATGTACGGGCTGACCGAATGCCACCGCTGTACCTATCTGCCGCCCGCAGAGCTGGGGCGGCGGCGCAGCAGTGTGGGTCTTGCCATCCCCAACACCGAAATGTGGGTGGTGGATGGTGCCGGCAAGAGCCACCGCCAGAACGCCACCGGAGAGCTGGTCATTCGCGGCAGCACGGTGATGCAGGGCTATTGGAACAATCCCGAAGCCACCGCCAAGCGTCTGCGCCCCGGCCCGCGCCCCGGCGAGCGGGTGCTCTATACCGGTGATACCTGCCGTCTGGATGCGGAGGGGTATCTCTATTTTGTCGGGCGCAGCGATGACATCCTGAAGATCGCAGGCGAAAAAGTCGCCCCCTCCGAGGTCGAAGCAGCGCTGATTGCCCACCCGGAGGTGGCCGAGGTCTGTGTGCTGGGCGCGGCGCATCCGGTGCAGGGGCAGGTCTGCCATGCGCATGTGGCGCTGACGCAGGCAGAGGCTGCGCCTCCTTGCACGGATCGCGACCTCATCGCGTGGTGCAAGACCCGCCTCGACAGTCATGCGGTGCCCGCGCGCATCCTGATCCATGCGCAGATGCCCCGCACCCAGAACGGCAAGCTCGACCGCGCCGCGCTGGCGGCCATCGCCGCCGCCCCCCGCCCGACCGCAGGGCCTTCCGAAAACCCCGACCCAACCCCCGATCACAGTGACCTCGCGGCCGCCGAATAACGCCGCAAACCACGCATCCCACCAAAAGGACATTTCCATGACCTCAGACATCGACACCCAGATCATCGACGCCATCGTGGAGTTGCTCGACATGGACGACGGCAGCTCGATTGGCCCCGAGACACGGATCGAAGACGACCTCGGGCTGGACAGTGGCCTGCTGCTGGAGCTGTTCATGGCGCTCGAAGAGCGTTTGCCCGCGCTGGAGATCGACCCATCGGAGTTGCGCCCGGAGCAGTTTTCCACCGTGCAGAGCCTGTCGGCGCTGATCGCCTCCTTTATCAAAGAGGACGTGCCCGCATGACATCCGCTGCGGCAGATCCAGGGGCGCTGTTGCGCGACATCCATGCCGGGTTTCGGGGCGTCCACACGGCGGCCTATCGCACCGGTGGCGCGCAGCTCAGCTATGACCAGCTTTATCATGCGTCGCTGGCGCTGGCCGCGCGGCTGGTGGATCTGCCCGCCGATCCCGGCCCGGTGCTGATCTGGGGTCACAAGGACCCGCGCTACATGATCGCCTATTGGGCCTGTCTTCTGGCCGGACGCCCTCTGGTGCCGACCGAGCGCGACACGCCGCCGGAGCGGCTGCGCCAGATCGCGGCGGGTTGCGCAGCGCGCGTCGTGCTGGTCGCAGAGCCGGATCCCGGCGATCTGGCGCATGTCTCGGCGGCAATGGCGGACCCCGCCCTCCCGGTCTGGAGCGTCGATCTCGACCGGCAGCCTGCTGGCGCCTCGGTGGCGGCGCCCCGCGCCTTGCCCCCTGTCACCGCGAAAGACGTGGCCTATATCATGTTCTCCTCGGGCACCCTCGGTCAGCCCAAAGGCATTCAGGTGAGCTATGGCAACCTTGCGGATTTTATCCTTTGGCAGCAGGGCTTGCTGGCAGAGGCATCCTTTGAGGCGGTGAGCGGCACGATCCGCCATTGCTTTGACGTGTCGCTGTTTGAACTGTGGAGCGCGTGGCAGCGGCGCTGCCCGATCACGGCGCTCAATCATGCGGAGTTTGCCAATTCCACCGCCTATATCCAGCGGCTTCGGGCCGATGGGGTGGGTCTATGGGTGTCGACGCCGTCGATCATGCGGCTGATGCTGCGCAACCGCCGGTTCCACCACGAGACCCTGCCTGCGCTTTCGACCTTTTTGTTCTGCGGCGAAGCGCTGAGCAAACAGGTGGTCGAGACCCTGTTCGAGCGGTTTCCCGGCTGTCGCGTGATCAACACCTATGGGCCGACCGAATGCACGGTTGCGGTCACCTCTGTCGAGATCACCCGCGCGCATCTGGACGCGCCGCAGGATCTGCCCATTGGCTCTGCGCGCGCCGGAACGCGGCTGGTGGCGACACCCGGCCCCCTGCGCGGCGAGATCGAAATCGAGGGCGCGTCGGTGGGGCTTGGCTATCTGAACCTGCCCGAAAAACAGGCCGCCGCCTTTCCGCGTCCCAACTGCTATCGCACCGGCGACAGGGGCCGCGTGACGCCCGAGGGGCTTTGGTATTTCGAGGGGCGTATCGACCGCGAAATCAAGGTGCAGGGCGTGCGCGTCGACCTCGACGATATCGAGGCCCATATCCGCCGCCAGCCCGGGATCGAGGACGCGGTGGTCGAACCCTATGTGCTGCGCGGCGAGGCGCGCGCGCTTAATGCCTATGTCTTTGGCGCGCACACCACCGCCGCGCTGGGGGCGCTGGCAGAGCAGATGGCCCGCGACCTGCCCCCCTATCTGGTGCCGCGCTTTTGGTACGCGGGCTTTGAAAGCGGGCTCAACCGCAATTCCAAGATCGACCGGGCCTGGCTGGCAGAGGCGGCAAAGACCGCAAGTCACCGCCATGTGCACAGCCCGTCCAGCCTAGAAACGCCCAGCTGAGAGGACCCCTCATGACCGATCCGCAGATCCCCGTGTTTGATGCAAGTTCCGAGTTCCACCAGAACCTTGGTCTGCTCAAAGTGGCCGAGACCGCAATGCGCCAGCATGGCGACGTGGTGATGATCCGGGCCAGTGACAGCCGCCAGATGTTGCTGATGACCGGCACCGACAGCATCCGCTACTGGAAGAACCATCAAGGCCAGTTCCAGACCGAGCTGGGCGATATTGCCAGCAACGCCGGCACCACCCGGATCCTGATCGGGGATGCGCTGGAACGGCCCGAGAATGCCGCCATCTGGGACGCCAGCCGCGCCGGGCTGGCCGAGGTCAATGCGCAGTGGGACAGCTGGGCGCATGACAGTTTGATCCACGCCACAGAGGCCTTGGTTGCGGATCTTGCCCGCAGCGCCGGGGCGCCGGTGGATCTGCGCCCGATCTGCTCGCTCTGGGCGGTGCGCGCGCTTTGTCCCGCGCTTTTTGGCCGCGCCCTGCCCGATCCGGAGATGGTCGAAGGCCTGATGCAGATCGAGCAGTTCTATTTCGCCATGAGCACGCTGGATGCCGAGGCCACCGCCACCCCCGAGGCGCTTGAGGAATTCCAGATCGCGCGCGGGTTTCTGGACCGGGCGGTGCATGCGGGTCTGGCGCAGAACGGCGCGGATGCGCCAAATGTACTGGCGACGATGAACCGCTGCCTGCCGCCGGACCTCAGCGCCGCGGAGCGGGTGGACTTCCTGCGCCCGACGCTCGGGCGCTTGCTTCTGGAGAAGCTCAACATCGACGGGCTGGGCCTTTTGTGGACGCTCACCCATCTGGCGCAAAGCCCTGATCTGGTTGAGGATATGGCCGATGAACTGGCGGGATGTGCGGATCTGTTGCATGCGCCCGACCCGCAGACGCCCCTGTGCTACGCCGTCATTCAAGAGGCGCAGCGGCTCTATCCGGAGCTGCCGTTCATCTACCGGATCACCAGCAAGGAAATGGAGGTGCAGGGCTACCGGGTGGCGCCGCGCACCACGATCCTTTTTGCGCCATGGCTGGTTCACCGCGATGCGCGCTATTGGGAGACCCCCAACCGGTTTGACGGGCGGCGCTTTCTGACCCCGCCCGAGGATCGCAGCAGCTATCTGCCTTTTGGGATCGGCCCCCGGGTGCGCAATCGCACGCAGTTCCTGCAACACCAGCTCTCGGTCGCGGTGCGCGCGGTGGTCTCGCAGTTTCAGATGCAGCTCGCGCCGGACTGCAAGCGGGGCAATCTGCGCCCGATCCTGCGCTCCACGCTGGCCCCGCGCGGGGCAGTACCGGTCTCTTTTCATGCGCGCGGCGCCCGCGCCGAGACCGAGAGCCGCGCGCTTTGATGCGACGTCCATACCGACACCCCCACAGGGAGAGCCCCATGACACCGACGGTCCTGCGCGACATCCTCACCCAGATCCGCCAAACGCCGGAGGCCCCGGCGCTGGTGAGTGAGGGCGGCATTACATCCTTTGGCGCGCTTGGGGCGCAGGTGGAGGCGGTGCTGGCGTGGCTGCAAGCAGAGCCCCCTTCCGCCCCGGTGATGATCCATGGCCACAAGGAGCCGGAGGTGGTGGCGACGATGTTGGCCTGCATGCTGGCGGGATGCGGCTTTGTGTTTGCCGACCGGTCCAACCCGATCGACCGGATTGCCCGGATGCTGCGGGTCAGTGGCGCGGCGCATCTGCTCCACGCAGGGGAGGCGCCAGCCCTGAAGGGCGCAGTATCGGTGCATCCGATCCCGCGCGCCTCGCAGATGTGGCAGGCAGACGGGTGTGCCGAGGCGTTGGCGCAAGACGCCGATCCCGAGGCGCTTCTCTATGTGATTTTCACCTCCGGCAGCACTGGATATCCCAAGGGCGTGCCGATCCGTCAGCGAAACTTCGACGCGTTTTATGCGTGGTATGGCGAGATGTTGCAGCAGATTGCGGGTCAGGGTCTTCCGCCGTGGCAGAGCGGTCATGTCAACCACGCCAGCCTCGCCTTTGACATGGGGATGCTTGATCTCTGGCCGGTGCTGGCGCTCGGGCGACCGGTGGTGATGCTGAACCATCGCAACAACATCATGCCGCAGAGGAACATCGCCGCGCTGAGCGCTAAGCGCGATCAGGTCGCGGTGCGCTCGTGGTTCTCGACGCCCTCGCTGTTGCAGCTGATGTGCACTGACCCGAAGTTTGACGCCCGGACCCTGCCGGAGCTGCGCTGTTTCTTCATCGGCGGCGAGGCGGTGCAGCCGAGCCTGATCAAGGACCTCTGGCGCCGCTTTCCCGAAGCTGAGGTCCGCCATGCCTATGGCCCCTCCGAAGGCACCTGCATGAGCCATGTCCACAGCCTTGTGGCGGGTGATCTGCGAGAGAACGCGTTGCTGCCCCTGGGGCCGGCGCTGGCGCAGAACGTGATGCGCATTGTCGACAGCGAAGGCCAGGATGTGCCGCGCGGCACCCCCGGCGAGGTGGAGCTGGGCGGGCCGCAGATCGTCGGCGGCTATATTCCCGCCGACCACCCTGCCAACCGGGCGTTTTTTCACCGGGACGGGCTGGCGCGCTATCGCACGGGGGACCTGGGCTACGAGGATGCGGCGGGCAACCTGTTTCTGCTGGGGCGCGCCGACCGGCAGGTGAAATGGAACGGCAACCGTATCGAGCTCGACGAGATCGAGCGCGCCGCGCATGGTCTCGCCGATGTTCAAAAGGCCGCCTGCCTGCCGGTGCGCGAGGGCGGACAGCTGCGCGACATCGTGCTTTTTGTGCAGCCTGCATCCGGGGCGCAGCTCACGGCGGCGCGGTGCGGCGAAGCGCTCGCCGAGCGGTTGCCCCAATCCATGATCCCGCGCGACATCCGCCTTTTGGAGCATCTGCCGGTGACGGTGAACGGTAAGGTCGATTCCGCGGCGCTTTTGGCGCGGCTTGCGGCACCGGTGCCGGTGGTTCCCGAGGGTGCGCAACGCGGTGCAGAGGCCGACAGACAGGTGCAATATTCGGATAACCCACTGAAGACATGAGGGCTTCCGCGATTAGGACGTCCTACTTTGTGATTTAGGTCTCGCGCTTTGGCCGCCTGCGCCAAGATCAACAGAGATCACCTGAAAGGCCCCCACCGGGGCCATCCCCGTCCACCCCGTTTTCGTCCCATCCCCCCAAGGAGAGAGTTCCAGATGTCCGCTTCCGAAGATCTTGAGACCCGCCTGCGGTCCCTCTCCATTGATCGGACCTCTCCTCGGGGCGGGACGGCGGCGGCGAAGGCTGCGGAGACTCGCGCCTCTGACGTGTCGCAGAATGCTGGCCAAGGTCCGGCTCCTCTGCGTTCGGTAACGCCGCCGCTGGTGCCAAAGCCGCGCCGCCGCCTTGGTCGGCGTCTGGGGGGCGCGGGGCTGGTGCTTTTGTCCACAACGCTGGTGCTTGGGCTGAGCCTGGGCGAGCGCGCTCCGGGATTTGCCCAGCCCGCCATCACTGAGGCCTCACGGCTTTGGGCGGCTGCGCGTCTGCGTGTTGAGGCGGCAATATCTGGCGAGACACCGGCCTTTGCGCCCGTCTCAGAGGTTGCGACTGCGCAGGGGGCGGCGTCATCTGATACATCCGCTTTGGCGAGGGCCGGTGATAGCGTCGAGGCTGCGCCCGGCGCGATCTCCGGTGAGGTCTCCGGTGAGGTTTCCGGGGACGCCTCCGGCGGGATCGCCAATGTGGCTCCTACGGGGCCGCGGGTGATCGGGTCCGGTTTTGTTGTCGCGCCGACCTCGGTGGTTTTGATGTCGGACATCGGCGGGCAGGTCGCCCGGGTCGATGTGGAGGTGGGCACACGCCTCAAAACCGGCGATCCGGTGCTGCATCTCGACCAGAGCGATGCCAAGCTTGCCGTCGGGCTGGCGCATGAATCCTATCGTCTTGCCAAGGCGCAGTTGCGCAGCGCGCGGGCCGATTTTGCCGCTGCCGAAGGGCCGCTTCAACGCCTTGAGACCCTCGAGGCGCGCGGGGTGGGAAAGCGCGCCGAACTCGAGGACGCGCGGCTCGATCTGGCGGTGCGAGCCAACGCGATCGCCATTGCCCAGAGCCAGGTGGAGACCGCCCGGCTGACGCTTGAACGTGCAGAGCGGGATCTGGACAAACATATCCTGCGCGCCCCGTTTGATGCGGTAGTCGTCGCGCTTCCGGCGGCGCCGGGTATGATGGTGGCGTCCGGCACCAGTGGCGGGGCCGATGAGGCGGGCCTGATGGAGCTGATGGATATCAGCCATCTTTATGTCGATGTGGATGTGGCCGAGCGCAACATCGCCGCAATCGGGCTCGACCAGGGTGCCGAGGTGCGTCTGGATGCCTTCCCCGAGCGCAGTTTCGCCGCGCAAGTCACCATGATCGATCCGCGCGCCTCGCGCGAGAAGGCGACCATCCGCGTGCGCCTGCGCCTTGAGGCCGACGACCTGATCGGCGTGCGCCCCAACATGTCTGCCAAAGCAACTTTCATCAACCGCACGGATCGGGCGCTGGCCCAACTCCGCCTCAACGGGAGCAATTGACCCATGACCCCTGTTTCTTATGACATCGAACTGACCGGCGTTTACAAGAGCTATCCGCTCGGCAAATCGCGCATTCCGATCTTTGAAGACCTGACCATGACCATTCCGGATGGCGATTTCCTCGCCATCATGGGGCCGTCGGGGTCGGGAAAGTCGACCATTTTGAACCTGATCGGCGGCATTGACACCGTGGACAGCGGCCATGTCAGCATCGGCGGCACCATGCTCGACAAGATGAGCACCCGCGCCCTGACGCGCTGGCGCTCGGAGGTGATCGGCTTTGTGTTCCAGTTCTACAACCTGATGCCGATGCTGAGCGCGGCGCAGAACGTGGAGCTGCCCTTGCTGCTGACGGATCTCAGCGCCTCTGAACGGCGCGAGCGGGTGCATACGATCCTCGATATTGTGGGGCTTGCAGATCGCCACGACCATTTGCCCTCGCTTCTGTCGGGCGGTCAGCAGCAGCGCGTCGGCATCGCCCGCGCCATTGCGAGCGATCCGCGGATCCTGCTCTGCGACGAGCCTACCGGTGATCTCGACCGCAAATCCGCCGATGAAATTCTGGAGCTGCTGCAGCTTTTGAACACCAAACTCGGCAAGACCATCATCATGGTGACCCATGATGAAAGCTCTACCCGTGTGGCCAAGCGCACTGTCATTCTCGATAAGGGACGGTTTGTCTCTGAGGAGATCGCGCAATGCGCCTGAGCCCCTCTTTGCTGATCCGACAGAACCTGACGCGCAAGCTCTTGCGCAGTATCCTGTTGATCCTCTGCATTGGCGTCGCGTTCTTTATCTTTGGCGTGTTGTCCAGTTTCCGGCAGGGGTTTGAGGGGGCAAGCACGCAGACCTCCCGTCTGGTGGTGGCCTCCAAAGTGGGCGGCAACGAGACCCTGCCGCTGTCCTATCTGCCTGAGATCAAGGCCCTGAACGGCGTTGCGGATGTCACCCATATCACCCGCCTGCGGGCCTATGTGGAACATGAGCGCAATATCGTCGGCGCCAATGCGGTCGATCTTGAGAGCTATGCGCGGGTCTATGCGGATGCCTATGCCTTTGACCCCGAGATGCTGCGGGCCGCAGAGGCGGATCGCACGGCCATTCTGGTCGGGCGCACCCTTGCCGAACGCATGGGCTGGCGCACGGGCGACACAGTAACGCTGACGAGTTTTGTGCATGCCCGCGAGGGCGGGGATCGCAACTGGCGCTTTACCATTGCTGGCATCTTTGACGGGGCGGAGGTGACCACCGACACCAGTTTCCTGCTCGCACGGGCGGATTATTTTCATGCCGCCGTGATGCGCAACAAGAACCGGGTGGATCTCTTTGGCATTCAGCCAAGGCCCGGCACCGATACCGAGGCGCTGGCCCGCGAGATCGACGCGCTTTATGCCAATTCGGGCGCGCAGACCCGCACCCAGACCGAGAGCGCCTTTATGTCGGCCTTTCTGGAGCAGTTTGCCAATATCGCGCTTCTGGTACGGCTGATCGTCGGCGTGGCCTTTGCCACCATCCTGATGATCGTGGCCAATACGATGATCTTTGCCATCCGCGAGCGCACGCTGGAGATCGGCGTGCTCAAGGTTCTGGGATTTTCCGGTGGGCGCATCATGCGCATCGTGCTGGCCGAGACGCTGGTGCTGTTTGCACTGGGGCTCAGCCTCGGTCTGTGCCTGACGGCGGCGGCGATCCCGGTGCTGGCGGATGCGCTGCAAAGCGTGGTGCCGGGCCTCTATCTGACCCCGCGCGTGATTGCCACGGCGGTGGCGCTGGCGGTGGGCTTTGCCCTGGCTTGCGGGGCGCTTCCGTCGATCAACGCTCTTCGCCTGCCGATTGCGGCAGCTCTCAAACACAGGTGACCTCATGTTCGGCTTAATCCGTCAATCCCTTGCTCTTTCGAGCGCAAATCTGCGCAGCCTGCCGCGTCGGGCGTGGATTTCGCTCTCGATGGTGCTTTCTGTCACTCTGGTGGTGCTGGTGCTGCTTGGGTTCCTTGCCATGGCCAACGGGTTTCGCAAGACCTTGTCCTCCACGGGATCCGAGGATGTGGCGCTGGTGCTGAGCCGGGGCGCCTTTAGCGAGGCACTGAGCCGCATCAGCACGCAACAGGCCCATCTCATCGAGGAAGCGCCGGGCATTGCCAGAACCGCCGCCGGCGCGCCGCTGATTTCGCGTGAACTGGTGGTGCCGGTCGATGCGGTGGCGCAGGAAAGCGGCAAGAATGAAACCCTGTCCCTGCGCGGGATCTCTGCCAATGGGCTGGCTCTGCGCCCGGGTCTTGAGATCAGCGCCGGGCGAATGATGGCGCCGGGCACGGCCGAGATCGTGGTCGGTGCCCGTCTGGCCGCGCGCTATGAGAACCTGAAGCTTGGCGACAGCATTTCCTTTGGCCGCTCGCAATGGCGGGTGGTGGGCCACTTCACCGCCGGGGGCAGCGTCTTTGAAAGCGAGCTTCTGGCGGATGCGGGTCTGGTGCAGGCGCAGTTCAATCGCCCCAATCAAGTGCAGTCGCTCAGGGTGCGGCTTGAAGATCCGGCAGCTTTTTCGCGTTTCAGCGCCTATGTCGACGGGCTCGACCTTGGCCTGCTCGCGCAGACCGAAAAGGCGTTTTACGCAGCGCAGGCCAGCGACATCAGCCGGATCATCCTCTATCTCGGCTGGCCACTTGCCATCGTGATGGCCATTGGTGCCGCGGTGGGGGCCATGACCACCATGTACAGTTCGGTGTCCGACCGCATGGTGGAGATCGCGACCGTGCGCGCGCTTGGGTTCAGCCGCAGCGCAGCCTTTGTCGCCACCTTGGTGGAGGCGCTGGCCCTGACGCTCATTGGTTGCGCGATTGGCGTGGCGCTGGCGTGGATCGGGTTGGATGGCTGGAGCGCCTCCACAAAGAGCGGCGCCAATGCGCAGCTTGCGTTCCAGCTCGCGCTGTCCTGGCCGCAAGCGCTGAGCGCGGTGGCGCTGGCGCTTGGGATCGGGGCGCTTGGGGGCGGGTTGCCGGCCCTGCGCGCAACCCGGGTGCCCCTGCGCGCGGCGATGACCGGGCGGGCCTGACGCCATGGCCGCGCCACAGAGGCCTGCCCACCCTGCGCGCGCCACCCCGGTGGGCCCGCGCGCGGTGGTGATCGGGGGCGGGATTGCCGGGCTGGCGGCGGCCAGTGCGCTGGCGCCCCATGTGGCCTCGCTCACGCTCATAGAACAGGAGCCCCTGCCCTCCGCGCCGACCATCCGCCGCCATATCCCGCAGGCGCCGCATGTGCATGCGCTGCTCGACAGCGGGCGGCAGGCGCTCGAAGCACTGGTGCCCGGCCTCGGCGCCGCCCTGCGCGATGCGGGCAGCCTGCCGCTCCGGGTGCGGTCGCAGTGGCGCAGCCATGACGGCCATGCCTGGTGCGCCCCCGAGGACACCGGCCCCATCGTTCTGAGCCAGAGCCGCGCTCTGTTGGAACATACCCTGCGTGCGCGGGTGCTGGCGCTTGCGCCGCTCACGCTTTGTACGGCGCGGGTCCGGGGGCTCAGGCTGGCGCCTCCCGAGCGCGCTGCAGAGCCTCCGCGCCTTATTGGCGTCGAAATCGAGGACGCCAGCCGGCGCCGCCAGAGCCTTGCGGCCGAGATCGTGGTCGATGCCTCGGGTCGGGCCGGCGACAGTCTCAAGTGGTTTGAAGCGGCCGGTCTGCGCCCCCCGCCAGAGACCACCCGCCACCCCGATATTCGCTATACCAGTGCCTTTTTTGCACGGCATCCGGGGGATCTGGCCCATCCGCCAAGCGCTTGGTTGCGGCCTGCCCAGGCCCCTGCGACCCAAGGGTTGGTGATGGCGCCCATCGAGGACGACCGCTGGGTGATCACGCTGATCGGGCGCTTTGGCGCCGCATTGCCGCGCGATGCGGCGGGGTTTCGTCAGCGCGCGCTCGAAATCGCGGGCGCCGACCTGCAGGCACGTATCGCGGACGCGCCGATGCTGTCGCCGCTGCGCGGCTTTGCGATCAAATCCGTGCGTTTTCGCCGCTTTGATCGCGCGGATGCGCCGCTGCCGCGCGGGTACTTTCCCATCGGTGACACCATCGCCACCTTCAATCCGCTCTATGGTCAGGGCATGAGCGTTGCCGCCCTGCAAGCGCAGGCGCTGTCGCGCGCACTTTGCGAGCATGTCTGCCCCGGCGCGCAACAGGCCGCCTATCTGGCGGCGGCGCATCGCCCTGCGGATTGGGCGTGGCGGATCGGCGGCGCGGTGGACCGGGCCTATGCCCAGATGCGCCAGCAGGAAGATGCGGAGTGCGACCATCTTGCCGCGCGGCTGCGGCTGGCGTTTTCCGCCTCGGTGCTGCGCCCCGAGCTCTGCGGACAGATCGACCGGGTGCTGCACCTCTTGGAGCCCCCCGAGATGCTCGACGCCTTCTGCACCGAACCGGTCTGACCGCCCCCCCTTGTGCCTGACAAAAGGAACCTCAGAATGAAGCTGCTCACCACCGCCCCGCCCTCGGTCCAATTTGCCCCCGGAACCTATCTCGAGGCCGTGGGCACGCTTGCGCAATGGAACGAGGCCGCCGGGGTTGAGGGCATGTTGATCTACACCGACAACAGCCTGATGGACCCCTGGGCCGTCGCGCAGGCGGTGATGGAGCGCACCCGCCGCTTCAAGCCGCTGGTGGCGGTGCAGCCGCTTTATATGTCGCCGCTGGCTGCGGCGCGAAAAGTCTCCTCTCTGGCCTTTCTCTATGGGCGCAAAATGGCGCTCAATATGGTGGCCGGGGGCTTTGTGCGTGATCTCGAGCAGCTTGGCGATGCCACAGAACATGACGCGCGCTATGACCGGCTGGTGGAATACACCGAGATCCTGCAGGCGCTGTTGCGCGGAGAGACGGTGACCTTCAGCGGGTCATATTACACGGTCGCCAATCTGCGGCTTTCGCCCGCGCTGCCGCCCGAACTCATGCCGGATCTCTATCTTTCGGGTGCCTCCGAGGCCTGCGCCGCCGCGGCTGCAACGCTAGGTGCGACCCGTCTGAGCTATACAAAGCCGCCGCAGGATCTCGAACCGCTGGCTCCGCTTGTGGGCGCGGGGCAAATCGGTCTGAGGTTTGGGGTGATCGCCCGCGAGACCGCAGAAGAGGCCTGGTGTGAGGCGCGCAGCCGCTTTCCCGAGGATCGGCGCGGGCAACTGGCGCATAAGATGGCGCGCGGCACCACCGACAGCATCTGGCATCAGGAGATCTCGCAAAAGGCCGAGGATCTGCACGAGGCCCGTGATGGAGCCTATTGGCTGTTTCCGCTGCGCAATTACAAGACCTTCTGCCCCTATCTTGTGGGCAGCTATGGCGAGGTGGCCGCCTATGTGGGGCGCTATCGCGCCCTTGGCTACACCACTTTGGTGCTGGATGTGCCCAGCAGCGAAGAGGAGCTGCGCCACAGCCTGCGCGCGGTCGAATTGGGCGGGGCCGAGGTCTTGCGCCCGGAACCGCTCCCCCAGTCCTGACCCTGAATTGACGGCGAGGTATCCATGTTTGCGCGGAAACTTTTTGACAGCGAACACGAGCGCTGGCGCGGCGAGGTTGCGGCCTTTTTGCAATCCGAGATCGCCCCCCATCACGACGCCTGGGTGGCGGCGCGCAGGACCCCGCGCGCAGCCTGGGCCAAGGCCGGGGCGGCGGGGCTCCTGGGGCGCGGTCTGCCCACCGAGTTCGGCGGCGCCGGGCGGGATTTTCGCGACAGCGCAATCATCATTGAGGAGCTGGCCCGCCACCGCATCCACGGGCTCTTTACCTGCCTGCAAAGCGACATCGTTGCCCCCTTTGTGCAACGTCTCGGGAGTGAGGCGCAGAAACAGAAGCTGCTGCCCGGCATGGCACAGGGCGAGGTGCTGGCCGCGCTTGCGCTCACCGAGCCGCAGGGGGGCAGCGCGCTTTCTACCATGACCACCACCGCCGAAATGCGGGGTGACAGTCTCGTGCTGAATGGCACCAAGACGCATATCTCCAACGGGTCCGAGGCGGATGTGGTCATCGTGGCCGCCAAGAGCGCGCGGGGCAGCATCGGGGACCAGCCCGGACTGAGCCTTGTTCTGGTAGAAACCGAACGCCCCGGCGTCACCCAGGCGGCGATCGAGAAAACCGGGATGGCGGCGCTGGATACGGGCCGCATCACCTTTGACGATTGCGTGGTGCCGCAGAGTAATCTGCTGGGCGCCGAGGGCATGGGCTTTGTCTATCTCATGAGCTTTCTGGGGGTGGAGCGACTGGTGCTGGCGATCTACGCGCAGGCCTGCGCCGAGCGTATCCTTGCCGAGTTGATCCGCGACTGCGACGCCCGTCAGACCCCGGAGGGGAGCTTGCTTGCGCATCAGAGCCCGCGGTTCTCGCTGGCGGAGCTCTATAGTGAATGCGCGGTCAACCGCAGCTTTGTGGACCAGTGCATCCCGCAGGTGCAGGAGGGGCGGTTTGATCCCAAACAGGCCTGTATCGCCAAGCTGCGCACCACCGCCACGCTCAAGGCGCTTGCAAGCCTTGCAGTGCAATTGCGCGGGGCGGGTGGGATCAGCGGTGACAGCGGCGCGCGCGCCAGTCAGGATCTTCTGGATGCATCGGTGCAGTCGATCTGGGGTGGCACCAGCGAGATCCTCCTGGATCTGATCGGGCGCAGCATGGCCAGCGGGCTATGACAGGCGCAAAGAGTGCGCGCCCCCTAAAGGTGATCTGCTGGCAGGTGCGATTGCCCCATAGGGTCCCGGCGTCGGCAGAGAGTCTGGACCGGCGCGAACGGGCCCGCGCCGCTGCCCTGCCCGATCCGCAGCGGCGGCTTCAATATATCGCTGCGCATGTGGCGTTGCGTCAGATCCTCGGGGCCTATGTGGGCACCTCCCCCGCGGCGCTGCGTTTTGCCAGCGAACCCCATGGCCGCCCGGTGCTGGAACATGCAAAGGCCCCGCATTTCAGCCTCAGCCATTCCGGTCGGGGCGCGATGATTGCGCTTTGCGCCGAGGCCAGGATCGGGGTCGATCTGGAGCAGCGCCGCCCCCGTCCCAAGGCCCGCCGTCTGGTGGAGCGCCTGTTTGCCCCAGAGGAACAGGCCGCGCTCCTGCCGCTCAGCGGCGCAGCCTTCGCGCGCGCCTTTCAGCGGCTCTGGGTCATGAAAGAGGCCTATATCAAAGCAGATGGGCGTGGCTTGGCCTGCCCGCTCGGAAGCTTTGCACTTGATCCGTTTCTGCCTGCTGTGCTGCGGGATACGCCGGGGTTTCCAAGCGGGGCCCGACTCTCCTATAAGGAGGTGTGTAATGAGTTTGATAGCGCGATGGTGGTATGCTCCACCCAAGCCGTAGAGATTGAACATCGGATATTGGACATGCGCGTTGATCTTGAAAGGGCGGCCTGACATGAGACTGGCATCGCAAAGCCCGACACACGCCTGTGTTCCCCTTCCGCCTGAGCGCGGCCCTCAAAGCATTGAAATGCTTTGTGCATTGCCTGAATTGAGGATGCCCCGGCACTCGGACGCCTGCCCACATTGACCGGAGACCAGAGGCCTTGCTGTTTTTCCCCCTGCCGTTCCTGACTGCATTTTTCCTGATCTTTGTCATCATCCAGCTGGCCCGTTACATCGGCCGGGGGCTGGATTGGGTGGTGCTGCTCACGGTGTCCGGATTTGCGCTGCAATCGGTGCTTCTGGGGATTTCCTGGGGATTCCAGGACATGCCCAAACTGCCGCTCATTTCGCTGGCGATCGCGCTGCCGCCGTTGACCTGGCTGTCGCTCAACGAGCTGGCCGGGCGGGTCGGGCGCCATGGGCGGACGGCGATCTTTATCCTGTTGGTGACGCTCATTGTGGTCAATGCCACGGCGTTTTTGCTTGGCAATGACGATATTGTCGATGCGCTGCCGATCCTCACCTATCTTGTCTTTGGCGGACATCTGATCTGGTCGGGGATGCATCTTGACCTCGATTGGATGGCCAGCCGTCCGCTGCAGAGCCTTATTCCAACCCAGCGCGCCTATCTGGTGGCGGGGACGATCCTGCTGATTTCGGCGGGGGTCGATGTGATGGTGGCGCTGGATATCCGGCTCAACGACAGCCAGATCTCGCCGGCGCTGGTGGGCTATTCGAACCTGACGTTCCTGTTGGCGCTCATCGTGGTGTTCTTTACCCGTCACGACACCGCCGCCGCGCCGCCGCGCCCGCAACCCAGCACGCCGCAGACCCAGACACACTCGCAGGAGGATGAAACCAGCGCCGAGAGCATCCTCGCCAAGCTCGACCAGGAGATGGAAACCAACCATCTCTATCGCAACGAGAGTCTCTCGCTCAATGAGATCGCGCGCAAGATCCGCGTCCCCGCCCGACAGGTTTCAAGCGCGGTGAACACGCTGCGGGCGATGAATGTGCCTAAATATGTCAACACGTTTCGTATCCGCGACGCCTGCCGTATCCTCGAAGAGACGGATATGCCGGTGACGGAAGTGATCTTTGCGGTGGGTTTCACCACCAAGTCGAATTTCAACCGCGAATTCCAGCGTGTGACCGGCCTCAATCCAAGCGAATGGCGCAGCCGGGCCTGTAGCGCCACCGAACCACGCCCGCAGAAAGATGCAGTGCGGGTGCAGGAGCGCGCGTCGGAGAGCTGACCGCGCGGGACCCAATTCCCGTTTTGGGACGTCCTTTTTCGCGGATCAGGTCGCGCCACCGGGGCTGCTGCCCAATCTTCTCTCTCAGGCGACACCGGGCGTTTGGCCCTCGCAAAGGAAGATTGGACATGAAACGCAACACCAAAATCACCCTCGCCGTGCTCAGCGCGGCTGTGGTCCTCCTGAGCGCCGCGCCGCGGCTGGTGCAAGCAGAGGACCACCAGACCATCGCGCTGGACAGCGCCATTGCGACGGTCATCCTCAAGGGGGATGGCACAGCGCTGCGGCTTACCACCCATGCGGGGGATGCCCGCGAGGCGATGCTGACCACCGAGGACAATATCGGCTGTGCGCTTACCTCCTCGGTGCGCACCGAAGGGGATCAGCTGCTGATTTCGGTGGAGAAAGGGCCGATGCGGATCGGGTTCTGGTGCGACCCGGATGTGACGCTGTCGCTGCCCCAGGGCTTGAACCTCGACATCGCGCTCAGCAATCTGGCGGCCGACATCAAAGGCTCTTTCGAGCGGGTTTCGATCCGGACCGGCCAGTCGGTGATCGATTTTGACGGGCGCGCAGAGCATTTCACCCTCGAGGGACGGCGCGCGGCGGTGCGGTTGAATTTCGCCCGTGACATGCCCCGCGATGCGGTAGAGCTCGACGTGGATACGATCCTGTCGCAGGTGACATTCAACGGCGTCTGACCGCGCGCCACAGGGTTTCATTGCGGGCGCCGAGGATTGGTCCTCTGCGCCCGTCTGCGCCAACCTGCACATTCTGCACAGGCGCAAAGGCTTTTGTCAGACCATCATCCGGCGCGGGTCGCTCAGGAGCCCTGCGTAATAGGACAGGAACCGCGCCGCATCGGCACCGTTGATGACCCGGTGATCGTAGCTCAGATCCAGTGGCACCATCGGCACCGGGCGCGGCGTGTCCCCGTCCCAGGCGGTCACGGTTTCGGTGCGGGTGATGCCAAGGATCGCAAGTTCCGGAGGGTTCACAATCGGCGTAAAGCCAATGCCGCCGATGCCGCCCAGATTGGAGATCGACATCGAGGCGCCGCCCATCTCGTCGGGGCCGATCTTGCGGTTTTGTGCGCGGCTGGCGAGGTCGCGGATCTCGGCGCCGATCTGCAACAGCCCCTTTTTGTCGGCGTCGCGGATCACCGGAACCATCAGCCCATGAGCGGTATCGACGGCGATGCCGATATGCACATAGTCCTTGAGGATCAAGGTCTTGGCATCTGCGCTGAGGGAGGCGTTGAACCGGGGAAACTCCCGCAATGCGCGTGCCAGCGCCTTGACGTGAAACGCCAGCGCCGTGAGCTTGACGCCCTGCGCCTGGGCCTCGGCCCGAAGCTCCTGACGCAGCGCCTCGATCGCGGTCACATCGGCGCGGTCATGATGTGTGACCTGCGGGATCAGCGCATTGGCGGCGGCAAGATTGGCCGCCGCGATCTGCCCAAAGCGGCTCATGGGCTCCTGTGTGACCGGGCCAAAGGCGCTGTGATCGACCTCCCAATAGGAGGTGTCGCCCGCCGGGGCAGCGGAGGCGCCGCCCTCTAGATCCTCGCGCGCGATGGTCTGGCGACCGAGATCCGCAGCGAGTTTTTCAATATCCACGCCCTTTTCGCGCGCCAGGGCGCGGACCGAAGGGGATGCGATGACGTCTGACATAAGCGCCCCCTTACCAGCTGGCCGAGATATATTGGGTTTCCATGAACTCGAGCATCCCCTCATGCCCGCCTTCGCGCCCAAGGCCGGACTGTTTGACGCCGCCAAAGGGGGCGGCCGGATCGCTGACCAGTCCACGGTTGAGGCCAACCATGCCGTATTCGAGCCGCTCGCAGACTTGCAGCGCGCGTTTCATATCCTCGGAGAAGACATAGGCCACCAGACCGTATTCGGTGTCGTTGGCGCGGCGGATCACGTCCTCCTGATCGGTGAATGTCTGGATCGCCGCCACCGGCCCGAAGATCTCGTCATGTACGCATTCGGCGGTCTCGGGCACATTCGAGAGCACCGTGGGCGGGTAGAAGAACCCCGGCCCCTCGGGCTGGGTGCCGCCGATCTCGATCTTGGCGCCCTTGGCCACGGCGTCGGCGACAAAGCTCGCCACCTTGTCGCGGGTGTCGGCGTTCACCAGCGGGCCGACGTCAACGCTTGGATCGGTGCCATCGCCGACCGTGAGCGCGCCCATGGCGGCCGAGAACCGGCGGGTGAATTCCGCGGCCACGGCCTCATGCACGTAGATGCGGTTGGCGGCGGTGCAGGCCTCGCCCAGATTGCGCATCTTGGCCAGCATTGCGCCTTCGACGGCGACATCGAGATCGGCATCGTCGAATACGATGAGGGGGGCATTGCCGCCCAGCTCCATTGCCGGTTTCAACACCTGATCGGCGGCGGAGTGCAACAGTTTGCGCCCCACCCCGGTTGAGCCGGTAAAAGACACCACCCGCACGCGCGGATCATGCAGCATGTGATCCACCAGCGCGCCTGTGCGTTTGGAGGGCAGCACATTCACCAGCCCCGGCGGCACGCCTGCCTCTTCGAGCAAGGGCATCAGCGCCAGCATCGTCAATGGCGTCTCGGAAGCCGGTTTGATGATGACCGCGCAGCCTGCCGCCAGGGCGGGCGCGATCTTGCGGGTGCCCATGGCGGCGGGGTAGTTCCAAGGTGTGACCAGCACCGCCAGCCCCGCCGGTTTGTGCTGTACCATGATGCGCGCGCCCGAGGCGGGTGCATGGGTGATAAGACCGTCGGCGCGCACGGCTTCCTCGGCAAACCAGCGGAAAAACTCTGCCGCATAGGTGGCCTCGCCCATGGCATCCGCGCGGGCCTTGCCGTTCTCGAGCGTGATATAGTGTGCAAATTCTTCCAGCCGGGCGCTCATCAGCTCCCAGGCTTTGCGCAGCACCTCGGACCGCTGGCGCGGGGTACGCGCGGCCCAGTCCTTCATGGCGGCTTCAGCCGCGTCCAATGCGGCGTCGGCATCGCTGATTTCGGCGGAGGCAACGGAGGCGATCACCTCTTCGGTGGCGGGGTTCACCACGTCGAACCGTGCCTTTTCCGCGCCGGGCACCCATGTGCCGTTGATGTAAAGATCGGTGAATTCCATGACAGTCTCCATGGCTCAGAGCAGGTGGCGGACGGGCTGTTCCATCCGCGCTGCAAAATTGGAAAGAAGGGCGACAGCCTCGCGCGCGGTGAGGCTGTGGGCGGCGCATTCCAGCGTTACCACCAGCCCGGACCCACCCGCGCAGAGCGTCAGCGTGGGGCAGTCCTCGGGTCCAAGATCGACGCCGCTGATCCGGCTCAGGCGCAGATCGCGCAGGCAGAGATCCGGGATGCTGTCGGGATCGGCTTCGGTGACATCCCCCAAGGGACCTGGCGGCACCTGATAGAGGCGCTGAGTGTTCACGGTTTCCACCGCGACAATGGCCGCGCGGCCAAGGCTCGCCCCGGCAAAGCCCGCAAGCAACGCCGCCGCATCGCTGAGGCCCGCAGAGTCTTGTGCCCAGGCAGAAAATTCGGAGAACCCTTCGCTGGCGAGATCGGCGGTCAGACGGCGTGCGCTGGCGGCGGCAGCTTCGGGTGCCTTGGTGGGCAGGGCGCGCAGGACCTCAAGATCAGCGACGTGATAGGGTTGCGGATGGCCGGCCTCTGCCAGGCGTGCAAGATCAAGACCTTGCTCGAGCGCCAGCCGCCGGGCCTTGGGTGAGGCCAGAATGCGCCCATCAGGGGCGGGCCCCGATTGCGCGGATGCGCGGGGGGCCGAGGTTGGCGTTTCCGCTGCGGTTGCAGCGGCTTTGGCCTTTGGCTCTGCCGGTTGGGCCGCTGCGGCGGACGCCGGGGCGTCGCCGAGGGCGCTGCGGCTCAGTTGCACGGGGGCGTTTGGCTTCTCTTTGGAGATCACCGCGATCACCTCGCCCACCGGGGCCTCTTCGCCCGCCTCGGCCAGAAGGGCCGCGACAAATCCGTTTGTATCGGCCTCGACCTCGACGGTGGATTTGTCGGTTTCCACCTCAAAGAGCACATCACCAGAGGCGACCGCATCGCCGGGGGCCTTGTGCCAGGCGACGATCAAGCCGGAGTCCTGGGCCATGCCAAGCGCGGGCATGATGACGCCGTGGCCATCGGGGATTTCGTGCGCCGGGGCGGCAGCGTTAGGGGGCGGCGCGCTGGCGGCGTTCCCATCGGAGGGCGCGGGCGCAGTGGCCTCGGCAGAGGTGCCGATCATGGCGATCACCTCGCCCACGGGCACATCGGCGCCCGCCTCGTGACGCACCTGACCCAGAACCCCATTGGCCTGCGCCTCGACTTCCATCGTGGCCTTGTCGGTCTCCACCTCAAAGAGCACGTCGCCAGCGGCGACCTCGTCGCCCGGGCTTTTGTGCCAGGCGACGATCTGGCCACTGTCCTGCGCCATGCCAAGGGCGGGCATGATCACCTCATGCGGCATGGATCATCTCCCCCGACATCAGCTTGCGCGCCTTCTCGACCACGGCCTCCGGGGTGGGCACGGTGAGGTCCTCGAGCGCGGGCGTGAAGGGCACCGGCACATCCATCGCGCCCATGCGAAGCACCGGCGCGTCCAGATGATAAAAGGCCTTCTCGTTGATCCGCCCGGCAATTTCGCCCGTGACGCCATAGCTCTGATGGCCCTCGTCGACGACGATCACGCGCGAGGTCTTCTTGGCGGAGTTGATCAGCGTGGCTTCATCAAGCGGCACAATGGTGCGCGGGTCGATGACCTCGGCGCTGATGCCCTCCTTGGCGAGGATCTCGGCGGCGGCCTCGCAGACCTGCACCATGGATGAGGTGCCGATCAGCGTGATGTCGGCGCCCTCGCGCAGGATATTGGCCTCGCCAAAGGGGATCAGATATTCCTCTTCGGGCACCGGGGCCTTGTCGTTGTACATCAGCTTGTCTTCGAAGATCACAACCGGGTTGTTGTCGCGGATCGCAGTCTTCATCAGCCCCTTGGCCTCATAGGCGGAAGAGGGCATGGCCACCTTCAGCCCCGGGATATGCGCCACCAGCGCGTGCAGCGATTGCGAGTGCTGCGCCGCCGAGCGTCGGGTTGCGCCCAGATTGGTGCGCAGCACCAGAGGCGCGCTCATCTTGCCGCCGGACATGTAATGGGTCTTGGCAGCCTGATTGCAGAGCTGATCCATGATCAGATAGATGAAATCGCCAAACATCAGGTCCACAACGGGGCGGGTGCCGGTCATCGCCGCCCCCACGGCAAGACCCATGAAGCCGGGCTCTGCGATCGGGGTGTCGACCACGCGATCGGTGCCGAATTCCTCGACCAGACCGCTCAGGACCTTGAAGGGTGTGCCCGCCTCGGCCACGTCCTCGCCAATGATGAACACGGTCTCATCGCGGCGCATTTCCTCGGCCAGCGCCTCGTTGACCGCTTGGGATAGGGTAATCTCTCGCATGTCGCTCTCCTCAGGCCAGCGCGTGTTTGACATCGGTGTAGACGTGCATGTCGACCTCGGACTCGTCGGGGTACCTGGCCTCCAGGGCGTAAGTCACCGCCTCTTCGGCATCCTTGCGCACCGCCTCATTGAGGGCTTCGATCTCGTCTTCGGTGGCGATGCCCTGCTCGACCAGCCAGCCGCGGAACTTGATGATCGGATCGCGGTTTTCCTTCCAGTCCTTCTCCTCTTCCTTGGAGCGGTAGTATTCGCGGTTGATGTCGCCGACGTGGTGGCCGTGATAGCGATAGGTCATCAGCTCCATGAAGAACGGCCCCTCGCCTTTGCGGGCGCGCGCCACCAGCTGTTCAGTGAGCTCATTCACGGCGAGCACATCCTGGCCATCGACCTGATGCGCCTCGATGCCAAAGGCCTCGGCGCGGGCGGTGATGGAGCCAGCCGCGATTTCATCGGTGCGGGTATATTCCGAGTAGCCGTTGTTTTCGCAGGCATAAATCACCGGCAAATTCCACAGCGCGGCCATGTTCATGACCTCGTACATTAGCCCCTGTGCGGTGGCGCCATCGCCAAAGAAACATACCGTCACATCGTCCTTGCCGGTGAGTTTCGCGGTAAAGGCCGAGCCGGTCGCGATCCCCATGGACCCACCGACAATGGCATTTGCGCCGAGGTTGCCGTTGGACTGATCCGCGATATGCATGCTGCCGCCCTTGCCACGGCAATAGCCCTCTTCCTTGCCCAGAAGCTCGCAGAACATCTCCTTGAACTCGGCCCCCTTGGCGACGCAATGGCCGTGGCCGCGGTGGGTCGAGGTGATCTTGTCGGTGACTTTCAGCGCCTCGCAGATGCCGACGGCGACGGCCTCCTCGCCGGAGTACATATGCGTCAGCCCCGGCATCTTGGCCGAGAGGTACAGTTGGTTGGCGTTGTCCTCAAAGGTACGGATGCGGACCATCTGGCGATACATGCGCAGATAGTCTTCTGTATTGGATGATGTCTTGGCGGCACTCATGGGATCTCTCTCTGGAAAAAGCGCCCGGACCCGAAGGCCCGAGCCATCTTCGGGGGAGGTTAGTAACGGTTGGCGATCGGCAGCTCTTCGGCCGGGAAGAGCGAGATCACCTCGCAACCGGTGTCTGTGACCACCACCTCTTCTTCGATCCGCGCGGCGGAATAGCCGTCGCTGGCCGGGCAATAGGTTTCCAGCGCAAAGACCATGCCGGTCTGGATCTCCATCGGGTTGTCGAGGCTGACCGCGCGCGAAATGATCGGCCGTTCGTGCAATGCCAGCCCGAGCCCGTGACCAAATTGCAGCCCAAAGGCCGACAGCTCGTCCGGAAAGCCGAACTCCTCGGCCTTCGGCCAGAGTTTGGCGACCTGATCGGTGGTCACGCCCGGCTTAATCGCTTGAATCGACGCATCAATCCATTCGCGCGCCTTGACGTAGGCATCCACCTGCGCAGGCGTCGATTTGCCGATGTTGAAGGTCCGATAGTAGCAGGTGCGATAGCCCTGATAGCTTTGCAGGATGTCAAAGAACGCCTGATCGCCCGGACGGAACATGCGGTCGGTGAAGTTGTGCGGATGCGGGTTGCAGCGCTCGCCCGAAATGGCGTTGATCGCCTCCACATCGTCCGAGCCCCACTCGTAGAGGAGCTTGTTGGACATGGCGACAATCTCGTTTTCGCGCACGCCCGGTTTCAGCTCCTCGTAGATCATGTGGTAGACGCCATCGACCATGCTTGCGGCCTGCGTCAAAAGTTGGATCTCGTCCCAGTTCTTGATCTCGCGCGCCGAGAGCATGATCTGCTGACCGTCCACCACATTGATGCCGGCCTCTTTCAGGGCCTCGAACATGGCGGTTTCGGCATAGTCCACGCCCACCGGCATGCCCTTCATGCCCGCATCCTCGATGAGACCTGCGATGTCTTCGGCGTATTTCTTCATCAGGCCAAAGCTCGGCGGGATGGTGCCGCGCATGCCGACAACGCCCGCGTGGCAGTGATCCGGCACCAGCCAGTCGGAGTATTTGCGGTGATGCACCGCCGCAGAGCCAAAGTCCCAGACATGCGGCGCGTCATCGCCCGTGAGCAGGGCAAAGCGGCACATCTTGTCGCGTTCCCACTCGCCGATCTTGGTCGCGGTCACATATCGGATGTTGTTGACATCAAACAGCAAAAGCGAGCCAGCGCCGCTTTTCTTCAGCGCCTCGCGGGTGCGGCTCAGGCGGTAGCGGCGCAGCCGGTCGTGATCGACGCGGCGTTCGAAATCCACCTGGGTCGGGCCCCAGGCCGGCAGGCGGCCTTCCCATTGCCAATTGGGTTCAAGATCCTGTGGGGTCAGGACGTTCGGGGTTAGTGCGCGGCACATAGTTCCTCCTTCGGGTATGCGCTCGCACACCCGTTTATTATTCAATTTCAGTTGTTTAGTGCGTTATTGGATGCACCAGCCGCCATCGATGTGGATCATCTGGCCGGTCATGTAGTCACTGTCGTCCGAGGCCAGGAACGACGCGGTTCCAACAATGTCCTTGGGGTAGGAGACGCGCTTGATCTGCAGCGCGTCGCGCACGATGTCGTCATAGGCCTGACCTTCGCGCTCCTTGAAGCCGATATCGACGAGGTCCTTGTCGAGCTGCTCCCAGAGGGGCGTCACCACGACGCCCGGCGCATAGCCGTTGACGGTGATGTTGTGCTCGGCAAGGCCAACCGCCCCGCAATGGGTGAGCGCCAGGCAGCCGTATTTCGAGGTGCAATACACGGTCACATCCACCAGCGGTTTGCGCGAAGCGATGCTGCCAACGTTGATGAGCTTGTAGGGATGGCCCTCCATTGGCCCCTGTGCGATCATCTGGCGGGCGGTCTCCTGCATTCCGAGCCACATCGCCTTGGTGTTGACGTTCATGATCATGTCCCAGTTGTCCTCATCGATATCCATGAAGAACCGGGGCTTGTTGAGACCAGCGTTGAATAGCCCGACGTTGATGGAGCCAAAGGCATCCACGGTCGCCTTGACGGCGGCAGCGTTGTCCTCGCGTTTGGTGACGTCCATCTTGATCGCGACGGCGCGACCGTTTCCAGCGCCGTTGATCTTTTCCGCAAGCGCATGGGCTTCATCGCCGTCGAGATCGCCGATGCAGACATTCGCCCCCTGCGCGGCAAAGGCTTCGGCATTGGCAGCCCCCATCCCACGCGCCGCGCCCGTGATAAGAATGTTTTTGCCTTTCAAACGGTTGGGGTCCATGGTCTCTCCTCCTCAAGTCGCTATGTACCGTGTGATGCAATCAAGGCATCCGCGCGCGCCTGAGCGCTGCGCAACGCCTCGCGCGGGGAGGTGACCCCGCGCAGCATGTCGTGAAAGTCCTCGCCACAGATGCGGATGATCTGTCCGATTTCGGGCACCGGCGGGCGGGGCCAGAATTGCAGCTCATCGCGCCAGGACATTTCGTCCACGGCCTCGAAGATCTGCGATGTGCGGCGCACTTCGGGGTCCGAGCCCACAGAGTAGCGCGGGTTGGTCCGGCTGCCGTGCTGCACAAAGAGCTTTTGCGCCTCGGGGGACGTGAAGACAGTGAGCGCCTCGACGGCGGCGGGGATGCGTTCGGGGGCCAGATTGGCCGGTATGCCCATGACATAGCCGCCCACCGGGGCAATCGGGCTTTCGTCGCGGCCCGCAGGATGCGGCAGATACCCGGTCTGCCCGCAAGCGGGAGAGCTTTCGTCCAGCTCGAAATACGGCGCCAGCAGCGTGTAGCCATAGGCCATCGCAACCTTGCCCGCCGCATAGGGGCGCACGCGCTCGTACCAGGACATCGACAGAATATCGGGCGGCGAATACTGCAGAAGTTCCAGCAGGTATTCGGCGGCCTGCCGTCCGGCGGGCGTGTCGATGGTGGCGCGATAGCCCCCTTTTGCAAGCGCGTCGGTGTCAAACCCGCCCGCGTTCTGCACAAGGTCAAGCACCGGTTGGCCGAAATCTGCCATTGCCATCAATGCAGTATGGCCAAGTGCGGTGCCGCGGGCGGCGTTCCAGGCGATGCCATAGCGCCCTCGGCGCGGCTCGTGCAGCGCTTCGGCGGCGTGCAGCAAGGCGTCGGTGGTCGCGGGGGGTTCGAACCCCGCTTCGGCAAAGAGATCCCGACGATAGAACAGCAGCTCCGGTGTGGTCTGCGCCGGCACACCATAGGCGCGCCCGCCCCAATGCGCGGCTTTCCAGCCCGCGGTGTGAAAATCCGCCGTGTCCAGCCGCGCCAGATCCATCACCTGATCCAACGGCATCAGCACATCCTTGGTGGCAAACTCGCCAATCCAGGGCAGGTCCACCGCGATAATGTCATACCGGCTGGCGGCGCGCTCAGCATTGCGCAGCGCCTCTTCGCGCAGCCGGTCGATGGAGAACGCGCGCTGGCTGATCGCTACGCCAATCACCTGTTCGAACTGCCGCTTGAGGTTCTCCATCACCATGAATGTGGGATCGCCATGGGCCAGCACCCTGAGGCCACCGGCCACCTTGAGCGGCTCGCTCAGCACCTGCATCGGCAGGATCGACTGCGCCGCCGTATAGCTGCCGCCAAAGTAGTAGTCCTTGGTCTCCGGCCCGCGATGCCGCCCGCCATAGCGGGCTTCGGCCATCCGCTGCACCCGCCCGGAGAGCTGCGTCCACTGGTCCAGCAGCGTGTCGCTTGGGTGCATGGAAAAGCTTTTGCCGGATTTGGTGCGCGGGCGTTGCTCGATCAGGCCCGCCTCGATCATGTCCTTGAGCCGGCGGTTTGCCGTGGCATAGGGCACGCGACTGGCCCCGATCAGCGAGGTCGGGGTGATTGTCTTGGCTTCGAAATGCCCCTTGATGAGATGCATCGCCATCCGCAAATGTGCGTTGGGCGCATAGACGTCGAGCGTATCCTCCAACTCGTCACTCAGCTCCTCGAGAAAGGACAACACGCCAAGAGCTTCGGATCTCGCCTCGGGCGAGACCGGTTCGGTCTGGTCATGTCTTGCATAAGCATTCATCGGAGCGCTTGACCTATTGCGGTGCAGAGGATTGCGGAGTTTCGTGATTTTATCCGATTTGGATGACGCGGATTTGCTCACGGGATTTCCTCCTGAAGATGTCCAAAGTGAGAATTACAGCGTAGCGCGAATTTATCCATTTTGGACTTTTAAACATCCAAAATGGATATTTTTGCTGCATTCCTGAGGGGTCAGAGTTGGCAATCTGCCCGAAGTCAGCCAGTTTTCTGGAGGACAGAAAAGCGCCCGGGAGGGGTGCATGAAACTCCAGAGCCAATCGGACGTTTCCAAAATCACTGGGAGGAGATCAAATATGAAGATGAGAACAACGCTTGCCGCCACCACCGCGATGCTGCTGGCCGGGGCCGCCTCTGCCGACACGATGAAGATCGGGATCACGCAGAATAACGTCGGTGTGGACAGCTACCAGACCACCTATGAAAAGGCCTTTATTGCCGCTGCCGAAGCCAATGAAGAGGTCGAAGCCGTGGTCCTGGACGCAGGCGGTGACGTGGCGCGCCAGATTGCCCAGATGGAAGACCTGATCCAGCAGGAAGTTGATGCGATCATCATCTGGCCCACCAATGGCGAAGCGGTGATCCCCGCGGTGCGCAAGGCCGAGAAAGCCGGTATTCCGGTGGTTGTGACCAATTCCAACATCGCCGAAGCCGGGTTTGACTTCATCAAATCCTTCTCCGGCCCCGACAACATCACCCAGGGTGCGCGGTCTGCCGAGATCATGTGCGACAAGTTCAAGGACATGGGGATCGCGGATGAGGCCCAGGTGGTTCACATTACCGGCCAGCCCGGCTACACCACCGCGATTGAGCGGGCCAAAGGGTTTGAGGACCGCCTGCCCGAGGTCTGCCCGAATGTGACCATCGTCGACACGCAGCCCGGCGACTGGAACCGCGAGAAATCGCAGCAGGTGATGGAAGCCTTCCTCGTCAAATATGACGACATTGACGGTGTCTATGCCGGGGACGACAACATGGGTGTGGGCGCATTGAACGCGGCCAAGGCCGCCGGTCGCGATGGTATCATCTTTGTCGGCGCCACCAATTTTGCGGTGGGCTACGAGGCGATGGCCGCTGGCGAATACTGGGGCTCCATCTACCAGTCGCCCGTGGATGATGCCGAGGCCGCGCTGCAGACCGCGGTGGACATCCTCTCTGGCAAGGACATCCCGTTCCTGAACTACTTCGACACGCCGAAGATCACGCAGGACAACATGGGTGAGTTCACCAAGCCTGTCTTCTAAGGCAGCGACTCCCAGTGGGGCGTCTCGCTTGACGCGGACGCCCCACATTCCATTTCTGATAGCCAAGACTTTGAAAGGGGCACGCCGATGGGACGTGTATCTGATCGTGTCTGCCTTGTGACCGGAGCGGCGCAGGGCATTGGCCGCGCCATTTCCGAGGCGCTCCTGCGGGAGGGAGCCATGGTCTGTCTGGCGGATATCAACGACGACAAGGTGGCCGATGCGGCCCAGAGCCTTGCGCAGGAGCACGCCGGACGTGTGACCTCTGCCGCCGTGGACGTCACCAATCGCGCCGAGGTGCGCCAGATGATTTCGCATACGGTCGACACCTTTGGTCGTCTTGATGTGAAGTTCAACAACGCCGGGGTGAACCGGCCCATGAACTTTCTCGATGTGACCGAGGACAACTGGAACTTTATTATGGGCATCAACGGCTTGGGCTGTATGATCGGAATGCAGGAAGCAGCGCATCAGATGATCGCCCAGGGCAAGGGAGGCAAGATCATCAACACCGCCTCCATCGCCAGCCGCCAGGGGTTTGACAATGTCGCGCCCTATTGCGCCTCGAAGTGGGCGGTGGTGTCGCTGACCCAATCGGGGGCCCGCGACCTGGCCAGGCACAACATCACGGTTACAGGCTTTGCCCCCGGCGTTGTGGCAACCGAAATGTGGGAACAGGTGGACCAGGACCTGATGGAGATCGGCGCGTCTGAGCGCCCCGGAGAAGCGATGGAGGCCTTCTCCGCCAATATACTGAAGGGGCGCGTGGCAACGCCGGACGACATCACCGGAACCACCACGTTTCTCGCCTCACGCGAGAGCGACTACATGACCGGACAGATCGTGATGATCGACGGGGGCATGACCCTCGTATGAGGTAGTGCATCTGACGGACGGAGTTTGACGGAGCGAGGCAGGAGGAGCCGATGCCGGAGACAACACAACATGCCCAGAACCCAAGGGAGGGGATGATGGCACCACTGAACAAAGAGCGACTGGGACGAGTCCTTGCTTCTCAAGGCATCCTGATTGCTTTTGCGGTCTTTCTGATCGTCTTTACCATCGCCAATCCCAAATTCCTGTCCGTTGACAACGTGTTGAGCGTGGTGCGCTCCTCGGCCATCCTGGGTGTGATGGCGTTGGGGGTGACCTTTGTGGTCATCAGCGGCAACCTCGATCTCTCGGTGGGGTCGATGATGTCCTTTTCCACCATCGTGGTGCTGGATCTGCACGACAAGATCGGACCGTTGATGGCGATCCCGGCGATGTTTGCCATGACGATGGCGCTGGGGGCGCTGATCGGCTTTCTGGTTGGCTACCTGCGGCTCAACTCTCTGATCGTGACGCTGGGGATGCTGTCGGCCATTCACGGGCTGACGCTGACCTATTCGGGCGGTCAGAACATGGACATTGCAGACAAGGAAGGCACCTGGTTTGGGGTCTTTGGGCAGGGGACGGCCCTTGGCATTCCGGTGCCGATCCTGATCTTTGCCCTGTTGGCAGCGGTGCTGGGGCTGGTGCTGGGCAAGACTGCATTCGGCCGCAAGATCTATGCGGTGGGCGGCAATGGCACTGCGGCGACCTTTTCGGGTATTCGCCGCGCGCGCACCGTCTTTAATTGCTACCTGATTTCCTCGGCCTGCGTCGCCACTGCAGGACTCATTCAGGCGAGCCGCTCTCTGGGGTCGCAGAACACCGTCGGCCAGGGGCTAGAACTTGAGGTGCTGGCGGCCGTGATCCTCGGCGGCGCCTCGCTTCTGGGCGGGTCGGGCACCATCTTCAAGACGGTGATCGGCGTGCTGATCCTTGGCTTTATCCAGAACGGTCTGCTGCTGATGGGTCTGCAATTCTACGTCCAGTTCGTTGTGACCTGGGTCATCATCATCCTTGCTGTCTGGCTCGATATTGCGGCCAAGCGCGGCAAGCTCTGGTCGCCAATCGCATAAGAAGGGAGAGGCCCATGCAACCGGGTGCATTGTCCAAAGCGCTGAAAAACGGCGCAATCTGGGGCTTCATCGTGCTGGAGCTGATCTTCTTCAGCGTCGCGGGCGAGTTCCTGTCGCTCTCTGACAAGGCCTTTATGGATTTTGAGAACATGCTGCTTTTGCTGAAGCAGTCCGCCCCCATCGGGATCATCGCCATGGGCATGACCATCGTGATGGTGAACGGCAATATCGACCTCAGTGTCGGGGCCACATTTGCGATTGCCGCGATTGTACTGCTCGACAGTATGACATGGCCGATCTTTGCCGGGCTTGGCGACTGGGTGATCCCGGTGGCGTGGCTTCTGGCGCTTGCGGTGGGTACGCTTCTGGGGGCGCTCAACGGGCTTATTGTGTGGAAAACGGGGGTTGATGCCTTCATCGTGACGCTGGGGTCCATGCTCGGCTATCGCGGTATCGTCTTTATGTTCAATGGCGAGAACCCGACTTCGCATCTGAACTGGACGCTGGTGGATTTCGCCGAGGCGCAATTCCTTGGCCTGCACACCGCAACCTGGTTCCTGCTGATCGTGACGCTGGCAATCTGGTTCCTGATGACGCGCACCGTGCATGGGCGCAACGCCTATGCCATTGGTGATAACCGCGACGCCGCCGTGAACGCCGGCATCCGTGTCGGCCCGCATATGATGGTCAACTTTGCCATCATCGGCTTTCTGGCGGCGCTCTCGGCCGTGGTCTTTTATTCCGAAAGCGGTTCGGTCAATCCCAATGACGGCCAGCTTTATGAACTCTGGGTCATCACGGCGGTGGTGCTGGGCGGTACCAAGATCACCGGCGGTGCGGGCAATGTGATCGGCACATTTGGTGGCGTCATCGCGATCCAGCTGCTGCGCAAGGGGCTTGGTCATATCGGGGCCGATACCTCGACCGTGAACCTTGTGATCGGTCTCATTCTCATCGCGGTGCTGTTCCTCGACCGCCAGCTCAACGTCAAAGGCAAAGAGGAGCTCAAGGTATGAGTGATCCGGTTCTGCGTCTCAAAAACATTGTCAAAACCTTCCCCGGCGTGCGCGCCCTTGATGGGGTCTCCTTTTCGGTGTTGCCGGGCGAGGTCCACGCCCTGATGGGCGAGAATGGCGCCGGGAAATCCACCTTGATGAAAGTCCTCGGCGGCATCTACCAGCCCGACGGTGGCAGCATCTACATGGGCGACCAAAAGGCGGTGATGGCCGGCCCGCCGGAGGCCAAGGATAAGGGCATCGTCTTTATCCACCAGGAGCTGAGCCTCGCCGAAGAGCTCTCGGTGGCGGAAAACATCTACCTTGGCGAATTGCCCCGCAAGAGCTTTGGCCGGGTGGACTGGCCCAAGCTGGCCGCACAGGCGAATGCGATCCTGAAAAAGCTCAACGTGAATTTCGACGCCAATGCGCGGGTGGGGGATCTGTCGATCGCCAATCAACAGATGGTCGAAATTGCCCGCGCGCTGACGGTGGACGCCAAGGCGGTGATCTTTGACGAGCCCACGGCCTCGCTGACGGATGCGGAAAAAGTGGTGCTCTTTGACGTGATCGCGGATCTACAGCGCGAGGGCGTCGGCATCATCTATATCTCGCACCGCATGGAGGAGATCTTTAAGATCACCGACCGCATCACAGTGCTGCGAGACGGACAGTATCAGGGCACGGTGCGGACGGCCGATACCAATGAGGAATCGGTGACGCAGATGATGATCGGGCGCAAGCTCGATCTGTCTCGTAACGCCAGCCATCACGAGCTGGGCGATGTCGCCCTCGAGGTGCGCGGCCTCAGTTGCGGCAAGTTCTTCACGGATGTGAGCTTTGACGTGCGCCGGGGTGAGGTGCTGGGCTTTTACGGGCTGGTGGGCGCGGGCCGCACCGAGATTGCCGAGACGCTCTTTGGGCTGCGGGACCCCTCTGCCGGGCAGATATTCCTCGAAGGGCGCGAGGTGCGGATCAGCTCGCCGGTGGATGCCATCAACATGGGGATCTCCCTCGTGCCCGAAGATCGCAAGGGCCAGGGGCTTGTGCTTGGCATGAACTGTCGGGACAACATGACGCTGCCACAGGTCGATGACATGAAGGCGGGGCCGTTTGTGGCCGAGGGCGCAGAGATCGCGATCTTTGACCAGTATCGCGACCGGCTTGATATTCGCACCCCCGGCTGGCGGCAGAAGGTGGGCAATCTCTCGGGCGGCAATCAGCAGAAGATCGTCATCGGCAAATGGCTGTCGATGCATCCCAATGTGCTGATCGTGGATGAGCCCACCCGCGGCATCGACGTCGGGAGCAAATCCGAGATCCACAAACTGCTGCGCGAACTGGCGGCGCAGGGTTATGCGGTGATCGTCATCAGTTCGGAGATGCCCGAGGTGCTGCATGTGTCCGACCGGATCGCGGCGATGTATTCCGGCCGCATCATGCGCACCTTTACCTCGGAAGAAGTGACCGAGGACAGCCTGATCCAGGCGATCTCGGGTCTTGGCAGCGATCAGGTCGCCTGACCCGCGAGGCCACGTTGCCACAGAGGGTCCCCCCATACGCCGCGCGGGCGCTCCTGCGCGGCGCAGCTGTGTTTGCTGCACCGCAGCGCCAAGCGCTCAATTCTTACTCAGACATGTATGTTTCCCGCCCAAATCGAGTGCATTCCCGAAACGCGCGCCCAGCCGGGTGCAAAACGCCTTGCTCGAAATCGTCCCTGCGCGGAGCCTTGTTTCATCCGCATGAACAGGCCCAAGAGCCCTTGGCGGGTGTGTGACGACCAGCGAATTGCCACTCGGTCTGGCCGCCACACGAATGCAACGAAAACACATTGCGCGCCGATCCTGCCGAATTGCCCCCCAAAGGGCAAGCGCAGCATGAGGCGTGACGGGAGACAGCTATGACATCCGCAAAAACACTTCTGGCCAGCACGGTCGCCCTGGCCACCATGAGCCTTGCCGCCCACGCCGCAGACTGCCCCATCAAGGTGGGCGTGCTGCACTCGCTCTCCGGTACGATGGCGATTTCCGAGACCACGCTCAAGGACACCGTCCTGATGCTTGTCGACGAACAGAACGCCAAGGGCGGTGTTTTGGGGTGCGAGCTTGAGGCTGTCGTGGTTGATCCGGCCTCCGACTGGCCGCTGTTTGCGGAAAAGGCGCGCGAGCTTCTGAGCGTGCATGAGGTCGATGTGATCTTTGGTAACTGGACCTCCGTGAGCCGCAAATCCGTTCTGCCCGTGATCGAGGAACTGAACGGTCTGCTGTTCTACCCGGTGCAATATGAGGGCGAAGAAAGCTCCAAGAACGTGTTTTATACCGGTGCGGCCCCGAACCAGCAGGCGATCCCGGCAACGGATTACTTCCTTGATGAGCTTGGGGTGGAGAAATTCGCGCTGTTGGGTACCGACTATGTCTATCCCCGTACCACCAACAACATCCTCGAGAGCTACCTGCAGTCCAAAGGCATCGCCGAGGAAGACATCTTTGTGAACTACACGCCCTTTGGTCACTCTGACTGGTCCAAGATCGTCGCCGATGTGGTCGCTCTGGGGGCCGACGGCAAAAAGGTCGGCGTGATCTCCACCATCAACGGCGATGCCAACATCGGCTTTTACAAGGAACTCGCGGCTGCGGGCATCTCGGCCGATGACATCCCCGTGGTTGCCTTCTCGGTGGGCGAAGAAGAGCTCTCGGGTCTTGATACCTCCAACCTCGTGGGCCATCTGGCCGCGTGGAACTACTTCCAATCCGCCGAAAGCGAAGCCAATGAGGCCTTTGTCGCCAAGTGGAAAGACGTCATGGGTGAGGACCGCGTGACCAATGACCCGATGGAAGCCCATTACATCGGCTTCAACATGTGGCTGCAGGCCGTCGAGGCCGCTGGCACCACCGATGTGGATGCGGTGCGCACGGCGATGTACGGGCAGGAATTCCCGAACCTCACCGGCGGCATGGCCAAGATGCTGCCCAACCATCACCTCGCCAAGCCGGTTCTGATTGGCGAGATCCTCGAGGACGGCCAGTTCGACATCATCAGCCAGACTTCCGAAGTGGCGGGCGATGCCTGGACCGACTTCCTGCCGGAATCGGCCGTGCTGATGTCGGACTGGGAGAAACTGGGCTGCGGCATGTACAACACCGAGACCGAGAGCTGCGTGCAGATCAAATCGAACTACTGATCTGACAGCACCTTGCGGGAGAGGCCGATGCGGCCTCTCCCACCGGACTCGGGAAAGAAGAACCTCATGATAAGACGAGTGCTGGCAAGCCTTGGCTTGCTGCTGAGCTTGCTGCCGGTGGTGTTTGGCGCCCTGCCCCAGACCGTCGCCGCGCAATCCGCCCTTTCTGCCACATCCATGCAGGACATCCTGCAGGAGCACGCGGCGATCATCACCAAATCCTCGCGCAAGACCATCGGCCCCGCCATCGACGCGGTGGCAAACAGCGGTCTTGCTCAGGCGCAATCGGTGCTGGAGGCCTGGCAGGCCAAGGACATCTGGCAGCGTCAATCCGATGGGCTGTTTTTTCGCGCCCAAAAGACGGATGCGGGCTATGATCTCTATGATTTCGACCAGCAGCAGGTCGTTGCCACAGCCCAGAAGGGGGATCTGAAGCAGATCAAACCCAACAGCGGTATCCGCGCGCTTCTGGCGGTGGCTCTGGTGCAGTTTCAGCTCTCCGATCCGGACCCCGAGCGGCGCGCCGAGGCGCTCTTGTCGCTCGAACGCGACCCCTCGGCAGATGCGCTGGCGCCCCTGCGCGCAGCGATCCCGACCGAGGATGACCCTGACCTCCTGGCCAAGAAGCAGCGGCTCGAGCGGCTTTTGACCATTGCCTACGGCAGCAGTGATGGCGCGCGCATTCAGGCGATCAATGACATGGCGGGCGATCTTGGCGTTGATGTCCGCGCCACCCTCAACCCTGTGCTTGCGACCACCCGCAAGGTCTATGCGGCGGCGATCCCCGACGGGGTGAATGTGGCGCGCCCGCTCTCGCCCGGTGATGACACCCTCCCCCGCGACGAGGCCTATGAGATGCTGGTGGCGCAGGATCTCGCCCCCGCCCGTGTGAGCAGCGATGACATCCGCACCACATTGGCGGCACATATCGAAGGCGGCTACGTTGGTGGCGTGGCGCTGGCGCAGCTCTCGGACCCCGAGCGGCGCATTGCAGCCTATGAGACCCTTGTTGCGGCCGCAAAAGCCCCGGCGCTGGTGTCCGAGCCGGAGGTCACCGAGGCCCTCGCCGCGCATCGGTTTGCCGACGTCTATGCGGAGCCTTCGACTGCCGTGACCGATGCCGCCCGCTCGGCGCTGCGGCGCATTGAGACCAAGGTGCAGCTCAATCAGACGCTTGATCTGGGGCTGGATGCGCTCTCGCTTGGGTCGATCTATTTTCTCGCGGCCATCGGGCTTGCGATTACCTTTGGCGTGATGGGCGTCATCAACATGGCGCATGGCGAGTTCATCATGATGGGCGCCTACACCGGCTATGTGGTGCAGCAGGTGATCCCCGATCATACGCTTTCCATTGCCGTGGCCATTCCGCTCGCCTTTGGCGTGACCTTTCTGGCCGGGGTGGCGCTTGAACGGCTGGTGATCCGCTGGCTTTACAACCGGCCGCTCGAGACATTGCTGGCAACCTTTGGCGTTTCGATTGCGCTGCAACAGCTGGCCAAGAACATCTTTGGCACCCAAGCCCGCCCGCTGACTGCGCCCGACTGGCTCGGGGGGGCGTGGGTTTTGAACGATGTGGTTTCGATCAGCTATATCCGCATCGCCATCTTTGTGCTGGCGCTGCTGTTTCTGGGGCTGTTTCTTTTTGTCATGAAGCGCACGCGGCTTGGTCTGGAGACCCGCGCGGTGACGCAGAACCCGGGCATGGCGGCTTCGATGGGGATCAACACCGATCGGGTCAATATGCTGACGTTTGGACTTGGTTCGGGCATTGCGGGGATCGCGGGTGTTGCCATCGGGCTCTTTGCCAAGGTCACATCCGAGCTGGGGCAGGACTATATCGTCCAGAGTTTCATGACCGTGGTTGTGGGCGGGGTCGGCAATATCTGGGGCACGCTTCTGGGCGCGGGTCTCATTGGTGGCCTGCAAAAGAGCATCGAGTGGCTGAACCCCTCGAACACGCTCGCCGCGCAGACCTACATGATCATCTTCATCATCATCTTTATCCAGTTCCGGCCGCGGGGCATCATCGCCCTCAAGGGCCGAGCAGCGGGGGATTGAGCCATGAACCGCAGCTTTATCGCGCGCAATCCGTCCGTGCTGGTGTTCCTCGCCCTCCTTGGGCTGGCGACATTTGCGATCACCGCCGCCTCCGAGGGGCTGGGCTTTGGGCTTTTGTCCACGTCGATGGTGAAAACCCTGGGCAAGACGCTTTGCCTTGCGCTCATTGCGGTCGCCATGGACCTCGTCTGGGGCTACGCGGGCATCCTGAGCCTTGGGCATTTCGCCTTTTTCGGGCTTGGCGGCTATATGATCGGCATGTGGCTCATGTATGAGCGCACCAGCCAGATCGTGACGCAAAACCTCGCCAATGCGCCCATTCCCCCTACCGCCGAGGAAATCACGGACGCCATCGGCTCGCAGATCTTTGGCGTTGTCGGCAGCTCTGAATTCCCGCTGGTCTGGAGCTTTGCCGACAGTCTCGTGATCCAGCTGGCGTTGGTTGTTCTGGTGCCGGGGCTTTTGGCGTTTGTCTTTGGCTGGCTGGCGTTTCGCGCCCGGGTGGCGGGGGTTTATCTCTCGATCCTCACGCAGGCGATGACATTGGCGCTGGCGTTGTATCTCTTTCAGAACGACAGCGGCTTGCGCGGGAACAACGGGCTTTCGGGTTTGCAGAACATTCCGCATCTCGATCATGTGCCGCAATCGGTGCTCTCGGTCTGGTTCCTCTGGGCCTCGGCCTTGGCGCTGGCGCTTGGGTATCTCCTGGCCGCATGGATCGTATCGGGGAAATTCGGCAGCGTGATCCGTGGCATCCGCGACAATGAATCCCGGGTGCGGTTCCTTGGCTACTCGGTGGAGCGCTACAAGCTCTTCATCTTTACCGTCACCGCCATGATCAGCGGTGTCGCGGGGGCGCTATACTATCCGCAGGCGGGGATCATCAACCCGGCAGAGCTAGCGCCCGTGGCCTCGATCTATCTTGCGGTCTGGGTCGCCATCGGCGGGCGCGGGCGTCTGTATGGTTCGGTGATCGGCGCCTGTTTTGTCAGCCTGATCTCCACCTGGTTCACCGGTGGGCAAGCCCCCGACATCAACCTCGGGTTCTATACCGTGGCATGGGTCGATTGGTGGACCATTCTCCTTGGGCTGTCGTTTGTGCTGGTCACGCTCTTTGCACCCAAAGGCATTGGCGGGCTCTTTGATCTGATTGCCGCGCGCAAAAAGGAGGCGCAGGAATGAGCCAGCTTCTCGAAGTGTCGGGCGTCTCCGTCAGCTTTGACGGGTTTCGCGCCATCAACAACCTGTCCTTTGCCATCGGCAGCGCCGAGCTGCGCGCGATCATCGGTCCCAATGGCGCGGGCAAGACCACCTTTATGGACATTGTCACCGGCAAGACCCGCCCGGATGCGGGCCATATCCTCTGGGGCGACAAGAGCCTCTCGCTCTTGGGGCTCAACGAGGCGCAGATCGCGCGCGAGGGCATCGGGCGCAAGTTTCAAAAACCCACCGTGTTTGAGGATCAGACCGTCGAGGAAAACCTGCTGATGGCATTGAAAGCCAAGCGGGGCGCCCTCTCGGTGCTGTTCTGGAAACCGGCGTCCGCCGATATGGAGCGGGTGCGCGCCCTTGCCGCCGAGATCGGCCTTGAGGATGCGCTGGGGCGGATCTCCGGCACCCTCAGCCACGGGCAGAAACAATGGCTCGAAATCGGGATGTTGCTGGCGCAGGAGCCGCGGCTCCTGCTGGTGGATGAACCGGCCGCAGGCATGACCCCGGCCGAGCGCGAACACACCACCGCCATTCTGGTCGAAGCGGCCAAGACCCGCGCCGTGGTGGTTGTCGAACATGACATGGAGTTTGTGCGCCGTCTCAACTGCCGCGTGACGGTGCTGCACGAAGGCTCGGTGCTCGCCGAAGGTTCGCTTGACCATGTCACCGCAAACAAGGAGGTGATTGATGTCTATCTCGGGCGCTGATCCCTTGCTGCAGGTCCGTGACCTCACGCTGCATTATGGCCATTCCCAGATCCTGCATGGCGTCGACATCGAGGCCCGCACGGGCGAGGTCACCTGTGTCATGGGCACCAATGGGGTCGGAAAGACCTCGCTTATCCGCGCGCTTGCGGGGCGTCACAACCGCTCGGGCGGCACTGTGATGCTGGATGGCGAGGCGCTGCCGGTGCTGCCTGCGCATCACCTCGCCCACAAGGGCATCGCACTTGTGAGCCAGGGGCGCGAGATTTTTCCGCTGCTCACGGTGCGCGAAAACCTGGAAACGGGTCTCTCGATCCTGCCCAAGGCCGACCGCGCCGTGCCCGAAGAGATGTTTGACCTCTTTCCTGTCCTGAAGGACATGCAGCACCGCCGAGGGGGCGATCTTTCGGGTGGGCAGCAACAGCAGCTTGCGATTGCCCGCGCGCTCATCACACGGCCCAAGCTTTTGCTGATGGACGAGCCCACCGAGGGCATCCAGCCCAACATCATCCAGATGATCGGAGACGTGATCCGCAGCCTGCGCGATGAGGGCCGCATGGCGATCGTGCTGGTCGAGCAATATTTCGACTTTGCCTATGACCTGGCGGATCGCATCGTTGTGTTGCAGCGCGGGGCGGTCATTGCTGCCGGCGGCAAGGGCGAGATGGCGCGGGACGAGGTGTTGGCCAAAGTCTCGGTCTGAGCGCGCGGGCGCAAGGCGGCTTGCGCTTTGAGACAGGCCCTCTACCCTCGCGGTGACGCAGCAAAGGGAGAGAGAGCGTGTCAGACTTCACCACCCGGCCCGAGATCCGAGGCACCTTCGGGGTGGCCACCTCGACCCATTGGATCGCCTCTGCCGTGGGCATGAGCATCCTTGAGAAAGGGGGCAATGCCTTTGACGCGGCGGTTGCGTCGGGGCTGGTGCTGCAAGTGGTGGAGCCTCACCTCAACGGGCCAGCAGGCGATATGCCCGCGATCTTTTACAGCGCCAAGAGCGGCAAGACAGAGGTGCTCTGTGCGCAAGGTGTGGCGCCTGCGGCGGCGACCATTGCACATTACAAGTCCCAAGGACTCGCGCTGATCCCCGGCTCGGGGCTCTTGGCGACGGTGGTGCCGGGTGCCTTTGACGGCTGGATGTTGATGCTGCGTGACCATGGCACGATGTCGCTGCGCGAGGTTCTGGAACCGGCGATCTTCTATGCCCGCGACGGTCATCCGCTGCTGCCGCGCGTGGCCCATACCATCGCAGGCCTGCAGGCGTTCTTTGAGGCCGAGTGGCCCAGCTCCGCCGCCGTCTGGACGCCAGACGGCAAGGCGCCCGAACCCAATGCACTCTTTAAAAATCCCGACCTTGCAGACACTTACGCGCGTCTTATCGAGGAAGGCGAGGCCGCAGGTGCGGAGCGCACCACCCAGATCGATGCTGCCCGCAGCGCCTGGCGCGAGGGGTTTGTGGCCGAGGCCATCTTTGATTATCTCGCGGATGCCTGCGTCATGGATGTGTCGGACAAAAAACACGGTGCGGTGCTCGCGCCCGCCGACATGAAGACCTGGCGCGCCTCATACGAGGAGACGCTCAGCTATGACTATGAGGGCTGGACCATACACAAGACCCACGCCTGGAGTCAGGGACCGGTGCTGTTGCAGGCGCTGGCGATCCTCAAGGGCTTTGATCTTGGGGCGATGGACCCGATGGGCGCGGAATTTGTGCATACCGTGACCGAGGCGATGAAGCTCGCCTATGCCGACCGCGAGGCCTATTACGGTGATCCAGCCCAGTCGGAGATCCCGATGGATGTGCTCCTGAGTGAGGACTACAACGCCACGCGGCGCAAATTGATCACCGCCGAGGCCTCGCAGGCGCAGCGCCCGGGCCGGGTGCCGGGATTCGAGCATCTGGCCGACGCCTATGTTGCGCGCGCCGCGCGGGATTTCGACGTCGGCCCTGTGGCCGCACAAGAGCCGACCATGTCGCATCTGACGGAAAAACGCGGCGACACGGTGCATCTTGATGTGATTGACCGCTGGGGGAATATGGTTTCAGCAACCCCGTCGGGTGGCTGGTTGCAAAGCTCTCCGGTGATCCCCGGCCTTGGCTTTGCCTTGAACTCGCGTGCACAGATGTTCTGGCTCGAGGAGGGCCTGCCGACCTCGCTGGCGCCGGGGCGCCGCCCACGCACCACATTGACGCCGAGCCTTGCGGAAAAGAACGGCACGCAGCTGGTTTTTGGCACGCCCGGGGGCGATCAGCAGGACCAGTGGCAGCTCATCTGGTTCCTGCGCTTTGTGCATTTTGGCATGGAGCTGCAGCAATGTATGGATGCGCCGCTGTTTCATACGATGCATTTTCAGGGCAGTTTCTTCCCGCGTGAGGTGCGCCCCGCCGAGATCATGCTGGAGCCCAACTTTGGCGAGGATGTCATCCATGCGCTGCGTGCGCGGGGCCATAAGGTGATCGTCGCTGATCCCTGGACCGTTGGGCGCCTGACGGCGGCGCTGCGTGAACCAGATGGGATGCTGCGCGCCGCCGCAACGCCGCGGTTGATGCAGGCCTATGCGGTGGGCCGATAGGGCCCTTGGCCTGTCATATCTACCCGCTCACTCTCGCTCTCAGACCCCCTGCCCCGCGCGCATGCCAAGCCATGCTGTGTCCACTTCGGGGAGTGGGATCGCATCCAGCAGGTCCCGCGTATATTGCGCCTTGGGGCGGGCAAAGACCTCGGGCGTGGCGGCATGTTCCACGATCTCGCCCTGATTGAGCACAAGCGTGGTCCCACAGAGCCGCCGGATCACCGAGAGATCATGGCTCACAAAGGCCAGCGTCAGCCCCATGTCGGCGACCAGCCGCTCCAGGAGCGTCAGCACCTGCGCCTGCGAGGATACATCCAGCCCCGAGACGATCTCATCCGCGAGGATGAACTCCGGCTCGGTGGCGATGGCGCGGGCAATGCCGACGCGCTGGCGCTGGCCGCCAGAGAGCTCATGCGGGAAACGGTGGCGAAACGCCTGCGGCAGCCCCACCTGCGACAAGGCCTGCCCGACCCGGTCGGCCACGTCGTCAAACCCGTGCAGCCTGAGCGGCCCGGCGATGATCCCGCCCACCGTCCGGCGCGGATTGAGCGAGGACATTGGATCCTGAAAGATCATCTGAAACCGCTTGCGCAGGGGCCTGAGTGCCGTCTCGTCGAGGTGGGTGATATCGCGCCCTTCAAACGCCACCAGCCCGGCCGAAGGCTCCAACAGCCGCACCAAAGCACGGCCCAAAGTCGATTTGCCGGAGCCCGAGCCGCCCACGATTCCCAGCACGTCACCGCGCGCAATGTCAAAGCTCAGCCCCTTCAGCACCTCCACGCGCGGTGCCGCGCCAAACAGGGGTTTCTGCGCCAGAAGCGGAAACGACAGCCGCAGATCACGGACGCGGTAAATCGGCTCGCTCATGTCGTGGTCCTTTCGGCAAAACGCAGCTCGGCCTGCAAATCATCAATGATGCGCTGGGGCACCGGCGTCAGGCTCTGATCGGGATCGGTGTATTTTGGCGTCGCCGCCAGCAGCGCGCGCGAATAGGGATGCTGGGGGGCTGCAAAAAACGCCTCGACCGCAGCCTCTTCGAGCACCTTGCCGCCAAACAGCACCGTCAGGTTCTGACAGATCTTGGCCACCACCCCGAGATCATGGGTCACGAACAACAGCGCCGTATTGTGGCGCTCCTGCATCTCCTTGATAAGACGCAGAATTTGTTTCTGCACCGTCACATCCAGCGCTGTTGTCGGCTCATCCGCGATGATGAGCTTCGGCTCTGCAGCAAAGGCCGAGGCTATCAGCACCCGCTGGCGCATCCCGCCCGACAGCTCGTGCGGATAGCTCTGCATCACCCGCGCAGGGTCGGGGATATGAACCTCTGCCAACAGATCAAGCGCGCGGGCATCGGCGTCACGCTTGCTCCAGCCCAGAATATCCACCAGCCGCCGCGTGATCTGCGGCCCGATCCGGCGCACCGGATTGAGCGCGGTCAGCGGGTCCTGTGGAATAAGCGCCGCCGTCTGGCCGATCACCCGGCGCCGCTCTGCGGGGCGCAGCGCCAGCAGGTTCTGCCCATCGAGGCGGATCTCGCCACCGGTGATGCGAATGGCGCCGGGCAGCGTGCCCAGGATCGCCTTTCCGATCATGCTTTTGCCTGCGCCGCTTTCGCCCACCAGCGCGCGCACCTCGCCTGCAGCCACATTCAGCGAAACATCACGCAGGATCGGCACCGGCCCCACACGTGCACTGAGGGAGGTTATCTCAAGAAAGCTCATCGCAGCACCGGATCAAAATAGTCCTTCAGCCCCTCGCCCAGTTGGCTGAAGCTGAGGACGGTCAAAAACAGACAGACCAGCGGGAAGACCAGCACCCACCAGGCCTGATGGATCGACACGCGGCCCTCGGAAATCATCGACCCCCATGTGGGATCATCGGTCGAGATCGAGAGGTTCACGAAGGACAGGATTGCCTCGATGATGACCGCGATGCCCATTTCCAGCGTCAAGAGAACCACCATGGTCGGCAGCACATTGGGCAGGATCTCAAACAGCATGATGCTGAGACGTTTGTGCCCTGTCACCTGCGCCGAGGCCACATAGTCCATCGCGCCCTGCGTCATCGCTTCGGCCCGGATCACGCGGGCAAACCGCGTCCAGTCGATCACCACGATGGCGATGATGATGGAGGTCAAACCCGTGCCCATCACTGCGATCAGCAGGATTGAGAACAGCACCGGCGGAAAGGCCATCCAGATGTCGATGAACCGCGAAATCACCAGATCCGGCCAGCCGCGATAGTATCCCGCTATCAGCCCGAGCGCGGTGCCCAGCAGACAGGTCAGCACCCCGGCCACCAGACCCACAAACAGCGCCACCCGCGCGCCATAGAGAAGACGGCTCAGCACATCGCGGCCCAGCGAGTCCGTGCCCAACAGGTACCCCGGCTCCGCGCCGGGCAGCCAGAACGGCGGCATCCGTCCCAGAAACAGATCCTGCATCAGCGGATCTTTGGGCGCCAAAAGCGGTGCAAAAACCGCCCCCAGCACCAAAAGCGTGAGCCAGCCACCTGAGAGCCACAAGCGTGGCCCAATGGGGCGCTTTATTGCACTGCGCGCATCAGCCATGTCGCAACCTCGGATTAAGCAGCGCATAGGTCAGATCAACGATCAGGTTCACCAGCGTGAACATCAGCGCAAACAGGATGACGATGCCCTGGATCAGCGGCAGATCGCGGTTGATCACCGCATCAATCGCCATGTTGCCAAGGCCCTCGTAGGAAAACAGCCGCTCGATGATCACCGTGCCACCGATCAGAAACGTGAACTGCACCCCCACGAGGGTCAGCGTCGGCAGGATCGCATTTGGCAGCGCTTCGCGGGTGATCACCCGGTTTTCGCCATAACCATGGGTGCGCGCCAGCGTCACGTAATCCAGATGCATGGTTTCCTTGAGCGATTGCTTCAGCAGCTGTGCAATGATCGCCGCCAGCGGAATGGCCAGCGCCAGTGCGGGCATAAACATGTGGCTCACCAGATCGAGCCAGATATCAAATCGCAGCCGCAGCACGCTCTCAAAGAGGTAGAAATTGGTGGCAAAGGGCAGATCGAGCGCCGGGGAAACCCGGCCTGAGATGTGAAACACCGGCCAGAGCACCCCAAAAAGCAGGATCAGCAAAAGCCCCCAGAGGAAATCGGGTACCGACAGCGCCATGCCATTGGTGACATCAATCGCCCCTTCGGTGCGGGTGCCGCGATGGCGCGTGCCGGCCAGCGCCAGCAGACCGCCGATCACAACCGCCATCACCAGCGCCATCACCGCCAGCTCGATGGTGGCGGGGAGCCGCCCCAGAACCAGCGAGAGCACCGGCTGACGGGTGCTGATCGAGGTTCCAAAATCCCCCTGCAGCACGCCGCCAACCCAGATCACAAACTGCTCAGGCAGGGATTTGTCGAACCCATAGAGCGCCTTGAGGCGGGCGATGTCCTCCTCGCCCGCGCCGGGCGGCAGCATCATGGCGATGGGGTTACCGGGCACCACCCGGATCACGAAAAAAACGATGACCGCCACGCCCAAAAGCGTGATCAGCATCGACAAAAGACGGGTGAGGAGTGTTCTGACTGACATCATCATGTTGGGGCAGCCCAGCAGCCGGGCTGCCCCCATCCCTTATCCGCGTGTCATCAGCGCCGGCAGCAGCGCGCCCGAGGTATGCGGCATCACCTTCACGCCCGGCGCATGCAGGATCGGCTGCACATATTGGAACAGCGGCAACACCAGCGCATCCTCTGCGATCTTGCGATCCACCGCTTTCCAGCCTTCGATGCGCTTGGCCTCATCCGCTTCGCCCCAGAGCGGGCCGATCATCGCCGCGAGGTCCTCGCCGTCCCAGACCGAATGTGGCGAAGGGCCGAACATGGCAAAGCCGGTCGATGTGGTGGGATCACCGATGGAGTTGCCCCAGTTATAAAACGCCGCTGGCGCCAGTTGGTCGGTGGCGCGCAGCTCGTAATGTTTGGCGACCTCATAGACCTCGATCTCGGCCTCGATCCCGACCCGGCGCCAGAGCCCGACAATGGCCTGGATGATCTCGTAATCCTTGGGCTTGAACCCTCGGGTGGTCTGGATCTTGAAGGTGACCGGATTGTCCGGCCCATAGCCCGACTCCGCCAGCAGCGCCTTGGCGCCTTCGGGGTCATAGGGCGTGGTGATCGACGCATCATAGGCCGAATACTGCGGTGTCTGCAGCGTGTCGATCGGCACACCATACCCCGACAAGAGCCGGTCTACGATGGCGCGTTTGTCCACCGCCATCACCGCCGCCTTGCGCACGTTGGGATCGGTCATCACCTCAATATCATTGAGGAAAATCATCGCTATGTCAGAGACGGGATGCGCCACACCCTCCAGTTTGCCCGCTTTCAGGCGGTCATATTCCTCGTAAGGCATCTCCAGCGTCACATGGGCGTTGCCGGATTCGACCTCCGCCACCCGCGCGGCTGCGTCGGTTACAAATTTGATGGTCACGCTCTCGAATTCGGGTTTCGGCCCCCAATAATCGCCAAAAGCCTTGAGGCGCACAAAGGCGTTGCGCTCGTATTTCTCGACCATATAGGGGCCAGAACCGATGGGCGCGGCCTCAAACCCTTCGGCACCGACGCGCTCGATATAGGCTTTGGGGCGCACATAGCCGGTGAGGAACGACATCCATTTGAAGATCGTCGGCTCAAACCGCAGCACATCCGCGGTGATGCGCTGACCATCGATCTGGAAGTTCCCCACGGTGGACCAGATGAACTGGATCGGATTGCCGCCATCGGGATCGGCCGCGGTCTCCAGGCTCCAGACCACATCCTCGGGCGTCAGGTCCGTGCCATCATGCCATTTGACGCCTTCGCGCACGGTCATGAAGATCTGGCTCTTGTCGTCGCTCCAGCCCCAGTCGGTCACGATCCCCGGCACCTGCGCCAGATCGGTGTCCTGTGCGATGAACAGGTCAAACACCGACTGATACATGCCCTGCAGGGTCGGGTTCACCGCCGACAGGCCCACGGTCGGGTCCCAACTGGGCAGCGCCACATTATTGGCGATCACCAATTCGTCGATCTGCTGCGCCAAGGCGGGCAGGCCCACCGTCGCCAGTGAAATCGAGGCCGCGCTGAGCTTTAGAAAGCCTCTTTTGCTGAGTGTCTTCATGTTGTCCTCCCTAGGATGCCAATTTTTGACCGAGTAGAAACCCCGCACCCGCCCCGGTTCCGGCGCCGGGCCAGACCGCAGCGCCTGTGTGATACAGGCGCTCGATGGGGGTGCTTCCGTCCGAGCGGCCAAACATCGGGCGGTAGAGGAAATGCTGCGAGAGATGATGCGAGCCGCAAATCTGGTCTCCTCCAACCAGATTGGGGTTATCCGCCTCGAGCATGTCCGGCGTTACAATCTTCTGGGCGATGATCTTGGCGCGTGTGCCGGGGGCGTGGCGCTCCAGAATATCAAGGGCGCGCGCGGCCATGGGTTCTGCCGCGGTGTGCCAGTCGCGGGCAGAGATCTGCCCGGCCGCGTCGCCCGCAATGGCACCGGGTACCATGCGCACCTGCATCCAGAGCACATGTTTGCCCTCTGGTGCGCGGCTTGGGTCGATTGCCGTGGGCTGGCCAACCACCACCACGGGTTCATCGGGCAAGAGCCCCGCCTTGGCCTGTTGATAGGTGCGCGCCATCTGGTCCATGTCCGGTGCCAGATGCACATAGGCGAATTGGCGCAGCTCCGGGCTGGCCTGCCAATCGGGCAGATCCTCCATCGCCAGGTGAATCATCATGGTCCCCGGCGCATGACGAAAGCGTTTGAGTTTCTGGCGGTAGTCGGGCGTCTCCTCGCCCACCAGTTTTGCCAGATTCTGGGGCGCGACATTGGCGATCACCGCACGGTCGGCCAGATGCACGCGCCCGTCGCGCAGCCGCACGCCCACCGCCCGGCCGCCCTCGATCAACACATCTTCGACCGTGGTTTCGGTCACGATCCGCCCGCCAGCGCGGGTGATGCAGCTGGACATGGCCTTGATGACCGTATCCGCGCCCCCCGCGCCAATGACCATGCCAAAGCTCTGGTTGGCCATGGCTTCGAGATAGGGAAACACTGCGCCCCCGGCGACATCGGGGGCAAAATCCAGATGCATGCCCCAGGCCGCCAGCGTCGATCTGAGTTCCGGGCTTTCAAAGCTGTCCTCGAGCCAGCTGCGCGGCGAGGACAGCAAAAACCGCAGCAGCTCAAAGGCGCCGCGCGTGCCCTCCTTGCGCCAGAGCCGCCAGAGGATTTTGGCCAGCGGGAGGGGTTTGAACGGCGTGCCAAGGAGCGCAAAGATATGTGCGGCACGGGCCGGGAACTGGTCGCTGAGTGCGCGCCAGGTTTCCGCGTCGTTATTTGCAAATGCAGAAATATTGTGCAGATTGCGCTCCGGGTCATTGGTGATCCCCAGCCAGCGGTCCTCGCCAAAAGCAGTGGCAAAGCAGCGTTCGGCTGGCACAAAGCCCAGCCCGGCCGCCATCAGGTCGTCTTGAAAACGCTGAAAGAACGGGGAGCCTGCAAACAAAGACAGGTTCATTGCGGCCCAGTCGTGCCGAAACCCCTCTGCCGTATAGGCGCCGGTCTTGACCGCGCCACCGATTTCCTCCGCCTGTTCCAGGATCAGAACACGCCAGCCCCGGCTCTGCAGCACCATGGCGCAGGCCAGGCTGTTGATCCCCGATCCAATAATGACAGCATCTGCTTTTTGGTCCATTTCTGGCCTCCCTCACGCATATTGTTTGCAAATGCAAATTTATTTGTCTAGCTTTGAATCACACCCAAGGGGTCGATCTTTGCAAGGGAGGATGCAATGAACGCTGAAAACACACTGGCTGATCTGGGGCGCATGCTGGCGTCGGGAGGGGTCGAGATCGTCGACTGTTCCGGCGTTCTGGGGCCGAACACCCCCATCCTGCAGCTGCCCGAAGATTTTGCCAAAAACACGCCCAAGGTCGAAATTCACAAGATCAGTGAATACGACGAGGACGGCCCGTTCTTTGCATGGAACTGGATGGTTCTGGGCGAACACTCCGGCACCCATTTTGATGCACCGCATCACTGGATCACCGGCAAGGACTACAGCGACGGCTTTACCGATACGCTCGACGTCAACCGCCTGATCGCGCCAGTGAATGTGATCGACTGCTCAAAGCAAAGCGCCGCCGATGAGGATTTCCTGCTGACCGCCGATATGGTCAAGGCCTGGGAGGCGGAACACGGCGAGATCAACGCGGGCGAATGGGTGGTGATGCGCACCGATTGGGACCAGCGCGCCGGTGACGAGGCGAAATTCCTCAATGCCGATGAAAACGGCCCTCACAGCCCAGGTCCGACCCCCGATTGTGTCGAATATCTCCTGTCGAAAAAGATCGTCGGCTGGGGCAGCCAGTGTATTGGGACCGATGCCGGTCAGGCTGGCGCGATGGATCCGCCTTACCCGGCGCACAACCTCCTGCACCGCGACAACTGCTTTGGTCTGGCGAGCCTTGCCAATCTCGACAAGCTGCCCGCCAAAGGCGCGATCCTGATCGCTGCCCCCTTGAAGATCGAGCGTGGCACCGGCTCCCCGATCCGCGCGCTTGCGATGGTTCCCAAGGGCTAAGGCAATGACAGATCACGTCATAATCGGATCGGGCATCAATGCTCTGGTGGCCGCCGCCCTGTTGTCGCGCAAGGGGCGCAAGGTGGTGGTGCTGGAGCGTGAGGAGCGTCTGGGCGGTTGCATGATGACCGCAGAGGCCACCCTGCCCGGCTTTCATCATGACGTGATGGCCGCAACCTTCGTGCTGTTCCTGACTTCGCCCGCCTACGGAGAGCTTGCGGGGGATCTGGCGCAGCACGGGTTTGAGCTGTGTCATACGACGCATCCCACCGCCGTGTTGCGCCCCGACGGGCGCGCCACCACGCTCAGCATGGACCGCGCCGCCAATATCGCGCAGTTCAATGCGCTTGCGACAGGCGACGGCGACCAGCACGGCCGCGACGTGGGCACGATCGAGGCGGATGCGGAGTTTCTGTTCTCGCTCCTTGGGGGCGAGCTTTGGCGCTGGCGCACCGCCCGACTGATGCTGTCGCAGATCCGCAAGCGCGGCCTCAACGGGCTGAAAACATGGTTCGGTGAGGCCCTGCGCCCCGCCCGCGCCTGGCTTGAGACCTCCTATCAGAGTCCCGACATTCAGGCCCTCTGGGCGCCTTGGGTATTGCACACGGGCCTCACGCCCGAGAGCACCTATTCCGGGCAGATGGGCAAGGTCATCGCCTTTGCGCTGGAGGCCGCAGGCGCGCCCATCGTCAAAGGTGGCGCGGGCCAGGCGGTCGCCGCCTTCCGCGCGCTCATTGAATCCCACGGCGGTGAATTGCGCACAGGTGCCGATGTGGCAGAGATCATCGCACAGGACGGCAAGGCCCGTGGAGTGCGGCTGGCAGATGGTGAAACGATCTGGGCCAGCTCTGTTCTGGCCTCTGTCACCCCTTCGCAGCTCTATGGGCGACTACTGAAAAGCGAGGCAAGCACGCCCGACCAGACGGCGGCGCAGGCCTTCCGCCATGGGCGGGGCAATTTCCAGCTGCATTATGCCCTCGACAAAACCCCGGAATGGCAGGCCGAGGGACTTGAGGATGTGGCGCTGATCCACCTCGCAGATGGCATTGATTCCGTGTCCAAATCCGCCAATGAGGCCGAGCGCGGCCTTTTTCCCGAAACCCCCACCATCTGCGTCGGCCAGCCCCACCGGCTTGATCCTTCGCGCTGTCCCGAAGGCAAGGCGATCCTGTGGCTACAGATCCCCGATGCCCCGCGCCAGATCAAAGGCGACGCCAAGGGGGAAATCACCGGCAAGGATTGGGACGACACCACCCGAGAGGCCTTTGCCGACCGGATCGAGGCGATCCTGGCGCGCCACATTGCAAACTTTGATGACATAAAGCTGGCCCGTCGCGCCTATTCCCCCGCCGATCTGGAATCGCTCAATATGAACCTCGTGGGCGGCGACCCTTATGGCGGTCATTGCGGCATCGATCAGTTTTTCACCTTTCGTCCGTTCCCCGCTTCCTGCAATGGGGCGACATCACTTTCCAACCTATATCATATCGGAGCCTCCACGCACCCGGGACCGGGTCTGGGCGGCGGCTCGGGATACAACACAGCAAAGCGATTGGGCGGATGACGGAACCACAGGAACAGCATCAAACCCTCGGCGAAATCGGGCTGGAGAATTTCGCACCCTACCTCATGAACCGCATCATGGGGCGTTACAACGCGTCGATGCGTGAAGAACTGGCAGAGCTTGGCCTGACCACGCCAAAGATGCGCGCGCTGGCGGTGCTGGCGATGATCGACGGGCTGTTGATCGGCCAACTCGCGGTCTATGCGGTGGTGGAATATTCCACCCTCTCGCGCTCGCTCGACGGGCTGGACGCCGATGGTCTGGTCGAACGCCGGCCCGACACCGAGGATGCCCGCGCCACCCGCGTGTTCATCACCCCTGCCGGGCGCACCGCATTCGAGAAGATCTGGCCGCGCATGGCAGAGGCCACGGCGCAGATGTTTGAAGGCATCTCCACCGACGAGCGACGGGTCTTTACCACCACGCTGCAAAAGATGCTCCGCAATATCCGGGTGCATGATTTCTGATCCCTGATCAGCCGCACCCGCCACCTCACTTCGTTTAGATTCCAAGGGACGCCATGGCAGAACGGTCATTCAAAAAAGAAGTCGAGCACCTGCGCGCCGGTGCAGGCGAAACCTTTACCGGCGAAGGCATCCTCGCCCTGACCAAGGCGCTTTTGGAAAACGGTGTGGGTTATGTGGGCGGCTATCAGGGTGCGCCGATTTCGCATCTGATGGATGTGCTGGCGGATGCGCAGGAGCTGTTGGGCGAATTGGATGTGCGCTTTGAGGCCAACGCCTCCGAGGCGGCGGCGGCGGCCATGCTGGCGGCCTCTGTCCATTATCCGATCCGGGGCGCGGTGACGTTCAAAGGCTCGGTCGGGGTCAACGTGGCCTCGGATGCGCTGGCCAACCTGTCGTCCTCTGGTGTGACCGGTGGCGCGCTGGTGATCGTGGGCGAGGACTATGGCGAAGGCTCCTCCATCATGCAGGAGCGCAGCCACGCCTTTGCGATGAAATCGCAGTTCTGGCTCTTGGACCCGCGCCCCAACCTGCCCTCGATCGTGAAATCCGTCGGGGACGGGTTTGAGCTCTCCGAGGCCTCCAATACACCTGTGATGCTGATGGTGCGCATCCGGGGCTGTCATGTCACCGGCAGCTTTGAATGTTCCGACAACCAGCGCCCCGCGCTGACGGTGCGCGACGCGCTCAGCAATCCGCAAAAGGACTGGAACCGGGTGGTGCTGCCGCCGATGTCCTTTGCCCACGAGCAGGACAAGATCAACAACCGCTGGCCCAATGCGGTGAAACATATCCGCGACAAGGGCCTGAACGAGTTCTTCGGCCCCAAAGAGGGCGAGCTTGGCATCATCTGTCAGGGCGGCATGTACAATGGCGTCATCCGTGCGCTGCAGCGTCTGGGCCTTGCGGATCTGCACGGCAATACAGAGATCCCGCTTTATTGTCTCAACGTCACCTATCCGCTGGTGGATGACGAGGTGCTGAGTTTTGTGGCGGGCAAGAAGGCCGTGCTCATGGTCGAAGAGGGCCAGCCCGAATTCATCGAACAGTCGCTCTCCACGCTGCTGTTGCGCGCCGATCTCAAGGTCAAACTCCACGGCAAGGACGTCTTTCCCATGGCGGGTGAATACACCGGTCAGGTGATGTTCGACAGCATCTCGGAGTTCCTGCGCCTCAACGCGCCGGGGCTGTTGCCGGACAAGATGCGCGCGCCGAACCAGCCGCCACCCGAAATCCCTGACCTCAGCAAAACCGTCCCGATCCGCCCACCCGGGTTTTGCACCGGCTGTCCGGAGCGCCCGATCTTTGCGGGGCTGAAACTGGCACAAGAGGAGCTCGGCACCCACCAGATCAGCGCCGACATCGGCTGTCATCTCTTTGCCGCGCTGCCGCCGTTTGAAATCGGCGGGGCGACCATGGGCTATGGGTTGGGGCCTGCCTCCAATGCGGCCTTTGATGGCGGCGGCAAGCGGCGCGCGATTTCGATTATTGGCGATGGCGGTTTCTGGCACAACGGGTTGTCGTCCTCGATCGGCAATATGGTGTTCAACAAATCCGACTCGGTCGCCGTGATCGTGGACAACTATTACTCCGCCGCCACCGGTGGGCAGGACATCCTCTCCAGCCGCGCCGACAATCCGACCAAATCCACCCAGAACCCGATCCCCAAGGCGCTTCGGGGTGTGGGGGTCGAGTGGGTCCGCCATATCGACCACACCTATGATGTGGGCCGGATGCGCGATGTGTTCCGCGAGGCGCTCACCACCGATTACGACGGGCCAAAGGTGATCGTGGCCTCCTCGGAATGTATGCTGAACCGCCAGCGCCGCGAAAAACCCTTGCGCAACAAGGCGATCAAGGATGGCCAGCGGGTCGAGATCCCGCGCTTTGGTGTGGATGAGGACATCTGCACTGGCGATCATGCCTGCATCCGCCTTTCAGGCTGTCCTTCGCTGTCGGTGAAACACCTCGACGACCCGCTGCGCGACGACCCGGTGGCGGCGATTGACCATACCTGTGTGGGCTGTGGCAACTGTGGCGAGGTGGCCGATGCCGCCGTGCTCTGCCCCAGCTTTTACCGCGCCGATGTGGTGCACAATCCCACCGGATTTGAACGCTGGTGGCGTGGGGTCTCTCTCAGCGTCATCAGCTGGCTGCAAAGCCGCCGCGAGGCCCGACGCCTGACCTTTATGGAGCTGTCCTCATGAATGCGCTCACCCTGCCCGCCCGCTCCCCGGACGAAAAACTCCAGAGCATCATCAAGATTGCCATTCTCGCCGTGGGCGGTCAGGGCGGTGGCGTGCTCACGGGCTGGATCGAAAGCCTCGCACGTGCGCAGGGATATGCGGCGCAGGCCACCTCGGTCGCCGGGGTTGCACAGCGCACCGGCGCCACGATCTACTACATCGAGATGGCCCCGATGGGCGACAGCATGCCGGTGTTTTCGCTCGCGCCCACCAGCGGCGACGTGGACATCATGATCGCCGCCGAGTTGATGGAGGCCGGGCGTGCGATCCTGCGCGGCTTTGTCACCCCGGATCGCACAACGCTCATTGCCTCCACCCATCGCGCGCTGGCGGTTTCGGAAAAAATGGTGCCCGGGGACGGCATCGCCAACCCCGATGAGGTGTTTGAGGCCGCCCGGCTTGCCTCGGATCAGCTCATCATGTTCGATCTTGATCGCATGGCGGCCGAGAATGGCTCGGTGATTTCCTCCTCGCTGTTTGGCGCACTTGCGGGCTCTGGCGCCCTGCCCTTCCCGCGCGCGGCCTTTGAGGATGCCATCCGCGCCTCCGGCAAAGGGGTCGAGGCCAGCCTGCGCGCCTTTGATGCAGCCTTTGCAAGGGCGCAATCGGGATCTGATGCCCCCGAGACGGCGGCACCCCCATCCAGCCGACCCGCCGCGCCGCGCGGTCCAAAGGCCCAGCTTCAGGCCTGGCAGCGCCTCGAGGAAGAGGCGCAGCGCCTGTCCACGATGGCCGTTCTGGGACTGCAAAAAACTGTGGCGTTTCAGGATGTTGATTATGGTCGCGAATATCTGGACCGGCTGCGTCAGTTTCACGACCTCTGTCCCGAGGATGCCGCGCTTCAGGAGGCGGCGGCCAAATATATCGCCAACGCCATGTGTTACGACGACATCATCCGCGTGGCCGATCTCAAGACCCGCCGCGCCCGGTTTGAGCGCATCACCCAAGAGATGAAATCAGGCCAGAGCCCGCTGCATCTGACCGAATTTTTTCACCCCCGGGGCGAGGAAATCATCTCGCTTCTGCCCGCGGGTCTTGGGCGCTGGATCGAGGCCCGCCCGCGCCTTGCAGCCTGGATCGACCGCCGCCTCAATCGCGGACGCCGGGTGCGCACACATCGGTTGTCCGGCTTTGTGCTGCTCTATGCGCTCGGGGGGTTGCGCCGCCTGCGCCGCAAAAGCCTGCGGCACGCGCAGGAGCAGGCGCATCTCGACGCGTGGCAGGCCGCTTGCCTTGATCTGGCGCAGAGGGATGCGCGTGCCGCGACCGAGCTTCTGGCTTGCCGCCGCCTCGTCAAAGGCTATTCCGACACCCATGCGCGGGGGCTCTCGAAATTCGCCCGCGTGATGACGGCGGCCAAGCTGGTCGATGGCCGCGCGGACGCCGCCGACTGGATTGCGCGCCTGCGCGAGGCGGCGCTGCGCGACGAAGAGGGCAGCGAGCTTGAGGGCGCGATCAAGACCATCCAGTCCTTCGCCAGCTGAACCGCGCCCCCGGTTTCAGGGGGCGCTGTGCGCGATCTAGTCGAGCCGACCCAGAATATCGACGCCCTGTTGCTTCCAGAAATGCAGCAGGTCGATGAAGATCCAGTTTTCCGCCAGCTTGTCGCCATCCCGCCGGTAGATGTCGATCACCCGGAATTCGCCGGGCTTGCCGGTGGCGGGCATTCCCATGAACCCGCCCGTGGGCACCGCAGTGAAGTTTGGCCAGCCAAAAAAGCCGCCATAGTGGCCCTCGCCGATGCGGCAGATATGTTTGGTCTTGGAGCGCTCGGCAAAGCCTGCGCGAAACGGGCCTGAGTGTTGCTTGGCGTAGCGTTCGATCGTGTAGGTCGCGCCGATCCCGGCAGGCCCCCACCACAGCATGTCCTCATGCCATGTGCGCCGCAGCTCCTCTTCGAGCGGCAGCGCGCCCTGCCAGGTGCCAAGATCCGTCACCATCCGGTCGATCAGATCCAGCGTGGCGCGCCCTCTTTCCGGGTCCTGAGGGTCAAACATCACCCCGTCATGGGTCTGTGGCCCCGGCTGGACCTGATGGCTGGCGGTTTGCGGCGGGAAGGGCTGCAGCCCGGTTTGCATCATGAGATGCGGGATGTCGAAATACATCGCCGTCTCGGTGATCTGCTCGCCTTCGACACGGTGAAAGGCGCAATAGCGCAGGAACGCCAGCTTGCCCGTGGGCCTGATCCCGAGCCAGGGCGCGTCAAATAGCCCCATCAGATGCCCCATGGATGAAACCCAAATGCCGCCCGGCTCGGTGTAGACATTCTCGCCCGCCATAAACACATCCATCCGCCGTTGCAGCGGTCGCAGCGCGTGTTTCAAGGGCTGCCAGAAGGCCTCGGCGACGGCTTCGGGGCCGGTGATTTCGTCAAACGGATGATAGCCCCGCCACAGAAGATTCGGGCTGCAATGCGCCGCCATCGCGGCTTTGATCTCGTCTCCCTGTGCGCGGTCAAGCGCCTCATAGAAGGCGCGGACCACCCGTTTGGCATTTTGTATCTGTGTCTTTTCCATCTGAATTTCATACCCTTAGATAGGCGCCCCGCAGAGATTCCGACTCATTTGTGCAAGCGCTTGCAAAAACACCTTGCCAGAGCACGCATTCATTCGCTACCAATTTTGCAAGCGCTTGCACTTTTGCAGACAAGCGCAGCGCCATCACACGCGGGGAGTATCAATGGCTGAAATTCAACTGCGCAATATCGGCAAGCGCTGGGGCAGCTTTGTCGGGGTGAAAAACTTCGACCTGACCATCGCCGACCGCGAATTCCTCGTGCTGCTGGGCCCCTCCGGCTGTGGCAAGACCACCACCATGCGGATGATCGCGGGGCTCGAGGACGTTTCCGAGGGCGACATCCTGATCGACGGCAAAGTGGTGAATGATCTGGAACCCAAGGACCGCGATGTGGCGATGGTGTTCCAATCCTACGCGCTCTATCCAAACCTCAACGTCTATGAAAACATCCGCTTCCCGCTCAAGGTGCGCGGCGTGGATCCGGCGACCCATGACGAAAAGGTGCGCCGCGCGTCTGCCATGGTGGAACTCGACGAATTCCTCCACCGCAAACCAGCCGAGCTCTCGGGCGGTCAGCGTCAGCGCGTGGCCCTTGCCCGCGCCATCGTGCGCGAGCCCAATGTGTTCCTGATGGATGAACCGCTCTCCAATCTGGATGCCAAGCTGCGGGTCTCCACCCGCGCCCAGATCAAGAACCTCAGCCACGAGCTTGCGATTACCACCATCTATGTGACCCACGACCAGATCGAAGCGATGACGCTGGCGGACCGCGTGGTGGTGATGAAAAAGGGCGTGGTGCAGCAGGTCGGCTCACCCACCGAAATCTACGACACCCCCGCCAACACCTTTGTGGCAAGCTTCATCGGCTCGCCCGCCATGAACCTGATGGAAGGCACCGTCTCCGGCGGGGTCTTTAGCGCAAAACATGTTGAAATTCAGGGCCTTGATGCCCCGGACGGCCCGCTCACGCTGGGCTTTCGTGCCGAGGATGCAAGCCTCGCGCCCGAGGGCCAGGGCCAGATCACCGCGCCGATCTACACGCTCGAACTCCTGGGCGATGCAACCATGATTTCCGTGCGTGTCGGCGGCGCCCTGGTCTCGGTGAAAGCCGACAAGAGCTTCCGCGCCGAGATCGGCGATCCGGTGAGCTTCAGCGTGCCACCCGCGATCTGCCATCTCTTTGACGCCACCAGCGGCGAACGTCTCTGATCACTCCAGAACAGACCGGGACAACCCGGCAACCCACCCTCACAGGAACCCCACAGGGAGCCCACTTTATGACACTCAAAACGATCCTCATGGCAGGGGCCTTGTCCCTTGCTGGCGCGGCAGCCTCCGCCTCCTGCGCCTTTGAAAACACTGTGCCGCTCAAATCCCTCACCGCAGGGTTTGAAGCCTGGAAAGCCGCCACCGACGCCATGGCGGAATGTGGCAACTTCTCTGCCTCGCTCGATCAGGAGTTCAAGGAAAAGCAGCCCGAAGCCTTTGCCGCGGATCCCGCGCTCTATCAGATCGGCGGCGTGGCCAACGAGACCCTCTTGCCGCTTCTGAACGCCGGCACCATTCGCCCGCTGGATGATCTGATCGCAAAATACGGTCAGGATCTGTCGCCAAACCAGCTCATCAAGATCGACGGTCAAACCATGGCGATCGCGATGATGGTGAACGCCCAGCACCTGATGTATCGTCGGGACATTCTGGCCGATCTGGGCATCGAAGAGCCCAAGACCTATGCCGATGTGCTTGCCGCAGCCGAAAAGATCAAGGCCGCAGGCGTCGTTGACTACCCGCTCGGCGGCACCTTCAAGACCGGCTGGAACCTGGCGCAGGAATTCGTGAACATGTACCTCGGCGAGGGCATGAATTTTGTCGATGGCGACAACAACCCCACCATCAACACGCCCGAAGGCGTGAAGGTGCTCGAGACCCTCAAGGCGATGACCGCCTATATGGACCCCGAGTATCTCGTTTCTGACTCCACCTATGTGCAGCAGCAGTTCCAGCAGGGCAAAATTGCCATCGCGAACCTCTGGGCCAGCCGCGCCGCCGCGATGGAAGACGAGGCCGAAAGCCAGGTGGTCGGCAAAGTCACCATGGCGTCTGCGCCGATGGGCTCCGCAGCCCCTGCAACCTCGCTCTGGTGGGATGGCGTCGTGCTGGCCGCCAACATGAGCGATGAAGAAGCCGAAGCCGCCTTCAAGGTGGTGATGGAAGGGCTCGACGCCGAAATGGTGCAGGCCAACAACAATGCCGCTGTCTGGCTGGTGCCGGGCTATGAGGCCGGACCGCTCGCCGCTGGCGCCGCCGCGTCTGCCGCCAATGGCGCACGCCCCTACCCGGCTTCCACCGCGCTCGGCATCCTGCACTCAGCACTCGGCAATGGACTGTCGGCCTATCTGACCGGCGCCAAGGATGCCGAAACCACCCTCGCCGACATCGAGGCCACCTATATCACCGCCGCCAAGGAGGCGGGTCTTCTCGACTGACGACCTCTCCAAGTCGACCTCGGGGGAGGGCCGCCCTCCCCCCTTTTTCCCACCCCACGGAACCATGAGAAAGGCAGAGACATGAATTTCCGCACCTTTGCCGCCTTTGTCGGCCCCTCTGTCTTTATGATGCTTCTGTTCATCGCCTTCCCGCTGATCAGTGTGTTTGTCCAGAGTTTCTACGTCACCCAGACCGTCTATGAGGTGGTCGAGGTTGAAACCTGCACCCCCGGCTTTCTGACCCAGACCTGCACCACCGAAGAAAAGTCCGTCCCAGTGAAGGACGAGAATGGCGATGTGCTGACGCGCACCGAATTTGTCGGTCTGCAAAGCTACGCCAATGTACTGGAGCTGGGCCGGGCGTGGGATGCGCTCAAATCCGGCAGCTGGTCGGCCTTTCAGACCATCGACTTCTGGAAAGCGCTGCGCTTCACGCTGACCTTTACCCTGATTACCCTGCCGCTCAATATCGGCCTTGGACTTGGCATCGCGCTGATGATCAACAACGCCGCCAAGGCGGTGCGCGGGCCGGTGATCTTTGTATCGCTGCTGCCTTTCATCATCACCCCCGTCATCGGCGCGCTGTCGATCAACTGGCTGTTTCGCGGTGACGGCATCCTGACCGCGGCAATGGAATGGTACTCGGGTCGCGACATTGCCATGTTCGCCCAGGCATGGACCATCGAGCTTCTGATGATGCTCTACCGCGTCTGGCACGTCGCACCCTTTGCCGCGATCGTCTTTTACGCAGGCCTTCAGACGGTGAATTCCGACAGTCTCGAAAGCGCGGTGATCGACGGAGCCTCACGCTGGCAGCGCCTGCGGTTCATCGTGATCCCGCATCTGATGCCGCTCATCATCTTTGTGTCGATGATCCACCTGATGGACGCCTACCGCGTGTTCGAAGAAGTCGTCGGCTTCTCCTCTCAGGGTCATGTGATTTCGCTGCAGTGGCTGACCTATGACTTCCTGGTGCCGGATCAGGCGGGTAACCGCTCCATCAGCCGCGCCTCCGCCAGCGCCATGCTGACCATGATCGGCATCACGCTCCTGCTCATCGCCCCTCTGCGCCGCACCTGGCGCGACCATAAAGGAGGTCACTGACATGTCGTCTCGTGCCATGCGCCAGCCCCTTAGCCTGCGTCTCACCTCCAATGGTCTGTTGATCCTGTGGTGTATCATTGCCGCCTTCCCGATCTTCTGGATCACGGTGATGAGCTTCAAGACACCGGTGGATGCCTTTGATGCCAACGCGCTCAATGTGATCTTTGGTCCCGAAACCCGCGCCAAAGGCTATGGTGTCTCGCTCTTTGACATCTGCCTGCTCGCGCTCCTGCTCTGGGGCCTGTGGCGGACAGCCACCCGGCTCTTGCCGTCGATGGTGCGCAGCTACGCGCCCCAGGGGGCGGTCTGGCTTGGTTGGCTCGTTGGGGTGGCGGCCTTTGTCTTGGTGGCGCTGGTCGCGCTCTTGGGGCTCTTGCCTGCGCTCTCGGGTGCACTCAACCCGATGCTGGGGGCCTTTGGGACCGATGTGATTGGCCTGACGACCGAACACTACAAGACCGTCTGGATCGACCGGGGCTTTACCAACAACTTTCAGAACTCGCTGATTGTGACCGCAGGTGTTGTGACTGTGTCGCTCACCGTGGGCACTCTCGCTGGCTATGGTCTGGCGCGCTCGGGCTCGACGCTGGCGTTCTGGATCCTGATTGTCGCGCTGGTGTTTCGCGCCCTTCCGCATTCGGTGCTGGTGGCGGGCTACCTGCCGGTGTTCATTAATTCCTCGGAATGGCTGTCGCCGATCCTCGGTGAGAACGCGCCCACGCTCTATGGTAAGCCGATGGCGGTGATCGCGGTTCTGGTTGCCATCAACCAGCCCTTTACCATCTGGATGCTGCGCTCGTTCTTTCAGAACATCCCCGCCGATCTGGATGAGGCCGCACGTGTCGATGGCTGCAACCATTTCCAGGCCTTTCGCCGGGTCATCATGCCGGTGATGTGGCCGGGGGTGATTACCACGGGGCTGTTCTCTTTCCTCTTGGCGTATAACGATTTTCTGGTGACGTCGCTCCTGCTTGATGCGCAGAACCAGACCATGGTTCCGGCCATTGCGGGGATGTTCAACCGTGAAACCACCACCACCGATCAGGTCGTCGCCGTGGCCGCCGCCGTGTCGATCACCGCGCCTCTGTTCATCCTTGTGATGGTGTTCCAGCGTCAGATCGTCTCTGGCCTGACTGCAGGGGCGGTCAAAGGATGAGCTGCGCCTTTCGCGAGACTGCGAGCGCCCGCCACCCGGCGCTCAACCGCCTGCCTCGGGATTTTCTGTCTGCAGGGAGCCTGCCCTCCCTCACCACAGAAACAGGATTACAGGAGTGACCTCATGAAAGGTTCCCGCCCCGAACAGGCCGTGCTGACCCGTGACACGGATATGACCAAGACCGAAGAGACCCGTGCCGTGATCGAAGCCATGGTCGATGGTCTCAACGACCACCGCATTGCCGATATCGGCGAATTCTTTGCAGAAAACTTCCGCTGGCTTGGCAATCAGGGCTGCGGCACCAAAACCGGCCTGCGGGAATTTCAGGACAATTGGCAGCGCCCCTTTCAGGCGGCGTTCTCCGACAAGACCTGCATCGACGAAGCCCGTCTTTACATGGGCGAATGGGCCGCGGCCTTTGGCCGTCAGGAAGCCACCCACACGGGCGAATTCCTCGGGATTGCGCCCACCGGCAAGCGGGTCGAGATCCGCTACATGGACTTCTGGAAAGTCCAGGACGGCAAGATCGTGGACAATTGGGTGAATGTCGATTTCGCCCATGTGGCCGCACAGCTCGGCATGGACCTCTTTGACGGCCACGGCTGGGAAGCCTTTGACCGCGGCGAGAAAACACCGCCGCGCCCCGAGACCCCGCGCTCGGAACATCGCCCCGACACTCAAGGATAAGAGCCATGGCAATCACCTATCTCAAACGCGGCAAATCCGACGCCGCCCGCGCCGAAGACAACGCCAAGACCCGCAGCACAGTGGAAGCCACCCTTGCCGACATCGAGGCCCGTGGGGACATCGCCGTGCGCGAGTTGAGCGAGAAATTCGACGGTTACGCGCCCGAGAGCTTTCGCCTCTCGCAGGCACAGATCGACGCGTTGATCGCAGAGCTCTCCGACCGCGAGATCGCCGATATTAAGTTTGCGCAAAAGCAGGTCGTGGCCTTTGCCCAGGCTCAGCGCGACTCCATGCTGGATGTCGAGGTGGAAACCCTGCCCGGCGTGATCCTCGGCCACAAGAACATCCCGGTGCAATCGGTGGGCTGCTACGTGCCCGGCGGCAAGTTCCCGATGGTCGCCTCGGCCCATATGTCGGTGGCCACGGCCAAGGTTGCGGGCGTGCCGCGCATTGTAGCCTGCACCCCGCCCTTCAAAGGCAAACCCAACGCGGCCGTGGTGGCTGCAATGCATTTTGGCGGCGCCGATGAGATCTATATCCTTGGCGGCATTCAGGCGGTCGGCGCCATGGCGCTCGGCACCGAGAGCATCGAGGCGGTGCATATGCTGGTTGGCCCCGGCAATGCCTTTGTGGCCGAAGCCAAGCGGCAGCTCTTTGGGCGCGTGGGCATCGATCTTTTTGCCGGCCCCACCGAGACCATGGTGATCGCCGATGAGACCGCCGCCGATCCCGAACTCTGCGCCACCGATCTTCTGGGACAGGCCGAGCACGGCTACAATTCGCCCGCCGTTCTGGTGACGAATTCGCGCGCGCTCGCCGAAGGCACACTCGAGGAAATCGACCGGCTGCTGAAGATTCTGCCCACCGCCGATACCGCGCGGGTCTCCTGGGAGGACTATGGCGAGGTGATCCTCTGTGAGAGCTACGAGGAGATGCGCGAGATCGCGGATGAGATCGCCTCGGAACACGTGCAGGTGATGACCGATCGCGACGACTGGTTCCTCGAGCAGATGACCTGCTATGGCGCGCTGTTCCTGGGGCCGCGCACCAATGTCGCCAATGGCGACAAGGTGATCGGCACCAACCACACGCTGCCGACGCTGAAGGCAGGGCGCTATACGGGCGGTCTCTGGGTTGGGAAGTTCCTGAAAACCCACAGCTATCAGAAGGTCCTGACCGATGAGGCGGCCACTCAGGTGGGCGAATACGGCTCGCGCCTCTGCATGCTCGAGGGGTTTGTGGGCCATGCCGAGCAATGCAACATCCGGGTGCGCCGCTATGGCGGGGTGAACGTGCCATATGGTGCACCGGCTCCCTATCGCGACGCGGCAGAATAAAGCGGGACAAGGGGGCGCTGCCCCCGGCCCCATTGGGGGCCTCCCCCGAGATATTTTTGAGAAGATGAAGGCAAGAGCCATGGATGTTCATACTCAGAACAAGGCCCTGATCGCCCCGCTTCGGGCCGCGATGTATGATTTTGACGAGGCAGGCGTGCGGGCTGCCCTCGCATCGGTCTGCGCGCCGGATGTGCTGTTTCGGTTTTGCCACCCGTTTGGCGATCTCACCGGCGTGGACGCCTTTTATGACGCGGTTTACGCGGGTCTCTTCAAGGCCTGGCCGGATCTGGAGCGTCGCGACACCATCGTGATCGCCGGGCCGGATGAATTTGGCAACAATTGGGTTGGCGCGGGCGGCTACTACACCGGGGTCTTTACCGCGCCCTGGCTTGATATCCCGCCCACCGGTCATCAGGTCACCCTGCGGTTTCACGAGTTTTACCGCATCGTGGATGGCAAGGTGGTGGAGGTGCAGGCGCTTTGGGACATTCCCGAAGTGATGATGCAGGCCAACGCCTGGCCGTTGGCGCCGTCGCTCGGGCGAGAATGGCATGTGCCGGGGCCGTCAACCCAGGACGGGCTGGTGCCGGGGCCTTATGATGCGGAGGCCGGCGCCGCCTCCTGCGCCCATATCATCGAGATGCTCGAGCACCTGAAAAAGCACCCCGCCCAGGGTGGCCCCGAAGTGATGGAGATGGAGCGTTTCTGGCACCCGCGGATGAATTGGTACGGGCCGTCGGGCATTGGCACCGGACGCGGCATTGCAGGGTTTCGCAACTGGCACCAGATCCCGTTTCTGAACGGCATGCCTGATCGTGGTCAGTATGTGGATGAGATCAACTATCATTTCTTTGGCGATGGCGACTATGCCGCCGTCACCGGCTGGCCGAACATGATCCAGACCGTCACCCATGGCGGCTGGATGGGCATTGCGCCCGCGGGCAAGAAGATCACCATGCGCAGCCTGGATTTCTGGCGGCTGGAGAACGGCAAGATCCGCGAAAACTGGGTTTTGGTCGATCTGCTGGATGCCTATGCGCAACTTGGCGTTGACGTCTTTGCCCGCCTGCGTGAGTTCAATAAAGCGCGTAATCTTGCGCCGATTGATATCCCGGATGGAATGAGCTGATGACTGACCTGCCCCGCCCCCCTTCTTTTGATCTTTCTGGCAAACGCGCGCTGGTGACCGGAGCCTCTTCGGGCATCGGTCAGGGCTGCGCGGTTGCGCTGGCGGATGCAGGCGCGCATGTGGTCTGCGCCGCGCGCGGGGCGGAGCGACTGGAGGCCACCGTCGCGGCCCTGCGCGAGGCGGGCTACAGCGCCGAGGCGCTGACGCTCGATCAGGGCGATCTGGGCGCGCTGGAGGCGGCGTTTGAGGGCGCGCCCTTTGACGTGGTGGTGAATTCAGCGGGGCTTGCGCGTCATGGCCCCGCCCTTGAAACGACACCCGAGGACTATGATGCGGTGATGGGCATCAACCTGCGCTCGGCCTATTTCCTGTCGGCCTGGGCCGCACGGGCGATGGTGGCGGCGCAGAAATCCGGATCCATCATCCATATCTCGAGCCAGATGGGCCATGTGGGCGGCATCGACCGGGCCGTCTATTGCGCCAGCAAACACGGGCTGGAGGGCATGGTCAAAGCCATGGCCATCGAATGGGGCAAATCGAAAGTGCGCATCAATACGGTCTGCCCGACCTTTATCCGCACGCCGCTGACGCAGGCCACCTTTGACGACCCCGACCGCGCCGCCTGGATCATGGACAAGATCAAGCTGCCGCGCGTGGGTGAAGTCGACGACATCATGGGCGCGGTGCTCTATCTTGCCTCAGGCGCATCGGCCATGGTCACTGGCACCTCGATGCTGATCGACGGCGGCTGGACGGCAGACTGATGACCGAGAAAGTCACCATCCTGCAGGTTGCCGAGCGCGCGGGCGTCAGCCAGTCCGCCGTCAGCCGGTGTTTCACCCCCGGCGCCTCGGTGAGCAAGAAAACCGCCGACAAGGTACGCGCCGCCGCAACCGAACTGGGATACCGGCCCAATGTGCTGGCGCGCGCCATGGCCTCGGGGCGGTCGCGCATCATCGGTCTGGTGGTCGCCTATCTGGAAAACTACTTCTACCCCGAAGCGCTGGAGAAGCTCTCCAATGCCCTGCAGGCCAAGGGCTATCATGTGCTGGTCTTCATGGCCTCGCAGACGGCGGGCAATATCGATCAGGTGATGGAGGAGATCCTCGATCATCAGGTGGATGGGATCATCCTTGCCTCTGTCGCCATGTCTTCGGATATTTCCGAGCGATGCCAGCAGCTTGGCGTTCCTGTCGTGCTCTTCAACCGAGCGCAGGACGCCGAGGGCATCGCCGCCGTGACCTCCGACAACCGCGCCGGTGGGCGCCGCGTGGCCGAGTTCCTGATCGCAGGCGGGCACCAGCGCATCGCCTATATCGCCGGTTGGGAAGGGGCCTCCACCCAGCGCGACCGCGAGGCCGCCTTTCGCGAGGCCCTTTCCGCCGCCGGGCAGGAGCTCTTTGCCCGTGCCGTCGGCAATTTCACCGTCGAGCAGGCCGAACAGGCCGCGCGTGACCTCTTTGACGTGCCCGCCGCCAAACGCCCCGATGCGGTCTTTGTCGCCAATGACCACATGGCCTTTGCAGTGATGGATGTGCTGCGCTTTGAGCTTGGCCTGCGCATCCCTGAGGACGTCTCGGTTGTGGGCTACGACGACGTGCCGCCAGCCTCCTGGCGGGCGTATAACCTCACCACGATCCGGCAGCGCGCCAATCTCATGGTCGCCGAGACCGTGCGCGCGATGTTTGAACAAATCGACACCCCCAACACTGCCAGCCCCTGCCATGTGCAGATCGAAGCGCCGCTGATCCTGCGGGGATCAGCGCGCATTCCCGACGGCTGGCCCACAGAAGGATAATCCCCATGCAAGGCTTTGATGCGAAATTTCGCGACTTCCCCGACTATATCATCGGCATCACCAAAGAGATCTGGGAAGATCGCGGCATCGCCACATTGCACCGCTACTACAGCGAGGACATCGTCGTGCGCTCGCCTGCCTCTGTGGTGGTGGGCAACCAGAATGTGATCGGCGCTACCATGGCGACGCTGGCAGAGTTTCCCGACCGCGAGCTTTTGGGCGAGGATGTGATCTGGTCCGGCACGCCGGAAACCGGCATGCTATCCTCCCACCGGATCATTTCCACCGCGACCCATGCGGGCGACGGGATCTATGGCAAGGCCACCGGCAAAAAACTCCAGTACCGGATCCTCGCCGACTGTCATGCCATCAACAATCAGATCAACGATGAATGGCTGATCCGCGATCAGGGCGCCATCGTGCGCCAGATGGGTTGGGAGCCCAGGGATTATGCCGCCCAGCTGATCGAGAACGAGGGCGGCGCGGCCAATTGTGTCAAACCCCTGAGTCCCGCCACGGATCGCCCCGGTCCCTACACCGGGCAGGGCAACGACAATGAATGGGGCGGTCGCCACGCCGAGATCCTCATCCGGATCATGAATGCCGATATGGCCGCAATCGAGGAAACCTATGATCGCGCCGCCCATGTGGAATATCCCGGCGGCGTCACCGGCCATTCCTTCGGCGCGGTGGATCGCTTCTGGATGGGGCTGCGCGCGGCGTTTCCGAACGCAACCTTCACCATCCATCACCAGATCGGCCGCGACGATCCGCATATGCCGCCCCGCTCCGCCCTGCGCTGGAGCCTGCATGGCAAGCACGAAGGCTGGGGCGCGTTTGGTGTGCCGACCGGGGCCGAGGTCTATATCCTCGGCATTTCCCACGCCGAATTTGGCGCGCTGGTGGGCGGAGACGTGAAGCTGCGACGCGAATACACGCTGTTTGACGAAACCTCGGTCTGGAAACAGATCCTGATGCAAACCGAGGCGGAGTGATCATGCCCGCCTTTGAGATGAAACTGGACTCCCGCGAGGTCACCCGGCGGATGCATGCGCACCGCGCCTCGCTGCGGGCCCGTCGGCTGAACCTGCGCCCGCCCGGCGCAGGCCGCACAGCCTGACACATTTCCGTTTCACATCAAAGGATCAACCCCATGACCACCCTCACCGACCGCATCGTCCGCTATGGCGAGCTGCGTCCCTGCAAGACCGCCTTTATCGACGCTCATACGCCGGGATCGGACCAGAAGGAAAACTTCACCATCATCGGCGGCGGCGTCTCGGAATCCCCCGATCAGCACGTCCACATCCGCGACACCCCCGGGTTCAACATCGGCGCGGCAGGCCAGCCGCCCAAATGCCGCAACTCGCTCCATAGCCACACCACGGCGGAGGTGTTCTTTGTCCTCAAAGGGCGCTGGCGGTTCTTCTGGGGCCGCAATGGCGACGCGGGCGAGTTCATTGCCGAAGAGGGCGATATCTTCAACATTCCCACGGGGATCTTCCGCGGTTTTGAAAACGTCGGCACCGATTACGGGATGATCATGGCGATCCTCGGCGGCGACGATGCCGGCGGCGGTGTCACATGGGCACCGCAAGTGATCGAGGAAGCGCGCGCCCATGGGCTCGTGCTGGGGGAAAACGGCGTGCTCTATGACAGCAAGAAAGGCCAGTCCCTGCCCGAGGGTATCGCGCCGATGCCGACCCTGACCGAAGAGCAGCTCAAAGCCTATCCAGAAGTCCCGGTCGAGGCCGTGGTGCCGCGCTATGTGGCCCGCTACTGGGACCTGATGGCGCTTTCGGGCAAACAGCCCGCCAAGGTGATTGGCACCGATGCGCTCCTGAAGGACAAGCCGGGTTTCGAGGTCGATTTCCTCTCGCGCAACTCCATCAGCGCCGAGGCGATCACGCCGGAAAAACATGTGGTGCTGATGCCGATGCGCGGTCATTGGGCGCTGCGCGTGGGCGATGTTGAGACCGTGCTGAACCCCGGCGACACCTGCCTGTTGAAACCGGGCGAGAGCTACAGCCTTGCGCCGTCGATGACCGGCGAGGCAAGCCTCTACCGCGTCACCGAGACCGATGACCCGGCCGGGGCCACCTGGAGCGGTACTGCCTAAGCTGCTGCCACACACGCAGGGGCAGCGCCGCGGCGCTGCCCACCTTTACCGCTGCCCGAATTTCAGCGGACCGTCGTCCAAACGGAGGCCATGATGACTCCCCTCGTTTTTCTTCCCGGCATGATGTGCGATGCGCGCCTCTTTGCGCCGCAGATCGCTGCGCTCTCCGCCCATCGCACCGTGTCCTGCGCCGCTCTGACCGCCGAAAACACCATGGCCGCACTGGCCGCTGAGGTGCTCCGAAACGCGCCGCCGCGTTTTGCGCTCGCGGGTCTCTCCATGGGCGGAATTCTCGCGATGGAAGTGCTGCGCCAGGCCCCCGAGCGGGTTGCAGGTCTCGCTCTGCTGGACACCAACCCAAAGGCCGAGATCCCCGAGGTCCAGGCCAAGCGGGGCCCCCAGATCGAGGCGGTGCAAAACGGCCGTCTGGCCGAGGTCATGACCGACATCATGATCCCCAACTACCTTGCAACGCCCGACCCCGCCGATCCGATCTCGACCCTGTGCCTTGATATGGCGCTTGCCCTTGGCCCAACCGTCTTTGTGCGCCAGTCCGAGGCCCTGCGCGACCGCCCGGATCAGTGCGACACCCTCAAATCCTATGCCGGGCCCACGCTGGTGCTCTGCGGTGAACACGACCGCCTCTGCCCCGTTGCCCGCCATGAGCTGATGCACGGCCTGATGCCCCAGAGCCGCCTCGCGGTGCTGCCGGGCGCAGGCCATCTGCCCACCCTTGAGGCCCCCGAAGAGACAACGGCGGAACTGACCCGCTGGCTGGAGGAGATATGACACCCGAACTTCTGACCCTGCTGCAGCAGGTGGACACGCCCACGGTCTGCAACGCCATCGAGGTCGCAGAGGGCAAACGCGGCTTTGACGCTTTTACCCGTGGCACCATGCTGGCCTCCGCACCGGATGCGCCTGCTATGGTAGGCTATGCCCGCACCGCCAAGATCGCCGCGGTTGCGCCCCCCACCGAGCCGCCAGAGGTCATCAAGGCCCGCCGCATGGCTTATTATAAATACATGGCCGAGGCCCCAAGCCCCGCCGTGACCGTGATCGAGGACCTGGACTACCCCAACGCCATCGGCGCCTACTGGGGCGAAATCAACACCACCGTCCACAAGGGCTTTGGCATTTCCGGTGCGCTCACCAATGGGGTGATGCGGGATCTGGGCGACCTGCCCGAGGGGTTTCTCGTGGTGGCCGGATCGGTTGGACCCAGCCATGGATTTGTACATGTGCGCGAGATCGACACCCCCGTCGAGGTCTTTGGCCTGCGGATTGCGCCCGGCGATCTGGTTCATGCCGACCGTCACGGCGCGGTTGTGATCCCGCCCGAGGTCATCCCGGCGCTGGAGCATGCGATCCGCAGCTTGCTGGAAACGGAAAGACTGGTGCTGGAGCCAGCCCGATCTGAGGTCTTTGACTTTGAGACATTCGCGCAGGCCTGGGCCGCGTTTGAAAAAGCCCGCACCTGACCGGGTTGTGGCGACAGTCCCCGGGGTGGATCATGGGATCTGCCCCGGACTCTAAGGTTCGGGCCGCGCCGTCGCTGATGTGCTGAACTGGAACCCATCCACATCCTTCAGATAGGCCTCAAAAAATTCGGTGAAGGTTGCGACCAGGGGCGGCAGGGCCTCGTAGGGCGGATAGTAGAGCGACAGCCAAAGCCGCGCGGTCTCCCAACCCGGCAACACCTGTTCCACCTGCCCGTCCCGCAGACCGTCGTGCACGATGAACTCTGGCAAGACCGCGATGCCCGCCCCTGCCGCCGCCAGCTCATAGAGAAAATCGCCGTTGTTCGAGATGATGGTACTGCCGGACATCACGCTGCGTTTCATCGGGCCCTTGCGAAACCGCCAGGTCTCGGGCGTTTTGCGGGCGGAATACGACAGGCAGTGCTTGCGATCCAACTCTTCCGGGGTCCGCGGCCGGCTGCAGCGTTCAAAGAGACGCGGGGCGGCCACCGCGATGCGGGGCACCTCGCAGATCTTGCGCCAGATCGTCGATTTGTCCGTGGGCGTCGCCGAGATGCGGATCGCCAAATCCGCGCCCTCATCGACGATGTCGATCAGCTGATCCTCCAGCGTGATGTTCAGGGCAATATTGGGATAGGCCAGCCGAAAACTGTCGACCAGCCCCGGCATCAACCGCAATCCAAAGGACATCGGCACATTGATCGACAGGCTGCCCTGATGCGGCTGGGTTACTGTTTCCAGCTCCCGCGTCACCCGGTCGAAGTCTTCGACAATGGTCCGATAGCGGGCCGCGACCAGGGCGCCGGTCGAGGTGAGCGACACCTGACGCGTGGTGCGCAGCAACAGCTGGTGACCCAACTCCTCTTCGAGGCGCGCGATGGTGCGGGTGACCGTGGCGGGCGTCATCCGCAGGCTGCGCGCCGCCGCCGCAAAACTGCTGAGGGCGGCGACCTCCAGAAAGACTCGAATGGGCTTCAGATCCTGCATGGCTCATTATTGCATTTGTTATAACAGTAAAGGCAATAACATTATCATTCTTTGAATCGATCCCCTGACCTAGTTTTGACTCAACGCAAGTTTCGCGCTGGAGAAAAAACATGATCAAGGACATCCTCGGCCTGCACCACATCACCTCGATGGCGGCAGATGCCAATGAAAACAATAGCTTCTTCACCAAAGTCCTCGGCCTGCGGCGGGTAAAGAAAACGGTGAACTTCGACGCGCCAGAGGTCTACCACCTCTATTACGGCGATGAGATCGGCACCCCGGGATCGGTGATGACCTATTTTCCGTTTGGCGGCATGCCGCGCGGGACCCGTGGCATCGGCGAGGTCGGCATCTCCGAATTTGCAGTGCCCAAAGGCGCCCTCTCCTATTGGAAAGATCGTCTTTCCACCTTTGATGTCAAAGGTCTGGAGCAGACCATGGCCTTTGGGGAAAACCGCCTGACCTTTGACGGGCCTGATGGCGACAGCTTTGCCCTGGTGGAAAGCGCTCTGCGTGGCCGCACGCCCTGGACCGGCACAGATGTCCCCGAAGAGACCGGGATCCTCGGCTTTCACGGGGCCCGCTTCCGTCTGCGTGACGTGGCCGCCACCGGAGAGCTTCTTGAATTCATGGGCTACCAGAAGGCCGAAAGCGGCCATGGGCTGACCCGGTATGTGATCGAAGGCGGCAATGCGGCCGATACCATCGACCTTGAGGAACTCCCCAACGCCCCGGCGGCGGGCGAAGGCGCGGGCACGGTGCATCACATCGCCTTTGCGGTCGAAAACCGGGCAGCGCAGGACAAAGTGCGCAAGGCGCTGCTGGACACCGGCTATCAAGTCACCCCGGTGATCGATCGCGACTATTTCCACGCCATCTACTTCCGCACCCCCGGCGGCGTGCTCTTTGAGATCGCCACCAATGAACCCGGCTTTGACCGTGACGAAGACACCGCACATCTCGGGGAGGCGCTGAAGCTGCCCGCCCGCTACGAACCCTACCGTGAGAAGATCGAGCAGCTTTTGCCGCCGGTCGCAGCCTGAGGACAGGTCATGACCACGGACACGTATCACGCGCTGACCAAAACCGGCACCCCGGGAGCGCCGCTGGTCTTTGCCTTTCACGGCACCGGCGGCGACGAGCGCCAGTTCTTTGGCCTCGCCGAGCAGATCTTGCCAGAAGCCTCGGTGGTGTCGCCCCGTGGCGACGTCTCGGAAATGGGGGCTGCCCGCTTCTTTCGCCGCACGGGCGAGGGGGTCTATGACATGGCGGATCTCGCCCGCGCAACCGAGGCGATGGCCGCCTTTGTCGCGCAGCACAAGGCCGCGCATCCGGGCGCCCCGGTCTATGGGTTTGGCTATTCCAACGGTGCGAATATCCTCGCCTCCGTGGTCATGGCCCAGCCTGATCTGTTTGACCGGGTGGCATTGCTGCATCCGCTGATCCCCTGGCAACCCGCCCCCGCGTCGGCCCTGAAGGGCCGGCAGGTGCTCATCACCGCCGGGCAACAGGATCCGATTTGTCCCTGGCCGCTGAGCAAAGCCCTGATGGATTGGGTCCAGGACCAGGGCGCCGAGCTGCGCAGCGACATCCACAGCGGCGGTCATGAGCTGCGCCAGACCGAGATTGAAGCGCTGGCAGACTTTCTGCGGGCGCCGGTCCCGGCAAGGGCCGCATAAGCCGCCTGCGGGGTCTTGCGCCGCCAAATGTTTCAACAGCTCACCGGGGCCGGCTTCACCTCTGACTCAGAGCTCCCAGCCCCGGATTGAATGCAAATACCTCAATGCAAACAAAGGAGTACCCCATGTCCAAGCTCGAAGTCCTCACCCCCGAGAACAGCCAGCTGATCTTTATCGACCACCAGCCGCAAATGGCCTTTGGCGTGCAGTCGATGGATCGCCAGACCCTGAAAAACAACACCGTCGCGCTTGCCAAGGCGGCACGGATTTTTGACATCCCCACAACCATCACCACCGTCGAGACCGAGAGCTTCTCGGGCCACACCTACCCGGAACTGTTGGATGTTTTCCCGGACGCCCCCCTGCTGGAGCGCACGTCGATGAATTCCTGGGACGACCAGAAGGTGCGCGACGCGCTCGCCAAAGGGGCCGCGCAGGGGCGCAAGAAGATCGTCGTCTCCGGCCTCTGGACCGAGGTCTGCAACCTGACGTTTGCGCTGTCGGCTCTGCATGACACCGACTACGAGATCTACATGGTTGCCGATGCCTCTGGCGGCACCACGGCCGAGGCGCATAAATACGCCATGGACCGGATGGTGCAGGCAGGCGTGGTGCCGGTGACCTGGCAGCAGGTTCTTCTGGAGTGGCAGCGCAACTGGGCCCGCAAAGACACCTATGACGCCACCATCGCCCTGGTTCAGGAGCACTCCGGCGCCTATGGCATGGGGGTCGATTACGCCTATACCATGGTCCACAAGGCGCCAAGCCGCACCCAGCATGGTGGCGAGACACAGGCGCCCGTCCCGGCCTGATCGGCGCGCGCCCGGCTATACGACCTGCCGGGCGCGCTCTGCCTCTGTTGGCCCCGGCAGGCCCTGCAGCATCAGGATCTGCCACCGACCGCACCCCGCCGCAACCTGCGGGCTGCTCCCACCGCCGCAACCGGGCAGGCTCTTATCTTCCTGCCCTTTGCCTGCCTTTCCAGACCGCCCTCTTTCGCCCGCCCCTGTTCCCCGCCCTTTGACCGCCCCTCACGCACGGAGCCAGACCATGACCGCACCTGACCTGATCCTACGCAACGGCAAGATCACCACGCTCGACCCCGAGACCCCCGAGGCCTCTGCCGTCGCGATGCAAAACGGCAAGATCGCCGCCATCGGCAATGAGGCCAGCGTCATGCAACTGGCGACGGACGACACCCAGGTGATCGATCTCAACGGGCGGCGCGTGATCCCGGGGCTCAATGACAGCCACACGCATCTGATCCGCGGCGGCTTGAACTACAACATGGAACTGCGCTGGGAGAACGTCCCCTCGGTTGCGGATGCGCTGGCGATGCTCCGCAAGCAGGCCGCCAACACACCCAGCCCGCAGTGGGTGCGCGTGGTTGGCGGCTGGTCCGAATTCCAATTCGCCGAGCGTCGCCTGCCAACCCTCGAGGAGATCAACGCCGCCGCGCCCGACACGCCGGTCTTTATCTTGCATCTCTATTCCAGCGCGCTTCTGAACCGGGCCGCGCTGCAGGCGCTCGGGATCACCAAGGAGACTCCGAACCCGCCCGGCGGCGAGATCGAGCGCGACGCCAAGGGCAATCCCACCGGCATGCTGATCGCGCGCCCCTCGGCGCTGATCCTCTATTCGACTCTGGCGCAGGGCCCCAAGCTGGAGGTCGAACACCAGAAGAACTCCACCCGCCACTTCATGCGCGAGCTCAACCGCCTGGGCGTCACCAGCGTGATCGACGCGGGCGGCGGCGGCCAGAACTACCCGGAGGATTATGATGTCGTGCAGTCGCTGCATGACGCCGACCAGCTCACGGTGCGCATTGCCTATAACCTCTTTGCCCAACAGGCCGGGCAGGAGCTCAGCGACTACGAGCGTTGGATCGGCATGACCGAACCGGGCGCGGGCGATGCCATGCTGCGCATGAATGGGGCCGGTGAGAACCTCGCCTGGTCCGCCGCGGATTTTGAAAACTTTCTGGAGCCCCGCCCCGACCCCGCGCCCGTCATGGAGCAGGAGCTCGAGAAGATCGTCGAGCTGCTGGCGACCAACGAATGGCCCTTCCGCATCCATGCCACCTATGACGAGACCATCGACCGGTTCCTCACCGTGTTTGAGCGCGTGAACGGCAAGACACCGTTCAAGACCCGCTTTATCATCGACCACGCCGAAACCATCAGTCCCCGCAACATCGAGCGGATCAAGGCGCTTGGCGGCGGCATCGCGACCCAGCACCGGATGGCGTTTCAGGGCGAGTATTTTACCGATCGCTACGGTGCAGAGGCCGCCGAGGCCACGCCCCCGATCCGCGAGATGCTGCGCAGCGGCGTGCACGTCGGCGGCGGCACCGATGCCACCCGTGTCGCAAGCTACGACCCCTGGGTTGCCCTGCACTGGCTGACCACGGGCAAGACCGTTGGCGGGCTGACGCTCTATGGCGAGGACAATCTTCTGACCCGCGAAGAGGCGCTGGCGATCTGGACCACCGGCTCGGCCTGGTTTTCGGGCGAGCAGGACGTAAAAGGGCGGCTCAGCCCCGGCATGTACGGCGATCTTGCGGTGCTCTCGGAGGATCTGATGACCGTGCCCGATGCCAAGATCCGCTCGATCACGTCCGTGATGACCTTGGTGGGCGGCAAGATCGTGTTTGCCGATGCGGAGTTCGACACGCTCAATCCGCCCCTGCCCCCCGCAAGCCCCGACTGGTCGGTGAACGCGCTTTTTGCCAGCCCGGCAGAGCGCCAGCCAGCGCAGGCTCCGGCGGCGCTGAACATGCGGGCCTGCCACGATGGCTGCAGCAGCGGATGCGGCATGCATGGCCACAACCATGGCATCGCCTGGGCCAATCCGATCCCGGTGCGCGACAAGGGCGCATTCTGGGGCGCGCTTGGCTGCTCCTGCTTTGCGGTCTGAAGAGGCCAGCCCGTCCCCCTATCAACCGCCCGCCCGACGCAAGCCCCAACACGGAGAACACCCATGCCCGATGCAGCGATCACCTACAGCGAAACCGAAACCAAAGGCCGCTACGCCGTCACCTTCGACGGGGTGGAAGGCGAGGCCTATCTGACAACGTCAAAGCTCTCCGCCGCCACGATCATCGCCGATGGCACTGTGGTGCCGGATAGCATGCGTGGCATGGGAGCGGGGGCGGCCCTTGCAAAGCGCCTGATTGCGGACGCCCGCACCGCCGGGCAAAAGATCGTACCGCTCTGCCCCTTCGTGCGCGCCTATGCCGAAAAACGCCGCGAGGAGCTCAGCGATGTCATCCAGTGGTAATCCTTCGGCCGAAGGCGGCGCCTTTGCGCCCTTTGCCAGCGGCGCCTTTGCCCTCTTGTGGACGGCCACGCTGATCTCGAACATCGGCACCTGGATGCATGAGGTGGGCGCGGGCTGGCTCATGACGACGCTGAACCCGGACCCGGCGGTGGTCACGCTGGTGCAGGCGGCCACGACGCTGCCGGTGTTCTGTTTTGCACTCCTTGCGGGCGCGCTTGCGGACCGGCTGGACAAACGCCGCATGCTGATCGGGATCAACCTGGCCCTGATGGCGGTTGTTGCGCTGCTGGCGCTGCTGGTCTGGCAAGAGGCGATGACGCCCCTGCTGCTCATTCTCTTTACCCTTGTGATCGGCACCGGCGCCGCCTTCATGGCGCCCGCCTGGCAAGCGGTGGTACCGCAGCTTGTGCCCCGTGCCAGCCTGCGCCCCGCGATTGCGATGAACTCCATGGGGATCAACATCAGCCGGGCCATCGGGCCGGCTCTGGCGGGGGTGCTGATCGCCACGCTGGGCTTGGCGGCGCCTTTTGTCCTGAACGCCTTCAGCTATGTGGTCATCATCGCCGCGCTGCTCCTCTGGCGACCAGCGCCCACGGCGCCCAAAACAACCCGCACCACGCTTCTTGCCGAGATGGGCATTGGCCTGCGCCATGTGCGCCACAACCCGGCGATGGGGGCGACCCTGATCCGGGCGGCGGCGTTTTTTGTCTTTGCCTCCGCCTATTGGGCGCTGTTGCCGCTGATTGCCCGCGGCGCCGAGGGCGGCGGGGCCGAGCTCTATGGCACGCTGATGGCCCTTATCGGCACCGGCGCTGTTGCAGGCGCGCTGCTGCTGCCGCGCCTGAAACAACATGTCACCTCGGATCAGACGGTCCAGATCGGGACCTTTGGCACGGCGATTGCCCTTCTGGCGATGGCAATCTCGGATGCGCCGATTGCCCTGATGACAGCCGCCTTGCTGGGCGGGCTGTCGTGGATCGCTGTCCTCACGTCCTTTCACGTCTCGGCCCAGACCGCCCTGCCCGATTGGGTGCGCGCGCGCGGGCTGGCCGTGTTTCTCATGGTGTTCTTTGGCGCCATGGCGGCAGGCTCGATCCTCTGGGGTCAGGCCGCCGCCAGAGGAAGCGTCTCCCTGACCCTGCTGATCGCCGCGACCGGCCTATTGCTGGCGCTCTTTGCAACCCGCCGCTTTACCGTCGGCCAGGGAGAGACGCAGGATCTCACCCCGGCCTCGGTCTGGCCCGACGCCCCCGCGATTGCGACAGACCAGTCGGGCGACAGCCCTGCCATGGTCACGGTTGAATACCGCATCGCCGAGGCAGACCAGCAAGAGTTCGTGGCGCAGCTGTCGCAGTTTTCCCGGCAGCGGCTACGGGACGGGGCGACACGCTGGCACCTCCACCAGAGCGTCGAAGATCCCGAGCAATGGGTTGAAACCTTTCACCTGCCGAGCTGGTTTGAGCATCTTGAACAGCACAAGCGCCTGACCAGCACGGATGCCGCCGCCCAGTCCGACCTGAAGGCGCTTGATCTGCGGCCCGAAGGCCCGCGCGTGCGCCACTATATCAAACCGGCCTGATCAAACCGGCCTGATACAAGCCGACCGGCACAGGTCCGCCCGCGTAAACCCGCCCGCCTAAACCCACCTGACCTTTGGGCTCATCCCTGAGGTCAGGTGCACGGCAAAGCGTTGGTCTTTGCAACATCCGGTGCTAACGTGGCGCAATTCTTAGCCCGATTTGCCTCTGCCCCTCCCGGCGCCTTTTCGTCACGCCCTTGTTTGCATAGTTCCGTTTGCCACAGCCCATGTCTCCACGTCCCGATTTCAACCTCCTGATCACCCTTGATGCGCTCCTCAAAGAAGGCAGTGTGCTGGGCGCCGCCAATCGGCTGCAGCTCAGCCCTTCTGCCATGAGCCGGGCGCTGGCGCGGCTGCGGGCCACCACCGGCGATCCGCTGTTGGTGCGCACCGGGCGCAAGCTGGTGCCGACGCCACGCGCCCTCGAACTGAGCCAGATCACCGCGCAGCTTGTAGAGGACGTGCAGTCCGCCCTCAGCCCCGCCCGGGCAGTGGACCTGCAGAATGTGACGCGCATCTTCACCCTGCGCAGCAGCGACGGTTTTGTCGAAACTTTCGGCCCGGCGCTCATTGCGCGTCTCGCCACCGAGGCCCCCGGCGTCGAACTGCGGTTCATCCACAAGGAAGGCCACAACAACCGCCCCCTGCGTGACGGGGAAGTGGATCTGGAAACCGGCGTGATCGGCGCCCAGACCGACCCGAATTTTCAAAGCCAGGCGCTGATGAAGGATCACTTCGTCTATGCGCTGCGCCCGACGCATCCGCTGGCCGGGCGCGCCCTCACGACGGCGGCATATGTCGCAGCGGATCATGTGGATGTGGCGCGGCACGCAGATGCGCAGAACCGGCGGCGCGGCCCGATCCACAGCGCGCTTTCCGAGCTTGGGCATCCAAGCCCGGTCAAAGTTGTGGTCGGAGGCTTTGCCGCCGCATTGTCGCTGGCGCGCAACACCGATCTGGTGGCCACCGTGCCCGCGCTGCATACGCGTGATCTGCGACAGGGGCTGATCTGCGGCGCGCTCCCGTTCACGGTGCCCGGCATCACCGTCTCGCAGCTCTGGCACCCCCGGTTTGATGCTGACCCGCTCCATCGCTGGATGCGCGCCACCCTGCGCGAAATCTGTGCCCAGGCGGCGCAAACCGCGCAGGCCGACCCGGCGGCGCCCACGACAGCCGCCGCGCTCCCCACCGTCTCTGCATGAGGCCAGAGGCCGTTTTGGCCTGTCGTCAGGCGCAATGGTGAAGTGCAGATGACGCAACTTCTGGATAGGCGAGAAAACAACTAAGGATTGAGCCGCCTTCTTAGATGAACTGGATGCCGCCCCATGACTGCCCCCGCGCCCTCGCATATTCAATTGAACCCGATCGGCTATCTGCGCACTGGATTTTCCACACTAGCAGAATGTCCGGCCTCCCTGATGGGCAACGAAGGCACGAGCTTTATCGAACTGCTGCCGCAATATGCCGGAGGGCTGCACAACAGCCATCTCGCCTCGCATGTGATCGTGTTTTACTGGCTGCACCTGTCCAATCGCGCGCCGCGACTGGAGGCCTCTGGTTGCAGTGGCATGAAACGCGGCGTCTTTGTCAGCCGCACCCCGAACCGCCCTAACCCCATCGCCATGAGCGTCACCCGCGTGATCGCGCGCGAGGAACACATCCTGCAGGTGGAGGGGCTCGACTGTATCGACGGCACCGCCGTTCTCGACATCAAACCCTATGTGCCCCAGCTCGATCACATCCCGGATGCGACCATCGGCTGGGTGCCGCCTCATTCCGCGCCAGCTCTCAATCGCTAGCCCCCCTTTCCAAAACAAGACTGATTGGAGGATTTCATGGCACGATTGAGCCCCCTCTGGCTGGCCCTTGGGCTGTGCTTTTTTGCCGTTGCGCAGCTGGCCGAGGCGCACCCCCCCGCAGGCAAACGTCTGGTCATTTCCAGCAGCGACACCGACTGGGGCCTTGCCACGCCGTATCTGCAAGGGCGCGGCGGCATGGGTTATATGCTCACCCATTTTGTCTTTGACAATCTCGTGGGACAGGATCGAAACGGCGCGCTGGCGCCAGAGCTGGCCCGCAGTTGGCAGCGCTCTGCGGATGGGTTTCACATCGACATCACCCTTGATCCGGGCGCGCGCTGGCATGATGGCACCGACCTCACCAGCGCCGATGTGGCCTTTACCTTTGACTATATGGCGCGACACCCGCATCCCTTTGTGTCGCTTGCAAATGTCGAGGCCGTGCACCCTCTCACAGACGCGAAGCTGCGCATTGACCTGCATGAACCGGACGCGGGCTTTGTGGCCAGCGTTCTGGCCGCCATACCGATCCTGCCCCGGCATATCTACGCAGGTCAGGACACGCCCCGCAGGTTCACCGACCCCACGGCGATGATCGGCTCCGGCCCCTATCGGCTCGCTGACTATGATCGCGCCAAGGGACGCTATCTCTTTGCCGCCACCGAGGCCTATTACCGAGGCAGGCAGAAATACGACGAGGTCATGATCGCCCGGCTCACCCCCGAGGCCGCCATCGAGGCGGCGGCCAAAGGTCAGGTGGATGTGATCGCGGATCTGCCCAACCGTCTGGTGGATCAGGCCAAAACCCGCGCACTTGGGGTGGAGACCTCGGCCTCGGGGCATCCGGTCAAGCTGCGCTTTGACCATTCCGGGCTCTTTGCGCCGGTGCAGCGGCGACAGGCCTTGGCCTTTGCAATTGACCGCGACGCCCTCGCCCGGATCGCCTATCGCGGGGGCGCCACCGCTGCAAGCCTTGGCTATCTACAGGACAATTCGCGCTGGTATGTGTCCGGCGCAGCGCTGGAATATGCCCATAATACCGACAAGGCCGCCGCCCTCCTGCTCCGCTCAGGCTGGAGCCGCAACCCGCAGAGCAACCTCTGGGAGGCGTCGGGCACGCCCGTCACCCTGCGCCTTGTGACCAGCACCCGCGAGGCGGCGGTGGCGCAGGTGATGAAGGATCAGCTCGCGGCCTTTGGGCTTGATGTTACCATCCGGGTGCTCGAACGCAGCGCGCTGCGCAAGATGAAACCGGGCAAGGATTACGACCTGATCCTCGCGGGCGGCAGCACGCTTGGCGATCCGGTGACGATTGCGCAACGCGTCTTTGGCTCGCGCTGGAACAACGAAGGCTATACCGGCGATGGCCAGCTGCGCGCGCTCGCCGAGGCGCAGGCCCGCAGCCTTGATGCGGAGCACCGCGCGACGCTTCTGGCAGAGTTCCAGCACCGCTATTCCAAGGAACTGCCTGCGATCATGCTGCTCAATGTCACGCGCACCGTCGCCCATACGCCAAAGGCCGCGCCCTGGTTCTTTGATGAGGGGCTCACCATCGGCATTCCGGTCGCAACCCATAAATACATGCTCTTGGACCAGTGAGCACGCAGATGGGCAGCTCGTCCCCCCTGCTGCGCCAGCCGGATCAGGAGCCACCGCACAAGACGCACGAAACCCTGGGTGCCGCAGGCTGGACAAAAACCTGGACAGGTCCTTTGGCAGCCCACATGACGAGCCCCTTGGCCGGGCGCCTGGCGGGGGTTTTGACCGGCCTTTTGCGGCGCGCAGCGGTCTTTGCGCTGGTGCTCCTTCTCATGGCGCTCCTTCCGCGGTTGCTGCCGGGGGATGCGCTGGATGTGATGCTTGATTCAGATGTACAGCGCGATCTTCTCGACAGTGAACGGGCCCGGCTGCGCGCGCAGCTTGGACTGGACGGCTCACTGGCCGCGCAGATGTGGGGCGATCTTTCCCGGCTGCTGCGCGGCGATCTGGGCTATTCGCCCTTGCATGGCGCACCGGTGGCGGATCTTCTGACCGAAGCCCTGCCATGGACGGCGCTGCTGATCGGGCTGGCCCTGCCGATATTTCTGGGGCTCGGGATCGGGCTTGGGATCGAAGCGGGGCGCCAGCCCGGCGGCGCGCTGGACCGTGGCCTCACCACCGCCATGAGCCTTCTGGCCAGCGTGCCGCCGTTTGTGACTGCCATTGCGCTCATGCTCTGTTTTTCGATCCTCTGGCCGATCCTGCCCAGTGGCGGCGCCGAGCCGCTCTTTGCACCCTGCACACCGTTGGCGCGCGCGCTCGAGGTGCTGCGCCACGCGATCCTGCCGGCCTTTGCCTTGGCGCTGCATGAGGTGGTGCGGTATTTCTTTGTGCTGCGCGGCGCGGCGGCGGCGCTCTCCGGGCGCGCTTTTGTGGTCAACGCGCGCGGGCGCGGGGTGTCGGGCTGGCGCGAACGCCACGCCTATTTCGGGCGCAACCTCATCCCGGTGATCTGCGCACGGCTGGGGCAGTCGGTCGCCACGCTTTTTACCGCCAGCCTCTTTGTCGAGGTGGTTTTCTCCTATCCGGGGGTGGGCTTGCTCACCTATCAGGCGGTGCTCGATCGCGATTATGCGCTTTTGCAGGGCGCAATAGCGGTTCTGGCCGCGCTGGTGCTGGGGCTCAACTGGGGGTTTGATGCGCTCACCGATCTGCTGGTGCGCCGGGAGGCTGGCAATGCGCGGCGCTGAACGGCGCGCCACCTCCGTCCCTGTCTTGCTGGGGGCTGCGGTGGTGCTGGCGCTCTGTTTCGCGGATGCGCTGCTGCCGCCCTATCTGACCAGCACCGCCACGCTGGAGCCGCCCTCGCCCCGCCACTGGCTCGGCACCAATGACATCGGCCAGAGCGTTCTCGTCGGTCTCTTGCGCGCGGCGCCCACGACCATCGGGCTTGGGCTTGCGACGGCGGCACTGGCGCTTGGGATCGGCTGTGGGATGGCAAGCATTGCGGTGCTCTTTCCGAAGTGGGGGCGCGCACTGGTGCTGCATCTCACGGATATTGCCGAAATCATCCCCTCGATCCTCGTGCTCCTGCTGATTGCCGCCTGGCGCCAGCCCGGCGCGGCGGAGATCATCGTGATGATGGCGCTGTTGACCTGGCACGACGATGTGCGGGTGCTGCGCGCCGCCCTCCTGCGCGAATTGAGCCGTGAAAACATCCGTCTGGCGCGCCACATGGGGGCTGGCTGGCCCTCGGTTCTGCTGCATCACGCGCTGCCGCAAATGCTGCCGACGCTGGTCGGGGTCTATGTGCAGAATGTGGTGCAGGCGGTGATGCGGGTGGCGGGGCTGGCCTTTCTGGGTCTCACCGCTGCCGACCTCCTCACCTGGGGCAGCATGGTGCAGGACGCGATGGGCTATCTGCACACCCCGGCCTGGACCTGGCTCCTGCTGCCGCCGGCGTTCTGCCTCTCGGGCTTCCTGCTCTGGCTCACGCGGATCGGCGCGCATCACGCCCGGCACCACCGGCAGCCACAAGGGACACCCCCATGATTTCAATCCAAAACCTAAGCCTCTTTGTGGGAGAGACCGCGCTCCTTCAGGACATCTCTTTTGATGTGGCAGAGGGGGAGACGCTGGCGCTGGTCGGACCTTCCGGCGCTGGCAAGAGCAGCCTTGCACGGCTCCTTTTGCGCTTGCCCGAGGGCCAAATCACCAAAGCGCCCCGCCGCAGCTTTGATCCGCGCCCCAAGGGGCTGGCGCGTCTCTGCGCCCGCAACCCTTCCGGTCGCATGCGCTGGAGCGGGCAGGCCTTGCTGGAGGGCACCGATCTGCTGCGCGCCACACCGGCGCAGATGCGCAGGCTCCGGGGCCAGCAGATCGGCCTCATTGTCCAGAGCCTCAGCGATGCGCTGAACCCCCAGCTGACCCTGCGCGCCCATATCGCCGAGCTGAAGGCGCAACACCCGCATCTGGCAACGCCCGAAACCATCTGCACCGAGTTCAACCTGCCCACCGCCCTTCTGGATCAACTCCCGGCGCAGTTCAGCGGCGGCGAGACCCAGCGCGTTCTCACCGCCCTTGTACTCTTGCCGCAGCCCGGATGCCTGATCCTCGACGAGCCCACAGCGGCGCTCGACCCGGACAATCAGGCGCGCACGTTGCGGATGCTGGAGCATGGCCGCAGCGCGCGGGCGCAGATCCTGATCTGCCATGACCCGGCGCTGGCAGCGCAGCTTGCCGATCACATCGCGGTGCTCGATCGCGGCCGCCTGATCGAGTTTGGCCCCGCCCGGCGTCTGCAACACCAGCCCCGCCACGCGCTGACCCGCGCCCTGTTGACCCCGCCGCGCCCCAGCCGCCCCACCGCTGCCCTGCCGTCGCGGCGGGAGGCGATCCTGCGGATCGAGGCGCTCTCGCATTCCCATGGCAAGGCGCAGGTGTTTCAGGATCTGAGCTTCAGCCTGCACCGGGGCGCCTGCCTTGCGGTGCGCGGCCCAAGCGGCTGCGGCAAATCCACCCTCGCGCATCTACTGGTTGGCCTTGCGCCCTGTCAGCAGGGTCGGATCACATGGTTGGGACGCCCAGAATCTGAGCCAAAATCCGCGCCAAAACCCGCGCCCGACTCAGAGACGGAGTCCGATGCGGGCTCCAAGCGGACGCCCGCGCCCCGGACGCGCCCGCGGATCGGCTATGTGCCGCAACTTCCCCACCGGGCGCTCACCGCGCATTTCACCGTGGCGCAAACACTGGCCGAGGCGCAAACCCTTGCGCAAAAGACCCCGCACCGCTTGTTCTCCGGGCCGTCTCTGGGACCTTGGCAATGGCCTTGGAAAAAGACTGAGCATAGGACTGTGCACAGCACTGGGCACGGGGCCGAGCAATGGACCGGGCGAGCGACCTGGCTGAGACGCCCGCATCTCGCAACCCCTGCCGCCTGCCGTGCGGCCCGCGAGGCGCTGCGCGCGGTGGGCTTGCCAACGGGCGCCGCCTTTCTGGCGCGCCGCACGCGGGATCTCTCGGGCGGTGAAGCGCAGCGGCTCTGTCTGGCCCGCGCGCTCTTGTGCAACCCGGAGGTGATCGTCGCCGATGAACCCACCTCCGCCCTCGACCCACGCGCGCAGGCGCAGGTGATCCACACGCTTCAGGATCTCAAACACCGCGCGGGCATCGCGCTTTTGCTGATCACCCATGACCCGCAGGTTGCCGACCAGCTTGCCGATCACACGCTGACGCTGCCTCATACGGCGCCCGCCCCGGCTTCAGGAATGCACGCCCCGTCATTGCACCCCGCGCCGCGCGGTGCCAATGTGGGCGCGACCCCCACGCCAAGGCGGGCGGGGACGCGCGCAATCTGAAGGATATGACAGTGAAGACAAAGCTATCTGTGATCGGAGCCGCCCTCTTGGGCCTCAGCGCCTGTGTTGACGGCGCCGGAACCCTTGCCCCTCTGCCCGAAGAGGTTGCCGCGCTTGCCGCGCCCGCGCAGGATCTTTCGACCGCCCGCCTGCTCGCGGAAGACGGCTGCTACTGGTATCTGCATCGCGGCCCGGTCGAGACCACGCTCCTGCCGCTGCGCACCGCCAAAGGCAGCCCGATCTGCGTTGCCCGCACCGAGTAAGCCAACCGAATAAACAACGGGAGACGCGCGCGCCACGCGCCGTCGTGCCCCATGCGAGGTCCCCGCGCACCGCCTGCCCGCCGCCGTGTCATGGCGGCGTGGCGCGCGGGTTGGATTGCACGGCGACAGGCCGGGATCAGGCCGAGGTCACGCTGTCTTCGGTGGAATAAAGATGCGCGGTCTTGCCGGTCTCTACATTCGGGTAGAGGTCGATGATATGCGCCATCACCATCCGCACGCAGCCCGAACTCGCCCGCCCGCCGATCGAGCGCGGATGAGGCGTGCCATGGATGCGCAGATAGGTGTCGCGGTTGCCCTGAAACAGATAAAGCGCCCGTGACCCCAGCGCATTGCGCGGCCCCGGAGGCATCCCGTCGGCCCATTGCTCGTAGGTGCCCGGGTCGCGTTTGATCATCGCAGGTGTCGGCGTCCAGTTGGGCCATTTGATCTTGCGCCGGATGGTGTAGACCCCCGGCTCATAGAGGTTGCCGCGCGCAATCGCCACGCCATAGCGCATCGCGGTGCCGCCCTCTTCGATGTGATAGAGATAGCGCGCCACCGCATCCACATGGATGTCCCCCACGGTCAGGCCGTCGTTGGCCTCCACCCGCTGTGGCAGGAACCGCGGATGAAATCCCCAAGGGTTCGTGGTCGCCGGATCATACCCCGCCGGTGTCACCTGTTTGTCCCATGCCCGCATCTGCGCCGCACTGGGGCGACCGGCAGCAAAGGCCGGCGCAGCCGTCAGAGGGGCAGAAAACAGCGCCGTGGACGTGGCTATGAAATGGCGGCGAGTCAGCATCGGCAATCTCCTTAAACATCATCTTTTGCGCATCTTATCGCAGATGCGCCCCGCTCACCCATCACAAATTGCTGAAGCTTCGCCTAAACTGGCGCGCCTGCGACGCTTTGCCCTGCTGCGATGGGCCGTCAAAAACTCATCCGCGCCCCCGTCCCGCCCGTAGCCATAGAGATGGCAACAACCAAAGAAGGAAAGGGAGCTGCGTGCAGATCGTCTGGTTCAAACGGGATCTGAGGGTGCAAGACCATGCCGCCCTTGCAGCCGCCAGCCAGCACGGGCCGGTGCTGCCGCTCTATATCGTTGAGCCAGACCTGTGGCAGCAGCAGGATAGCTCCACCCGCCACTGGGCGTTCATCGCCGAAAGCCTGCATGGCCTGCGCGCCGATCTCGCCCGCCTCGGGCAGCCTTTGGTGGTGCGGCAGGGGGATGCAGTCTCGGTCCTGCGCGAGATTGTAAACGCGTATGAGGGCCAGACGCTCTGGTCGCACGAGGAAACCGGCAACGACTGGACCTATCAGCGCGACCTCAAGGTGGGCGCATGGTGCCGGGATGCGGGGATCGCGTGGCACGAGCTGCGCCAGAACGGCGTCCACCGGCGGCTTGCCTCACGCAACGGTTGGGCGACCACCTGGGATCGGATCATGGCCGAGCCGCAGGCCAAAGCCCCCGCACTGGCGCCACTGGACTGTGCGCCGGGCGCGATCCCGACAGCGCGCGATCTGGATCTCGCCCCCGACCCCTGCCCCGAGCGCCAGCCCGGTGGACGCGCCCGGGCCGAGGCCTGTCTGAATTCCTTCCTGACTCGGCGCGCAGAGCCCTATCGCTGGGCCATGTCCTCGCCGCTTGAGGGCGCGCGCGCCTGTTCGCGCCTCTCGCCACATCTGGCCTGGGGGACGCTTTCCTTGCGGGAGGTCACGCAGGCCACATGGCAGCGCCAGACAGACCCGGAGCTGTCGCGCAACTGGTCGCAATCGCTGCGCTCCTTTGTGGGGCGCCTGCACTGGCACTGTCATTTCATCCAGAAGCTCGAGGATGAGCCGCGCATCGAATATGAGAACATGCATCGCGCCTATGACGGGCTGCGCCCAAGCGCGCCGGACAGCACCCGCCTCGAGGCCTGGGCCATGGGCGAGACCGGCCTGCCTTTTGTCGATGCCTGCATGCGCTGCCTCAATGCAACCGGCTGGCTCAACTTTCGGATGCGGGCGATGGTGATGTCGGTGGCAAGCTACCACCTCTGGCTCGACTGGCGCGCGCCGGGGCTGGTGCTGGCGCGCCGGTTCACCGATTACGAGCCGGGCATTCACTGGAGCCAGGTGCAGATGCAATCGGGCACCACCGGCATCAACACCCCGCGCATCTACAACCCGGTGAAACAGGGCAAGGACCAGGACCCCACCGGAGCGTTTACGCGCAAATGGGTGCCGGAGCTCGCCGCCATCGACGACCGCCACCTGCAAGAGCCGTGGAAGGCCGAGAACGCCGCCGCAGTCCTCGGCAAGACCTACCCGCATCCCATCATCGATCATCTCAGCGCCGCGCGCAGCGCCCGCGATCAGATCTGGGCGGTGCGCCGCTCAGGCGGCTTCCGTCAGGAGGCCAAGGGCATCCTGACAAAACACGCCAGCCGCAAGACCAGTCGCCGCAGTCCGCGCAAGTCACGCAAGGCGGCTGCGCGCGACGACACGCAGCTCAGTTTCCCGTTTGAAAGTTAACCACATGAAGATGCGCAAGAAATCAGACCTTCCCACCAAGATCTGCGCCCATTGCCAACGCCCGTTCACATGGCGGCGCAAATGGGCAAAGGTCTGGGAGGAGGTACGCTATTGCTCCGAGCGCTGCAAACGCGCGCGCTAGATCCAGAGCCCCGAAAACGTGATCAACAGCCCCAGCGCACAGAGCCCCAGCGTCGCCAGCGGCCCCCGTGCCCCGATCAGCCCGGCCGACACAAGCATCAGCCCCAGCGCCATGCGCCCGAGCGCCACGAGCGCGCCGATCGGGTCCTGCGCCAGTTCAAGGAGGGCAGGGTTGGCGATCATGCCAAGCGGGATCAAATAGAGCCCAACGCCAAGCGCCATCGCCGTCAGCGCCACCCGGAGCCAGCTTTCGCCAATCATGCCTGCCGCAATGAACACCGCGCCACAGACGGGCGGCGTGATGGTCGACAAGAGCGCAAACCAGAACACAAAAAGATGCGCCTGCAGCGGCTCAAGCCCCAGTTTCGTCAGCGCAGGCCCCGCCACCGACACGCAGATCACATAGGCCGCCGTGGTCGGCACCTCCATGCCCAGCACCAGACAGGCCACCGCCGTCAGCAGCAAGGACGGCCAGAGCAGTCCGCCAGAGCCCTGGATGATCAGCGAGGTGATCTTGACCCCAAGCCCGGTGATCGACAGCACCCCGATGATGATCGACGCACATAGGATAATGGCCGCGATCATCGACACCTGCCGCGCCGCATTGAGCAGGGCCGCCATCGCCCGGTCGCGGATCTGACCCGGCTTAAAGGTCATCTCGGCGTTGAACAGCAACAGCACCGCGCCCGCAAGGATCGCCAGTGCCGCCGCATATTCCGGTGTGAACCCCGCGCCGAACATCGCCCACAGCAGCACGCTGAACGGCACGAGGAAAAACAGCGAGGTCACGATCACATCGCGTCGTTTGGGGCGGTCTTCTGCGGGCACACCCCTAAGGTCAAAGCGGCGGTTGTAGGCGTTGATCCCGACCCAGACGGCAAAGAAATACAACAGCGCCGGCAGCACCGCCGCCGCCATGATCGCCGTGTAAGGCACGCCCGTCAGCTCTACCATCACAAAGGCTCCGGCTCCCATCAGGGGTGGCATGATCTGTCCGCCCGAGGAGGCCACCGCCTCCACCGCTGCTGCCAGTCGCTTGGGGTAGCCGAGCCGCACCATCGCAGGCATGGTGATCGCCCCTGTTGAGGCCACATTGGCCGAGGCCGATCCCGAAATGGACCCAAAGAGCGCTGAGGAAATCACCGAGACCTTGGCCGCGCCGCCCTTCAGCCGCCCCGCCGCCGCGCCCGCGACATTCATGAACCCCTGCCCCGCTTCGCCCGCGTTCAGGACCGCGCCAAAGATCACAAAGATCGACACCACGCCCACCGATACGCCCGTCAGCGAGCCCCAGATGCCGCCCTCGGCGATGGTGAGCGTGCCGAGAAAGCTCTCCAATGGGGTGCCGGAGTGGCCAAATTCACCCGGAATATGCTGCCCGAACAGCCCGTACAAAAGCGCCAGCGCCGCCACCACCGGCAGCGGCCAGCCAATCGCGCGCCGCGCCGTCTCCAGCACCACAGCCAAGAGGATCACCGCGATGACCACCTGCCCGCGCCCCTCAAGAAAGCCGTATTGATCGCCCAAGGCATCCGCATTGAGCGCAATCCAGATCGCCGCGCCAGAGCCCAGCACCGCCAGCACGATCCCTGAATAAAGCCGCCCCTTTGCGGTGACGCCAAAGACCAGCGCAAAGGGCAGGATAAAGGCCATGTGCAGCGGGCGGCTCACGAGGTTCGGGACGATCCCCGCAAACACCAGCGCAAGGTGATAGGCCACCAGCCCTGCGGCCAGCAGCAGCCAGAACCCCGCCACAAGGCGGCTCTTTGGTAAATCTGTCATCGGGGGGCCTTCATGGAACATGGCGCGCCCCGAACCCCAAGGCCCAAGGCGCGCGCAGTTTCGATCATCTGAACCAGATTAGAGGTCCAGCTTATTGCTTGTGCGCCTCCGACAGCGCAAAGCCTGCTTCCTCATAGTAGCGCAGCGCACCCGGATGCAGCGGCGTGGTGATATTGGCCATCAGCTCTGCTGTGACGCCGTTCCACCAGGCCGATGTGTCGCCCATTGCGGCCTTCTGTTCCCAATAGGTGCGGGTCAGCGCATAGGCGGTGTCCGCGTCCATCTTGGTGGTGGTAAAGGCCGCCACCGGCAGCGAGGTGGTGGTTACATCCTCGGTCTGGCCCGCATAGGTGCCTGCCGGGATCACCAGCTTGGTGCGTTTGGTCTCGGCCACCTGCTCGGGCGTCAGCGACACCAGCCGCACCGGGGTCGAGGCTGCGGCCTCAACCACATTCGGCGCCGGGAAGGATCCGGCGGTCACAAAGGCGCCGATCTGGCCGTTCTTCAGCGCCGCCACCGCATTCGACAGCTCCGCATCCGCGATCTCGACCTTGTCGGCGAGACCAAAGAGGTTCAGGTATTTCTCGCCCTCAGTGGCGCCAAAGGAGCCTTTGCCCAAGAGGAGCGTCTGCCCCGCCAGGTCATCAAGCGTGGCCGCGCTGCCTTCGCCTGCCATCACAAAATGCATGGTCAGCGACGGGATCGGGAACAGCGCGCGGATCTCGTCGAACTGCGGCGCGGATTTGCCCTCGAACGGGCCTTTGCCCTTTTGCGCCAGCGACACCAGCACTGGCGGCGTGGTGAAAACATAATCGCCCCCGCGCGCGCGCACTTCCATCACGTTCTGGGTGGAGCCTTGGCTCTCTTCGATGGTGACGATGATGTCGCCATCGGTGCCCGCCTTCATGGCTTCGGCCAGTTCCACACCCATCTGGTAATAGGACGACCCGCTCTTGGCGGATTTATATGTCACGCGGGTGTCGGCCTGTGCGGTGCTCGCGAGCATCACACCTGCCGCCAGCGTGGCCGACAGTGTTTTTAGAAATTTGGTCATGGTTTCTCCTCCGTTCCGGGATAGGGCAGCCCGGGTCTGGCACGGCTGTGCCACTGCATCTCTCAAAACCGCCTCCGCGCGGTCTGGGCGACAGAGAACGCCGCGCCGGGGCTGGCGTCAACTGCAATATCAAGGGCCTAGCGCTCTCCTTTGCGATAGGGCTGCATCAGGGCCTGCGGCACCCGCGCGCTGCGCGACATGATCACCAGCGCCAGAATGGACAACAGATAGGGCAGCATCAGGAAGATCTGATAGGGCACCACCTGCCCAAGCACGTTCTGCAGCCGCAGCTGGTAGGCATCAAAGAGCGCAAACAGAAGCGCGCCCAGAATGGCCCGCCCCGGCTTCCAGGTGGAAAACACCACCAGCGCAATGCAGATCCAGCCCCGCCCCTGCATCATCGTGGGAAAAAAGCTGTTGAAGGCCGAAAGCGTCAGGAACGCGCCGCCCACCGCCATCAGCGCACTGCCGGCCATCACTGCGCCATAGCGCACGAGGATCGGGTCCACCCCCTGTGCCTCGGCGGCATGCGGGTTTTCGCCGGTGATCCGGACCGCCAGCCCCATCGGCGTGCGGGCCAGGAAATAGGCCATGAAGATCGCGATAAAGATCGCCAGATAGGTGGGCGCGGTCTGGCTAAAGAGCGCAGGCCCCACAAACGGCAGATCCGACAGCACCGGAATATCTAGCGGCTGGAACGGCTCTACCGTGGGGGGCGTGTTCTGGGCTGGGATCGCGATGCGAAAGATGTAATAGGCAAAGCTCGACGCAAACAGCGTGATCCCCAGCCCCGTCACATGCTGCGAGAGCCCCAGCGTCACCGTCAGCCCCGCATGCAACAGCCCAAAGAGCGCGCCCGCCAGCGCCGCCACCAGCAACCCGGTCCACAGATCCGCGCCCTGAAACACTGCCAGCCAGCCGATCATCGCCCCAAAGGTCATGATGCCCTCGATGCCGAGATTGAGCACCCCCGCCCGCTCGCACAAAAGCGCGCCAAGGGTGCCAAAGATCAGCGGCGTGGCGATCCGCAGCACCGAGGACCACAGGCCCACCGTAAACAGGATGTCAAAGAGATCGGTCATTTGCGGATCCTGAAGTTGGAGAAAAAGATCGCCACCAGCATCGTCAACAGCGACAAAGAGACCACCACATCCGCGATGAAACTGGGGATCCCAAAGGTGCGGCTCATGCTCTCGGCGCCGACAAACATCATCGCGGTAAAGATGGCGGCAAAGATCACCCCGATGGGGTTGAGGCTCGCCAGCATCGCCACCACGATCCCCGTATAGCCAAACGAGGCCGACAGATCATTGGAGAGCTGGCCCTTGACGCCCATCACCTCGATGGCACCCGCAAGCCCGGCCAGACCGCCCGAAAGGCAGGCCACCTTGATCAGCGTCTTTTGAAACGGCACGCCTGCGAATTTTGCAGCGGCCGGGTTGTAGCCCGCCGCCTTCGCCTCAAGGCCAAAAACAGTTGCGGAGTTGATCACATAGATCACCAGAGCCGCGCCGATGGCGATGATCAGGCCAAGGTGCAGACGGGTGCGCTCAATGATCTTGGGCAACAGCCCCTCATCCACGATCGGCACGGATTGCGGCCAGCCAAAGGCCAGCGGGTCTTTCATCGGCCCGTCGAGCATCATCGACACAAACAGCAGCACCACGAAATTCAGCAGAAGGGTCGTCACCACCTCATCAACGCCAAAGCGCAGCCGCAAGCCCAGCGGGATCACCAGCATCACCATGCCCGCCACCGCTCCGGCCAGAAACAGCGCCGGGATCAGCGCAAAGGACGGCAGGCCCAGAAAGTTCTGAAAGCCAAAGACCGTGGCCAGCAGCGCGCCCATGTAGAACTGGCCCTCGGCGCCGATGTTCCAGATGCGCGCGCGAAAGGCCACCGCCGCCGCCAGCCCGGTCACGATCAGCGGCGTGGCCCGCGTCAGGGTCTCGGTGATGGCAAACTTGGACCCGAACGCCCCGACAAACAGCGATTGATAGGCCGCCAGCACCGGCACGCCCGCCAGCGCGATCAGCCCGCCAGCCAGCGCAAGCGCGGCCATGACCGCCAGCACCGGTGCGACAATCATCATCGCCTTGGACTGGTTCTGCCTGCGTTCAATCCGCATCAGCGCATTCCTTCCCATTCCCCGGCCATCATCAGGCCCAGCTGGCGTGCATCCACGCCCTGTGCGTCCACCGCCGGCGACAGCCGCCCGTCGTGGATCGCCATGATCCGATCCGACAAGGAGATCACCTCGTCGAGATCCTCCGACACCAGCAGCACCGCCGTGCCGGCCTTGCGCGCTGCAAGGATGTCTTCGTGAATGGCGGCAATCGCCCCCTCATCCAGCCCGCGTGTCGGCTGCGCCGCCAGCAGGAACACCGGCTGCTGCGCCAGACTGCGCCCCAGGATGAGCTTTTGCATATTGCCCCCCGACAGAAGGCTGATGCGGCTCCCCGGCGTGCCGCCGCGCACATCAAAACGGTCGATGAGATCCTGACAATAGCTGCGCGCAGGCCCTTTGCGCAGAAAACCGCGCCGCGAAAACCGCGGATCGGTGATCCGCTCCAGCACCGCGTTCTCCCAGAGGGTCAGCTCCCCGACCGCGCCCTGGGTGTTGCGATCCTCGGGCGTGCGGCCGACGTTCATGCGGCTGAGATCGCGCGGGCTCATCTGCCCAAGCGGCTGGCCGTTGATTTCAAACAGACCGCTGTCGGGCGGCACCACGCCCGCCACCAGATCACAGAGCGCCGCCTGCCCGTTGCCCGACACCCCCACGATACCAAGGGTCTCGCCCGCGCGGATGTCAAAGCTGATGTCGCTCAGGCGTCGCGCCCCGCGCGCGAGCATCACATCCCGCGCCCGCACAACCACATCGCCGGCCTCGGTCGCTTCGCGCACCGGGCGCTCCACCCGGCGGCCCACCATCAGCTCTGCCAACTCTTCCTTGCTGGTCTCGGAGGTGGCGCGCTCTGCAGTGACCTTGCCCGCACGCAGCACCACCACCCGGTCGGCACCACTCATGACCTCATGGAGCTTGTGCGAAATGAAAATGATCGACAGCCCGTCCTGCGCCATGGCGCGCAAGGTCTGGAACAGCCCCTCGGCCTCCTGCTGGGTCAACACGCCCGTTGGCTCGTCGAGGATCAGGATACGCGCGTCATTATAGAGCGCCTTCAGGATTTCCACCCGCTGCTGCTCGCCCACCGACAGATCGCCCACCCGCGCATCCGAGTTGACGCTGAGGCCGAATTTCTGCTCCAGCGCCCTGAGCTTCTGGCGGCCCTTGGCAGTGTCCGACGCCCAGCCAAACAGCGGCTCGGTGCCGGTCATCACGTTTTCCAGCACCGTGAGGTTCTTCGCCAGCGAGAAATGCTGGTGCACCATGCCCACGCCCGCAGCAATTGCCGCCTTGGGTTTGCCCTGCGCGATCTCCTGACCATGGATAAAGACCCGCCCCGCATCGGGGACATAGTGGCCAAAAAGAATATTCATCAGCGTCGTCTTACCGGCGCCGTTTTCCCCCAAGAGGGCCACCACCTCGCCCCGGTGCAACGTGACGGAGATATTGTCATTTGCCGCAAAGGACCCAAACCGCTTGGTCACGGAGTCCAGGTGCAGCACAACGGGTTCAGCCATGGGGGTCTCCTCTCCCTGCGCAGAAATCGGGCGCAGCCACAGGGCCGCGCCCGGCACATGGGATGCGCTGGATCAGGTCGGTTCGTTAAAGTTGATCTCGACCTCAAATTCGCCCGCCTTGATCGCGGCGCGCACCTCTTCCATCGGGGCGATGGCCTCTTCGGGCACCATCGACGCGGTAAAGGAGATGTCGTTGCCGCCCTCTTTCATGAGGCCAAAGCGGGTGTAGTCCTGCCCGCTGGAATTGCCCGCCGCGCGATCCGCCAGCGCCGCGCCGAGGATGGGGCCAAAGTTCCAGATCGCATTGGAGAACACGGTCTCGGGGTAGCGCTCGGTATAATCGGTGAGCGAGCCCACCGCCTTGATGCCGCGTTCCTTGGCGGCGTCGGCGGTGCCGATCCGCTCGCCAAAGAGGATGTCGGCGCCGGAATCGATCTGCGCCAGACCGGCCTCGCGGGCCTTGGGCGGATCAAAGAAGGTGCCGATAAAGTTGATGAGATGGGTCGCATCGGGACGCACCGCGTCCACACCCTGACGGAACCCGTTGATGAGCATGTTGACCTCGGGGATCGGGATCGCCCCCACCGCGCCAAAGACGCCGGACTGGCTCATCTTGCCCGCCAGCATGCCGCACAGATAGGCCGCCTCGTGGTTCCAGGTGCCAAAGGTGCCAAAGTTGTCGCCCGCAGGCTTGCCGCTGGAGCCCATCACGAAGCGCGTGTCGGGATAGTCGCCCGCCACCTGGCGCGCCTCGCGCTCCACCGCATAGGCTTCGCCCACGATCACATCCGCGCCCTGCTCGGCATATTCACGCATCGCGCGCGCATAGTCGGTGCCCGCGATCCCCTCGGAAAAGACATATTCGATCTCGCCGCGCTCTGCCGCTTCGAGCATCGCCACATGCAGACGCGAGTTCCACGCGTTCTCCACCGGCGAGGCATGCACGCCTGCCACCTTGATCGGCGCTTGCGCCAGCACCATCGGCGCCGGCAGCAACGAGGCCGCCCCAAGTGCTGCGCCGCTCTTCAGGATCGATCTTCGGTTCATACCCAGCTTTTTCATTGTCTTCTTCCTCCAGGGACCAGTTGTTTGAATGTTATTGTTCTGATTTGTCGTCGGATTGCGCACCAAGGCCAGCGGGTGTTCGGTCTGGACAGGTCCAAAACCCGCTCCGCCCGCGCCGCTGCCTTCATTTTGACCTTTTGGTCAAATGGTATGCAATCGCCCGACCATTGGGTGAAAAATTTTATGTCTCCTTGCAATTCCATTTTGTAACATTATTTCGTGCGCGCAACATCAACCCCCGGGGCGAAAGCTGGCAGGATCAACCTCGCCCGGACGGCCCTCCAACGAAAGCGTGGTGAGTTTGGGCGGCGTCTCAGCGATCACGCGCCCCTTGCGCACCACCGCCAGACGGGTCGGCTTGAGACGGATCGCCTCGATCGGGTCATAGGCCTGCAGCAGGACCATATCGGCCTTGTTGCCCACCGCGATGCCATAGCCCTCAAGCCCGAGGATCTTGGCCGGAAGCTCCGTCACCGCATCAAAGCACCAGCGCATATCCGCCCGCGACGACAGCTGCCCCACATGCAGCCCCATTGAAGCCACCTCCAGCATGTCCGCAGACCCAAGCGAATACCACGGGTCCATCACGCAGTCCGAGCCAAACGCCACATTGAGCCCCGCATCGCGCAGCTCGCGCACGCGGGTCTGGCCGCGCCGCTTGGGATAGGTGTCATGACGGCCCTGAAGCATGATATTGATAAGCGGGTTGGCAATGACCTGCATCTCCGCTTCGACCATCAGCGCGGTGAGCTTGGAGACAAAATAGTTGTCCATCGAATGCATCGACGTCAGATGCGACCCGGCCACCCGCCCCTGCAAGCCAAGGCGCTGCGTCTCATAGGCGAGGGTCTCCACATGGCGCGACATCGGATCGTCGGATTCATCGCAATGCATATCGACCTGCAGGCCCCGCTCTGCCGCCACTTCGCAAAGCCACGTCACCGAGCGCGCGCCATCGGCCATGGTGCGCTCGAAATGCGGGATACCGCCGACCACATCGACGCCCATATCAAGCGCGCGCAGCAGGTGTTTGTCCGCGCCCTCAGCCCGGAACACCCCGTCCTGGGGAAAGGCCACCAGTTGCAAATCGAGATAGTCCTTGACGTTCTCGCGCACCTGCAACAGCGCCTGCACCGTTTTCAGGTCGGCGTCGCTCACATCCACATGGGTGCGCACCGCAAGAAGACCCTGGCTGACCGCCATATCGCAATAGCGCATGGCCCGGTCGATGATCTCATCGACGGTCTGGATCGGCTTCAGCTCTCCCCAGAGCGCGATACCTTCGAGCAGGGTGCCCGACTGGTTCATCCGCGGCGTGCCCAAGGACAGGGTCGCGTCGAGGTGGAAATGCGCATCCACAAAGGGCGGCGACACCAGCAGCCCCTTGGCGTCGATGACCTGCCCTGCTTCGGCGATGATCCCGGCCTCCAGCGCGGCGATGCGCCCGTCGCGACAGCCAATGTCGATGCCGCTGCGCCCATCCGGCAGGGTCGCGTTCTGGATAATCAGGTCAAAACTCATGCTGGGTGTCCTCCCCTTGACCGCGGCCCTCCGGGTCGTGATCCGCCAATCGCGTCGCGCGGGCGGCGGTGCTCTGCCCGCAGCCTGCCACTCATTTACCAACCGGTCAATTTTTGAAACGCTGCGCCAGCGGGACACAAGATCCCGGACCTCTTGCGGGAGGGTCGGCCCGGCCGTCCTCGACAGCGGCCGCATCCCGGCAGGACGCGCAAAAGCACCATTAATATGTTGGCTTATAACCAAAGCCCCCCGCAGGGTGCAAGCCGCTCAGGCCTCTGCTCAGGCCTCTGGCGTGCGGCATGGCCCCGCAAGCGTGGTGGCGGCGGGCAGGCTCTCGAAGAACGCGCGCAGCATCTGCGGGATCGGCGTGAACGCCACCTTCAGGCTGTCGCGGCGCGTAAAATCATAAACCGTCGGCAGCGCGGGCGGCGCCGCGTTTGGCGCTGGCAAGGCTGCAGGGGGCACATAGCGCGCGATCTCCTGATAGATCCGCGCCCAGGTCCAGCTGTCGCTGAGGGTGAAATACCGCCCCGCCACCTCCGGGGTTGCGATGGCGCGCAGGATGCACGCCGCCAGATCCGCCGGATGGGTCAGCGACATCGCCCCCTCGGGCACCCGTGCGTGCCATCCCGGCCTGCCACCCGCCAGCCCCGCAAGGAACCCGAGCCCATGGCCCTCCAGATGCCAGAGCATCAGGGGCGGCGCGACCATCATGCTCGACAACAGCACCACCAGCCGCAGACCGCTCTGATCCGCAACCGCGCTGGCGACCTCCTCCATGGCGGTCTTCTGCGCCTGCATGACCTTTCCCGCCGCGCGCTGCGCCGTCAGGGACGAGACATCGCTCTCTTGCAGCACCGGCGGGGCCGGCTCTGGTGCCGCCGAGGCGGTGCTCGAACATAAAACCGCCGTCGCAACCCCGGCCTGCGCGGCCCTTTCGAGGATCGCGCGGCAGGCGGTCTTGGACGGGGTTACCACCTCGCGCCACGCCCGCTCCGGCGTCAGCGCCGAGATCGGCTCGCCGTTCAGTCCGCGCCTTGGGGTGGGGAAACAGGCCAACACCAGCGCTTCGGCCCCGGCAAGGGGCGCGGCAAAGCTCTCGGGCGTCTCGGTCCGGGCTTCAAAGAGGCGCAGCCGCTCGGTGGCACCGGGCAGATGATAGAGCTGCTCAGCGCGGCGCAGATCGCGCACCGTCGCCCGCACATGATGTCCCGCTGCAAGGGCCGCGCGCAGCGCATAGGCCCCCGCAAGCCCACTTGCCCCGGCAATGCAGATCGTTCTGGGCTGTGACATTGCATTCCTCCATGGTCCGGCTCGGTTGTCATGTCTTGTGTCCAAACCCTAGAGGTGCAGCGCCAGAATGAGGCATCGATTTTTCCAAAGCGCGCTCTCAGCAAGGCTGAGCACAGCGCGCCCCGCCCTTCAACAGCCTGCCCTCTCCAGCCTGCCCTCGGAAAAGCTGAAGCACGCCCTCCAATGAATCGATTGGCAATACCAGAGGGCTTTGCGCTCAATTCATGCATCTGTGCAGATCAGTGGAGAGTGACATGGTTGAGACGATCAACGCAAAGACCAAGACCCCCGCACAGCGCGACAGCGCGGGCCTGGAGATGGCCCATGCCATCCAGTCCGGGGTGCCAGACTCCAGCGCGGATAACGCGCCGCCCTGTGCCCGCTCGCCCCTTGATGTGGCCGCGCGCGACACGTCCTTTGGGTCCCGTCACGGCACGCTGGCCCAGCAGATCGCCCAATGCCGCGAGGCGGGCGCGCAGGTGCTTCGGGCGCAGAGCTTTGCCAAACGTGCCCAGCTGTTGCGTCAGATGCAGGCGGGTCTTGCCGCCCTTGCACAGAGCAGCCGCGCGCCGGAGGATGCGATCCTGAGCGATCCGGGCTTTGCGCAGGGGCTCGTGCGGATGAAACAGCTGGTGGCGATGGCGACCCGCAGCCTGCCCGACCAGAAGATGATCCTGCGTGACACCTTGCGCCCCTGCGCACCCTGCGATCCCGCCGCCGCCCCCGGCCCCGACCGCCAGGTGCGCATGCGCCTCAAACAGCCCGGCAACGGGCTGGCCGCGCATGTGGTGGCCAATCAGGCCTCGTTTTCAAACCTGCTTGAACGGTTGAGCCTTGCAATCCTGTCGGGCCGCAGCGCGCTGTTGTGCGTATCGCCCACCGCCCAGCCCGCGGCACTTGGCCTGTGCCGACTGTTGCGCAGCACCGGCGCTCTCCCCGAGAGCGTGCTGCATGTGGTGCCGGTGATCGAGGCCGAGGTGCTTCTGCCGCATCTGCAACGCGGCGATGTGATCACACTCTGTGCGGCGCCGTCGCATACCGCCACCTTTCACGCCCACCCCAAGGTACTGGAGGGGAGCCTGCGTCTGGGCTCCTGCCAGGCCAGCCATGCCGCATTGCTGCTCGCGCCCGAGTTCAACCCCGCGCCTGCGGATTGGGATCTGTTTCTCGACGCGGTTGCCGCCGTGCACGAGACCGCGTCCTTTGCGACCTGCGTGCTGGTGCCCGCCTCGCTCGAGGAACGCGCGCAGGATCGGCTCCGGGCGGTCTACGGCGCGGTGAGCCGGGGCGCAGAGGCGCTCTGTTCTGCGCCCGAGACACCAGCCCCGCACGCGCCCCGGATCACGCTTGTGGCCTATCGCGACACCCAGAGCGTGCTCGAGGTGCTGCGCCGGTTTCCCGGCCAGCGCAGCCTCACGGTGCTGTCACGCCAGCACGGGTTCCTCGGCGATTTTGTCGCGAGCCTCGCGCCCTGCCTCGATCAGATCAACGTCTTCAGCCCCGAAACCGCCCGCGCCGCCGCGGCCTCTTCGTCCTCTGCCGTCGCGAACCCGATTGCCGCCCCGGTCGAGGACAACATCCTCGCGCTGCTGGAGTTCTACCTCGAGGAAAGCGAGATCACCGGCCCCGCCACCCTGCTGACACAGGTCTCGGGTATCTGGGTCGAAGGTGTGCCGGTGCGCGAGGGCGAACACCCGTTTCGCAAACCGCTCTCCCGGCTCAAGGTGGGGGATCACCTGCGCAGCGCCGACCGCATCGTGAGGGCCGAGGACGTCGAAGCCTTTGGCCACCTCACGGGCGATCTGTTTTATGCCCATATGGACGAGGTGGCCGCGCGCAATCATCCGTTCTTTGACGGGCGCGTGGCGCATGGGCAATACATCATGGCGCTGGCCAACGGCCTCTTTGTGGACCCCGCGCCCGGCCCGGTGCTGGCCAATCTCGGCGCCCGCGATCTGCGTTTTTTTGCGCCGGTCTATTTCGACACCGCGCTCTATGTGACGCTCACCTGCTGTTGCATCGGCCCCCTCAACAGGGCGGGCGCGGCCGAAGTGCAATGGAGCTGCCAGGTGCGGCGCAGCGATGACGACACCCGCGTGGCCCAGTTCGACCTGCTGACCCTTGTCGCCGCCCAATGGCCGCCCCAGCCCGCCCCCCGCGCCTGAGAGGCCCGAGAGGCCTGAGACGCCGGGTACGCCACATGGCCCCTTCCCTTGCTATTGAAACAAAAGGATTTCCAATGACCTCTGCTCCAAAGCCCCGCATCCTGATCGGTGCCTGCGGCTCGCTCGACCTGCTGATGCTGCCGCAGCACCTGCGCGCCATCAAGGACAGCATCGACTGCACGCTGAGCCTGATGCTCACGCCGACGGCGGTGAAATTTGTCAACACGGATGCGCTGGCCCTGCTGGTGGACCGGCTGATCCACGGCGACCGCCCCGACGACTGGCCACGCGACAAGCCCGGACGCCTTGCCGCCGATCACGATCTTCTTGCGGTGCTGCCGACAACCGCAAACACCCTCAGTGCCGTGGCCAACGGCAGCTCGCAGAACCGCCTCACCACGGTGATCCTCGCAGCGGAATTTCCGGTACTGTTCTTTCCCGTGATGGGCGGGCCGATGTGGGACAAGGCCTCGGTGCAGCGCAATGTGAGCCAGATCCGCGCCGACGGGTATGAGGTGTTCCAGCCGGTCTGGCGCGAACACAGCGACCCGCATCTGCAAAAGGTCCACGGCCATCATTCGCTGCCGGACCCCGCGGATGTGGTCGACATCCTCCAGAGCCGCCTGCCCGCGCAGCGCTGACCCGGCCTGCCCGCCTGCCCCCTGCCCCACAGGATCTGCCCAAAACAGGAAACGCCGCCGGATCTCCTCCGGCGGCGTTTCTCGTGGTCGCTTTGCCTTTGGCCCTAGCCGGTCACATCACGCAGGCCGGGGCGCAGCATGGGCCACAGCCGCGCCTGCACCAGCGCCGCAAGATAGAGCCCCACCCCAAAGGAGAGATGCGTCATCGCGCTCTTCAGCTGCGCAAAGGTTGGATCGGGCTTGTTGCTGGCCATGATGCCCGCACCCATCGCCGGCTGCATCACAAAGAAGGGAAAGACGATGGTGCCGAGCCCCACCACAAGCGCCAGCAACACCTGCGGCCGTTGCAGCTGCCCGACGCCCCCGATCGCCACAAAGAGCGCCGCAAAGACCACGCCCACCGCATAATGTACCGCCCAGCCAAGCGCGGCCTCACCCGCCACCGGCGCCGCCGCGCGAATGCTCTCATGGGCGAACACGCCCTCGGGCATATGGC
>NZ_JBVFUL020000004.1:0-140256 GCF_055693725.2 Epibacterium sp. HA2-3 | reverse complement strand
CCTTTCTTCCCGAAGTCGCACGGCAAGCCAAGGGTCGATGACAGACGGGTGTTGAGTGGGATTATCTTCATCAATCGCAATGGCTTGCGCTGGCGGGATGCACCGCGAGAATATGGCCCTCATAAAACGCTCTACAGCCGCTGGAAGCGTTGGAGCGAAAAGGGCATCTTCGCGCGGATGATGGCCGGCCTGGCGGCGGAACACGGTGAGAAGACGACCGTGATGATCGACGCGACATACCTGAAGGCCCACCGAACAGCGACCAGCATGGCCGCCAAAAAGGGGGGCGTGGCCGCCTGATCGGACGGACCAAAGGCGGCATGAACACCAAGCTGCACGCCATCTGCGACAGTAAGGGGCGACCAATCGACCTGTTCGTTACCCCCGGACAGGTGAGCGATTACATCGGCGCAAGGGCCTTGCTGCGCGGCCTGCCAAAGGTCAAATGGCTGCTCGGGGATCGCGGCTATGATGCTGACTGGTTCAGAGAAGCGTTACAGGACAAGGGGATACGCGCCTGCATCCCAGGCCGGAAGAAACGCAAGACGCCGGTCAAATACGACAAGCGCAGATACAAGCGTCGCAACCGGATCGAGATCATGTTCGGTAGGCTTAAGGATTGGAGGCGTGTCGCGACCCGTTATGACCGCTGCCCCAAGGTGTTTCTCTCTGCCATCGCGCTCGCGGCTCTCGTCATCTATTGGTTATGAATCCTGACCCTAAGATGCAAGAACCCGTTTTCCATGCTCTCACAGATTTCCGTTTGCATCGATGTAGCGATAGAGCGTGACGGGCTTGACGCCGAATTCTGCGGCGAGGGCAGATACCGATGGCCGACCTTGATCTTGTTCACCCGTTCGATCAGCTTCGCCTCGAACTCCTCGCGTATGGTGTCCTGCACCAGCAGGCGCGAGGACGACGTGCAGCGTTCGCCGTTGATCGGGGCTAATGCGCGAAGATTTCGTCGAGCAGCGACAGGCCAATCATGCGGTCGGGGATGCGGCTGAGTGTAAAGCCGCAATCGGCCCGCAGGATCAGCATGGCGTCCTTTTTCCGTTTGGCAACCACGGAGCCATGCGTCCCGATGCGGAAGACCGTCCAGCCGATGTCCTGCATCTTCTCGGTCCAGCCCTCTGCGACCGGTTGCAGGAGCCTGCCCTCAAGCTGCACCTGCTGGGGATCTTCGGCGCAGGGATCAATCGATAGTATTTCGAACATGCAATCATTCATATGATACGCGCCGCCATTGTCTCACTCGGCCGCGATGGCGCAAAACGCGGTCATGGTATCGAGGAACGCATCCAGATCGGCGCGGGAATTGAACCGGCTGACGCTGATCCGCAGCGTGCCCGCACCGGCATTCGGCAGGCCGTCATGAGCAAGCGGGCAGCAATGCAGCCCGCCGCGCACAACGATCCCCTCGCTGGCCAGCATCGGCACCCATTCCAGCTCTGGATTGCCCGGCACGATGCAGGCGACGGCGCCATTTCTGCGGTCTCCGGGAGCGCGCCCCAGAACCGACACGCCGTCGATCTTCTGCAAGCCGGCCCAGAGATACGCGACAAGATCGGTGATGTGGTCGCGGTATTTGTGGCCATTCATGCCGTAATCTTCCAGCGCCACCGTCAGCGCGTGAATGGCGGGAAGGTTGGGCGTGCCCACCTCCACCACATTTTCCGAGTAATCCGCCATCGACAGCCGGGCTGAATAGGTGCCGGTGCCACCGTGAACGAGGCTCTCAAGGCGTTTTTTCGCGACCAGCACGGCGGCGCCGGGGACGGAATGCAGATGTTTGTGGCCGGTCAGAACGACAAAATCCGCATCCGAAATGCCGTCGACCTCGGTGGAGCCGTAAGACTGAGAGGCATCGACCATCACCATGCAATCGGGCGCCTGTTTCCGGATTTCCGCGATCACATCGCGCAGATCGTAGACGGAGCCGAATACGTTGCTCGTGTGGGTCAGGCAGACCAGTTTTGTCGCCGAAGAGAGCTGCTCTGTCAGAAGCGGGATATGGACCGTTTCCGAGTCTGTGTAGAGCTGTACCGGGGTCCACCGGCCCGGCGCCACCGCATGCAGCGTTCTGGTGATTGCGTTATGCGCGCGGTTGTCGGTGAGGCAGTGACCTTCTGCCCCGATAACGGATTTGATGACATAGTTCAGTGCAAGTGTCGCGTCGGCGAGAAAGAACGTCTCCTCTTCGGCGGAATGCAATTGTGCCGCGACGCGCTTCCTGAACTGGTGGATCGACGGGTTTTTGCTGTGCCGCACGTCCGAGGGCGGGGCCGACAGGGTCTCGCGCACGGCGTCGAGAACAACATCAGATTTGGGATATCCCGTGGTTGCGGTATTGAGATAAATAGCTTCCGACATAGCTTGCGCCTTCTCGTCTGACTTCTCTGATACGCGACGTTCCGGTCACGTCATGCTGGTGTTTTTGGCCACCTCGTCGCGGATCGTATCCAGCCCCGCCGCAAGCGCCGCGACATCCGGTCCGAGACCCAGAATGGAGCGCGAGGCCGAGAGGACCGCCCGGCCGTTCGCCTCACGGAACACATCATTCGATTGTGCCACTGTGGCGCCTTGCGCCCCGACACCCGGCACGAGGAAGAGCGCGTTCGGTATCGCGGCGACGGTTGCGTAGCCGTCTGTGCCAAGCGTCGCGCCCACGACGGCCCCGATGGGGCCGACGCCGCCGCTGAGCCCGATACGGCTGTTGAATTCGGCGATCTGCTGCGCCAGTCGCAGCGCGACGGGCACTCCCTCGTCCAGGGCGCCCTGCAACGCGGCCCCCTCCGGGTTCGAGGATTTCACCACGACGAAAACCGCCGTATCGGTGCTGTGAGCGCGCTCGAAGAGCGGCGCGAGCGCATCGAGTCCCAGATAGGCGTGGGCCGTAATCGCATCCACATTGAAGGGCGTATCGGCACCAAGCCAGGCATCACCATAGGCCGAGACACTGGTGCCGATATCGCCGCGTTTCGCATCGGCAATGACGAGAATGCCATTGGCGCGCAGCGTGGCGGTGAACTCCGTCAGGCATTTGAGTCCGAGATACCCGAAACGCTCGAAAAAAGCGACTTGCGGCTTTACGATACCCACACGCCCGACGGCCGCATCAAGACAAATGCCGCAAAATGCTTCCAGCCCCTGAACGCTGTCGGGGAGCCCCCAGTCTTGCAGCAGCTGCGCCGAGGGATCGACGCCGAAGCAAAATCGGGAAAATCGCTCTGATGCCTCGAAGAAGCGGTCGGAAAAGGACTTAGATTTCAGCATTCTGCCTCTCTTGTGGGGGAGTTTCAGGCGTCGAGAGCAGGTGCTGTGCGCCTCTGCTCCTGAGCGAATTCGGTGGTTTCGAAGCGCGCGAGAATGGCCTGTGTCACCTGCTCGGGCGGCGCGTCGCCGGCGATCATGGAAAGGTGACCGGTCATCGAGCGGAACCTGTTGAGCATGTCGGCGATTTTCGAGACATCGCGCTCTTCGTATTTCAGCTTGTCGCCGTCTCGTCGTTTCAGCCGTGCCATGACGGTTTCGGCCGGGACATCAAGAAAGACCGACAGGTCGGGCTTTGGGATGCCCTGATTGATCTGGGCAACAAAGCCCGGCGCGACACCGCGCGCCTCGAAATAGACGAGGCTGGAAAACAGATAGCGGTCGCAGAGTACGATTTTGCCCTGGCGCAACGCGGGCAAGATGACGTTATGCACATGTTTGTGCCGGTCCGCCGCTGCCATGACCGCTAGAACCCGCGCCCGGTCGGCAGAGCCGCCATCGTCCAGGAATTGCCGGACGACCGGTTCGTTTCGGTAATCCGTGGTGGGCTGTCGGGTGGTCAGCACCTCGTGGCCGTATGCGGTAAAATGCTCTGCCAGCGCCGTAAGCTGCGTGGTCTTGCCCGATCCATCGAATCCGCAGATCGCGATCAGGGCACCGGGGCCGTAATCGCCGTTTTTAAGCGCGAGACCCGCTGCGCTGTTGAGATCAATTCTGCTGTCTTGCACGATCTTTCATGCCTCTTTTTGCATGGGCAACCCAAGTTTTCCGGGGTGCACATGCGCCGTATTGGGCCGACGCCCCGCCGTTTGCGGGTGGGTGTCAGATGAGCGTCTTCGATTTGAGAAAATCGACAACGCCGGACAGTTCCTCGTCGGTCAGCACCTTGCTGGTTCTGACCTCGTTGGTTTCGTTTTCGGCGCTGATGCAGTTCGAAATCCCGCCATCGGCGGGGGTGACGAAGAGGCAGAATTCCTTCTCCGCCGGCCCGCGAAGCATGAGCGAAACGGTGTCTTTCTCCGCCTCGACCGTGTGATAGATGTCGGAATTGATCGTATAGAAATCGCCACGCTCAAGCTTGTCGCACGCGGTTTCGACGAAGTTCTCCTCGCTATAGGCTGTATCACCGCCGTCCTGTGCGCCTGTCGGGTCGTACTGCCCGTACATGTCGCCCTTGGGCTCGAACGTGGTGTGGATGTAGCTGCCGTTCAGCAGATAGGCAGTGAAGGGAAAGCGGTGATCGTGGATAGTCTCGATTTCCGGCTGGTGATAGACATGCAGCCGGATGCGAAAGCCGCGCTCGTCCGCGCTGTAGAGCACCAGACGGTTGAACAGATTGTGGCGCTCGCACATTTCGCGCAGGTCCGGCGTGGCGAGCACCCGGTCCACGAGGATCTTGAGATTTGCCGGCTCGGCGACGCGGCTCAGAAGAGAGGCGTTGAACCTGTTCACCGCGTCCATGTCGGACCAGTCCACAACGGTGGCGTCGAGCTCTTCGACGATCCCAAGCGTTTCGGTCATTGTTGTTGAGGTCATTTCGATCTCCGTATCGGAGGCTGCGATGTGCAAGAGCGGGGCCGCTTATTTCTGGCCGCCGATTGCTGCGGATTGGCCATGGGCCAGGGCTGGCATGACGACGGGTTGCTTTTCCTTGCTGAGCCGGATGTTTTTCGCGGCTGCGACCGGATCGTCCGCGGCATAGATCGCCCGGCCGACGATGGAATAGGTTCCGCCCGCGTCCAGAACCGACTGGTGCTTGCCGCCCTGGGCACCGACCCCGCAGCACACGATCACCGGGTCTGGCCCGATGATGGACCGGATATCGGCGATCCTGTCCGGCCGGTTCCCCGGCGCCTGGGTGCCGTAGAGGTTCAGATCGGCGGCGAGCTTCGCGAGATCGTTGGCAATCGGTGCCGTGAACACTTTACCGCCGGGATTGGTCAGCTCGAGCTGCATGATGATCCCGATTTCGTCATTCGCCGCCTCCACGCAGTCGATGAGGGCGTCGGGGCCGACAAAGCCGTGTACCATGACCGCAGCGCCGCCATTGTCAGCCACCATGCGGACGATCTTGACGTCGGTATGCGGCACATCCGCCACTTTCAGATCCGCAAAGACCGGCTTTTGAAAGGTTTCCTGCAACCTTCTGATGACCGATGGCCCCTCGTGAAACACCAGCGGAGTGTTCACTTTGATCACGTCTATATGTTCATGCACCTGCTCCAGCACGCGCGCGTTCTGGTCATAGGTCTCGAGATCGGCGGCAAAGATAATGTGGGTCCGCGGACTTCCGAAAAAGGTCTTCTGCATCTGAGTTGCCCATTTTGTTTTCTGGAGCTTCGGGCGGCAGCCGCTTTGGCGAAAAAGAGAGGATCGCCTCAGGTCATGCGCTTGTTAAAGACATGTTAGGCCGTGCGTCGTCGCAAAAACAAGACGAATTCGCATTTTTGATACGAATTAGAGCCATTATTTGCGGTTTGTCTAAAATTTTCGCAGAATTATCCTCTTTAGGGTGTAAATTTAGGCCAAGTGGCTTATTTATATAACGTATTGATTTAAGTAAATTATTTTGAAAATCAGCCTTTATTTTAACGGGTTTGGCTTGAGAGCGCCGCGCTTCGTTGAAAAATTCTGTCAAAATTGAGATGATTCGGTTTTCGCCGGATCCGCAGTGCGGGTGCGATCGACTCGGACCGCGCCGACGAGGTGTCGTGCGCGATTGCTGAAGGCGGATATTCGAGCTGAGGAAGTCAGGAAAAGGAGAGGCGCCGCGCGCCTCTTTCGGGAGCCGTTGGCAGGGCTCTCACCGCATGGCGCGTCCCGCTCAGGGAGGGCGGCTGGGGGCATCGCCGGGCCCTGCACGGCCCCGGCGACATGGATGCGTGTCAGTCGGCCATCGTCTCGGCATAGGAAACCGAGATCGTATTGAGCGCGGCGAGGATTTTCGCTGGGTCGCCGGCGGCATAGGCTGCGTTCAACGTGTCGAGATTACTCTTGAGCTGATTGTAGCTGTTCTCGGAATCGTTGGACAGCAGCGGCATGCGCTCGTTGCGTTCGACGAATGCCTCCGCATAGGTGGCAATAAGAAAGAAGGCAGCGGCCTGATCGGGGCAGTCGCGCGCTTTCTCATAGGCGAGACGGGCCGCCGCGCGGTAGGCGTGACTGCCTTTGCCATGCTTAGTCAGTGTCTCAAGAATGGAATCGAACATTATTTTGTCCACTTAGTTGTTAAAGGTTCCAGAACCGCCATGCGCCGCCGACCACCCCATTGGAGCGTCGACGAAGGCGCCGAGGCGTTGATGTTCTTCACGCGAAAATAATTGGTTCCGCTCTGCCTCCGCGAGAATGTCGCGCCAGCTCGCGAGAGCATTCAGCCGCGACCCGTGGTCTGCAAGAGCACTGCGTGTCTGCTGAAAGATGTCGTAGTTGAACAGCATCAGCACGTCGGTCACCACGGCACCGGCCTGACGCAGCGCCTCGCAGAAGCGGATTTTCGACGCGCCGTCAGTGGTTAGACCCTCGATCAGCAAAACGCGCTGCCCAGGCTCGAACACCCCTTCGATCAGCGCGGCGGGGCCAAAACCCTGCGCCCTCTTGCGCAGATATTGCATGGGTAGCACGGTCAGGGCCGAGATCCAAGCGGCAAAGGGGAGGCCTGCGGTCTCGGTCCCAGCGACAGCGTCGATCTGGTCGCGGCCAATTTCGGCGTCGAGACTCTCGGTGGCGAAAAGCATCAGGGTTTCCCGGATTGCCGGATAGGAAATCACCTTGCGGACGTTGATACAGACCGGGCTGGCGATGCCGGAAGACAGGATAAAGGGCCGGTCGCGCGCGGTTTCGACGGCGCCGATGCTCAGCACTTCCTTCATTCTCCCGCCTCCAGATAGGTGGAAAGAATTGAGGTGCCCACCATGAAATCGGCGATCTCCATGGCTTCGGCCGGGTTATGGCTGCCATTCCGGTTGCGCACGAACACCATGCCGGAGGGGATGCCGGCCTGGGCAAAGATCGCCGCATCGTGGCCGCCGCCCGATGCCATGGTGAAGGCCGCGCCGCTGGTCCGCTCCATCGCCGCGTCCAGCCCGGCGAGCACAGTCCTGTCCATCAGCGCTGGCGCCACGGCCAGCTCGGCGCCGGTCTCGAAACGCACGCCACGGCTTTTCGCGATATCCTCCATCTGCATGTGCAGATAGCGACGCATCTCGTCCAGCACGCCACAGTCCTGCGAGCGGATGTCGAGCGAAAAACGCAGCTCGCCGGGGATGCGCGATATGGCGTGGCTTTCCGCCTCGGTACCGACAATCCCCGAGGTCAGCACCAGATCGCGCCCGGTGCGCAGCAGGTGGTCCCAGTTGGTGTCGAGCCGGTGCATCAGCTCGGCAAAGGCCAGCACCGGGTCATGGCGATAGGCGCGCGGCACCGCGCCGGAATGGCCGGCCGCGCCGATGCAGCGGATCAGCGGGTAGCGAAAATTGCCACGGATGCCGGACACCACTGCTGCTGGCAGCCCGCGCTCGACCAGCAGCGGGCCCTGTTCGATATGCAGTTCGAGATAGGTCTCGATCCGCGCCAGGTCGCAGGTCGATTGCTGGGCTGAGACCGGCGCGGTGTCGATGCCGAGGGTTTGCAGATGCGCCTCAAGGCTGCGCCCGTCGCCCCGATGCGGCGCGGTGAGCTCGTCGGGGGGCAGCCTGCCGGTGAGCATCTTTGAGCCGAGAAAACAGGCTCCGAACCAGGCGCTTTCTTCGCCGCGCATGGCGATGCATTTCACCGGACGGCGGAACCGGTGGCCGCCACGGGCGGCACGGATCAGCACGATGAGCCCGGCCACCACCCCGGCCAGCCCGTCGAAATTGCCCCCCATCGGAACGGAATCCACATGGCTACCGATCAGCACCCAGCTTTGTGCATCCGCATCCTCTGGCAGGCTGAACAGCAGGTTGCGCCCTGCATCCTCTTCGACGCTGAGCCCGCATCGCTCGGCGAATTCCGCCAGCCGGGCGAGTACGCGGGTCTCGGTTTCTGAAAAGGCCGGGCGGTTCACCCCTTCTCTGTCGGGCGAAAGTGCCCGGATGTCCTCGAAAAGGCGGGCGGCGAGCGTTTCGAGCGTCTCGTCTTGCAGCGCGTTCAGCAGCATTCGGGCTCTCCGGCCGGCTGCACCACCGTGCCGACGATCTCCGACAGCGAGCGCAGCCCCTGCGTCCGGGCCCAGTCGGCGAGCTCGGCCACGAGCCGCGCCATCACCGTCGGAGACTGGAAAGTGGCGGTGCCGATCTGCACCGCGCTTGCGCCGCAGATAAGGAATTCGAGTACATCGTCGAGCGTGGCGATGCCGCCGCAGCCGATCACCGGGATCTTGCAGGCGCGCGCGCATTGATAGGTCATGCGCAGCGCAATCGGCTTGATCGCCGGGCCCGACATGCCGCCCATCACATTGCCGAGCCTCGGCCGGCGCGTGCGCACGTCGATCGCCATGCCGAACGCGGTGTTGGCGGTGACCAGCGCGTCGGCGCCGCCGGCCTCGGCGGCCTGCGCCACCTCGACCGGCTCACCGGTATTCGGTGTCAGCTTGGCCCAGAGCGGCAGCTCTGTCTCGGCCCGCAGCCGCCGGATCACCGCCTCGGTCGTGTCGGGGCGCATGGCAAAGGCCTTGCCGTCCGTCTCGATGTTCGGGCAGGAGATATTGGCCTCGATCGCCGCCACGCCGGTCAGGCTGACCTCAGCGCAGAGCCGGGCGAACTCCTCCATGGAATGCGCCGAGATCGACGCCACCAGCGGCGCACGGTAGCGCTGCCAGTAGGGCAGAACCACCTCGCGAAAATGCGCGATGCCCTTGGAGGGAATGCCGATCGCATTCAGCATCCCGCCCTGAAGATCGCAGACGCGCGGAGTCGGATTGCCGGCGCGCTTGCCGTGCATGATGGTCTTGAGCACATGCGCGCCCAGCACATCGAGATCGAAGACATCCGAGAGATCCTCGGAAAACGTCCCCGAGGCCGGCATGATCGGGTTTTTCAGCGTCAGCGCGCCGACGCGCACAGACAGATCGACAGGAGCCTGCACGTTCATGCGATGGCCTCCGATATCGGAAAGACCGGCCCGTCGCGGCAGACCCGGCGCTGCACGATCTCGGCGCCCTGGCGGAACGGGCGGACGCAGGCCTGGCACATGCCGAGCCCACAGGCCATCTGCTGTTCCATGGCGATCTCGCCGGGAATGCCATGGCGCGCGCCCAGCTCTTGCAGCAGCCGCAGCAGCCGAGCGGAGCCGCAGGTGTAGACGGCGTCGACCTGCCCTGCGGCGATGCGTGCCTCGATCAGGCCGCGCAGCGCGTCCGGGGTGGAGGAGCCGTCTTCGTCATGCACCACGATCACCTCGGCGCCGTAGCCGCGAAAGAGTTCGACCGACATGGCAAGCTCGGGTCGGCGCGCCGAGCAGATCGCGGTGAGCCGCCGGCCTTCCTGCTGCGCCATCCGGGCCAGCGGCGCCAGCGTGGCCAGGCCCACGCCGCGCGCGACGAGCAGCAGGTTCTGCCAGTGCTGCGGCATGGAAAACCCCTGTCCCAGCGGGCCCAGCACATTGAGCCCGTCGCCCGGGCGCAGCGTGGCAAGCCCGCGCGTCCCGGCGCCCGCGACCTTGTAGAGGAACTGCAATTGCCTGGCCTCTGCATCGTAGCCGTAGATGCTCATCGGGCGGCGCAGAAAGGGGTGTTCGTGCTCGGGCTCCGGGCAGAGCAGCTGAAAGAACTGACCGGGGCGGCAGCCCAGCACCTCGGCGGGCGCGTCAAGGGTCAGCAGCCGGTATTCGCCGTTAACCGGGTCGTTGGCGCGCACCACCGCGCGCGCTTCGGCACAGCGGGTTCGGATGCCCTGCGGACCGGAAACCGAGAGCAAGGAAGGTGAAAGCATCATGGTCTTGCCTTTCTCAGCGGTAAAACAGCTTTGGGACGATCAGCGAGATCTGAGGGATGTAGGTGATCAGCAGCAGTACGATCAGGTTGACCAGAACGAAGGGCCATACGCCGCGGATAATGTCGGTGACCGGCTTGCCGAGGGTCGAAGAGGCCACGAAGATGTCGAGGCCGAAGGGCGGTGTGATCATGCCCAGACAGACGTTCAGCGTCACCACCATGCCGAAATGCACCGGGTCTATGCCAAAGCTCATCGCAACCGGGTAGAGCGGCGGCACCAGCACCAGCAGCGTCGAGTTCGGATCGATGAACATACCTGCGATGAAGAAGCAGACATTGACCGCGATCAGAAACACGATGCGCCCCGCATCGGCGGCGTCGAGCAGCCCGAGGATCATATCGGGCACCTGCGCCAGGGTCACGAAAAAGGAGATCAGCCCGCCCATCGCCAGCAATACGAAGATGATCGCGGTGTTGATCGCGCTGTCCTCGGTGATGCGCAGCAGATCGGCGCGGCCGAGATCGCGAAAGACGACCGTCTCCACCACGAGCGCATAGATCACGCTGACCGCGGCGGCCTCGGTCGGGGTGATAGTTCCCGAATAGATGCCGCCGAGAATGATCACCGGCATTCCCAGCGCCCATTTGGCCTCCCACACTGTGCGCAGCCGCGCGCTCCAGGGCAGCCTTGCGCTCGGGCGCACGGCATCGCGCCGCGCCTGTAATTCGACGAAGAGCGCAAAGGCGAGGCCCAGAACGAGGCCAACGCCGAGCCCGGCGGCAAAGAGCTGCGAAATCGACGTGCCGGTGATCCAGCCGTAGACGATAAGGGTGATCGAGGGCGGGATCAGCAGCGCCGTCTCGGCGCTGGCCACCAGCAGGCCGAGGCTGAACTTTTCCGAATAGCCCGCGCGGCGCATTTCCGGATAGACCGTGCGCCCCATGGCGGCGACGGTCGCCGGGGCGGAGCCCGAAACAGAGCCGAACGCCATCGACCCGCCGACCACCACATGACCGATACCGCCGCGCGTATGCCCGACAAGTGCTGTGACCACTCCGATCAGCTGTTTTGCGATCTGGCCGGAGCCCATCAGGTTGGCGGCAAAGATGAAGAAGGGAATGGCCAGCAGAGTCGTGTGATCGATGCCGCCGACGATCTTCTGCACAGCGGCCGCGTCGGGCAGACGCCCGTAGAACGCCTCCTTATAGGCCAGCGCCGGCAGCCCAAGCACAAGGAACATCTCGAACCCCGAGACCAGCAGCAGGACCGCGAGCAGGACAATCAGGCCCAGCATCATTGCGTTGCCTCCCGGCTGTCGAAGCGGTCGATGACACCGCTCAGGCTGAGCCCGTAGCGCAGCGCCAGCAGCAGAAAGCCGATGACCGGAGCGAGATAGATCAGCGCCATCGGCACGCCCAGCGTCGGTGAGGCCTGGCCCGTGTTCAGCACGAAGCGCGCCAGCCCGAGCGACAGCCAGGACAGGTAGAGCGAGAAGCCAAGCCCAACGAGGTCGATCAGCCGGCAGGTCAGCTTGAGCAGCGGGCGGGGCAGCCTGTCGCGCAGGTTGGTGATGCCCACATGTTTGCCGCGCTCCAGCGCCAGCCCGAGCGCAAGGAACACTAGAAAGAGGTTCATCATGCGCACCGCCTCTTCGATCCAGGCGAAGCGGCTGGCAAAGGTGCCGCCGATTTCACGGGTGACGACGGAGCCGGAATAGAGCAGCACCATGGTCAGGAAGAGAGCGACAAGCACGCTGCGCTCGATCTTCCTCAACAGGTTGAGCAAGGTCATCTGAAAGGTCCTTCGGCAGATCGGCCTTTGTGCCGATGGCGAGTACGCGGGCCCGCCGATGCGGCGGACCCCGGAGATTTCTCTTGGGAAATCATTCGAGCCCGGCACGGGCCTCGTCATAGGCCGCGAGCAGTGCCGCGCCCTGGTCGCCGGCTTTGGCGAGATAGGCCTCCGAGGCGGGGCCCCAGGTCATCTCGCGCAGCTCGGCGCGCTCCTCGGGAGAGGCGACGCGCACATTGGTGCCGGCACCCTTGATGACTTCCAGCGCCTCGTCCACGGCTGCGGCCTTATGCGCTGTCAGATCGGGGATCACCTCGGCGAAGGCTTCGGTTATCACCGTCTGATATTCCGGCGTCAGGCTTTCCCAGAACATCGGGTTGAACAGCACCACGTCTTCCATAGCGCCGTGATCCGAGACCACGAGGTTTTTCTGCACCTCGTAGAATTTCATGTTCTTGATGGTGTCGAGCGGGTTCTCCTCGCCATCCACAACGCCGGTCTGCAACGATGTGTAGAGCTCGCCGAAGGGCAGCGCGATGGCCGACGCGCTGAGCGCGTTGAACTGCGCGATCAGGATCGAGCTGTCCATCACGCGAAACTTCTGGTCGGCGAAATCCACGAGGCTGTCCAGCGGCTTGTTCGAGGTGAACTGTTTCTTGCCATTGGGCCAGAGCATCAGTGCGACCATGCCTTTGTCGGCGAAGGTGTCGAGCAGCGCCTGGCCGAACGGCCCGTCGCGCAGCGACTGCGCCTTGGCGGCGTCATCGGGCAGCAGATAGGGGATGTCGAGGATCGACACAGCCGGGTTGAAACCGCCGAGGAAGGCGGCAGGGGCGACGGTGCCTTCGATGGTGCCAAGCTGCACGCCCTCGTTCATCTGGCGCTGGTTGCCCAGCTGGCCCTGCGGGAAGATCTGCAACTCGACCGCGCCGCCGGTGCGTTCCTTGACCAGCTCGGCCACCTTCTCGAGATAGACGTGGCGGCTCTGCGCCGGGCTTTCTAGGTGGCCGATCCTGGCCACGAACTCCTGCGCCGAGGCCCCGCCGGCCAGCGCGACGCCGAGCGCAGTCAAGCCCGAGAGAAGAAGCTTGGATTTAGACATGTGCGAACCCCTGTGTCCCATTCATTTGTTTGTACACATAACGTCCACCGAAACCGCGGGATTGGTCAACAGAAGAATCTAATAATTGAGACGATCCGGGAAATTTCTAGTGCCGGAGCATGCGGCGCCTAATTTTTGATCATGCGCCGCTCACTTGATGCCGTGCTGCGCGATCAGCTCGTCGACATGCTCGGCGGCTTCGAGTCCCTTGAGCGACGTCGCCCAGAGGCGCTTCACGATTTTTTCGTGCAATTCTAGTGCCTCAGGCGCATTCGTGATGAGCCCGATGCCGATCAGGATGTTGGGGTTGTGGCCGAGCCGGAAGGGGCTGATGGTCAGCGTCGATTCCGGCCCTTTGCGTACGATCTGGAAGGAGGTTGAGGGAATGGGCTCGCGCGCCACGCCGATCTGCACGCCGATATCGGGCTCGCGGATCATCTTGATGATGTTCTGGGCTTCTTTCAGCGCCATCCGGCGGCGGGCAGCGTGGGTTTCGCCGTCGAGGTCGATGCGGCCGACCAGGCCTTCGCGCAGAAAGCGTGCGATGTCTGCCGCCGAGATGATCGAGGCGAGCAGGGGGCGGCGCGTGGCAAAACGCTTTTTTCTTTTTTTCAGAATATCAATGATTTGATCAATGGTCCCCGCCCTGTCTCCATCGGTGGACTCGCGTAGCACATCATAGAGAACCTCGTCGTAGCCGGCGGTTGTCACAAGGTAAGAGATCGGGCTGAACAGACCGATGATCTGCTCGCCATCCTCTTCGATATGCCGCATCCGTTCGAAAAAGCCGACGGCGTTGTCGACATATTCGATTCCGGCACCAAGCAGAGAAGGCAGCGAGACGTTCAGCTCATCGGCAATCGCGGCCAGCATCTCAATCTTGGCAATCTCGCCCTTTTCCGCCCGGTAGAGGGCCGCACGCGAGATGCCGAGACGCGCCGCCAGATCGTCCGGAGAAAGCCCGCGCCCCATGCGGTTCGCCCGCAGCCTGGCGCCCAGCTCGACGAAATTCACCTTTCCTCGCATCAACGTTCTTGTCCTGTCTTTTTCGGCTTTCCGGACTGACAAAGCGTCAATCCCAAGCACTCCCTCGCTAATTTGGAATGTATGGGCGATTGATGCGCATGTCACCGTGGCAGCGGCACCTGACACAATTTCATTATACGGGTTTGTCGACGGTTTCGCACCCGCCAGCGGCAAGGGGTGCCAAAAAATTAGACATGTCGCGCAGTATCGTCAAAGAACCTGTGGATTTTGTGTGATTCTCTTTGCGGGCGTCTAATTAATGAGATAATACTCAAAATTGTTATGTGATGAGGGCCTGGCCCGGTGTTGCGTCGAAACGCGACGCCGCGCGTCTCCGAGAGAAGGGAAATTCGTGTTCTCCGTCCCCGACCTGACTAAGCGTGTCGATGCCGCACGCCGCGAGAGCTGGTTCGCACCGGCGTCGATGAGGTGTCGATTCCCCCTGTGCATCGTCCGTTCCGGTTCGGCCCTGACTTGCTTCCAGGCGAAACGCGGCTTCGGTGTGTGACCATGGGCAAATTTGCACAGGACCGGCCTGCGACCGTGATACTCTATTATGTCACCATCTTGCTGGCGGGCATCAATCGCGGCCTCTTCATCGTCTGCATCGCTTGGACCATGCTGATCGTCAGCGACAGCACCGCCTCGGTGGGGCTGGTGTTTGTCGTCATACACCTGATCAATATCTTTCTGGGCCCGGTGATCGGCACGATCGTCGACCGGATCGAGCGGCGGGCGCTCGTGGTCCTTGGGCAATGTCTCATGGTGCTTTCGTTTTCGATGCCGATGGTGCTGGAGTTGTCGGGTGTCGAGATGAGCGCGACGCATATATTGGTCATGGCCGCGATCACCGGGCTTGGCAGCCTGACGATGGCTGGGGCGCTCGATGCGATCCTCCAGCATGTCGTGTCCACGGAAAACAGAGCCCGGACAATCGCCTTCGCCGGGGCGATCCGCCAGCTGGCCATGGTGCTGGGCGCCGGGCTGGGCGGCTACGTCACGCATCTCTTTGCGCCCGAATGGTCCTTTGCCTTTGGTGCGGCGATTGCCGTTGGGGTCATTTTGCTGAGTGTATTCCTGCCAAGCGTGATCGCCGGGGGTGCGGCGCTGAAGCGGCCGAGTTTCTGGCGCGGCACCCTTGACGGTATCCGGATGATGCAGGGCGACAAAACCATTACGATGCTCGCCGGCGTGACCGCGCTGTGCTTCTCAACCGGTCAGCTGACCAATGTCTTACTGCCCGGGTTCATCAAATTCGATCTCGGCGCCGGCAGCGATCTTTACGGGCTCGCGGATGCCGCCTGGTCCGTCGGCGGCGTGCTGGCGGCGTTGCTGGTCGCGCAGGTCATGAGCGTGAGAAAAAGCGCGATCTTCTGGCCGAGCTTCATGACGATCATGCTCGGCATCAGCACGGTCCTCTTTTCCATGACGACCTCTCTCCTCGGCATCGTCACCCTGCACGCAGCCATGGGGGCGTGTTTTTCCGCCGGGAAGGTTCTGGCGGACGGAAAGGTTCTGGAAGTCTGCCCGAACGACTATGTGGGACGCGTGCGCTCCAACCAGCAAAGCCTGATCAGCGTCTTTGGCGTGGTGATGTATCTCTCGCCGACGCTTTTGGACACATCGTCGTCGAAGCTGCTCTACCAGATCTGGGGCGCCGTCGTGGCCATGATCGCCATGGGGACGCTCTTCTTCAGCCTGAAACTCGCGAAAACCACGCCTGAAACGACCCGGGCGTAGCATGGCACAGACTTGGGAAAACAACATGTTGCAAGACACGATGACCGCAATGGACCGCAAGACCCTGAAATATCTGGATGACAGTCTGGTCATTCACAGCGACGAAATCCTGGAGCGATCTGTTGCCGGGCCGGACGACATTGTCATCCTCTCCGGAACGCTTGTCGAAGGGATCGGCAACGCCCATTCCGATCTGGACGTCTATGTCATCGGCGACGACCTTCCCACAGCCGAGAGCGTGGGGGAGCGAAATTATCTGGAGGTGGTCGATGGCAAGGTTCGCGCCTATTACGATTACCTGCCGACGGGCTCCTTTGGCTTCGATGTGGAGTATTATTCCAAATCCGAGCTGACAGAGATGCTGGCCCAGGTCGACGACCTCTATGCCCGCTCTCTCAAATCGACTAAGATCCTCCGACAGACGCTCGTCTATACGGTCATGGATGCGCTTCACAAGGTTCACGTCGGCGAGTGCCTGTGCAACGAGCACCGGCTGCGTGGCCTTGTTCCGGAAGACAGCTGGCGCAAGCTCAGCTTTGTGCTCTACCGAAACAAGATCGGCGGCTACCCGGAATTCAAGGATATCATGGGCGCCTGGAAATCCGGAGATTTCGATACCGCCCTTGAGAACGCCAGAACCTATCTGCTGCGCCAGGCTGGCGCGCTCTGCCACCTGACCGGCAGCACGAATGCCAAGCCGAAATGGGCGCTCCAGATGCTGAAGCGCGTGCCCTCAAACCTCGCGCCGCTCTCTGACGATATCCTGACCTGGCTCTGGAAGGGTTTCGAGACTCCGGAGAAGAAAAGGGAGGGCGTGCTGGAGGCCTGCGGCCTGATCGAGCGGATCTATCGCGAGTCCAACGCCTATCTCGATCAGGCGACTGGCATCGGCTTCTCCTGTGCGCAGGCTCTGACGCTGACCGAGCGGGAATACCAGCGCGAGGCCTTCAAGGATCAGCAAACCGGTCAGGAGTTCGAGCACCGGCGCAGGCTGTTCAGTGCCGAGGGGCGGGACCTTCGCGCCTTCTTCCTCGATTGCGCCTGAGCGGCGTGAGAGATGTTCCTAGGGCCGCTCCGGCGTCGGGCTATGCGGGGGAGCCGCGGCGCAGACCACGCAGATTGCGACCACCGCGGGTGCGGGGGAGCCTCTCTGGCTTAATGTCATGATTTTATTCAATTGTCAAAGAGCATGGGGGCGAGTTTGTGGGGTGTCTACTTTCGCTTGACGAGTAAAACCCCATCCGCATCGACAATGTCTTTCGGCGGCTCCCCCAGTGTTTCAATGCGAAGATGTCAGGTTGCAGAGGTGTCTCGCCAGACGAGTGTGACAGAGCCTTCTCGCAAGCTGTCCCACCACTCGGAGATCACGCTCCCGACCCGTGTGCGCACGCCTGCGGTCATGTCCGGAGCGACGTAGACTCCGGGGGAGATTTCCAGCATGACAGAGGTCAGGAAGCCGCGGTATCGGGCCTGAACGTCACGGGTGACGATGAGGGTGAGGGCCATCAGTCGCGCCCCTCGATCAGGGCCTTGATGCGTTCGATCATCGCGGGGATGACTTTTTCGTCGGAGAGGGTGCGTCCGGTCAGACGGCGGGTGACGCGTTCGATGTTTTCGGTCGGATGCTCGCGGACCTGTTTGGCCGCCTTGAAGGCACAGGGGATGGTGATCTGGTCGCGGTATAAGTCGGCGATATCGAGGACAAAGGACTGTCCGGGGTCCTCATGGATGAAACCCAGTTGAGGGATGGTTGCCGTGGCGGTCACGGCGATTGCGGCTGCGGCCTCGACGGCGCTCGCGGCATGGTTCAGAGCCTGATTGGGCAGGTCAGAGGCGTTCGGATTGCTGCGGTCGTATTTACGCCCGCGCCAGTTGATGCCGATGCGTTGCGCCCAGAGCGCGTAGGTTTCCTTCATCCGTGCGCCTTCGATGCCACGCAGGACATTCAGGTCGCTGTGCGGGAGGATTTCACCGAGGCGCAGCGCGTACATACGCCGGGCGGTCATGATCCGCAGATCGTCATCGGCCCAGATGCGGGCCTGAAGACGGGCCAGCCCCGATCTGTCGGGGATCATGGGAGGCGCGGTGTAGAGGCGCACGCCGTCTTCGCCCACGGCGGCCAGCGCCGTGCGGGCATGCGCCAGAAGGCGCAGGGCATCGTGGCTGACGGTGGAGCCGGGGCCAAGCAGGATGATGGAGACGGTTTGGAGCGGGATCGCGTAATCGCCGGGGGAGAGGGCGTCGGCCTCGGTGGTGTCGCCTTGCAGGAAGGCGAGTGTGCCGTCGCGCGCGGTGAGCGCACCACGGGCGAGATAAAGACAGCCCGCACGATCGGCGTGAGGGACTTTGACACTGTCAAGGCCGAGACGTCCTTTGAGCATGATCCGCCTTTCCTTCTGGCTTATGTCCGGCGCTGTGGTGGGCGCAAAAGCAGCATGCCGTAGCCATAAGCACAGTGTCGTCCGATGCCACGCGCCAGAAGTTCGGCAAATCCTTTTGGATCCTTGATCGTCAACGTGCCGTGAATTGTGGCGTCGGGACCGTCGAGGCGTTTGCCGCCGCGCAGGACGGTTTGGCGTTGGAATTTATGTAGGCAGGTGGTGTCGCGGTCCAGACCGGCAACGGGAGAGAGCCGCGCTTCGAGCCAGTCGAGATAGACCTCTTCCCGCGCGTGGGTCTTATCGTTGCGCAGGGTTTTGGCGAGCAAGGCGTCGATCTCGGCACCTTTGGCAAACTGCTCCCTGTCTGTTTTCAGGGCCGAGGCCAGACGCACCACGGGGCGCAGGCGAAGATCGAAACCGAGCCTTTGGCCGGCCTGCCAGCTTTCTGGCGGGCGAGGTAGGGAGCGGATTTGATCTAGCGACAGGATGGCCCGTTCACTGGGCGGGGCCACGGTCATGGCCGTTTTTACAAGGGTCTCTGCGGGCTCCGCGCCATAGGCATAAAGCGTGGCGCGGGTGGCGCGCGGGGCGACCATCAGGCGGAAGGGTTGAAGCGCGGCCGGGCCGAAGCCCTCACCAAGGAGATGGTGAAGCGCCAGACCTTCGTCGAAGAGGCCCTTGGCTAATCCGCGTTTGGCCGCCCATCCGTGCAAGTCAAGCAGGTGCAAGGGGAGCTCAACGAGATGCAGGCTCATGGGCCTTGTTGCACAAATCGGCTGATGTTCGAGCTTCCCCCTTCCCCGGACGGACTTACTCTACGGGCTCTGTGACGGGTATTCCAAGTGCCGTGTAGCGGTTGAGCACAGCGATACGCACCTGCTGCTCGGCGACCTGGCGCTCGAAGTCTTTCGCCATCAGGGATTGGCCGAGCAGCTTGATGCAGTTCATCTTGCTCTCGACACGGCTCCGGCGGTGGTATCCGCTCCACCGTCGCCAGATGGCGCGGCCCAGGTATTTCGAGGCGCGCAGCGCTTCGTTGCGGGCGATGGCGCCCGGGCTCGTAGGCCGCCACGACTTGGCATTCTTGCGGGGCGGGATGACTGCAGCGGCACCGCGCGCGGCAATTGCCTCGTGGCATTTACGGGTGTCGTAGGCGCCGTCTGCGGTCACCGAGGCGATCTCTTCGTCTGCCGGGATTTGGTCGAGAAGGTCGGACAAGACTGGCGCGTCGCCGATGTTGCTTCCGGTGACCTCGACGGCCCGGACCTCCAGCGTTTCCTCGTCGATGCCGATGTGTATCTTGCGCCAGATACGGCGCTTGGAACCACCGTGCTTACGGGCATTCCACTCACCTTCGCCCTCAGCCTTGATACCGGTGCTGTCGATCAGCAGGTTCAGCGGACCCGCGCCGCCACGGTAGGGGATATTCACGTTCAGCGCCCTTTGGCGGCGACAGAGCGTGCTGAAGTCCGGCACGGTCCAGTCCAGCCCGACCAGGCGCAAGAGGCTCTGAACGAACCCCGTCGTCTGTCGCAGAGGCATGCCAAAGAGCACCTTCATCGTCAGGCAGGCCTGGATCGCGGCATCGCTGAAGCTCTGTTGGCGACCGCGCCTCCCGGTTGGCGGAGGGACCCACTCCATCTCGGGATCGAACCAGATCGTCAGCGATCCGCGCTGACACAGTGCTTGATTGTAAGCCGACCAGTTCGTGGTCTTGTACTTCGTAGGGGCCCAGCTGCTCATGCCTCCAAGCTATCATGCTGGATTCATGCAGTGAATCCCCTAACCAATTTGTGCAACAAGGCCGGTTCAATGCACATATCAAGTTCATAGCTGTCTTAAATCAATTCGTTAAGCTGGCTTCTCCAGCACGCTCCCTTCGTTGTTTTAGGTGCTTTTACCTTGAAAGCTGTCAGAAACCAAGCTATATATCTGACACTTGGAGGCGAACATGCAAACCACATCTCAAGCGATCAAGGCCTATGCTGAAGCGCTGCCGGAGGGTGCAACCCTCTCGGCGCGGGAGTTGTTGCACCTTGGAGAGCGTGCCGCGGTGGACCAGGCGTTGTCGCGGTTGGTTCGGCGGGGTGAGCTTATGCGCGTGAAACGGGGATTGTTCGCGCAGCCTGTGAAAACCCGCTTCGGGAGCCGGGCACCCTCGGTTGAGGCCGTGGTTGAGCACATTGCAAAATCAACCGGTGAGCGCGTGTCGCAAAGCGGGGCATCGGCAGCGAACCTACTCGGCATTTCGACGCAGAATCCATCCCGTCAAGTTTTTTGGACCTCCGGGCCGAGCCGTCATCTGAAGCTCGGAGCGCAAAGCGTCGAGCTTAAACATGTGCCGAGCTGGCAGCTTCGAGCGCCCAACAGCCGTGCCGGGCACGCCTTTCGGGCGCTCGCCTATTTCGGCAAGTCTGAAGCTGCCCAGGCTTTGAGGCGTATCAAGGCGACGTTGAACGAAGAGGAGAAGCGCGAGCTTCTGAGCCTTCGAGCCTCTGCGCCAACTTGGATGGCCAAGGAACTTAGCGCGCTTGCGCCATCACAATGACCGAAAGCCAAACCTATTTTTCACTGCCGCGAGAAGACAAGATCGACGCGCTGGAAGTGGCCGCCTCGAAATTGGGGCGGCCTGCAGACCTGTTGGAAAAAGATATCTGGGTCGTCTGGGTGCTTGACGCCTTGTTCGACAGTGATCTCGGCGAACACCTGGTGTTCAAGGGCGGAACCTCGCTGTCCAAGGTCTACAAGGCGATTGACCGGTTCTCAGAAGATGTCGATCTGACATATGACATCAGGCAGATCATTCCCGATCTGATCAAGGATCCCGACGATCCAAATCCGCCAAGCCGCTCGCAAGCTCAGAAATGGACCGAAGCCGTTCGGAATCGATTGGGCGAGTGGGTGGCGTCAAAAGTGGACCCCATTTTGTCGGACAAGGTCAAGGCAGTGGCGCTCCCAGCAGAAACCCGTGTAGAAGGTGACAAGATCTATCTGGACTACGACGCGGTGCGCAGCGGCAGCGGGTATGTTCGTCCATCGGTCTTGTTGGAATTTGGCGCCAGGTCCACAGGTGAACCGGCGCAGCGTCACGAGGTGGTATGTGACCTCTCCCAAGCACTACCTGAGTTGCTCATGCCCGTCGCCACGCCTCGTGTGATGATGGCCGAACGGACGTTTTGGGAGAAGGCGACAGCTATCCATGCCTATTGCCTGCGAGGCACGTTTCGAGGCGGCGACCGCTATGCGCGTCACTGGTACGACCTGGATCGCTTGCAGGCTGTGGGTATCGCTGCTCGGGCGCTGGAGAATAAGCCGCTTGCCCAGGATGTTGCGAAGCACAAACAGCACTTTTTTCGCGAAACCGATCGTTTGGGTGCGACGATAAACTATGCCGATGCCGTCTCAGGGTCGCTTTGCCTGATCCCAGAGGGTGAAGCCTTGGAGGCGCTGGCCCAAGATTACCAGAAAATGCAGGAAGCGGGGCTGCTTCAGTCAGACTCCATTGCTTTCGATGACCTAATGGCTCGTCTGATGGATCTTCAAAATCAGGCCAATAACCGAGCTGAATGAAGGAGACGGATTTGGTGATGGGCGTGAATCTTTTATGACGTCAAACAATGCCGCGCCGATTGAAGTCATCAAAGAGACGCATCGAGCTTTGGCTGTTTTGCGGGCGCTCGAACGGGCTCCGTGCTACCGAATGAATGAACTCGCTCTTATGGATTGGCTCCGAGTAATTGCGCTTGCGGCTACACGTTACGAGCTCACTTCTACCGCCTGCTCACTGGAGGCCTTCGGCTTGGTGCGGCTGGGCCAATACGACGATAATCGGGTGCTCGAGCTGACTGAACGCGGTCAAGATGTTGCGTTGGGCCGCGCCACTGCGGAGGGCGTTTTGCGGCCGGGGCCGGACTGCCCTTACTGATCCACTTCCGATGCCTCATGCACGTGTAGTTTTGTGAGCTGAAAGGTTGTGCAATTGCGGACAGGGCCGGCTCAGTTCTTTGCAACATGTAGGACATACAACGGCAAAGGCCTGGCTCGAAGCACTACTGTCAACCGGCAGCATCTCCACCAGCGGTTCACCCAGTTTCCTTCGCGGCCAACCGAGTCCTTCGTGTGATGGTTAGGTCTTAATGAAATTGGCCCCTCCTGCCCTTTGGTTAGGACCGCGCCCTACTCGGTCGGCTGCAGGCAGCCGTCCTCTCCGAGCTGAAACGCCGCCTCTCCCTGAGACGTGCTGATGGCCATGCCGTCTCCTTCGGAGCCAGTCCGACCAGCCGTCGCATGGTCGTGGCAACGCTTCATCTCGGCCATTCCGGTTACGGTCGCTGGGGCGGACGCGTGACATCAGTGATCTCTTGCCTCGCGTCTCGGCCGGTGTTGTTCCGTGCTTTGCCGGACATGCTGTGCCGCCCCGTCATCCTGGGTCGCAAACGATGGTCGACGACCTCATGATCGCATTGGCCGAAGCTGGCACAAGGCCGGCAATGCTCGTGCTGTGCGGATCGCAAGTTGTCGGGCTGCCGCGGAGGGTCCGTTCGAAATCCCGGTGAGCCGAGCACAGTATCGATGCTTCGACGGTCTCCCGGCTGCTCTTTCAGACAATCCACTTCGCGTTGCCACGGAAACCAGCCGTCGCGGCACATGAGACAGGGTCAGGGAAAGCTCTGCCTTGTTCGGGTTCGGATCGGGGCAATAGGACGGAGAAAACACCGCACCCCGCCGCATCCTTGTCGGAAGTTCACCCAGTTTCCTTCGTGGCCACCGCACTTCTCCCTTTGTCTGAGTTGCATGACATGCTGGTCGCAGCTGTCGTCCCGCCCACAAAGGTTGTCGCCGATCTTTTTCCCCTGACCCTGCGGGTCATTCCTCGCGAGCCAAAAAGACCGGCGTCTGCCCCTCTCCGCTGCGCTCCGCCTTCGGTGTGGCCGGGCCTTGGCCAGCTGCAAGGTGACCATCATTGCAACGCAAACAAGGAGAAGAGCAATGACCACGAACTGCATCAAATTCACCAGCACCGACTTTGAGACCGCCAAGGGCGTCGGCTCCATCTCGACTCTGACCTTCGACCTCGACATCACGGTCGAACCCGTCGCGAGCTCGAACCCGATGGCCCCCACGCACCGCGTCCTCGGCCGCTCCCCGCGTGGCAAGCTGGTCGAGTGCGGCGGCATCTGGAAGAAGCAGAACAAGGAGACCGGCGCTGACTACTACACTCTGACCATCCGCGACCACGGGTTCAACGCCAACCTCGGCAAGGCCGCGAACCAGGACGATCTGTCCCTGCAGGCCGTCATCCCCTGGGGTCCTAAAGACGCAGCCTAAGCCAACGGCCAGACCGCTCCGGCGGTCTGGTTATTTCTCGTTCTTGGGTGCGCCTGATGGGCGGGCCAAAAAGCCGATGTCCGAAGAATACGGAATATTTCGGACGCGCACGCAGAGGCGGGTCGTCTGACCGGATAGGTCGCGGACGCGGCTTCGATCTTTCAGTTCAGTGACAGCGTGGATCACGCGCGGTGGAGGCTGAGCCAAATGTCCGTAGGGAGAACTGGGAGCCCGCTGAGCGAGCCAAGCACACCCCTTCTCTCATTCGAGCGACCCGCGCTTGGGTCGTCTTGGCGAAGCAGCCAGGGGCGCCGAACTCACCCTGTGCCGCGAGGGTGCAATCCGCAGATGAACGTCATGCGTCTGGAGGGCATCGTCTCCAATCCGTGTCACCGCCGCGCGCCTTTCCGTCGACCTGTTGGCCTTAGAGATCGGTAGCTCGGGGTCGAGCGGCCGGCAACGTCGGGGGCAGGTTTCTGGACGGCTGACGCCTTGAGCGCTGCTGGGCATCGCTCACAACAAACCTGCCCCCGGCGTGCTCCATTTCATTCCGCCCCGTGCCGGGTGCAGCCCGATCTTATGCCCCCGGTCCTTTCCACGATCCGTCCAACGACGATCAACGGAAAGGATCACACCATGACACTCGAACAATCCATCGACCTCGCCGAACTGCAAGCCGACATGGCCTTCGATGCCTACCTCGCCGCCTTCGACGAAGACGCCCATCCCGAGACCCTCGACAGCCTCGAGACCGAGGCGCTGATCGCCCGCAGCCGCTACGACGACCTGCGCACTCAGGGACTGGGTCACTGACCCAGACACCCCTGCGGGTCTTCGAACCCGCAGGGGTCTGACGCCGTCTGTCAGAAGCATCGCGACGCCCGCAGAGGGTGTGACCCGCGCTATCTCTCGCGGGCAGTTTCCGTGTTGCTGGCGCCCGATCCGTGACCGGATCGAGCGTTCGGTTTGCCTTTCGTCGCGTGCGTCTTGAACGCAAGTTTCGGAAGCTTTTTCGACCTGGTTGTCCTGCATCGATGTGGGCGGGTCCCGTTCCATGTCGCGCTGCGACGCGGGGTCTTGATAGTGTCCGATGTTGGCAAAAATACACGACATACAAAACGTAATATTGCGCAATGTGATGTATTGAAGTATAAGCGAAGGAGAGAAGGAAGACGTTGGCAGGATATGGCCAATGTTTGCACATTTTGTCCGAGGGGTCTGTCGTGGGCGTTTCCCGCAAAGCTGAATGCTCCGCCGCACGCGAACGCGATTGCAGGCAATCGCTGCCTCGCGCGCGTCTGCGCATGCATCCTTTTCTTGGAAGCGGGAGAACGCCCTAGTGCCGAGGTCAGCGAAAAACCTGAAGCTGGAAGAGCGCATCGAAGTCGCGCGGCGCTATGCGGCGGGCGAAAGCGCGAAGGACCTGGCGGCGGCATTTGGCATCTCTCCGCGTCATGTGAACCGGCTCGCGAAAGAGGAGGCGGGCGAGGGGATCGCGGTGCGCGATCCGAGTGAGACAGTGGCCTTCCGGGCAAGCCGATCCGAGCTCGATGCCTTCGATGCGGAGTGGCGCGCGCGGGGCTATGCCAATCGGTCTCAGGCGCTCAATGCGGTGCTGCGCGGGCGGTGCGGATTCCTCGATGTGCCGCGTGATCTGGTCGCGGAATTCTGCGCCACTTGGCGTCAGGCGAAGGATGTGAGCGACGCCGGGCTGGTGCTCGCCAAGGCGGTGCATCGCGGTCGGTTGGAGGTCTCCGAGGCGGATCGCGCGGTGCTGATCGAGCTGCTCGATCTGGCGCAGTCGATGAGCCGCGAGATGGGCCGGATGAAGGATGCGGCGCAGGCGCTGCGCCATCAGGAGTGGCCGCAAAAGGAAAAAGGGCAGGGGGCGGAGAGCGCGGTTCTGGAGGACAGCCCGCGCACGCTCGAGCGTGGATTGAGGCTCGTCAGGAATGGCTGACCCGCTCGCCCTCTACGCCTCGGTCATGGGCCGGCTCTGGGAGGATGAGCGCATCCGGGGCCAGGCCGCGGCGCGGATCGACGCGCGGCTGGCGGGGCATCGGCAGGGTCGCAGTTTCGCGCGCGTTGGGTCCATGTCGGCGCGCAATGCGCTGAAGGCGGCGTCGGGTCAGAGCCGGGCGGCGGTCTTCAAACGGATCCGGTCCGGCGGCTGCAAGACGCGGGCGTCCCTTGGGGCGCAGATATCCTACATCAACGACAAGGCGGTCTATACCTACTCGACGATGACCAATGCGCTGACCGATGCGGCGGTGCTTTCTGAGGAGCAGAAAGAAGACATCATCGAGGATTGGGCGGAGACCTGGCGCGGCTCGACCAAGCTCGGCTTCACCTCGCACATGCTTCTGTCCTTCCCGACCGATGTGACCGTCGACCAGGTGCGCGACATCGCCATGGACTGGACAGAGCATTTCTTCGAGAGCGGTGAATACGGCGATCAGTGGGACTATGTGCTCGCGGTCCATGACGACCGGGCGCACAAGCACGCGCATATCATCCTGAACAATCGCGGCGTCGAGAAGGGGACCTGGTTTTCGTGTTGGGCCGAAGGCGTGATGTCGCCTCAGCTGATGCGTGAGAAGCAGGCCGAGATCGCGGAACGCTACGGTGTGATGCTTGATGCCACCACGCGGCTCGAGCGCGGCATTTTCGAGAAACCCGCCGGGATCGAGGAGATCTACCGCGCCAAGGAAGAGGCCCGCCTGCCGCGCGAGATCGTCATGACGGCCCCGGAATCCGCCATCGCGCAGGCGCAGGTGGTGGGCTTCGCCAAGGACTACAAGAACCTCGCCGACCTGCTGGACCGGATGGACCAGCGTCACATGGCACGTGCGGTCCGCGGCATGGCGGACGGGCTTGGCTCCGGCACGCCATGGAGCTTCACCGAAGGAGAGATAGACATGAAGGACATCAAGACCGTCGGTGACGCGATCGACTATTCCGAGCGCACGATCGAGGCGCTGAGGCTCAAGGCCGAGGAACTGGACCCGGCCGAACGTGCCGCTTTTGAAGCCAAGGCCGCGCCGATCATCGCGGATCTCTCGCAGATGGTGCCGGACCCGGAACTGCGGGCGCGCTTCGGCAAGCAGCTCGAAGAATCCTATCCCCCGGGGGCGGGCAGCGAGGTGCTGATCGGCGCGCTGCAGTCCGGCAATGACGAGGGGTTGCGTGAGGTGCTCGAGAGTGCCGAAGAGGCAGGCATGGACAGCGAGGAGTTGGTGGCCCGGATCACGGCGGGCGGCACGCGGAACTACGGCATGGCGCAGGACTGGGTCGAACGCGACATGAACGCGGTGCTGGCGAAAGACGGTCTGAGCGTAGAAACCGCCAACGACGACCAACTGGATGCCGCGCTGGAAAAAGTCGACGGTGTCATGGACGCGCTGATGGAAAGCGCCAAGGAGCTGGGCGTCGAGATCGGCCGGACCCTCTCGGACGAGGAGGAGGCGACGCTGCCGCTGATCGACGAAGATGACCGGACGCCCAATCCCTACCTGCCGGACCTCGCCGACATGTTGCGAGACGGCAAGCTCACCGAGGAGCAGGAAGAGATTGTCGAGCGGACCCTGCAATCCGAGCTCTTTAAGGAACTGGGCGAGGAAGGCTTGGCCGAGCTTCGCCGTGGCAACTACGAGGTGCTGGATGCGGCCCTGCCGAGCAAGCTCGACCAGATCACCGTCACACAGGAGTTCCTCGAAATGACGTTTGAGGAAACGGGCGACCAGGTCTTCACCGACCGTGCCGCCGCGTTGCAGCAGGACAAGGCGACCGAAGTGGCGCGGTTGCGCGGCCAGCAGGAAGCGCAGGAGCTGGGGCGCGATCTTGGCCGCGACCGCGGTCTCGATGACGAGATGGAGTTCTAAGGGGGAGATGACCACCATGACCAAGACACTTCCCCTCTGGGCCGCTCTCCTCTTCGGTGTGATCTGCGGCGCCGTCATCGGCACCATCGTCGCCGCCTTCTACCTGACCCTGGCCCTGAAAACCGGCTTTCATAGTTTCGACATGTTGGCGCTCTGGAAGGCGAGCGCCAGCACCCGTGCGGCGCATCCCGAAGCCTTCAAGGTGGGCTTCGGCGCCGTCGGCTTCGGGGCCATCGGCCTCGGCGCTCTGGCGCTGGCCTGGACCTGGAAGAAGGAGCGCGACGACTACGGCTCGGCACACTGGCAGACGAAAGCCGAACTGAAGAAGAACGACATGCTGCAGGCCCCGGGCAAGGGCTTCGTCTGCGGAAAGCTTGGCGCGCCGAGTTCCAAGGCCGAGTTCATCTCCTCGACCACCATCCCGCATGTGATGATGGTGGCCCCGACCCGCGCCGGCAAGGGGGTGGGTTTCGTGATCCCGAACCTTCTTAGTTTCGCGGGCTCGGTCGTGGTGCTCGATGTGAAGGGCGAGAACTTCGAGAAGACCGCCCGGCTCCGGGCGCTGAACGGAGACGAGGTCTATCGCTTCAGCCCCTTCGACTGGGCCAATGCCACGCATCGCTACAACCCGCTCGCCCGGATCGCCAAGGCCCCGAGCTTCGCGCAGCGTTTCACCGAGGTCTCGATCCTCGCTGACCTCTTCCTCGATAAGGACAACAAGCAACTCGACACTTTCTCCGAGGCTGGCAAGTCGATCTTTGTCGCCGCTTGCCTGCTGGCCATCCAGCGCGGCACCCCAAACCTTGGCGCGGTGAACAAGATCGTCGCCGGGGGCGAATACAAGAACGCGCAGTACAAGACCTATGCCGACGAGGCCGAGGAAGACATCCTGCGCGAGCTCTGGACCAACGCGGCCTCGGCCTCGTCGCGGCTCCTGACCTCGAACATCCAGGCGCTGATGACCGCCGGTCTCAAGCAATGGGACAACCCGGCGGTCCGCTCCGCCACCGAGGCGAGTGATTTCGATTTCTCGACTTTTCGGAAGCAACCGCAGTCGCTCTACATCGCCGTCTCCGAGGATCACATCGCAACCCTCGCGCCACTTCTGCGCCTGATGTTCGCCGATCTCATTGCCTCGATCCGTCTGAACGAACCTGGCCCGGACGAGCCTTGGCCTGTTATGATGATGATCGACGAATTCCAGCAGATGGGGGCGATGCCCTATCTCGAGCGCGCGATCCATTCACTGGCGAGCTATGGCGGCCGCGTCGCGATGATCGCGCAGTCACTGGCCTCGCTTGATCGCATCTACGGGCCCGAGGGCCGCGAAAGTCTCGAGAACGGGGCAGGGCTGAAGCTCTACATCACCCCTCGGGATCAGCGGACCGTGAAGGAGGTCTCCGCCGCCGTCGGCAGCACCACTCGCGAGGCGGTCACCCGGATGTATGGCCGCAACAAGGGTTTCCTCGGCGCAACCTCGACCTCGGCGCGTCTGGAAGAACGGCCGCTGCTTTCCGAGACCGAAGCGCGCCTGATGGACCCCGACGAGGTCATCATCCTCGCCTCGCCCCAGCATCCGATCAAGGCGAGCCGGATCAAGTATTACGATGATCCCTTCTTCAAGGAGATGCTGGCACGACAGGAGGGCAAGCCCTTCCCCTATCCGCCGAGCGTGCAGGGTGTGGGGCCTTGGGGTAGCGACGGTGGTGACGAGGTCGGCGCGGACGAGCAGGCGAAACCAGCCGAACGCGCGCCTGTCCGGGATCGATCACGGCGCCGCGAGGCGCGCTCTATGAGCGTGATGGCGTTGGAGGCCGGGCGCGGGCAACCAGAGCCGGAGACGCTCGAGCGGGAAGCGGCCGTGCCGAAGGAATGGGAGGCGGCGCTCGACCGGCAGGAGGATTTCATCGAGGAATTGTTGGGCGGGTGAGCGCCGTCGACTAGTCCCCTATTCGTCGTAGTAGAATTTCAAGTCGCGTCGCTCTTTCAACTGGGCAGGTCGGTAGGGCTTAACCTCGCCACACTGGGCGACGGCCTTGGCTCGCATGCGCTCTTCGACTGAAGGATGGAGTGGGAAGTCGTCGCCAACTGCGCGAATTCCCTTCTTCCAGCGGATGCGGAGGGGGCCAAATGCTACCATCGCGTCTTCGCGGTGCTGCAAACCCAGAGGGTCAGGGGCGCGGTTCAAGACGTTCTCGTTGATCTGGATCGACGGAACGCAGTCTTTCAATTCGTCGACCATCCAATCGAGGGCGATGTCGCTCAGGCGGGACTCTGCCTCTGGATAGCTTCCGCCAATGTCGCTATGGCAGCCTGGGAACCAGACCTGCTTCAGCCACTTCGGCTCTCGATCTTTGGTCTCAATCGCGGCCGCTTTTGATGCCCATCCGACTCTTGGAAAGTCCGCACGGTCCTCGTCGATCGCCATGGCGTGACGGGCGTGTTGGACATCGGGATCCAGCCACTTGTCGTAGTTGCGCTTGTTCCACGCCGCGAAGTGACCTGTCTTGAGCATCTGCGGCCAATCCGTTGGGCGCCAGAGCTTCAGTTTGCGCTCGGGATCGTCCGAGAAGTATTTGAAGTTGTCGAGCAACAGGGAACCAAGCTGCCAAAGAAGCGCAGCTAGTAGTGCGCCGAGTGGAACAACCAAAAGCCAAGACCACCCGAGTGCAACGCCTGCGGCAAAAGCCGCCCCGACCCCGAACGTGACGCCCCAGACCAAGGTGCGGACAACTGCCGTTCGCAGTGATGCCACCGTGTCGAAGACCCCGATGAATGTTGGCTGAACGTTTCCCTGATTGTCTTCGCCAACAAGAGGAAAGCTCGAATACTTCTTGCGGAATCGTTTGCCGAGCTCTTCACGGTTCTTGAAGTAAGGTTCTTGTCCGCGCGGTTTTCCAGCACCTTGATTATACACGAATTTTACAGCGTCGTTGGCGATCTTGCGCAATCCGGGACCGTGACGCGGGACCGGCGAACCATCCGGCATCTGCGTCGGGACACCGCAGAGGTTCATAACGTTTGCCAGTGCTCTTACTGTGTAGGCCCCGCGCGAGAACCCGAACAGCAACACTCGGTCGCCGGGCTCGTAATGGGCGATGATCTGCTCGTAGCAATCGATGATGTTGTGGTCGATGCCAGTTCCGACGGCGCTTTCCAGGATCGGCTTGATCCGACCGAAAAACCCACCGCGTTCTCCTGTCCCTAAGCCCGGGTCGTAAAAAGCCACTTGGTCCTTCGGGCTAATTGGTGAATCTGGGCCGGGACGCATGGCTCTATACATCTTGTAAACATTCGACAGCCGTTGGTCCGGCCTGGCGCCACCCATCTGGCCGGTTCCGTCCGAGAATATGCAGATGTTCTTTACCATTTGTCGCCCTATTCAAGAACACGAAGTACAGTCGAAGTCCTAAACCTGCAGCAGTTCTGCCAAGCTAGGGGAGAGTGCAGCGGAAATGTTTCGCCCGAGTCGGGAAAAATTAGAACATAGTGGAAACACATATGTCTACCTGATATTGTGACACATGAGAAGGGATTGCCCAATATGTTGGATAAGATGCAGCAAATGGAAGTGTTCCCTACGACAGTCGATCTGTAAGCGCTGTCCCGGCCCCACGTTGTAGCGCCTATCCCGTACTGCGAGATCTTGCACATCTCACAGTGGGGAGTGCGTTTCGCAATGTGCACTACAAATTCGTTTCTCAAATCGTTGGGCGTGGAGATCTACGCGTCGGGTCACCGGCGGTGGCCGGATGAAGCCAAGGCCCGGGCAGTGGCGGATACGCTCGAACCGGGCGCGACAGTGAATGGCGTGGCGGCGCGGTATGGAGTCTTGCCAAACCAGCTGTCGGCCTGGCGCCGGTTGGCGAAGCAGGGGAAGCTGGTGTTGCCAGCAGCGGAGCTGGACGAACCGGTCTTCGCCCCGCTGGTAGTCTGCGATGTGCCGGAGGTGCTGCCGGAACCGGACATGGCGGCACCGAAAGAGGTGATCCGGATCGTCTCAGGCGAAGTCAGGATCGAGCTGGCGCCCGGCACGCCCGCGACCCGGATCGCCGAGATCGCGCATGCGCTCGGGACCTCGCCATGCTGATGCCCTCACAGGGCCTCCGGATTTTGGTTGCGACAAAACCGGTGGACTTCCGCAAAGGCCATGACGGCCTGGCAGCGCTCGTGCAGTCGACGCTTGCCGAGGATCCGTTCACGGGCACGGTCTTCGTGTTCCGGTCGAAGCGCGCCGACCGGTTGAAGATCCTGTTCTGGGACGGCAGCGGACTCGTGATGGCCTACAAACGGCTGGAAGAAAACACCTTCACTTGGCCCGCGATCCGCGATGGGGCAATGACCCTGAACCGGGCGCAGTTCGAGGCCCTGTTTGCCGGTTTGGACTGGCGCAGGGTTCGATCTCTGGAGGTGCGCCGACCGGCTGTGGCAGAGTGACTCAGCCTATTGAATAACCGGGCATTGGCGCCCCGGGCCCGGTATAATCCAGCCATGCCCGACGCCCCGCCCATCGACCTGTCCGCGATCCCTGAGAGCCAGCGCGCCGCCGTTCTGGCGGTGCTGCAGGAAAACGGCGCCCTGAAGGAAGCCAACCGGCGGCTCGAGCATCTCGTGGCCGAGTTGAACCATGTCGTGCATGGCAAACGGTCCGAGAAGCTGAGTGATGACGACCGGCAGCTTGCCTTCGAAGACCTGGAAACCGCCGTCGCCGAGGTCGAGACCCGCAGGGAGCAGGCCGCCCCCTCCACCCAGACCCCGCGCGCGACACGGCAGCGCAATCTCGGCCATCTGCCCGCGGACCTGCCGCGCATCGAGCGTGTCATCGAACCGGCGAGCCTTGAGTGTCCTTGCGGCTGCGGCCGCATGCACCAGATCGGCGAGGATCGGACCGAACGTCTGGACATCGTGCCTGCGCAGCTTCGTGTGCTGGTCGACATCCGGCCGAAGTATGCCTGCCGCATTTGCTCGGACGGGGTCACCCAGGCGCCCGCCGCGCCGCGGCTGATCGAGGGCGGTCTGCCGACCGAGGGCGCCATCGCTCATGTGCTGGTCTCGAAGTTCGCGGACCACCTGCCGTTCTACCGCCAAGGCCAGATCCTGGCGCGCTCCGGCATCCAAGTCGACCGCAGCACCCTGGCGGACTGGGCAGGCACCGCCGCCTTCCACCTCGGCCCCGTGGTCGACCGGCTGGCGGAACACATCAAGTCCTCCGGAAAGCTGTTCATGGATGAGACCACGGCTCCGGTCCTCGACCCCGGACGCGGCCGAACCAAGACCGGCTACCTCTGGGCCCTGGCCCGCGATGATCGCGGATGGGGCGGAGAAGACCCGCCCGGTGTCGTCTTCACCTACCAGCCCAGCCGCGCCGGCGCCCACGCGGAACAGATCCTTCAGGGCTTCGACGGTATCCTGCAGCTCGACGGCTACACCGGTTATGACCGGCTGACGCGCCCGTCCCGCAAGGGCGGCGCGCCGATCACGGTGGCCCACTGCTGGGCGCATGCGCGGCGCAAGCTGAAGGAGGTCTTCGACCGCGACGGCTCGGAAATCGCCGCCGAGGGCCTGCGCCGGATCGCTGAGCTCTACCGCATCGAGGCCGAGATCCGGGGCATGGGCCCGGGCCAACGTCTGTCGGCCCGTCAGGCCCGCAGCGCGCCCCTCGTGGCCGAGTTCGGTGATTGGCTGCAGGCACAGCGTCTGCGTATCTCGGCCAAGTCGCGCCTCGGCGAGAAGCTGACCTACATCCACCGCCAGTGGGGCGGCCTGCAGACCTTCCTCCACGACGGCCGCGTCGAGATGGACTCCAACGCCGTCGAAAACCTGATCCGCCCGATCGCCCTGACAAGAAAGAACGCACTCTTCGCCGGCCACGACGAGGGCGGCCGCACCTGGGCCCGCATCGCCTCCCTGATAGCCACCGCGAAGATCAACGGCGTCGCGCCCTTTGCCTATTTGAAGGCGACCCTGGAAGCCATCGCCGCCGGTCACCCGGCCAGCAGGATCGACGAGCTGCTACCTTGGAACTTCACCCCGTAAAGCTGAACAGGCGTGGGGTGGCGACAGCGCTTACGTCGATCTCAAGCGGGTCGACCTGTCTATCAACATGCGGCGCTTCTATAGAATGAGTGTTCAACCAGACCTGTTTGGCGGCGCATGCCTCGTGCGGGAATGGGGCCGTATCGGGTTTCGAGGGCAGATGATGATCGAATTTCATGATGACGAGGGCAAGGCTGTCACGGCGCTCATGAAGCTCCATGCTAGCAAAAAGCAGCGAGGGTATAGGGCAGCTGTGGCGCAGAACTAAGATTGAATTTTAGAGAAGAAGATTTCGCATAGCATGTATTTCGCGTTTGTTTTCGGCAACCGGATCCTCCACCTTTCGGCGGTCCAGAATCCGTAGGCAGCTTAAGACCAACCGGGCACCAGTCATGGCTTGATCAGAGCCCAGTGGCAGGTCACCGCACACTAGGAAGAGCATAAACTCGAATACGAGCCAATTAATGAGCGATAGCCGATGGCAGCTCTGTGTTGATGATCAGTAACACGCTCGAAAGGAGAATTTTTCTGTCGTTCCATCGACGCGGTTGACCCAGAAGCAGCGCGTTCCGTAATCCGCCGTTCTTACACTGAAGCTTTCAATTCCCGGGCCGATCTTTTCGGCGGCTTCGGGATGCATATGCATGAGATGCGTTAGTATTTCGGCGTCTTCATTGGTTACCTTGTCACCCAGTTCATATTTGTACAGCATATCCCTAAAAAAGTCGTTTGCGTCTCCTTTCCTCGCGAATGAGAGCGATCCGATCTCTACTGGCTTTGCGGGCATAATCGCTTCCTCTCTACTCTATTCGCTGAATTCGTGGCCCGCTTCCGGATCATCAAGGCCCGATACCTGCAGCGTTTCCCTGACGATAAGGTTAGGCAGGTCCATCCCGGCGAAATTCGGGCCATGCTGATTAATCCAGGCCAGGCAACCTTCCTTGTCCAGATCGTCGCGCGCAATCTTCTCATACAAGGCCACCGCAGACATGCGGGAAAGCCCTAGTTCCATTAATGAGAGAAGCGTGATGCTGGAGACGCCAAACTCAAGCGCTATCCCGATGTCAAAGTCTTCATCAATCAGGTCCTCGCGCTCGGCTTCAGTTAAGAACAGGCGGAGGACATCCATATAGGCGGAAATATACTTCGGTGCCTTGAATCTTGCTGTCTCTTCCACCATGCTCATCGTTTCGCGAATGAGCACTGGAAGCTTGAACGATCTGTTGTTTCGCTGCTGATACTCTATACGCTTCCTGATAATTGCAGCCAAAGACAATCCTTTCAGCCACTCGACAACCACGAGCGCGTGCAGGGGAATGAGACTGTCTGGCAGGAAGACAGGATACAAATTTGCGTTAATCCGTCGCATGACGGTGACGTACCTGTCGTACGCATCGACGCTTTCCGAAGGCGCGAGCAGCAGATTTTCGATATTGCCTTCGTACTTTCGAAAAGCTTCCAGCAAACGCTGTAGGCCCACCGCGCTGACGCCTGGATGTCTTACTAGAACATCCTGCGTAATATTGATCAGCGCCGAAATACCTTCGAGGCTTCTATCGAGTTTCCGGAGCGCATCTGGAGAATGCCGTTTCGCAAATCCGGCATCGGAAAGCGTACCAAGACGAATATATGTATTGAGGAGGTAAGCCCCGACCTGTTCGAATTCTTCGCCTTGCGCAAGATCGGCCAAAGAGTCGATGTTTCTGTTCTCAAGATACGCAGCCAGTTCATCGGTGGAAGATATAACGACGTCAGTTTCTCTCTTGATCGGGTAGCGTGAGCGCTTCGGCACGCCGACGGGCCATGCTTTCTCATCCTTTGGATCGATACAGATAATATTGCCTTGGAATTCGTTTCCCCAGCGACCGGCCCGTCCCGCGAGGTTCCAGAAGTCGTGCGGCTCCATCGGGTTCCCACGGCCCTTCCGGGGACCGCGCACAACGATGGTCCTGCAAGAGAGATTTACTCCTTCAATCAGCGTCGAGGTGCAGGCAAGAAATCTTATCTTGCCGTCGCGGAACAGCCTCTCAACCTCGGTGCGGATGAGAGAGGGCATGTTTCCATAGTGAAAAGCGACACCACGTTCGACCAGCGGCGCGAGCTGATAATTACGGTGGACCCCTTTGCGGGCCAGATCAGCCAGGTCCAGCAATTCCTGATCATCTGTCTTCTCCGAGCCTTCCAACTGGCTGATAAGGAGCGCGACGTCCTCCGCTTCAGCCGCGCCGTTGCAGTAAACCAGTGTGCCGCCGCGACCGCCTGCCGCCGCTGCGATGAACGCCAGCCTTTTTTTCAGGCCCGCAGGCTTGTTTGACAGTTTAAGCGTGCCCAGTGGTATGGGTGAATCGCCCCAGACAAGGTCCAGCGACCACTCCTTGGGCTTCCGAGGCACTTGCTCGGCTAGGATCACGTTCTGCAGAACGGTTGGCATATCGGTATTGACCGACGTTTTCGGCATATCGTTCGGCGCATCCTCAAGCAGTTCTCCGGGATTTTGTGTCGAAGGACTTACAAACACGACCTTCATCATCGGGTTCTGCCGAGACACCCGCTCGATTGCATCCTGCAGTATTACACCACGCTGATTGTCTCCGATCTTGTGCGCTTCATCAACAATGAGAAGGTCTACACTGAAGTCCTCCCCGAGAAGATTGACAAGCAGGTGCAAACGCTCCTGCGTGAATACGAAGACGGCTTTCTTGTCTCCCGTCGTAGATGAGAAATAAACTTCCGTCAGCGGTAGCGACGTGATCTCGATGCCGGTCTCCGACTGACATAGCTCCTTCAGACTGAGTTCAATCTCACTCACCAAAGCCCGGGTTGGGGCAAGGTAAACGGCGATCTTTGTCTTGCTCGTGCGAACGTGATCGAGTAGCCACTGCAAAACGAGGTAAGTTTTTCCGGACGCGGTTGGCGCGGACGCTGAAAGCCAGCCGGCGCCGGAAGAGGCGCCCGCCCATAGTTCTTTCTGAAAATCGTTGACGCCTATCCATTTTCCGCTCGATTCAAGGAGTATCGAGTCCTCGAAACGTCTTCTGTTGGCTTCAAGGCGCATCGACACGCCCAGTCTGCCCTCAAGATCGGGAGCGATCCGGTTTCGCAGTATTGCCAGCTCGACGGACCTGCGATTGGACAGCTTTTCGAGGAGGACAGCCCCCGCATCCCGCACTTCCGGCGAAGTTTCGAGTGTGACGGCAGCGGTTGCGATCCGCAGCGCCGCCTCCTGATGCGTTCGTTCGGTTGATCTGGCCAAAAGGCTTCCGGCCAAAAGAAGCTGCTGCCAGTCAAAGCTCTTCTTTGGGTCAGCGGATTCATGGATTGCGTCCAGATTTGTTATCTCAGTCGCCACTGTGATCTGAGTCAACCTAATAATATCATCACGAAGCGCCTCACCCGTCAGCCAATCAAAGAGTTCGGTATCTTTCATTTCTTAATACCCAGCGCCTTAAGGAACGATGCGCGAAACCCATCCGCCGAAGGCACTGGCACGCAGAAAAACTGAATGTCGAATTTGTCGAGTTTCTCCACCGATAGTCTGTTCTTTACATTCTTCACCCATTTTTCCATTTCGTCATTCGCCGCCTTCAGGATGTCCTCCCCGATGCCTTTTGCATCATCTTTCGGATAGAAATCCGCATCGAAGGCGATAAGCGCGATCCCGCAATATTCGACCCTGTTCGATAGCGGTGAGGTTCGGTCGAAATATTTCCGGAATGCGGCCGTAAGTTCCGGATCACTGAGATCGGCTTTGTCGCTGAGGAGCACGAGATCCCGCTCGCGATCAGCGCCTTCGTGGTCCGTCTCCACGAGGAAAGGGGCAAGTGATGAAAGGCAATCTCTTATGGCCGCTGTAGGGTCGCCATACACCTTTGACTCGCCCCAGAAAAGTTTGAGAAGGCCGTTTTCGTTTACGGAAGCATAGACGCCGTCCGCACCATGATAGTGCATGTGAGAGTCGGTCTTAAGGTCCATCTTACAGAGCACCTGAGGAACCTTGAGAAAGCGCTCTGCGAGTAGGAAGAGCAGCATCTCGCCGCCTTCGCCAGTATTGGCAAGGTCCGTAAAAGTGCCGATTGCCTCGTGGTGCAGGGCTGCAACCGCGCTTCCGGACTTGAATCTGGCGTCCCGCGCCCGCGCATCATCCAACCGCGATTTCGGGACGGCATAATCGATAATTGAGTTGCGCATAAATTCCGCAAGACGCTCCGGCTTGACGCGTCCGTTCCCATCCACAGTCAGGCAATGACAGTGTAGACGGGCCACGCAATCTTTCAAGAGCACGTCCCGTTTAACAAGCTGGAGATGAACACCCAACTCTTCTGGATCGCCCGAAACTATATTAACCAAATCTTCTGGAAGTACTTGAGTCAGTGGTCGCCTCCTTTCGTTTTAGGGTGGTTGTGCCGACCCCGCTGCTGCTCGCATAGAGAGTATCATACGTAATTCAGATAGTTAGGTTTTTCTTCGCGCTGCGGTCAAAGAGATTGTGCGATACTCCTTCAACGCCCCAAGGTCCGGAGTGTCACCGCTGCCCGTTGCTAATACGTCAGCTGTCTCCTTTTGGCGTGAACGCTACACTTCGCCTTGCGGACGTTCAGTTCAGCGTTGCAAACGGCTGCATCGCGCCGTCTATGTCGGTAGTTTTCTCGACCCCGGCAGATAGAACTCCGTAATCCCCCGCTTCCCCTCGGCCCGCCCGAGCTGGACGATCACATCGATGGATTTCCGGATGTATTCCCGAACCTCGGCGAATGTCAGCGGCGTCCCTGCCTGCAGCACCATGATCGCCAGCCGGTCGATGGCCAGTCCCGCGGTTTCGGCGTGGATGGTTGAAACCGACCCACCATGGCCGGTGTTGATCGCCTCGAGATAGGTCAGGGCCTCGGCGCCGCGCAGCTCGCCGACGATAATCCGGTCCGGTCGCATGCGGAGGGAGGCTTGGAGGAGGGCGTTGGCGCTGCGTTGCGACCCGGCACCGCGGTCGGCCAGAAGGGCGACGGTGTTCGGCTGGCCGGGGAAAAGCTCGAAGGCGTCTTCTATGGTGATCAGCCGCTCGTGCTCACCCACATGCGTCAGAAGGTGGCGGGCGAAGGTGGTCTTGCCGGTCGAGGTGCCGCCGCTGATCAGGACGTTGAGCCGCGCCTCGACCAGGGTTTGCAGCGCGGCCTCGAGGTTCTCTTCGGCGAGACTGGCGATGTTCTTCATTTTCTCGGCGCGGAGCGCATCGAGCGAGACGGCCTTGCCGAAGAGATAGGTGGGTGAGTAGTCCCGGACGCTGCCGGAGGCGAAAAGGCGGATGGTGATCGAGGCCCCGCGATCGATGGCGGGCGGCACTGCGACCTGGACCCGGAGAGGACGGCCTGCATATTCCACCTTGCCGGAGACGAGGGGGTTCTTTTCAGAAACGCGGGCCTTGGCATCGCCAACGATGGTCTGCGCCATGTTGAGGGCGGTGGTGCGATCCACAGTCTGGCCTTCGTGGCGCATGGTGGCGTCACCCGCAACCTCGAGCCAGACCTTGCCGTCCGGGTTGATCGCGATCTCGACCACGTCGTCACGCCTTAGAAGGTCGCGGAACGGGTCGAGATAGCGTTCGAGGTAGGAGGCTGGCGATGCCTGCTCCATCAGTAAATCACCACATCCCTGTCAACGAGCACGGTGACCGCGGCCCCCTGATCGACATAGATCGTCGGTGCGATTGAGACCTGGTCGGCGATGACCGATCCGACCGCATCCTGCAGGTCGCTGCCGACATCGCCCAGAACGATGCTTGTGGTTTCATTGTTGGCGCTTTCGGCCGCTACGGCCGGTGCCGCCCCAATCACGGAGATCAGCGCCGCTCCGCCGAAGCGCTCGGCGAACTTGGTGTCGACCAGACCGGTGAGGCCCGAGCGCCCGAGCTGGTCCCCGCCCACGGAGGCGATTTCCATCGAAGTGCCGTCCGGGGTGAGGACGCGGGTCCAGAGGATCAGGATGCGCTTCTGGTGCATTTCGATCCCGGAGCGATATTGGCCGAAAAGGCGGGAACCCCGGGGGATGAGGATCCGGTCCCCGGAAAACGCCGGAACCGGCTCAGAGACGACCGCGACGACTGAGCCGGGCAGATCGCTGTTGATGGCGGTCTGGAGCGCCGCCTGGATGACGGACCCTTGGGTCAGCGTGCGTTCGGGATGGGTGAGGCGGGCGGCCTCCTGCACTTCGAGTGGGCGCGCGCTTTGCAGGAACGCTTCATTGCCCGAGAGCACCGGCCCCCCGGTTCCAGCGGTCGCCGGATCGGCCACCGCCGCGCCACTTTGGCCACCCCGCGGACCGTCGGCATAGACCACTGCGGGGGATTTGATCTGCGCGGTCAGAAGCTCCTCGGCAACCCGCTCGGCCTCGCGCAGGCGCTGCTCCTCTTCCTGCCGGCGGCGTTCTTCGAGAAGGCGCTGGTCGGCGATCAACCCTTCGCGGTCGAGCGCGGCCTCGAGCCCCTCGCGTTGCGCTCGTTCGGCATCAAGCATGGCCTGCAGCCCTTTGATGCGGGTCTCGGTCTGGCGCTGCAGGTTGGCCAACTCGGCCTCCTTCTCCGCTATAAGTGCTTTCAAAGCCGCCTTCTGTTCGTCGAAGGCTTCGCGCAGGTCCGCGACGGCGGACTGGATTTCCGAGTTGCGCGCGGCCTGGCTGGCGGCGAGGGCCTCGCGGAGCTTGGCGATCTCGGCCAGCACTTCGGCGCTCGGTTCCGGGGCAGGGGCGGCGGGCACATCAAGCGCTTCCTCCACGGCAATCAGCGCATCGTTGACCCGTTGCTCGGTCTCATCGGGCGGGAACTCCAGCCGCCCGCCGGTGCCGGGGCGGCGGTCCTGGAAGGCTTCGACATCGGAGGTCTCGAGTGCGCTGTCGCCCTCCTGCAGACCGGTGGCCAGGAAGTACGCGACCCCGGCCCCGCCGAGGGCGAGGGCAGCGGCGAGTGCGCCGACCCCGAGGCCGTTGCCCCGGCGTTTGGATTTGCCGCGCTGGCTGAATTGATCGAGGCGGTCCTGAAGATCGGGAGGGGTTTGATCGGCCATGGTCAGTTGCTCACATAGATGGCGCTCTCGTCGCGCCAGGCGCAGATCGCCTCATCGCCAATGCGCAGCGTCCAATAGGTGTTCACCCCGAGCACCCGGACCGTGTTGCCTTGCTGGGTCCAGTTCACCGTGCGTTCGCGACCCTGGTCATCGGCCTTGAAGAGGGCGGGCTGACGGGCGTTTTCCAGGAACACGAAATACGTATAGCGCCCGTCGTCATAGATATGGCTGGGGCGGAAATCCCCTTCGCCCGAGACGCGGTAGTTGTAGTTCCTCGGCGCCTCGAAGCCTTTGGGCTGGGTCGCACCCGCCGCGCGGCGCTCCTCATCGGGGTAGCGGAAGCGCACCTCGAAGAACATGCCGGTGCGGTTCGGGATCGAACCCTCGCGCAGATGGAAAGAATAGGTGCGTCGGTTGGTGATCACCGTCATGTTGGTCGAGGCATTGGCCACATGCGGTTTGATCGTGAGCACATTGCCAAGCTCGGGGATTGGATCGACCTGGAAGCTCTCAGTGTCGCCGACGATCACTGCTTCAAACCGCTCCCCCGCCCCGAAATGAATCGTCGTCGAATGCCGAAGATCGGTTTCGATCCGGTAGACCTGGTTTTCATTATAGACGGCGGTGCGAATGCGGATATCGAGCGGGCCGCCTTGCGGCGTGGCCTCGGCGAAGGCAGCAACAGGAAGGGCAAGCGCCAGAAGGAGCGCGGGCAGGGTTTTCATCTTGGTCAGTTCTCTAGGGTCTCGGCGTCGACGCGGTAGGAGGTCACCACGAAGCCCAAGGGGTTGGCCCAGACGTCCTGAAGGCGCTGGCGGGTTTCGGGTTGGAAGTCGTAGCCGACAGTGGCGACGTAAGACCGGGTCACGGTGCGGGTGTCGCGGGGGCGGCGCAGCGTACGGGTGAAGCGGACCTGGGCCACGCCGCGCTCGATCTGGTTCACCGATTTGATCACCACCTCGATCTTGGCGTCGCGGCCATAGACGGTGATCGGGTAGTCCTCGTTGGTGGAGGACCAGAGATCGCGCAAAGTGCGGGCGGCATCGCCATCCGAGCGGTCGAGCACCGAGTTGATGCGTTGCTCGCCATCGGTCAGGTCATAGGTCTCGCGGTCATCGACATAGGCCACGAGGTTCGCCTGAATGATGGCGTCGCTTTCCGAGAGCGTCAGGGCCTGTACGGCGGCGGCCCGGTCCATCTCGCCGGTTTCCTTGTCGACGACGACCACGAAGGTCTCGGTCGATTTGAGCGGAAAGAGGCTCGCGCCCGCGACCATGCCGGCCACGCCGACCAGCACGCCTGCCGCCGCAACGAACCAGGCGAAGCGCTCACGCCGCCGCGGCCCGTAGATGAAATCCGCCTCGAAAGCGTCGCGGTCAGGCGCGGAGGAAATGGTCACAAGCTTCATCAAAGTCGTCGTCTTTCACGTCAGGGTTTGCGGAAGGCCTTGGCGGCGGAGAGAAGCGCGCCGGGGCTTTGCCGGATCAACTCGCCGGTCTTCACTACGCCCGCATTGGCTATCTGGTTCAGTTCCTGCGGGGATTTGCCGGTGCCGAGGCGCGAAGCGGCACCCGTGCCGTACTCCCGCGTGTTCACGAAGCCCTGACGTGCGAGGCCCGTGAGGCCCACGGCATTGGACGCAATTCCGACAACGCCGGTGAGGTTGGAGGCGATGTAAGGCACTGAAGCCATGATTCCGGCGCTGAGGATCAGGATGACGAGGAAGGGCAGGATGAGGCTGACGGTCTCGACGTCGTTTGGGTCGGCGGAGGCATCGCCGATGGCCTCTGCGATGGCGACGATGATGCCTGCGGCGCCTGCGGCGGCGACTGGCATGAGCGCGTAACCGATGGTGGCGCGGGTCCAGGCCTCGAAGAGGGACTGGGTCGGTTTGAAAAGCGAGGTCACGATCATGAAGGGGGCGATCACGATCATGAGCGCGAAGACGATGCGGGCGAAGGCGATAATCCCTGCGGTGACGGCGGCAAAGACGGCGGAGAGAACAAAGAAGATGGCACCCAGGACCGCGCCGAAGACCCAGCCCGCCCGGTCGCCGATCGTGTCGCCATAGGCGGTGATGCGGGCAACCATGTTGTCGAGGCTCTCATAGACCCCAGCCTCGTCGCCCGACCCGGTGAGCGCGAGGATCGAGGCGCCGACGGAGTCGGGCACGCGCGTGACTATGTCATAGATGACGCTGAAATTGTCCCAGCTCTGCGCGAAGATCCCGACGAGGGCGACCTTCATCCCAAAGGCAAAGCCGGTGCCGAAGGGAAGGGGGCGGAGTTGCATCACCGCGTTGATCCCGAGGAGCACGACAAGGAGCGCGGCCCCGGCGGAGATCACATCGCCGACAGCACCTGCCGAAGAGACAAAGCCGTCCTGCGCCACGGTATCCACCGCCGCGTCGACCTGGCTCAGAATGTCGCGAATGACCCCCATTTACTTCGCACAGGCCTCCACAACTTGAGCCTCGAGCGCGTCCGCCGTGGCGTAGAGCTCGAGCACCTTGAAGGGCAGACGCGGATTGTCCGAGGTCTGAAACCGGGGCAGGGCGGTGAGCGCCTGATCCCAGGTGAATGTGTCCAAGAGGCAGGTGCAGCTCTCCGACGCCAGCGCCTCTTCGGCGATCAGGATGCGCAGGATCGCGCGGTAGCCGTTGCGCAGATAGGCGGTCTCGGCCAGATCGGCGGGCGGTTTCGGGACACGGCATGCGTCGGCCTCGTCCCGGGCGATGGCCATCGAGCTGAAGGGCGTGTCGCTGGACGGATCCGTGCTCGGGGTCTGGGCCAGCACGGCACAGGGCAGGGCAGCCAAGACAAGTGCTGCGAGACCAAGAGACAGGATTGGCGCCAAGCTGCGGGTCATGGATTGTCTCATGGATCCACCGCCATCGAGCGGAACTTGCGCTCGTCCGCGAGGGTCGCGGCATCGACGACGCCGAGTTGACCGGCGCTGACGCCCTGGGCCGCTTCCAGCCGCCAGATCTGGGTCAGGATGATGCCGAGCTCGGCAGTGACGCGGGTGTTGAGATCGACGGCGGCCTTTAGGCCGTCCTGATCGTCGATGAGCCCGACCATGGTCTCGAGCCGTTCGAGGCTTTGCCCTGCTTCTTCATGGCTTGCTTCGGCCGCGACAGACAGCATGGCGCTGGCCCCGGCCGAAGTTGCGATGCGGTTGTCGGCGGGCTCATCCGAGCCCGAGAGCGTGCTTAGACGTTCGGAAGTAAACCCGCTGCCCGACAGAACCCGTTCAACCGAGGCCGAGAGTTCCGCGCCAGGGTTGAAGCCGTTCAGAAAATCGCCGCTAGCCAGAGACTGAGCGGTATTGAGCGGCGCGACTAGCTTGCCTTTCAATGCACGGAAATCTTCGACCGTGGCAAAGAGTTCTCCGAGCCCGCTGCCCTCGATGAGCGAGGTCAGTTGCGCCTCGAGGTTCGTCAACTGCGACAGCTGGGTTTCCAGTTCCAGCCGCATGGTCGCGAGCTGCTGCATCTGGACATTCAGGTCCTCGGCCATGTGCTCGAGTTGTGCCACGAGCTGACCAAGCTGTGATCCATCAAAGGTCGGCACGCCTTGAGCCGAGGCGGGCTCAGAGAGTCCGAGCGCGACGACCGCGGTGGTCACCAGAAAATATCGTCTCATTCCGAAACTCCCATCTGCATGAAGTCGCGCTCGGCCAGCCGGTCCGCAACGAGGTGCTGCGCATAGGCCGCCTCGCGCTGCTGGTTTGCCGCCATCAGCCGGACACGGAGATTGAGGATGCGGCCGATCTCGGCCTTGGCGTAGGTGTTGAGCTCCCAGGCCGCCTTGGCATTGGGTTGCGCGTCGATCTGCAGGATGATCGCGCGGAGGCGATTGATGACCTGTTCGGTCGTGGCGGAGCTGTCGGCGGCGTAATAGACGCCGACCTCGGAGATGCTGGCATATTCGGCGAGCGCAAAGTCTGAAAGTGAGAGCGTGCCGAGCGCATCGGCACCGCCCACGACAGCCAGGTATTCGTTGTAGAATTTGGAGATATTGCGCACATAGCCTTGGGTCTCGGCAAAGGGCGGGACGCCACCGTACTCAATGACCCGGCCCGGCCCCGCGTTATAGGCTGCGAGCGCATGGGGGATATTGCCGAAGCGATTGAGCTGGGTGGTGATGTAACGCGCACCGCCGCGGAGGTTGTCTTTTACGTCATAGCGGTCGACACCAAGGTCAGACGCGGTGCCAGGCATGAGCTGGGTCAGACCATAGGCCCCGACCGGGCTTTCGGTTGAAACGTTGAAGCGGCTTTCCTGCTTGATCAGGGCCTGGAAGAGGCAGCGCCACTGGGTAGCCGAGAGACCGGCGCGGGCCACACCCGGAGCGCTTGCGAACTCACCCGCGACCTCGACGATCATCATCTCCACCGTCTCCCGGCCTTCGCCGAAAAGACGGCTATTCATCGGGCTCGCATCGGTATTGGGATAGACCGCCGCCACCCCGAAATCCGCATTGCCCTCGAGCGCGCGGATATCGAAGCCGGGGCCGGTGATCGCAGCGGTCATCTCCTCAAGGACGCGCAGCTGGTCGGCCTGGACATCTGCCAGCGTCGACTCGGTCCGATCCTTGTCCTGCTGGACGCCCAGATCCTCGGCCAGTGCTGTCACCCGCGCGATGGCGCGACCGATCGCGGAATTGTCCTGCGTCGGCACGCCCTGGGCATGCGCGGGCAGGGCACCAAGCCCGAGGCAGAACCCTGCGGATATGATTGCCGTGCTGCTCATTCAGGACTGGAGAGGGGCTCAAAGGTGCAATTCGGTTCGGCTGAACCCTGTTCCGAAGTGCTCAAACTCGCGAAGGAAAGTGCAGCACGTGCCACCTGTGGTTCGCCGTTTCGCCCGAAGCAGGGAGAGGTTTTTTCGGTGTAGGTCTCGCAAGCAGCGAGAAGGCCTGCGGCGGCGCAAAGCGCGAGAAGGGGTTTCAAACTCATATCACATGTCTCCAGAAATCGGGATTGGCGCGCCAATCGGCGGGCACACGCGCCTCGCCAGTGGCGCCGCCGCCAAGGATGGGGAGAAGGCCTCTAAGCGCGGAGAGATCGGCATCGACGAAGACGCTGTCGCCCGCCGAGCGCACCAGCGCGATGCGTTGGCCGATGGTGGGCTGCACCAAGAGTGCCGCCTCCTTGGCGTTCACGCGCAGGAAGTCATAGTCCGAGACCGTGGCGCGGTCGTTCGGGAAGAGGATCTGCGTCGGCACCGTCTCGACGATGGTCTTGCCGACGCGGCTGTCGCGCAGCTGGCTCGGATATTGCGTCATCATGATGACGACGCAGTTCATTTTCCGAAGCGTGACCAGCCAGTTTTCCAGCCGTGCTCCGAAATACGGATCGTCCAGAAGTTTCCAGGCCTCGTCGAGCACGATGATGGTGGGGCGGCGATCCTCGACCACGCGTTCGATCTGGCGGAAGATGTAGGAGAGCACCGCCATGCGTTCGGTCGTCATGTCGAGGATCTCGGTCATGTCGAACCCGACGATGTCACCCGTGAGCTTAAGGCCCGCGCCGCGCTCTGGTTCGTCGAAGACCCAGCCGAAGCGCCCACCTGGCGCCCATTCGGCAACGCGGCTCTGCAGCTCGCCATCGTCATCGAGCGATTGAAACAGGGTCTCGAAACTGGCGAAACGCTGCAGGGCAGCACCCGCATCGGCGTTCTGGCCGACCGCGCTCTGGATGTGGCGGGATTGCTCGCCCGAGAGCGTGCCGTTGCGTGTGAGAAGGGTCGCAAGCCAGTCCGAAAGCCAGGCGCGACCGCGCTCGTCGGTCTCGGTCGCAAGTGGATTGAGGCCCGTGGGAACACCGGCCCGGATTTCATTGTAGCGGCCGCCAAGGGCGCGGACGGCCATCTCGAGGCCGCGATCCTTGTCGAAGAAGAAGAGTCGCGCGCCGACCCGTTGTGCCTGAGCCGCAAGGAAGGCCGTCGTGAGCGTCTTGCCGGTGCCGGTGCGCCCGAGCACAAGCGTATGGCCAACCGTTGGTTCCTTGCGGGGGCTTCCCGCCTCGTGGAAATTGAAGCGATATCCGGAGGTGCCGACCGTTGGCAGGATCGAGATGGTCTGACCCCATGGTGACTGGTCCGGCCCCCGTCCTTCGACGCTGCCATGCAGGGCTGCGAAATCCGCGAAGTTGATCGAGGAGATCGGCGTTTTCCGCGCCCGGTAGCCGAAATTACCGGGCGATTGCGCGAAGTAGGTGGCTTTCAGCGCCATGTTTTCCCGCACGATGACGGACATGATCTCCTGACCCACGCGTTTGATCTGGGCAGCAGCGCGCTCGAGCGTGTCGCGGTCTGGGGCATATACCGCGATGGAGAGGTGATGGTCGCCAAAGGCGATGCGCCCCGCCTCCTGATCGTCTGCTGCCTGGCCGAGTTGTTCACGCAGGGAGACGGCGGCATCGTCGGAGGCATGCATCTGGCGGATGATCCGCTGGATGCGTTCGGCCATGATGTTGTTGGGGATCGGGCTGAAGGAGTTCGTGAGCACGATGTCGAGGGGCAGGTCGAGCGCGTCGAGCAGCGTGACATCCGTGAGCGCCGGATATGTCTTCATGGAAAAGAGCGCACCGTATTTGACCTGACCGGTCACGGCGTCGGTCAGGGTGACGACGTCGCCATCGAAGGTCGCACGGCAATTGCTCAAAGTGTGCGAGAGAGGCAAGGCGCTTTGCCCGAAGGCAATGGGAGAGAAGCTACCCGCGTTCAGCGTATTGAGATAGCCTAGCCATTCACCACCCGACGTCGTGAGCCTGACGGGGTTGGCCGAGGCAAGCGCCACCTCGAAGAAGCCCATGACCTCGTTCAGCTCCTGCAGGCGCGTCGCGCGGTCCTTGACCCAGGCCTTTCGGGCCAGCGTCCGCAACAGCGGAATGCGGGCCGAGATATCAGGGCGCCGAATGACGCTGAGATAGAGTTGGCGCTTGGCGGGGCGCAGGTCTTTGACATGGGCCTGCCAGCGCGCATCAATCGCGGCGGCGAAGCTGTCGCCCTCGATGGGGCGCATCCCGAGATCCTGCGGCACGGAAATCCGGTGGATGTAGAAGCCGAAGGCGTTGCCGGTCTGGGCGACGATGGCCGCGACCGCGCGTTTGAGCGCGTCGAGCCGGGCGTCCTCAGTGGTCATCGGGTTCAGACCATCAAGGCGCAGGGTCGCCAGGAGATCACCCTCGCGCAGCACCATGACATTATCATCCGCGAGCGCGAAATAGGGCAGGTGTTCCGCGAGATAACTCTCCCGCGCGAACTCCCTGCCGCCCGCTTGGAGGAGTGCCGTTCCGTGAGTGGAAAGAGTGCCTGCATCAAGCGCCAAAACTGTCGCCTCCATGCAGGGCCCGGTTCTTCGTCGGGCGCACCGAGCCGTACGAGACGCGCAGGACCTCGAAGAAATGCGGCTCGCGGTCGGCGACGAACCAGAGGATAGGATAGGCGACGATGCCTATGAGGAAGAACAGGAGGGATTTCGTCCAGATGAACGGCAGAACGATCCCCATTCCCAGTACCACCAAGTAGCCGACGGGAAGTCCAAGGTACTTTGGTGGTCGGGCTAGTCCTAGGAAAAGAGGAGACCGTTCTGCCATGGGTTCACGCGAACCCATCCACGATGGTACCCGCTGAGAAGATCAGCACAATACCAATGATCACAGATGCGAACCAACCCCAGTTCAATCTTCCCATCATGCACATGAAACCGGTACCGATGACCGCGAGTGTGGAAACCGCGATCCCAATCGGACCGGTCAGCGCAGCCTCGACGGTTTCCAGCATGGTCTGGATCGGTGACAAGTCCTGCGCGAGAGAAGGGCTTGCGAGAGCCGCCAAGGTTGTGGTGACTGGCAAGAGGCGGCTGAGGCGATGTCGAAGCATGCGAAGTTCCCTTGTTTTACTGGAGTTCGATGAGGACGGGCGCGCGAGCAGGCACGCGGTCTGCGAAACGGATGTCTGGCCCGGAAACAGGCGTGCCTGCCAGCCGAGACCGAATCCGGTGGATGCGCATAATGTAGTCGCGGGTCTCGGCAAAAGGCGGGATGCCGGAATACTCGACCAGGCGGTGTGGGCCGGCATTATAGGCTGCGAGCGCCAGGTCGATATCGTTGAACGTTTCGAGTTGTGCGAGCAGGTAGCGCGCCGCGCCATCGAGGTTCTGGGAGGGATCGCGCGGATCGACGCCGAGCGCGCGGGCCGTGTCTGGCATCAGCTGGCCCAAACCAAAAGCACCCTTGGGGCTGACGGCGGTCGGGTTGTAGCTGCTTTCGGCCTCGACCATGGCACGGAACAGGATCTGCCAGTCGTCGGCACTCAGACCAGCTCGGCGCAGGGCACTGTTCCCCTGGTGGCGGACGGCAGTCGTCCGGATCAGGGAGAGGATGCCGTCGCGACTGGAAGGCGGCGTGGCCTCAAGCGAGGTCAGAACGACTTCGGCCTCAGTGCTATCATCTAGCCCTGCCCAGGCAGGTCGTTCGCCATGAAAGGTCCAGCCGGATGTCCGGGCCGTGCCGTCGCGGCTGAACGCGATGACGTCAGCCGCGCTCCTCGAGGGTGATGCGGTAGTCAGGACCAAAGCGCAGATCGCGCCCGTCACCGAACTCGAGATGATGTTTGAAGAGCCCCGGCCATATGTTGAAATACCGCGGCTCGGGACCTTGCGGGGTGATCCGGGTCGAGACAAGAATGGCTTCCGGCTCGCCCTCGCGCAGGTAAATGCACTGGTAGCGCGGCTTGCCATCGTCCGTGAACCCCACGAGTTCATACCGGCAGCGGAACGCGATGCCCTTCTCGGACAGGTCTTTGACACCATCGATGGTGATCAGGATCTGGTTGCGCGCTATCGGCATGTTCGGACTCTCCCCATGAGAGCCCTTCTACTTGCTGCGCTTAAATCCATAAAGTCATATGGAGTCAATACGACATATTGCAGATAATTATATATTGCACGATAGTTGCTGCAGCTTTGGCGGGAGAGCGACATGAAACGACAGGCGATGGCAGCTGCAATGGGAGTGATGGCGGTGTTCGGAGGCCCGGCTGAGAAGGCGCAAGCTTATGACATCGACTGCGCCATCATGCTCTGCATGGCCGGTGGCTTCCCCCCGAGCGCCGTCTGTGCACGGGCCTATCGCACCATGATCCGCCGCATCACGCCCTGGCCAAGCCTGCCGCCCTTCGGGGTCTGCACCTTTGCCCATGTGCCGGTCGAGTTGGGCGGACCCGGCGGGGAAGGCAAGCTCGACACGAATCTGCCGGAGTATGAATGGTTGAACCGGACTCATGTTATCTGGTTCACCGGCCGCTCCTACGAGCCGCGCGACGAGCCGCGTCAGTGGGACTGGTCGATCCGCTCCTGCGATCGCGAAAACCGGATCTGCCGCTATATCCAGCGGGTCTACGGATCCCACACGGCCTGGCCTGCGACATTCATCTCGGAAAGTGGACAAGAAATCGCCTATCCGACCAGCGGCAGTCTTTGGCACTTCTATTCCCGCAGCATCATGGTCGAATACGGCGACTACGAGGGCAACATGGGCCACTCGGAGTGGTTCTCCTACTGATCCGGAGCCCCCGATGCCTTGAGTGAGACAGGGCGAAGCTCGGCCAGACAAGTATCAAAGCGTTCCGGATCAACATGCCAACGGCGGCTCACCGAGCCATCATTCCAACGGTAATCGGTGAACAGGTGGATTTCTTGCACCCCGTTGTTCAGAAACCCTTCCTGGAAAGGCCAGCCTGTCTTTCTCTTCGCCATAAACCCCGTGCCACTCGTACTGTTCTTGTCGTTGTCTCTTTTCTGCTGAGCTGTGTGATCAAACTCGGATGAAACGGACTAGCGCTTCACAAAAAGCTCGACGGGATCGACATTGAGCGCCTTGGCGATGCGTTCGAGAAGGTCGAGGGAGGCCGCGAACTTGGCGTTCTCGACCTTGCCCATATGGCCGCGGCTCACAACGGCCCGATGAGCAAGCTCCTCTTGGCTGAGGCCGCGGGCGCGTCTCAATTCCTGGATGTTCAGTGCTACACGGTCCCGCAAGTTCATGCCGTTGAGACGGACACGCTGCGCGATATATCGCCACGCGATATATGTTACATTCGGTAGTGCAGAGAAGAATTTCTGGAATGGCGCGAGATCGGCGGAACCGAATGCCTGCCGAAGCGCAGGTCACGGGATGATCCGTCTCACTAACATTATGGGCCGTTCAATCATTCTTATGGAAAGGGAAGCACCGGCAATGCCGGTGCTGTCAATCGGTCTTCCAAAGGGGGGGCTGTGAAAGAAGAAATCATAAGGGAAATTTGGATAAGCAGAAGTTCTTATTGGTAACTTGGATCGAGATAATGGCTTAGCGAATAAGCTAATAAATGCCCCTTGGTTCGGACACCGGATTTATGAAAAAACGGTAGAGTACGCTTCTTCGCTGCCCGTATTAACGGGTGCTAGTGGCCCGGATAAATTCAAGTGTGCCTGGAATGACGATTTCAGGTGCTTCCAGAATTGGGCTATGCCCTATTGCGTCCAAAATAGTTTGCTTTGCCCCCGGGACATTGTCCGCGATTTCTTTCCCCCATGCCGGTGGCCGAGCGAAGTCGTCGGTGCCAGAGTAGACAAGGGTCGGTACCGTGATCTTCGGCAGTTCATGCGTAGCCGAGGGTCGTTCAAGGACTCCGTACATAGCTGGGAACAACGATTTGCGAATTAGGCTAAGCTTCTGTAGCCAAGGGGCAAAACTTGCTTCGAAATCGGGTCGGTTGCGTGTTTTTTCGCCAAACATCACTGCTTGAAGAAGTGCGAGATTGTCTCCAACAAATCCGACTTCAGCACAGCTTTCCAACCAAATACCGAACTGATCAGCCTGTTCTTTCGGTTCTTCTCGAACGGACGATCCCATGAAGATCAACGAACGGAATAGATCTGGCCGACGAGCGGCCATGCGTGCAGCGACATCCCCGCCCATCGACGCTCCGACAAGGTGAACGGCCTCCAAACCCATTTCCTCAATTAGTAATAGCATATCGTCTGCGCATTGATCCATGGTAACGGTTCGCTCTACCGTTGGCGCACTGCATCCCTGGCCGCGAAAGTCGGGACAAATAACGCGGAACTCTGGTATTGCTGCCTGTTCGAGGTTTGCGAACATGCTGCCGTCGAGAAAGAGAGAATGCAGGCAGAGAATGACTGGCCCATTTGTCGGGCCCTTGTCCTCCACCCAGAGCGTTGTCCCGTTGATCGCGTAGGTTCTTGAGTTGTCCATTTTGTTTCCTCCCAGAAATGGGGGTCGCTCGCTGAGCAACCCGTTTTGACAGACGAAGTCCCTCCGACTTCGCCCTACTTACCAACCGCCGTTAATTGGGCAGGCTCACCGTCATTTCCATCTCGATTTGTAAATCCGGTGCCGCTAGCGCGGACACGCCGACTCCTGTCAGACTTGGCGCCGCGCCATCTAACCAACTGATCACCTGCGGGAACATCGCACCCATGCGGTCCGGCGTCAGGTCGGTGACGTAGATACGCATAACGGCGATATCCTGTTTGCTCGCACCTAATTCCTTTAGGATCGCGTCCGCGTTTTCCAGGACCACTGCGGTTTGGTCCGCAAGGCTTTCAGGAGCGATGCCGAACGGCTCTTTCCAAGCTACCTGGCCAGAGATGAAGGCTAGTCGGCCACTCTCTACAACGGATACTTGCGAGTATCCCATTTGACTTGTATCCGGAGCCCCCTCGGGGTTGCTCCGGGTGATGCTGTTGCCTTCGGCAAGGGCGACGGACGGTGTCATCAGCATCGCGACAACGGCTAGGAGTTTGGCGGGGTTCTTCATAGCCATAGCTTTCATTCTACGATTCTTCACTTTTTTGCGGCCTTCTCCAAAAAACGGCTCAAGAACGCCGCACCGGTTTCGATCGCCTCGCGTCCTTCCGGCACGACGTCTGAAAACATAGGCCAAACGTGGAACATCTCGGGCCAGACCTCGAGAGATGCACGGTTGCCGTGATCTGCCAAATGCGTGGCGAGCCGCATTGCGTCGCTCATCATGACCTCTGCCCCGCCGACCTGAACCAATACCGGGGAGAGCCCGCGAACATCGGCGTTGACCGGGGACACCTCGGGATTGTTAGCAAGTCCTGTGCCGAGCGCAGGTCGTACAAAGGCTTTCAGGACATCCCGCGTGCAAAGCGGGTCGATGCCTTCACGTGTGACATAGGAAGCGCCCGGCATTTCCAAATCCGCCCAAGGTGAGATCGCGACCCCAGCGACGGGCAGGGCGATACCTGAGTTGCGAGCGCGGACTTGCAGGGTCACGACCATTGCGCCGCCGGCGCTATCACCGGCGATGACGATCTTGTCGGCACCTACCTCGCCCACAAGCCAAGCATAGGTCTGAATCGTGTCGTCGAGCGCGGCTGGAAAGGGGGCTTCGGGGGCCAGACGGTAGTCGGGCACGTAGACGCGTGCGCCAAGCTCTCGGGCATAGTGCCCGGCGATGCCGTGATAGCCGTCCGCGCCGCCGCTGATGTATCCGCCACCGTGAATGTAGAGCATCGTGCGGCCGTCGCGCCATTTTTCCGGCGTCAGCACGGCGGCGGGGATGCCGTCCATGTCGACCCGCGCGATGGCAACTTCTTTAGGCGGCAGATTGCGCGCCAGCTCGGTGTTGTAGGCGTCCAAGAGCTCCGCATGGGTGGCCTGACCCGGCTCGCCCATCAGATGCGAAAGCAGAGGGAGGGCGGCTGCGCCCCAGTCGTGGACCCGCTGTTGGGCTTCTTGGCTCAGTGGCATGGCAATCTCCTTTTCGCCTGAGGCGCGGTTCGGTGTGATCAGGCGGCGCTGATCGCGAGCCCCGCATATTGGATGTTGAGATATTCCATCACGCCCTCGACCGATCCTTCGCGTCCGATCCCGGAGTGCTTAACGCCTCCGAACGGCGCGGCGGGGTCGGAGATCTGACCGGTGTTCAGGCCCAGCATGCCTGCCTCGATCCGAGCAGCCAGCCGATGTCCGCGCGATAGGTCTTCGGTAAAGGCGTAGGCCGCGAGGCCATAGGGCGTGTCGTTGGCGCGGTCGATGACTTCGGCTTCGGTGCGGAAGGTACAGATAGGCAGGATTGGACCGAAGATCTCGGTGTGCAAGACGGCGGCGTCGGCGGGCGGATCGGCGAGCACCACCGGGCGGAAATAGTTGCCGGGGCCCGGGACAACTTCGCCGCCTGCGAGCAGCCGCGCACCGCCCACCACAGCGGATTGCACAAGGTCTTGCATGTTCCGCCGAGCGGTACCGGTGATCAGTGGACCGGTGACCGCAGTCTCGGTCATGCCGTTTCCGATGGGGAGGGCGTCGACGGCCGAGGCGATGCGGCGTCCGAATTCCTCAGCGCGACTTTCATGTACGAAAAACCGGTTCGCCGCCGTGCAGGCCTGCCCGATGTTGCGCATCTTCGCGAACAACGCCCCGTCGATCACGCGGTCCATGTCGGCATCTTCGAAGACAATGAAGGGCGCGTTGCCGCCCAATTCCATCGAGCAGCGCAGCACACTCTGCGCCGCGTGCGCCAACAGTATTTTTCCCACCCTGGTGGAGCCGGTGAACGACAGCTTGCGCAGGCGAGGGTCGGCAATAAGCGGTTCGACGACTCCGGGAGCATTGCTGGTGGTGATCACGTTAAGCACCCCATTCGGCAGGCCGAGGTCGCGCATCGCCTCGGCGAAGAACAAGGCGGTCAGCGGCGTCAATTCCGATGGTTTGACGACCATAGTGCAGCCGGCAGCCAGTGCTGGGCCGACCTTGCGCGCGATCATAGCAAGCGGAAAGTTCCATGGCGTGATCAGCAGGGCAGGTCCCACCGGGCGATGACTGATCAAGTGGTGCAAGCCACCACTGGGTGCGCGCTGATAGCGGCCCTGAATGCGGCTTGCTTCTTCCGAGAACCATCTCAGGAAATCAGCTGCGTACTTCACTTCCGCCCGCGCTTCCGTCAAGGATTTTCCCATCTCAAGGGTGATCAATGCAGCGAAGGCTTCGATGTCCTGCAGCAAACGGTTATGAGCACGGCGCAGAAAGTCGGATCGCTGGGATGGGCTGGTCTCTGCCCACCGCGCTTGCGCTGAGGCTGCGGCATCGAGGGCCCTTATGCCGTCGGCAGCTTTAGCATCGCAGACGCGGGCAAGCCTTTGGCCAGTAGCAGGGTTCTCAATGTGGATTGTCGATCCTTCATTGCTTTCCGTCCAAACCCCTGCGATCAACAGACCGGTTGGCACTGCGGAAAGCGTGCGCTCGGCCTGGGCCTGAAGGACTGGGTCTGCATCTGAAACGACTGATGTCATTAGGTTCAAATCTCCGACAGGCCCTGTTCCGAGCGGGCGCCAATCGGCTTGGCGAACCGCTCGGCCGCGTTGTCGAAAATCCGAAGTGGCGCGTAGGCATCGGCCGAGGTGATGACGTCGAGGATGGTCACCCGAGGCGAGGCGAGGGCGGCGCTCAAGACATGGCCAATCTCGTCGGGCGTCTCCACACGGATCCCATCTGCACCTGCCGCGCGCGCGACCGCTGCATGATCTACGGGCGAGAAAGCGATGCCGGTGGTGGTCTCGTCGAAACCTAGCTGTTCGCCGTGCTTCTGCATCGCAAGCTGCCCATTGTTTAGCACGATAATCACGACCGGAATATTTTCACGCACCGCCATCTCGATTTCGCCCCAGACATGGGCAAATCCGCCATCACCCACGACTGCAACCGCCCGAGCGCCGGGACGTGCCAACTTGGCGCCCATCGCATAGGGCATTCCCCAACCGAGCCCAGCCAAACCACGCGGAGTGATAAAACGTTGCCCGACGGACCTGGCCGTCAGATAGCCGGTCACCCAGACCGAGGAATAGCTGGCGTCGGCAACAACGATGTCGTCACTGGCGATCAATGCATCAAGCTCTGCCATAAGTCGTTGCGGCAGGATCGGAGTTTGCTGCGACGTTACATCGTCCGCAATGCGCTTGGCACGGCGGAGGCGGCCTTCAGCGATCTTGTCTTTCAAGCCATCAGCCTGCGACATGCGCTTCGTCAAGTCCATCGCGCCGAGGGCTTCTGCCAGATCAGCGAGAGCCGACCGCGCGTCGCCTACAAGACGTAGGCTTTCGTAGTTGCGCCCGATCTCCTGGCCATCGAGGTCGATATGGATGTAAATCGCGTCAGGATCGGTCAGCGTCCAGCCGTCGGTCCCGTTCTCGTTGGTGCGTGTTCCGACCAAGACGACGACATCCGCTTTGGTGATGAGTTCACTAAATTCGGTCGCGGGTCCGCCGGCACCCAAGAGGTTGCCCGCCACCCCGAGGGCAAGCGGATGAGTTTCGGCAATCGCTCCCTTGCCCATGTTTGTCGTGGCGACAGGTACCGCGGCGCAGTCTACGACGCGTGTCAGTTCTTCCGCCGCACCTGAGTTGTGGACGCCGCCGCCAGCGATGATCACCGGCGAAGCGGCCCGGGCGATGAGCTCGGCTGCAGACTGCAGTCGCGCCTTTTCCGGCCGCGGTCGATCAAGAGGGAATGCGCCAAGGTCGAGCGCACGGCGTTTGACCGACGCGTCTTTGCTGGGTCGCATCAGGATGTCCTTGGCGAGCAGCAAAACCACTGGGCCGGGACGTCCCGAGTTCGCCGCCACCATCGCCAAATCGATGTATTCGGCGGCGCGGTCAGGATCGTCGAGGCGGCGGGTCCATTTCGAGACGCCTTCGAACAAGGCGAAGTGGTCAAGTTCCTGAAATGCATTGCGATCGCGCTGAGCGGCGGGTACATCCTGCACAAGCACGAGCATCGGCACCGACGCCTTGAGCGCTTCGGCCATCGGTGCGACCATCAGGGTCGCGGCTGGTCCGTTTTGCGCCGCCACAACCCCGATACGGCCCGAAACGCGCGAATAAGCATCCGACATCGCACCCGCGGCGTTTTCCGTCCGGTATAGAAGCTGGCGTATACCGGCACTTTCCACCGCAAGTAGCAGCGCTGTCGGATTGCTCTGTGCGAAGATGAATTCAACGCCGTGACGCGCCAGCGCCTCGGCGATGTTTTCGGCGACTGTTTGGGACACGGCGAACTCCTCGTTGCATTGGCGCCCCGATCTAAAATTTCAGACAGCGAAGCTATTCAATATTTGAATACTATGGATCCTACTTGTCAAGCGTTTGAAAAAATCAGCTTAATATTTATTAAGAACAATATGTTGCGACGCTACCGCCCACTCTTTAACTTTCAAATAGTGAAATTGTATTGCTTGATTCTCCTGCTTGTCGGGATCGCCCTGGCCGGGGCGAGACGGGAAGCGGTGGGCCGATATGCTTCGGCCCGCTGCATCGGTTGCCGGAGGTGGCGGCCATGCAATCGCCCGCCTGGAGAGGCCGACCACACTCACTTGCTGCCGGGCGTGCCTGCGTACGGTGTCGATGTCATGGGGCACTTCGGCCTGTTTGTAGGCATAGGCATAGTTCATAAGGTGCGCCTTGCTCACATCTTGCCGAGGAAAGAAGGCGCGAAGGGTGAGCCTTTGTCCTGGCAGCTTGCGGGCACCTCACCGCGGGAAATCCGCGATACTTATCTTGGAGCCGTTCGTTTTCTGGATGATGTCGCCACTGAACAAGCCTGGTAGGGCCTGCCGCATCTGTGGAAGTACGAGCGCACCGAGAACATGGGCCTCCATGACCTCGTTGAGGATTCTCAGCTCTTCGGTGCGCAATTTGGCGAATGCCCCGAGGTTTGGAACCTTTGAAGGATTGGCGGGGTCTGTGACCCACTGATCGGAGATCTAGTTCATCTATGCGACCGCCGGGCGGCCCTCCCGGCCGAGGTAACCGACGCCGACGGCCTGATCCGCTCGTTGAGCGATTTGACCTGTGCGCTCTCAGGGTAGCGCGCGAGATACCGGCCAATGTCGTGCAGCATCTGATCGATGCCGCGAATGTCGAGAACGCCGAAATAGCTGCGCTTGGCGAGATCGCCGAAACCGCTGCCCGCGAACGGATTCTCGATGATCGGTGTGCCGAGTTCCGTCAGTTCGAATACTGCACGATCATGGAGCTCGGCGGTTTCCTACGACAGATCTTGGGCTTCGTTGCGCCATCTCGGGCCGTAGAGACTGACACGGACGCCCTCCAGCACTCCGAGGTCCAAGTGCGTCGCGTAGCCCTCGGCCGGGATATTGCCGAAGGCGGCCACGGTCTTAAGGCCGTCCGCGCTGTAGCCGGCGATCGCGTCGAGTAGGGTGGCCGCATTCGTCACCGAACGAGCATTGGCCCATCACATTGCGGGTGGAGCCCGATACGACCAGGCCGCCGATCCATGTCACGAGCCCGAAGAACGCCGACCTCGCGACACCGTCGGCCATCACGGCCGCCGAACTTTTCGCCGGTTTGAAAAATTTTCCGCGCAAGATGCGTCCGACGATGGAGCCGGTCCAGCGCGCGTTCACGCGGCGGCGTGAAACAACGACAGACAGTGCACGCGTCAGGCCACGAACAAATCTGGCGTCAGCGGCGCGCCTGGCACGCAATCGTAGCGGGCAAAGTCGGTCGTACCTTCGGCCCGCAGCACGTCCTCATCGAGGAAGAATTTTCCGGTGCAGGTCAGAGCGTCCTTGGAGAGTATGGCATGGGCCGCATCCGCCATGATCTCGGGCGTCCGGCAGCCGTCTGGCGCGACGCCTAGAAGGCTGCTGGCTGCAGTCAGGATCATGGTACGCGGCCACAGTGCGTTGACCGCGATACCGGCGTCGCGAAACTCCTCGGCCATGCCGAGCACGCACATGCTCATGGCGTACTTCGACATCGTGTAGGCGCAATGGTCGCCGAACCATTGTGGCACGAGGTTGAGGGGCGGGGAAAGCATCAGGACCCTCGGACGCGGCGATTCCAGAAGATGCGGGAGGGCCGCCTGCGTCGTTGCGAAAGTGCCCCGAACATTGACCGACATCATCAGGTCGTACCGCTTCATCGGCGTTTCGGGCGTCTTCGCGGGAAAGAGCGCGCTGGCGTTGTTCACCACGATATCGAGTCCGCCGAACCGTGCCGCCGTTGCCTCGATTGCAGCGGCGATCCGAGTCTCATCGCGGACGTCCACCACAAGCGGTAGCGCGGTGCCGCCCGCCGCCTCGATCTCTTCGGCGACACTGTGGATGGTGCCCGGTAAGGTTGGATGCGGCTCCGACGTCTTGGCCGCGATGGCGATGCGCGCCCCGTCGGCGGCAGCGCGCAGAGCGATGGCGCGGCCGATGCCGCGGCTCGCACCCGTTATAAAGAGTGTCTGTCCTTCGAGCGATCGCATGGGTCCTCCCTTTCGGAAACGCGGTGGCGCGCGGTCACGGCGCGGCAACAAGCTCCAGCAGCTTGAATTTCTGGATCTTCCCGGACGCGGTCTGAGGGAATTCATCGACGACGTGCCAACGGCGCGGCACCTTGTATCCGGCGAGCGTCCGACGGCAGAAGGCTTCGAGCTCGTCGAAGTCGGTGTCGCAGCCCGGTTTGAACTGAACGAAGGCCGCAACGCTTTCGCCCCATTCCGGGTCGGGGCAGCCAATCACGGCGACGCCAGCGATGGCGGCGTGCTCGAAGAGCAGATCCTCGATTTCGCGGGGGTAAATGTTCTCGCCGCCGCGGATAATCATATCTTTCAGGCGCCCCTCGACACGTAGATATCCTTGCGCGTCCATGCTGCCGAGGTCGCCGGTATGCAGCCAGCCATCAGCATCGATGGCCTGTTCGGTCGCTGCTGGGTTGTGGAAATATCCCAGCATGACACCGACGCCGCGGGTGCAGATTTCGCCGGTCTCTCCCAGCGGCAGGGTCTGTCCTGTCGCAGGATCGGCAATGCGCACGGATGCGCCTGGTAGCGGCTGGCCGATGGTCTCGAACCAGGCAGGGTGCGGATCGTCTGGCCGGGTATGAGTGAAGTAGGGTGAGGCCTCGGTCTGCCCGAAGCCGATGGAGGTGCGGATGCCTAACTCACGTTCGGCCCGTCGAATAAGCTCTGGCGGAACCGGCGCTCCGCCGAGCGTGGCAAGTCGCCAAGACGACAGATCGTATCTCGCCGCATCTGGATGGTCGAGTATGCGATAAAGCATTGTCGGCACCGACAACATGATTGTGCCGGAATATTTTTCGAACAATGACAGCATATCGCCCGCATCGAAGGCGTTCGGAAGGACGTGCGTGCCCCCTGTCTGCAAAGCGCCCAGTGTGACGAGCCCGCATCCTGCAGTGTGGAACATTGGCATCGGGTTGATCCAGACGTCGCCCGGGACAGCGCCGATGGTTTCGGCATAGAGTCGCGCAACGTTCGATAGTCCAACATGACTGAGAAGGGCACCCTTCGGAAAGCCGGTGGTTCCCGACGTGTACTGAATTTGAGCCGGTGTCTCCGGCGCGATGCGGGGCAGCGGCGCGTCTGGCGACGCACGCTTGAGCAGACCAGGCAGATCACCTATCGAAATTACGGTGTCCAGTTCGGGCACGTGGTGCACGAAGCTGCGTGCGACGGAGAACAGATCACGGTCACGAAACGTAGATTGCACCAATACTCCACGCGCCTGTGACTGCTGGATGACGTAGCGCGCTTCAGTAGGGCTGTAGGCAGGGTTGATTGTCACAAGCGTTATGCCCGCGAGAGCGGCTCCGAGTTCGACAAATACCCACTCTGGGCAGTTCGCGGCCCAGATCGCGACGTGGTCTCCTGGCGCGAACTGTCCGAGGAGGACGTGCGCCGTGCGTTCTGCGTTATCGAGGAGTTCGATAAAGCTCCAGCTTTGGCCGGAGACGCTGTCGATGAGGGCGGATCGCGGCCCGTGAGCATCGACCGCAGCTCGCAGTGAGTCGCCTATTGAGTAATGGCGCACTCGATCGACTTCGCTGGCAGTCCAGAGCGAGTCCGTTGTACCGTTCATCAGTTCGGCCCTTCCCCGATACCAGGTAATATTCTGGTCCCGGTCAGTGAGAGGAACCTTTTCCAACATTGCAGATCGAGAGCAGGTGTGTCAAATAATGAAATAGGTCAGATAACGAATTTCGGGCTGGGGTTACCTTTTTGGCGCGATGGAAGCTTCTGCAATCGGATTGGCAAAAGATGTGGCGTCGACTTTGCATTTCAGATAATGAAATATTGGGTGTCCGGTCAGGCTTTGATCACTAGCTGCCTTCCTCACCCAATTCAGCCCTTCGGCTCCGCATAAACGGGCTGGGCCTTGTGCAGGAAGTTCTTGCTTGCGCGCTCGGCCGCCGGATCCCTATGTCACAAAGGATAAGTGACCTTGGAAGGAAATTACACACTGCAGACCGTCGAGCGCGCGTTCGCATTCCTTGAATGCGTTGCAAACTCGAAAGAACCACTGGCGACGCGAGATGTGGCAGAGCGGCTAGAGCTAAACATCACTACATGTTATCATATCCAACGAACATTGATTGGCCTTAACTACATCTCGAAACGTCGCGACGGTAGGTTGGAAGTCGGGCGGGGCGTGCTTCCGCTTTATCGGGGATACCGAGGCAAGTCGGACCCGGAAAAAGAGCTTTCCAAGCTTGCTGCGTCGTTGGGTGAAATCACGCGAGAGACAGCGTTTCTGTCAATTCGGGAAGGCGATGAAGTAGTTTTGAAAGAGCTCTTTGAGGGCGTAAGGCGTTTGCGCGTAGGCGGTCTCAAGCCCGGCATGCGAGGTGCAGAGCACAGACGCGCAGCAGGAAAGGCGGTTTTGGCTCATCTTGGCGCAGATGATCGTCTGGCGATGCTCGATGCCAGCCTTCGGGGTCATCCCGAGGCGCGGCGTAAATCTGGTCTCGACCGCCTAAATAACGAACTGCTTCAGATATCAGACTGCGGATACGCAATTGATGAAGAAACTGAGGAAGGTATCATAGCGATCGCCGCGCCGTTTTTTGCTAGAGGAAATAGGGTAAGGGGCGCAGTCGGTATCGTACTTCCCAGATTTCGGTTCGACGGAGCGCCAGACAAATATCTTGAGGTAGTACTTTCGACTGCCAGTCAAGCATCTGATTTTGCTTCAGATTAAAGACCTGTTCGAATGCTTCGTATTGATGGCGCAATTCTACTTTTCATGTTCAAGACGCATCTGGTTGAGTCGGCACGATAGCCTGGACACATGAGCAAAGACCCTCCTGCATAAAGATAAAATGTCATGGACAGCCGAACGGCACGAACGTGCTGGCCATGCCTTCATTCATCGTCATGATCGTGAGGAGATTTGCCAGTTCCAATTCTGCATCGGTGATTGGGCAAACATCGCTTTGGGTTTGGCAACCGCCATCGATGAACGCTTGGTTTGCAGAGAGGAATGCCTCCCGCAATCCGTCTTGGCCCTGAAAGCCTAGTGCCGCATCGACCGCGCGATCATAGAGAACACATTTCTGATCGCTCCATGACAATCCCTCGAGGTCTTGCGCCTCGGATGGAGGCGCAAGGGTGAGGAACGTCGCAATCGCAACCCTGATGAAATGATAATCAATCATTGGGATAAGGATCATAGGGGGGCTGGACCACATTTGTGGTTGCGATGCGGGCGAGTTCGGCGTGTGTGCTGGCCTGTGTATCAGCGTCGCGGGATGATCCCTTTATGTAGACCGTCATCAACAGCGGTTTCCGGCCGGGTGGGTAGATCGCTGCGATTGTGGCAGTTTCTCCTCGTGGGCCGGTACCGGTGCGGTCACCGACCACCCAGCCTGACGGCACGCCAGCACGGATTCGTGCGCCACCAGTGGTGTTCGCCTCCATCCAGACCGAGAGCTGGCTCTTGGCGCGCGCGGAAAGGATGTCACCAAGCAGGAGCAATTCCATTGTCTTGAGCATCTGTACCGGCGTGCTGCTGTCGCGTAGATCACCGGGTGGCACATCGTTCAATTCGGTCTCATAGCGGTCGATCCGGGTGATCGGGTCACCCATGTCGCGCAAAGTCGCAGTCAGAGCCTCCGGGCCCCCGAGGCGGCGCAAAAGCAGGTTCGCTGCCGCGTTATCGCTGCGTGTCATCGCGGCCTCGCAAAGCTGTGCGATGCTCAAAGTGCGGCCAACTACCTTTTCAACGACCGGCGACCAGGAGACGATATCCGAGGATTGCACCGCAATTTCACGCTCAAGCTGTTCCCGCCCCCTGTCTACCTGCTGCAAAACAGCCCCGGCGAGCAGGAACTTGAACGTGCTATTGAGCGGATAGGGTGAGTGTTCGTCCCATCCGCTGGTGCGACCGGTCTCTGTATCCAACACCGCAACGCCCAGATCACCGTCAACCTGAAGGCTGATGACCTCGAAGGAAAAGGCCGGGATCAAGCCATCATCGTAGGTGCGAGGCTGCCATTCTCGGGTGCCATGTGTGGCGTTTTGCCCGGTTGCTGCGGACGCCAAGACTGATACGGCTCCTGCAACAAACAAGCGTCTGGATTGGTTCTTCAAAACTGTCTCTCCTCAATAGTTTAGGGCCTATACCGACCCTTTATTGGGACCCGTTTGCAAGATTCGTGGTGAACACTCCATCCCAATTTGCCGTGTCGGCGGTCTCTGCCTCTTCTTTTAATTAGAGGGAAAAGTCAGCCGCTCTTTTAGCTGGGCGCCCTCTTCGTCAGCAGATCTGAAAGCTGCTGTTCCATCTCGCCCGCGTTTGCCAGTCCCCGCGCTGTACCGTCGCGATCCGGGGTCGCTTTGTGTTGGTTCAGCTTCCATGCGCCTTCCAATCGGTCGATCCTCATTCGCAGACCTACGATGCCGCGCGACAACGAGCCGATGAACTCAGTTGGCGCATCCGAAACTGCCCAGGGCACCTCGCGGGCCACTTCGTTCTGATTGGTCAATTCTTCCAGATGCCGCGCCAACCAGGTGTCGTCCTGAATTGCTTCGAGCGTTCCGTGGGCGTGGACGGTCACATAGGTCCAGGTCGGGACGACCTTGCCGTGTTCCTGTTTTGATGGATACCAGGATGGCGTAACGTATGAGTGTGGTCCCTGAAAGATCGCGACGCTTTGCGCCGCGACTGCTGCGCGCCAATGCGGGTTGGCCCGCGCGACATGCGTCTCAATGGTGGTATCGGCGACCGTTTCGCCCGGATGGATGACGACCGGAGCGTGCGTGACCTCAATGCCATCCTGCGTTGGCGTGACGATCGCCGCGAACTGGATATTGCGGATGGCATTAATCAGCACATCAAGCCGGTCTTCGGCAAAGTTTTGGGGACGGTACATGTCGATACTCCATTGACTGCGATGATCTGACTTCGTGGGTGCCTCCCGCCGCGGGACAGATCAAACGGCGGAAGGCAAGCTTATTGGGTCACGCTACAGGCGCGCGCGCGACGACCTTGATCTCAAAATCGAACCCGGCGAGCCAGTTCACGCCGAGGGCGGTCCAGTTTGGGTAAGGGGCCTGATCGAAGACTGTAGCCTTCACCTCCATGATGTCCCCGAATTGGTTATCGGGATCGGTGTGGAAGGTTGTCACATCGATGATGTCATCTGTTGTACAGCCTGCAGCCTTGAGGACGGCCTTCAGATTCTCAAAAGCAAGTGCGACCTGCTTTTTGAAGTCAGGTTCCGGTGAGCCGTCCTCGCGGCTGCCGACCTGACCAGAGACGAACACCAGATCGCCGGATTTGATTGCTGCTGAATAGCCGTGCTCCTCGTAGAGCGCGTGGCGGTTGGCGGGGAAGATCGCTTCGTTGTTAAGTGCCATGTGGGCCTCTCATTTCTCGTGTGGATTCTCTCACCGCATTCATATACGATGCGTATGTAGAATTATTCACATACGCATCGTATGTCAAGTGGCATACCAAGCGTATGCGAAGCAAGGAGGCGTTCATGGCTGGTCAGACCCGGGCAGAGAAGATGGAAGAGACCCGCGAGAAACTCATCGCGGCGGGTCGCAAGGCGTTTGCCGATAAGGGGTTCTCTGGGGCGTCGATGGACGAGCTGACGGCAGAAGCCGGTCTGACGCGGGGCGCACTCTATCACAACTTTGGTGACAAACGTGGGCTCATGGCGGCGGTGGTTGATCAGATCGACACGGCGATGGCGACCAAGGCGCAGAAAGCTGGTGAGAAGGCGGGCGGTGGCTGGAATGGTCTGATGGCCGAGGGTGCGGCATACATCGAGATGGCTCTTGAGCCGGAGGTACAGCGGATTGTCCTTCTTGACGGCCCGGCGGTTCTCGGCGATCCGTCGCAATGGCCGAGCCAGAATCGCTGCCTGCAAGCGACTATCGCGACGCTGCACGATCTGGCGGGCGATGGCCTGATAAAACCGGTAGATATAGAGGCGCTGGCGCGCCTCCTGAATGGCGTTGCCCTGAACGCGGCCCTTTGGGTCGCTGCAAGCGATGATGCTCATATGACCCTGCCCAAGGCCATCGCGGCTTTCGAATGTTTGGCGTCCGGTGTCTTGAACGATGCTCCGTCTCCGGGAAACCGGGTCGGCTAAAGGGTCAGCTCGCCACACCGCTCTCTACCTTTGGAAACGCTACAAGAGCCTGTTCCGCGACTTCTTCAAGCATCTCGCGGCTGAACCCGGCTTTGGCCTGCACCGCCATGCCGTGGGACACCGCGAGGATGAAGGCGGCGAGCACATCGGAGTGCGCAGACTTGGGCAAGTCGCCGTCTTCCTGCGCGCGCTCGAACCGTTCCCTCAGCTGTGCCTGGCCATTGGCACGCGCCTCGATCAAGGCTTTCCGAACAGGCTCTGCTTCATCCGATCCGGCCAGTGACCCGTTAATGCCAAGGCATCCGGGCTGTTCCGGGTACCGCGTATGTAGTTCCAACGCGCCAAAGAGCATCCGGCGCGCGACTGCGTATGCCGTTGGCAGTGCGAGGGCCGCGGGAATGAAATCCATATAGGTTTCATAGTACCGCTCCAAGGCCTTGCGAAACAGCGCTTCTTTGTTTCCGAAGGCGGAATAGAGCGCTGGCCGTTCCACTCCAGCGGCAGCGGTCAAGTCGGCGTATGAAGCGCCTTCGTACCCTTTGCGCCAGAACACACAAAGCGCGGCGTCGAGAGCCTCTTCAACATCGAATTCGCGGCGGCGTCCCATCTGGCCTCCTCAGATTTTTCATACTCTTCGTTATTAAATCACTTGACAAGGTTCGTCAAGATTTCATATCGCACGTTACGTAATGATCGGTATGTAATCGAACTACGCGATGTGACCGGTCTGAGGAACGAAAGAACGCAACTGCCATGACACAGTCACCAATGGACAACTCCTGACGTCACTGGCGGTTTTTGTTGCGGTCGGGCTGAGCAACTGATGGCTCGAAAGACGAAACCAACTTCAAACAAAATGGAACCAAAGCTATGACAAAAACCCTAGGCGCAAAATCGACTGCGGATGAGGTTCTGGAGGGGCGCGACCTTTCCGGATCGCGCTTTCTTGTGACAGGTGTATCCTCAGGAATCGGACTTGAAACTGCCCGTGCTCTAGCTGCGCGCGGTGCAGATGTCGTCGGGACCATACGGTCGCTAGGCCAAGCACAAGACACCACTGCTGTGATCCGCGACGCTGCGGCGCAAAGTGGCGGCAATCTGGAATTGATCGAACTTGATCTAGCTTCCCTTAAGAGTGTCGACGCCGCAGCGAAAAAACTCCTGTCCGATGGGAAGCCCTTCGCTGCTGTCGTCGCCAACGCCGGCGTTATGGCGACGCCGCTAGGTAAGACAGAGGATGGCTTCGAGACACAATTCGGAATCAATCACCTTGGGCATTTTTCCCTTATTACCAAGATCGAAACGTTGATTGCTGATGGTGGCAGAGTTGTGGTGCTGTCCTCCCAGGCGCACCGGGTTGCTGACGTGGATCTAGACGACCCGAACTTCGAAAACCAGAATTACGATCCGTTTGTATCTTATGGCCGATCGAAGGTCGCCAACGCGCTCTTTGCGGTCGAATTCGACAAGCGATATCGCACTCGTGGTATCCGGGCAGCTTCTGTGATGCCAGGCAACAGTCTGACCAATCTGCCGCGCAACTTCTCCGAAGACGAATTGCAGGGTCTTTTTGCAACGGTCGGCAAGGCCCGCGAGGACGCGGGGCTTCCACCGGCGGAACTCAAAGAGATCTCTCAAGCTGCAGCAACCAGCGTCTGGGCTGCCGTTGTGGCCGACGGCGACGTCATCGGCGGGAAGTATCTTGAGGACTGCGCTGTCTCTCCCGTCAATGATTTGGACAACCCATTTGCGGACGGTGTGCGCAGCTATGCGCTGGACGAGAAATCCTCGGCGGCACTTTGGGCCAAGAGCGAAGAGCTGATCAAGGCGGCCTAGTGCGGGTGCTGGAGCGGGTTCAGGCATTTTTGCGGCCCGCTCCGCGCCACTATTCCACACGGCTCTAGGATCTCGGGCGACGCCGGAGGTACTAGATGTCACGAAAAGAGGTAAGACATGACAACAATCGGAATAATTGGTGCAGGCGAGGTTGGCAGTCACATTGCAAAGGCGGCAATTTGGGCAGGCTATCGGGTCGTTATTGCAAACTCTCGCGGCCCGAAAACGCTGGAGCGCATGATCGAACAGTTGGGGCCGATGGCCTCCGCAGGGACCGCCACCGAAGCAGCGCATCTAGGCGACTTTGTCGTCGTCGCGGTGCCGCTTAAACTGGAAAACAATATGCCTGCCGACGCATTGGCTGGAAAAATTGTGATCGACACGAACAACTATATGGCTTGGCGTGATGGACACTTCGCAATCGTCGACTCGTACCAGAAAACTGAACACGAGTTGCGACAATAGCAACTTCCCGGGTCGAAGGTTGTCAAAGCGTTCACGCATATTCAGGCACCCCGCATCCTGACTTGGGGAAAACCTGCAGGCGACCCGGATCGCCTGGCGCTGGCGACGTCCAGTGATTTTCCTGAGGCCATTGAGGTTGTGCGCAAACTATACGACCAGTTTGGCTTTGACACTGTCGACGTGAGCCCGCTTCGCGAATCCTGGCGCATCACGCCCGGACAACCCGCCTGGAAACAGGAGCGTCACAGCGTTGCGGAACTGCATGCCAACCTGGCGAAGGCCAGACATGTAGTTCGGCCCTAAAGCGGCCTGACAGCTCACCCATCCAAAAAACATACCGCGACACCCTGCGACGCGCAGTGTTGTTTGCACTGCGCAAAAGGCAATCATTCATGACACTTTCGACCCAGATTTCCGATCAACCCGCTTGGAGCGCCGTCTGGTCGATGAGCCTCGGCATCTTCGGTATTGTTGCGGCAGAGTTCCTGCCAGCCAGTCTTTTGACCCCGATGGCCTCTGATTTACACGTATCCGAGGGGGCCATTGGGCAGGCCGTCACCGTCACGGCAGGTGTCGCGGTTCTCGCAAGTATCTGTGTTGCTGCGGCCAGTGGGCGCATCGACCGCAAGAAGGTTCTGCTCACGCTGACTTTTCTTCTTGTGCTGTCAAACCTGCTGGTGGCCATTGCCCCCAAACTGACGACCGTGCTCTTGGGACGTATTTTGCTGGGCGTGTCCTTGGGTGGTTTCTGGGCACTGTCTGCGGCGACCATGATGCGACTTGTGCCCGAAGCACATGTTCCGAAAGCCTTGGCGATCCTCTTTGGCGGTGTAACAGCGGCAACTGTCTTTGCCGCACCGGCGGGCAGCTTTTTTGGCGATCTCTACGGGTGGCGGACTGTGTTCACGTGCGCCGCCGGATTGGGTGCATGCGCCTTTGTCGCGCAACTTCTGTTTCTGCCCGTGATGACTTCGGAACGAGCGGCGCGTATCTTTACATTGTTTTCACTGTTGGGAAGACGACGTGTCGGGTTTGGCATGACCGCATTTCTTCTGGTCTTTGCAGGGCACTTTGGCTTCTTCACGTACTTGCGCCCGTTTCTCGAAGACGTGGGCGGCCTTGGCGCCTCGGGCGTCACACTTGTCCTCTTGATCTTTGGTTTTGGCACATTCCTAGGGAATTCCGTCAGCAGCTTCTTGATTGGGCGTTCTCTTCCTGCGGTACTTGTCTCAATGCCGCTCCTGTTGGGGGTTCTGGCGCTCTTGCTCGCCTCGTTCGGAGAGGTCACTGTTCTTGATGCGGCACTCGTCGGATTATGGGGCATCGCGTTCGGGATCATTCCGGTGTCCTGGTCGACCTGGGTCACTCAAATTGTGCCGGATGAAGCCGAGTCCGGCGGCGGGCTCCTTGTGGCGACGGCCAATCTGGCGATCATGATCGGCGCTGGCCTGGGCGGGATTGTGTTTGATGTCTACGGAGTCGAGGCGCTCTTTGTTGCCTGTGGTGCCGTGCTGGTCTTGGGGGCGGTGGCCGCAGGAAAGGTGCGGCCTGTTTAAGGTTTCACCGCCCGGCAAGAGCGCAAACCATCTGAGGTTTGCGCCTTGCCTGAGCATAAGCTCCGGTGGTTCATCTCGCGAAGATCATGACCACGGTGGGACGCTGACCTGCTGCCGGATTGAGCTACCTCTTGTACAATCCGGGCATCAAACTGCGCATCGTTTGGGTTTGTCGGGTGTCCTTAGTTGTCATCATGTGCCTGATGAGCAGTTGGCTGAGACTTAACTGTCGCATCAATAATCGCGTCATTCCAGGCGTTTGCCGCAATCACGCCAAGGAATTCCGGTTCGTTATCGACGACGGTAAAGACTGCCGTATCGCCTTCTGCAAGGTGACCGCCAAACGCCACGGAATAGGTTCCAAGATGGGTGACCAACGCTGTGTTCTTTGGCTGGCCGGCGCCATCCACAACCAATTGCCTGAAGTCCGCGCGCACCTTTGCGGGGTCTTGATTGTAGCCCCAAAGGTCCGGTTCGGGCTCAACACTGCCGAACATCAGGCGCGCGGTTTCAAGCGTGCGGCACACCGGGCTCGCCAGAACTGTGCCGATTGGGATCTTCAGATGTCTGCCAACAATCCCGTTTTCCATGGCATTTGCGTGACCTGCCACGGAGAGATTCCGCTGAGCGGCACAATCGCCGAGCTCGAAGTCCATGCTGTCAGGGATGAAGGCGTTGGTCCGCTCATGGCGCACAATCAGCACATGCCCGCCGCCTTGCAAGCGTTCGATCAGATTGGTGGTGCTGACGCTCAGGTGCTGGTGCGGCAGCGCTTCATTTGCCGATTGCGCCGCGACTGGAGCGGTCAAGAAATCCAAGGCCATGACGGCCGCGGCAAGGGGGCGGATAACGTGGAGATGCATAGCGGGAGGGTCCTTTCTTGGGAGGTTGAATGTGTGACTGAACGAGCCGACGCTGATCAGATCCTTTCCAGCGCAATAACGGCATCCTTGACAGTTTCGGACTCTCCGTCCGGACCCGTGGCACGCCGCTCAAAGGGGCCAACGTAGATTTTGCGCCACTTTGCGAGATCAAGCCCGATCTCTTGCAGGAGTGTGTTGGCCGTTGTCTCTGTTCCTTGGGCAGGCTTCCACGACCAGGAGGCATAGGTTTGATGTATTGCCATCAACAACAGGCCCGAGGGTTTGACTGCCGCAGCCGCCTGTCGCATGACAAGGGCGCGCGGAAAGTCGAACGGTGTTTGAAGAAACAGCGCCGATACAAGGTCAAACTGGTCTTCAGGAAACTGCTCTGTCAGATCAATCTGTCTGAATGTCGTCCGTTCCGCGACGCCATTGCGGGCAGCGTTTTCGGCGGCGATACGCAGGGCGGTATCAGAGATGTCCACGCCCAGAACCTGCCATCCGTTTTTGGCGAGCCAGACCGCGTCATCCCCCTTGGCACATCCCAGATCAAGGGCCTGCGCAGGGGCACGCTCGGTGACATACTTTGCCAGGATTCTGGACGGCGCGCCGGACGTCTGGGTGGATGACTTTTTATAAAGATCGTTCCAGAACGCTATTGGCGAGGTGGTATCTAGGTCAAGCTGGCGCATCTGGGCCCTCCAAAGGTTTCAATTTCAGGGACGCAATGACCAGCGTAGCGAACAGCCCGACTGGTAGCAGAAGCGCGGTTTTCAACGCCGCCACAAAGGCTCTCGGATCCGTTTCTGTGCCGAGGGACGCAAAGAAGACCTGGCCCGCAAGGGCGATGCCCAAAGCAATGCCGATCTGTTGGAAGGCTTGCAGCGCGCCCGAACCCGCGCCCGCGACGGATTGAGGCACCGTTTGCAAAACAAGGTGATACAGAGCCACAGTGGCAAGGCCAACACCCCCGCCCACAAGCGCAAGCGGTGCCCAGATCATTGGCAGGGAAGCGCCCTCAACCGCTGTGACGCGGAGCAGAGCCATTCCCGACATCAGCAGTACGAAACCAAAGGTTACCCGCAATTCAAGGTGCCGGTTGCCGATCAGACCGGAAAAAAGAGAGGAAGCCATGATGCACAAGGGATGTGCCGCCAGTGCAAGACCTGCGCGATCTGGCGCCATTCCCAGTCCCGACTGTAGAACGATTGCGAGCACAACAATTGGGCCTGCAATTCCGGCGAACATCATTGTGACGATTCCAATCAGGCCGACGAATCGTCGATTTCGAAGCAGTTCTGCGGGCAACAGCGATGGCGCCCCTGCTTTGGTTTGGCGGATCTGAAGACGGAAAAGCTGGACGGCGCTGCCAACCGAAAGTGCGATAATGCCGATCAACCAAAGGGGCCACCCCAAGGCGCGCCCTTCAACAATCGGGTAGAGAAGTGCAACTGCAGCTAAGGCAAAGAAGAACGCGCCTTTCCAATCGGTCGCAGCAGTCTGACTGACTGTCCGCAGGGGCAGGACTGTATAAGCCCCGACCAGTGCGACAACACCGAGGGGAAGGTTGATCAGGAAAATCGCGCGCCAGCCCAACCCCCATAGGTCGGCGGCAATCAGCAAGCCACCGACCAACGGGCCAGCAAATGCGCCCAAAGCGGTAACCATGCCAAACAAGTTGACAGCTTTTGCTTTCGCGTTCTTCGGAAAACTCTCATGCAGGATCGCCAAGACCTGCGGCATCATCATTGACGCCGCGAGCCCTTGGCCAAACCGACCGGCGATCAGGGCCTCGATCGAAGGGACAAACCCGCAGGCAGCCGAGGCTAGGAGAAAGCCCAACAACCCGACAAGAAACAAGCGGCGACGACCGAAGGCGTCGCCAAAGCGTCCGAACGGCAACAGACCTGCAGCAAAGGTCAGAACATAGATGATCAGTGTCCATTGCAGCAGCGTGTCAGGCGCATCGAAATCGGCCTGAATCGCGGGGAGAGCCAGATTGATGATCGTGGTGTCCAGCATGGTGATGAAGGATGCGATGAACAGAAATGTTGCGCTTAGCCACGGTTTGTGTGCCGTCGCCGATGATTCCTCGAGTGTTGTTACAACGGTCATGGTTTGGTCCAATTACAATTGCGCCCAAAACGTGACTTATAAAGTTGCATGAGTGAGGTCAAGGTCACGTGCTTCTGTTTGTAACGTGAAGCCCATTGACGTAGAAAAGTATGAAAGAGGGGGCCGAATGCGAACAGACAGCCGACTATCCCGCGTGCTTCATGTGCTGATGCATCTTGCCGATTCCGATGAGCTGCTGACGTCGGAAATGATCGGTCAGATGCTCAATACTAATCCGTCCCTGGTACGTCGCACCATGGGGCTGCTGCGACAGGGTGGGTTGGTCGGATCGACCAAAGGGCACGGTGGCGGCTGGTACCTTGAAAAGCCGCTTTCTACCTTCTCCTTGGCGGATGTTTATTCTGCACTCGGAGAACCGAAACTCTTTGCCATCGGTACTTCTGACGACACACCAAACTGTCTTCTGGAACAGTCCGCCAATGCCGCGACCGCCAGGGCGCTTGAAGCCGCAAGACAGACCTTCCTGGAGAACCTGTCCAGTCAAAGCGTCGCGGATTTGATCAATGAGAGGCGTGATGAGATCTCAGCGTTGGAAAGCCAAGCATCGGGTCGGCTCAAATAGCCGACGGTTGGTGACGTCCTGCTGTGTGGTTGCCCTTTTGATCGAGGAAAGGGTTACGCTAATGGATGGGTAGAGGTTGCATAGGACGATACCAGTGCCACGGGCACAAACCATGATCTGGATCACTACGTGTGGAAACTCTTCACATCCACTCTGACGCCACCGAATAGCAGCTGGCTGCTGCTCTTTGTGACGCAGACATCGTAGACCGTTCTCGTATACATGACGAAATTGCAGACCTGTGAACTCACACTGAAGTTCAAGTTCTGATATATCGTTCTATTCCAGTCGGCTCTGGATTTCCATCAGTTTGGTTTCGAAGATCTCGGCAGGCGTGTGGTAGCCGAGGCACTTGCGCGGTGTTGAATTGAGGCACTTTCTGGGCGTGCCGTTAAGGCGGTCGCAAATCGCCTTCATATTGCGATTTGAGAGCGCCGCGAGCTAGGTGTCTCGGGGTAGATACCAACGCGCGCGTTTGTTTAGGTTTTCAACCGATCCTTTCTGCCAAGGCGCTTGGAAGCTTGTTGCTGCGCGACGATGCCGTAGTAACCGTTGAGCTCCTACAGCTCATCATCTTCAAAACCATTGCGTTTGATCTCACGGTAGATCGACGAGCGGTGCCTGCCGATCTCTGCTGCGATCATGCTCACAGGCACCTTTGTATTCAGCATGTCTTCGATTGCGCGTCTCTCACGCAAATCCAGCTCTGTGTGGGCCATGTCCGTTCCCCTTGCTTTTCAGCAAGATAGGGGATTTTTCGCAACCCACGTGTGGATGCCCCGGTTTATGTGGGTGAAGGTTTCGACGTTTAGATAGCATGATCGGGTGCAGTCACGTGTCCGGCCTGTTGGTGCAGCACACTTTGAGGTGCCCCTAGATTTGTAGACGCTTTGCCCCCTAACTTTGAGGCGAGGAGGCCGATATGGGGACGAGCAATTACAGCGACGAGTTCAAGCGAGATGCGGTGCATCAGATCACGGTGCGGGGGTATCCGGTTCGGGAGGTTTCCCGGCGTTTAGGCGTTAGCACGTATTCCCTCTACAAGTGGCTGAAGCTGTTCGGGGAGCCCGTTCCAAAGCTGGGCGTGGACCACGAGGCCGAGAACCGTCGCCTGAAGCGTGAGCTGGCTCGCGTGACCGAGGAGCGCGACATCTTAAAAAAGGCAACGGCGTACTTCGCGCGCGAGTCCCAATGAAGTACGCCTTCATCCGGGCGCATCGCGAGGAGTTCGGCGTTCGGGCCATGTGCCGGGTGCTGCAGGTGCATTTCTCTGGTTTCTACGCATGGCTTAAGGAACCGTTAAGCTACCGTGCGCAGGAGGATGTACGTCAGACGGAGCTGATCCGGCAGGCTTGGGTCGACAGCGGCAAGGTCTATGGCTATCGCAAGCTGACGGACGATCTGCGCGACCAGGGCGAGCAGGTCTCGGAGAACCGCGTCGCGCGCCTGGCCTCGCTTGCCGGGATCGCGGCTCAGGTCGGCTATCGGCGGCGTCCCGGCCGGTATGGTGGTAAGCCCGCCATTGTGGCTGAGAACAGGCTGGAGCAATGGTTCGATACGTCTGCGCGGGATCAGGTCTGGGTGACTGACATCACCTACCTGAGAACGCACGAAGGATGGCTGTACCTCTGTGTCGTCATCGACCTCTTCTCCCGTCGTGTCGTCGGCTGGTCGGCGCAGTCCCGCATGACGACGGACCTGGCCTTGCAGGCCTTGCTGATGGCGGTCTGGCGACGCAAACCCGATGGAAAGGTCACGGTGCATTCGGACCAGGGATCCCAGTTCACCAGCCGCGAATGGCAGACGTTTCTACGCCAGCACGGCCTCGAGCCCAGCATGAGCCGGCGCGGCAACTGCCACGACAACGCCGTCGCCGAGAGCTTTTTCCAGCTGCTGAAGCGGGAGCGTATCCGGCGTCGGACCTACCCGACCCGCGACGACGCGCGGCGGGACGTGTTCGAATACATCGAGCTGTTCTACAACCCAAAGCGCAAGCATACGAACAACGGCATGCTGTCGCCCGTTGACTTCGAGATCAGACAGCAGAAACTGAACCAGGCAAGTGTCTAGGAAACTTGGGGCACCTCACCTGTTGTTCGTATTCTCGACGGTGCCTTTCTGGTACGGCGCTTGCGGATCACAGAACCACGCATCCGCACCGATCCCCGCCTTCAGATGCCGCCAGGCCGAGAACTCGGTGCCTCTGTCGAACGTGATCGACTGGCGCGCCTCGGCGGGCAGGGGAGCCAGCCCGTGGATCAACGCCTCCATGACCGGCTTGGATTGTCGATCCTCGTTTCGCGTGACGACCGCAAAGCGGCTGACGCGCTCAACGAGAGACGTTACGTTCACCTTTCCATACTCCTTGCGGAACATCATCAGATCACACTCCCAATGACCGAACTCCGCGCGCTCGTTGATACGTTCGGGCCTATGCGCCAGGCTCTGGCTATCAAGGATATGTGTGCGTTGACCGCGACGATAACCACATGGACGACGGCGGCGGCGATGCTCTGGCAAATGCCTGTAGAACTGTTCTTCACGACCGTCCTTGGAATAGGCGAAGCGATAGATGGTCTCATGGCTCACGCGGATCGGATGGCGTTCGAGCCGCATCCGGCCTGCGATCTGTTCTGGCGACCAGCCAGCTTTGAGCCGGTCCTCGATAGCTTCCTTCAGTTCAGAGTGAACGATCATCTTTCGATGGATGCCGCGGCGCTGCTCGTATTTGTCTTGAGCGACAACCGCATGATAGCCATTCAGCTCTGGCAGTTCGTCGTTCGTATATTGGTTCCGCTTGATGTCCCGGTAGATCGTGCAGGGCGCGCGACCCAATCTATCCGCGATCTCAGAGATCGGCATTTTGGCTTCAAGCCACTTTGCGAGCTTGCGGCGTTCGTCCAGCTTCAGGTGACAGTAGTGGGTTCCCATTCTTCATACTCCGTGCAACGCTCTGTATTCGTACAGAATTTGCACTTCGTTTGTGAATCCACCCGCTACAAATTTTCCGTCTCATAATCTATGTTATGGTAAGAATGTATGCTTTCCAGGGAATCCGAAAGGTTAATCCAATTTTGGTCAAAAAAACCGTCATAGTGCGGTCGAAAGCGCGTGTTTTGCAAAGCCTACCCAGGGATCCTGCCTTGCGCGATCACTCGTTGCAAAATCAATCTGACCAGACAACGCGGAAACCCTGGTGGGTCGTTGAACTGTCTGGCGACGTTCCTGATCTGGCGGCGATGCGATACCGGTAGCAGTAGCTGCGATGGCACAGGAAAGAGCCGCCCTTGGACACCTTAAAGCCCCTGGCCGCGTGCAACCGGGCTTGCACGCTGCGCTTCAATGACTTCACGCGGAAGGGGTCTGCTGTCCATTCCCAGACGTTCCCAACCAGATTGAACAGGCCATAGGCATTGGGTTCAAATGACTTTGCCGGGGCGGTCGTCTGATATCCATCCGCAGCGGTGTTGAAATGGGGAAAGTCCCCTTGCCAGATATTGCAGGGGGTAAATGCTTCATCGTCAGGCTCGTCGTCGCCCCATGGGAATGCGACATCGCCTTGTCCGCCACGGGCGGCATGTTCCCATTCGGCTTCCGAGGGCAGCCGCCCCCCGACCCAGGCTGCATAAGCTTTTGCGTCATTCCATGACACATGAACCACGGGATTATCCGGCAGACATGCGCCTTCGGACCCCGGGCCGTTTGGGGCCGACCAGATCGCGCCATCTACCCGGCGCCACCATTCAACGCCTGCAACCCCTCGCGTCAAGCCTATGGCATCGGGCACTTGTTGCCAGAATACAAATGACCAGCCGAATGTCTCCGCCTCTGTCGTATGGCCGGTCGCCGCGATAAATTTGGCGAATTCGGCGTTCGTGATCGTGGTTGCGGTCATCCGAAACGGAGAAATTCGCGTTGGACGCAGTGGCCCTTCGCCATCGTTCTCGATCCGTGGGGTCTTGGTCCCGATGAGGCCGCGCCCTCCGGGGATGTTGACGATGGTGTGGTTTACCTTGCCTTCCGGGACGGGCCCCGCCGATGGCAGACCTGTGCGCGATGCTTTGGCAGCGCGGCTTGGAGAGCAACAGGATGTGCAACGCGTTTCAGACGCCATAGAAAAGCCTACCCCGGACCGACCGGCACGTTGATTGGGCCGATATCATCGGGACGGTCCATCAAATAGCCATACAAGCGTGCCTGCAGAGCGGTATGGGCCGGATCGTCAAAGATATTCGTCATTTCGTCGGGATCATTCATGAGGTCATACATTTCGCCAGCACCGGACAGCAAATCCATAGTGAGTTTAGCATCCTTGGTGCGCACAGTCCGCATCGAAAGAGCGACCCCAACACGATTGGGCAGCAGTTCCCATTCCATCATCGCATAGTCCCGCGCACCCTGCCCTTCAAGCAAGGGGCGCAGCGATTGACCATGCTGCGCCAAGCCGGGGGCGACCCGTGCATAGTCGTAGAATGTCGATGCGAGGTCCAGTGTCGAGACGGGGTCATCGACCACGTTTTGCGCGGGCACGCCCGGCCCCTTCACGATCATCGGCACCCGAAGCAGCCCCTCATAGGGCATCGGGCCTTTGAGAATGAGCCCATGATCGCCAAGCCAGTCACCATGATCGGAAGTATAGATGACGATTGTATTCTCATCGAGACCAGCCTTTTCGAGTGTTGCCATGATCCGCCCAACCTGAGCGTCGATAAAGGCGATCTGGCCGTAGGTGTTGGCGATGATTTCGCGTAGTTGATCGTCAGTTTGCGGTGCGATGCGCGAGTAGCTGCTGCGCACGGCGACCTCCTCGGGGTTTCCCTGAGGAGTGTTTTCAAGCGCGGCGCGATGCCACCACGGGCGATTGTCCAGATCGCGGGTGCGATGCCTTGGCAAGTCCACCTCTGCTGGATTGTGCAGGCGTGACCACGGTTCGGGGCAATCGAATGGGTGGTGTGGGTCGACAAAGCTAACCCATGCGCAAAACGGTTTGCCGCTCTCGGCCCTGTTGTTCAGCCACTCGATTGCCCGATCAGCGGTCCAGGGCGTGTAATGCCATTCCGGCGGCAGTTGCGAATGCCAGGTCTGTGCAGCCCCCTTGGTATCGCCTACGCCTGCCTGGTAAAGGGCTGCGCGTTCGGCCCCCTGCCCGTCGGCGTGAAAGAAGTGTTCGTAGTGCAGACCCCTGGGCGGCGTTTGGGGGGGATGATTGCTTGGCCCGCTGAGCATCAGGTCAACATGTGCAAATCCCATGTAAGGCCCGTGCCAATCGGGGCCGAAATCGACAGAGGACAGCACGGATTCAGGCCGCCCCGTCGGAACGCGTGCATCATAACTTGAAAAATGGGCCTTGCCGAAGAACCCGGTATCGTAGCCCGCTGCCGCAAGTGTGCCGGCAAAGCCGCGTTCGCCTGTTTCAGTGTCCAGATCAATTCCGTTGTCATGGACACCATGCGTGCGGCACAGCTGGCCCGTCAGGATCGAGGCGCGTGCGGGCTGACATACGGGCGATGGACAGATTGCAGCGCTAAATCGCGTGCCGCCCCGGGCCATGCGATCAAGGTGGGGGGTTTTGACCTGGCGCCCCTCGATGCCAAGGCAATCGCCCCGATGCTGGTCGGCGGAAATAATAAGGAAATTCGGTGGTGCCTGTGTCATCAGTGCGACATCAGAACCGGAAGGGTCATGTGCCTGAGCACGGTCGATGTGGTGCCTCCTAAAAGCTCTTCGCGAAACACGCTGTGCTCAAAGGCCCCCATGACAAGCAGCCCCGCATCAATTTCCTTGCAATAGGTGAGGATGTCGCGACCAGCCCGATGCACGGATCCGTCGCGCCGCACGCGTTGACAGGTGATGCCATGGCGTTCAAGGGCCTCAATAACGTCGATACCCTGCAAAGACGGGCGGATGTCACCGATGCTCAGAACGTCCACTTGCTGCTTTGTCTCAAGTATCAGCATCGCATCGTTCATCGCACGGGCCGCCGCACGCTGCCCGTCCCAGGCCAGCACAGTGGGGCGGTTCATGCTGTCGGGGTCGACGGTGCTGGGCACGATCAGCACCGGGCGCCCGCTTTTGAGGGCGATGCGTTCGGGATGCAGGGCATCCTCGGATCGGTCATTGGCCAAGGGTGTGCCCACGATCGTCAAATCGTACATGCAGGCATATTGCGCGACGGTGCCGTCGGGTTTCCCCGCAAGAGAGATCCAATGCACACGATCTTGCGGAGCATCGGCGACAATTTTGCGAAACCGCGCCTCGACCTCTGCCTCTTCTGCGGCGATGGATTTCTGAAGGATGCCGCGCACATTGTCGGGCACCCAGGACCGCGCAGCGAACCGGTCGCGCCGTCCTTCGTGGGCGAGGAGCCCCGTCACATGCGCTCCGTATTTCTTTTGCATCCGCGCGGCCACGTGCAGCGCACTTTCAGAGGCCTCATTCCCGTTGAAGGCGACAAGCAGGTTCTTGATGGCCATCAGGTATCCCTTTCAGCGGCGATTGCAGCGTTGGCTGCAGGTTTCTTGGGTCGCGAGAAAAAGATGACAACAGCAAGCGACAGGGCGATGAAGACAAGAGAAATTGGGCTCTTGAACAGGAACAGGATGTCCCCATCGGCAACCGCAAAGGCCTGCCGGAATGCAGTCTCAAGGTTACCGGCCAGTATGAAAGCGATGATGAACGGCAGTGTCGGGATTTTCAATTTGCGCATCAAATAGCCCAGCACGGCGAAGGCCAATGTGAAATAGATTACGGTGAAATCGGTTTCCTGAACGTAAACGGCTGTCAGGGTCAGCAGCAGGACCATTGGCAACAGGATCTGGCTGGGGATTTTTGCCATGACGCCACAGGCCACCATGATCCGCCCTCCGATGATCCAGTTGAGGATATTGGCCAACATCATCGCAGTGAATAGACCAAAGGCGATCACCAGTTCCGGGTTCACCTCAGCCGTGGTGAAGCGGAAAACACTTGGGCCAGGATTAAATCCACCGATGGATTCCGCTGCCAGAATAATAAAAACCGCACCGACATTGCCCGGAATACCCAAGGACAGGACGGGGATCAGGTTTGACCCCGACACCGCGCTGTTGGCAGCTTCGGTCGCGGCGACCCCTTCGGGGGTACCTTCCCCGAACGGGACCGGGCCCTTGTGCATTTTGTCGCCGGTTGCATAGCCCAAAGTCGCGGCAAGCGTCGATCCAATACCGGGCAGCGCACCGACAACCGTGCCGACAACGGCCGATACGCTGATGAACGGCACAAGCCTGCGTCTGTCAGACCAACTGAGCCTGTTGTCGCCCGTCTGCACCACCTGCGGCAAAGGCATCGCGGCCTTTCGATCACGCCACATCTGTTCAAAGGCACAAAGCACCTCGCCCAGGATCAGCACGCCCATCACGGCGGCGATCAGCGGCACGCCCGTGGCAAGCGCATCGGTCCCGAAGGACAGACGGGAATACAGGTCCTCTCCCGTCCCGATCGAGGCGATGAAGATACCAAGGAAAGCGGCGGCCAGACCTTTCATCGGGGAGGCCCCGACAACCGCCGCCACAAAGGCGAGCGACAGCAGGATCAAGGCGGCCTTTTCGGCAAAGCCCAGATAGCCTTCGACCATGATCGCGAGGAAAGGTGCACAGGTAAACAGCACAAGATCCGAAAAGGTATCCCCTGAAACGGAGGCGAAATGGGCGCTGCGCAGGGCCTTGCCCGCCTGCCCCTTTCGGGTCATGGGATAGCCATCCAGCGTTGTCATCATGGCATCCGGCGTGCCCGGCGTGTTGAACAGGATCGCAGGGACAGCCCCCCCGACAGTCGCCCCCTTCATCACGCCAACGAGAAATCCAAGCACCGGCAAGAGAGCGTCGGGTGTGAAACCGAAAATCGACAGCAGTATGGGCAGCGATACCGCCATGATGAAAGGCCCAGCAAGGCCCGGCGTCGCCCCACCCACGATGCCGATCACGAACCCGCCAAATACCATCAGAACCGTAAGCGGTATCCCGAACCCCATGATCTCAAAGGCAGCGGGGCCCGCAAAGACGGCCATGACGCCCGCCCAGACATATTGCAGCGGCTCCATCAGAAATCTCCGTTCGGGGGGAGCAGAATATTGTCGAAGGGAACATCAAACAGCGTGATGAGCCCTGCGACACTCAACAGCCCGAACACGGCCGCGCGGCGCGACATCCGGCCTTCGATGAAGGAAATCAATCCGAACACCATGGTGAAGCCGCCCAGGAAAAAGCCGATGTATTTCCATGGAACCGCCGCGCGCAGCTGGCGGTAGCTGACGGTCTCCTCGCCGCCTTGCGCGAACATGGCAACGGCCAATGGGCCTGCCCAGAACATCAGCAAAAGCGCAACAGCGATGATCGCCAGCACCGACAGGGCAAACACACCCGACAAGGCGTCAAAGGGGGGGTCTTCAAAGCTATCTGGCTGGCGGCGTAGTTGTGCGATCAGATGGATCGCCGCGCAAATCGCCAGGCCCGCCGCCGCCACCATCGGCAGCATGGCATCGCCGATATTCACGTTGCGGCGAAATTCGTAGATGGCAGGTGTTTCGCTATCCAGCGGGATCCAGACGAACAGGGACACCAGCGCAAGCAAGAGCAACGTCAGCGCAATCCACATCTCGGTGCGACGTCCAAGCATCATGGCCTCCCTTGCGTCAAACGACTGGCCGGACCAATGCCCGGCCAGTCGTTGGCACTACTCAGCGGTGTCTTCCAGCAAGGCGCTGTAGGATTCGTAAAGATCCTGCACCGAAGCTTCGAGCTCTTCACCCTGAACAACGATCGGTCCCGAGAAAGCCCGCGATGCGAATTCGGCAACCTTGCTTTCCGGATCGTTCAGAATCTCCGCGATCGCATTTTCATAGGTTACGCGGATGTCCTCGGGCATGCCTGCTGGCGCCACCACGATGAATTTCGAGCCGAAAATGTAGGGCACGTTGAAGTCCGACATCATCGGGGCATCGGGCGAGATGCGCAGTGGCCCCTCCTCACCGGACACCAGATTGACAAGGTCACCGGCCAGAACCCCGGGGGTCTGCACCCCCGCTGCAAAGGCGATGTCCACATCCTCAGCGACGACGGCATTCAAACCACCCTTGCCACCCTGGACAGAGACCGGCGTAAATTCGACGTCGTTGTTCTTTCCGATGATATAGATTGCATCGGTCAACATTGGGCTCATCGCAGCAAAGGTGATGCTCTCACCCGCTTGGGCCGCTGCAATGACATCGCCGAGAGTCGTCCATCCGCGATCCGCCTGGGCGATGACAGCCATCTGTGTGCCGGTAATCGTGGAAATGTACGTGAAATCGTCAAGGGCATACCCGGGGTTGCGGGCAGCCTGGACACCGTAGGTCATGGCTTCATCGACGGTCACACCAATAGAGAGGCCGTCATTCGGCTCTCCTACCATGGCCGCCGCCATGACGCCACCGCCCTTGCCTGCTGCATTTTCGGGGATGATCTCCCAACCGTTGCGGGCGCTGAGTTCCTCTGCCAGCAGACGGCCCAGCGTATCAACGCCGCCACCTGCCTGAAACGCGATGGACATCTTGATGGGTCCACTTGGCTCCCAATCCTGTGCGTGAGCCACAAAGGGCGAAACCGATAGGGCGAGAGCCACCGCAGCCCCCTTCAGTTGTAAAAATGTCATGCTATTGCTCCTCCAACTAGCGATGATTTCAAACTCAGGGCACCGGAGTGGCACCAGAGGGTCCGGTGTTAAAGGCCCGTTCGGGGCCTCCGTATTTAGCGACCAGCTTATCCTGATCGGCCTTTGCAGCCTGATCGACGGAAACAGGATCGCAAATTTGGCGCAAGGCGGCGCACATCTGCGCGCGGATCGTGTCGTAGGAATGATCCACAGCGAGATTGTCCGCCTCATCGGGGTCTGCTTGCAGATCGAACAGCTCTGACGGATAGCCAACGTATTCGTGGTATTTCCAGCGCTGTGTCGCGACCATAAACCCGCCCGAAGGTGAATTGGCCGCGTGATATTCGGCAAAGGCAACGCGATCCGGATCGTCGGACTGCGACGCAATCCTGCGCAGGGATTGCCCCGGCCAGGCGGGATCGGGCGTAAGATCGAAGGCCTCCGTGATCGTTGGTGCCACATCCGTCAGGGAAACCGCCGTTTGCACGGTCTTGCCGCAGTCGAACCCCGGGCCAGCAATCAAAAGCGGCACCTGGGCCGATTCCCGATACAGCACGGATTTTCCCCAGCGCCCGCGCATCCCAAGGCTTTCCCCATGATCCGAGGCGTAGATGACCAGCGTGTCCTCCGCCTGCCCCGATGCCTCGAGCGCGTCCAGCACCTTTCCGATCTGGGCATCCACAAAACTGCACAGCGCGTAATAGGCAGCAATGGCCTCGCGGCGGCGATGGTCCGTCGCCAGTTCTGCATCGCTGTCTTCGATATCGTTCATCCGCGCGACCCAGGGGTGCGGCGTGTATCCGCCCGACGGGCGCAACTGTGGCAGCTGTATGTCGCGGGCGGGATAAAGATCGAGGAATTCCTGCGGCACGGTCAATGGAAAGTGCGGCGCGACAAAGCTGACGAAGGCCGCCCAGGGCGCGGCTTTTCGCGCGGGTTCGTGCAGCCACGACGCGGCGGTATCCGCAACTTGCATGTCATAGCGGTTATATTTGGACAATCCCGCGCCGATTGCCCCCAACATGCCGCCACCCTTGCTGCGCTTGGGCAAGGGGTTGCGGACGGACCCCCAGATCTGTCCGACCCCACCCTGGATGTGCATGGGTAGGATCTGGCGGTCAAACCCCGTCGGATCGCTATCCGAGCGAAAGTGGAGCTTGCCAATGCTGGTGACCGAAACACCGCCTGCCTGAAGAACGTGGCCCCAGCCGGGGCATGCGCCGTCATAGGCATGGGCATTGTCCCAATAGCCTGTCTGGTGCGGATAGCGCCCGGTCATCAGCGCGGCACGTGCGGGCACACAAATCGGGCTGGCCGTGTAGGCATTGGAAAAATTCGTTGCGCGCGCGGCCAGTTTATCAAGGTTCGGCGTCTGCACACAGGGATGCTGGAAAGACGACAGGGCCCGTGCCTGATGTTCATCTGCCATGATGAACAAAACATTTTTAGCCCCTCTCACGATAGAACCCCCCGCGCGTTCAAATTGGTGCTTTGTCACCAATAGCGTTTAGGTTAGCCTAATATCGAAGTAAGATCTACAATAATGTTGCTTGCGCAACAAAAAGGAGGTGGCTATGTCGATGAACGCCAAGGCTTTGGAATCGCAACTCGAAAAAGTGCGAGAGCTTGAAAGCCGACTGACGTTTCGGTTGTCGGTCCTGTCCAAGCGGCTGGATCAGGATGCCGCGGCACTTCTCAAAGACACGCCTCTTGGCCTGACATCCTATCGCATCCTGAATGTCGTCAACACGTTTGAGATCATTTCTATCTCTGATCTGAGCAGGTTTTGTTCGCTTGATCGTGCTCAGGTCAGCCGAACGGCTGTGGAGATGGAGAAACTTGGCATTGTCAGTTTCGAGGCGGACACGAGAAGCAAACGCAAGAAGCTGGTCGCAATTACGGGCAAGGGTTTGGACATGCTCGCTTCCGTCAGACCTGCCTTCGAGGCGCGCAGAAAGCAGATCGAGGCGGGCCTTGGAGAAGAGGCATTGGCCGGCCTGTGGCACGGACTGGAGCAGCTTGGCATCATCCTAGACGAATAGAGGTTTGGTATCTGCCTGTGTGAGGCGGCAAACCTATTTTGGCCCGTCCTTACCGCGCCGGTGGGCCAACCCTGTCTGGATGTGCATCACGAAACGCGTCGATCCTGTGCAAATTATCGGCGATACGTCTTATCCTTTCATGTCTTTCATAAGAGACGCCCCACCTGTCCGCATTATAAAGCTGGGGGATCAGACAACAGTCTGCCATGCTCGGCGTGTCGCCGGCGCAGCATGTTCCGGCATCGCCTTGCTGCAACAGCCCTTCCAGCGCGGCCAATCCCTTTGCAATGAAATGCTGCATCCACGCGGCCTTGGTCATTTCGTCGCCTCCGGTCAGCCCGGCCATATGCGTGGCCACTGACAGATTGCAGACCGGATGGATTTCCATCGCGATCGCATAGGACAGCTGGCGCACGCGATACTGGCCATGGGGATCATCGGGCAGCAGGGCCGAATGGCCCGTGGTCGCATGCAGATATTCGATGATGGCGAGCGACTGGGTCAGAACCTTTCCCCCGATCTCCAGCGACGGGACAATCCCCTGGGGGTTGAGCGCAAGATATGCCTCTTGCCGATGATCCCCCTGAAGAAGATCGACAGTTCGGCTTTCATAGGGGATCGCAAGAAGATTCAGGGCGATTCGGACGCGATAGCTTGCCGATGAACGCCAGTAGTCATGAAGAATGGCAGGTTGCGCGGTCATGGTGTGGTTGCCAATTGATCCGGATGCGTCTGTGCAAAAGCAGGGTTATCTGCGGCATGGTCTGCGATCCTTGCCAGGCGGGGCCACTGTGCAGCATCCATGCCTATGCGCAGGACGTTCCGCATTTGTGGCACAAGGCAGCAATCGGCCATGCCCGGCACGTCGCCATGACAGAATGTGCCGGTTGCCGGATGCGCAAGCAGCGCTTCGAAGGCATCAAGGCCACGGCAAAAATAATGGTTTTGCCACGCGCCAAGACGGGTATCGTCCCCTTGGGCTGCGTGCATCGCCACGTCCATGTTCGTCACCACATGGGTTTCCATTGCGATAATATAAGACAAGGTGCGCACACGTGCCCGGCCTTCCGCGTCCTTCGGCAAAAGGGGCGGTCCGGGGCACGTTTCTTCAAGATATTCGAGGATGGAAAGCGATTGCGTGATGGTGAGTCCGTCAATCTCGAGCACCGGAACCGTGCCCTGTGGGTTCAGGGCCATGAAAGCGGCTGTGCGGTGTGGCTTTCCGATTATTTCGTAGCGCCGGGTATCGGTTTCGATCCCCTTGATCGCCAGCGCCGCCCTGACCCGCCAAGCGGCTGACGATAGCAGGCTATCATGAAAGACAGGGCGGCTCATGGTGTCGCACCGATCAGAACCATTAACCGGTTCACACGCACCGGGATCGGATCAAGGCACTGCCCGATGCCAAGCCCCTCTACCCCCTCGCCCGTATCGGCCGCAAATCCGGCACCATGGCTGGTGCAGCGCAGCACGGTCTTGTCAGCCGATATCAACCGGTCACCCCTGTGATTCAAGGGCAGGTATTGATGCGGGCAGGCATTGACGAAAGCACGCACAGCATCGTTGCGGCGAACCAGTATGATCGGGAAACCATCCAACGCGATACAGAGCGTATCGTCATTGGGTACATCGTCCAAAGCGCATATCGCGGTGCCCGGTTCAGGCGCACCGGAATAGGAGCGCCAGGCGTCAGCCACCGAAATCAACCGCAGGCAGGATGCGGCCTTCGCAGTTGCCGAACCCAATGCGATAGGCCCCCTCGCACCAGCCGGTGATAGTGATGGTGTCGCGATCTTCGAGGAATGTCCGGGTACCGCCATCGACCTCAATGGGATCACGCCCGTTCCATGACAGTTCGAGCATCGAACCGAAACTGTCTTTCGTAGGGCCGGAAATCGTGCCGGAGCCCAGAATATCGCCCGTCTCCATCGCACAGCCGGAAGAGGCGTGATGCACAAGCTGCACTGCGGAGGAGTAATACATATGCTTGTAATTGGTTTTGCAGATTGTGGTCGCGGATTTGCCCTCCGGGGCGAGGGAGACCTCCATGTGGATGTCAAAATTGTTCGGCGTGTCCTCCTGCAGATAGGGCAAGAGAGGTTTTATCCGATCAGGGGCCGGGGTGCGGAATGGCTCCAGCGCCTCGCGTGTGACAACCCAGGGGCTGATCGTGCTTGCAAAGGCCTTGGACTGAAATGGCCCAAGAGGCTGATATTCCCAAACCTGTATATCGCGTGCTGACCAGTCATTCAAAAGAACATAACCGAAAATGTTGTCGTAGGCCTGCGCCGCTGTCACCGGCCGGCCCATGACATTGCCGGTTCCGACAATCGCGCCAAGCTCCAGCTCGATATCCAGTTTCTGACAAGGCGCGAAACGCGGTGCGGCGTCATCCGGCCTCTTCAACTGACCGTTAGGACGGTGGATCGGTGTACCTGACGCCACTACAGTCGAAGCCCGCCCGTTGTAGCCGATCGGGATGTGCAGCCAGTTCGGCATCAGGGCATTGTCGGGATCGCGAAACATGGTGCCGACATTCGTGGCATGTTCCCGGGACGCGTAAAAATCGGTAAAGGACCTGACAAAAATGGGCAGATGAAGCGTCGCCTCTGCCTGCGCCACCAAAGGCAAAGACCGATCGCCGGTATCAGCATCCAGAAGATCGGCGATTGCGGCGCGGGTGCTGGACCAAACGTCTTGCGCAAGCGCCATGAGCGGGTTCAGGACGCCATCAGCGAACACCTTTTCAGCGCCGCCCGGCGTGAGCTTCCCGGCCTCTTCCAGGGCGGTCAGATCAAGGATCCTGTCACCGATCGCCACGCCAATGCGCCGTGGCCCATCGCTGATAGAGAACACGCCATATGGCAGGTTCTGGATCGGAAAATCCGTATCGGCCTTATTGGCACTCGTGACCCAGGAGGTGCGGGCCGGATCGTGTGTCTTGTTCAATCGGGTCATTCGCCGTTCCAGACTGGCCGCTTTGGGTCAAAGTGATTGCGTAGAGGTTTCCACACATCAGGATATTTGACCTGGAGTGTTTCAAGCCCGGCTGCGTATTTCGTCAGCTGCTGGGGAAACCGCGTCTCGAACATGAAGGCGATCGTGTTGTCGAGCTTTTCCGGCTCCAGATCCTTGAGCGAGGCGGCGTAGAAGGCGTCCGCATCGGGGCCGTGGGGCAGCATCATGTTATGGCACGACATGCCACCGGGCACGAAACCTTCGGGCTTGGCGTCGTAGACCCCTTCGATCAGCCCCATGAATTCGGACATGATATTCATGTGATACCACGGCGGGCGAAATGAATCCTCGGCCACCAACCAGCGCGGCGGGAAGATCACGAAGTCGATATTGGCCGTTCCCGCCTCGCCGCTGGGAGCGGTCAGAACCGTAAAGATCGACGGATCGGCGTGGTCATTGCGCACCGGACCCACGGGGGAATAGTGCCGCAGGTTGTATTTATAAGGTGCGTAATTGCCGTGCCACGCGACCACGTCCAGCGGGCTGTGGTTGATCTCACAGGCGTGGAACTGGCCACACCATTTGGTGACGATCCGGTGCTTGACGCCTTCTTTCTGCTCGTAGGCGGCGACAGGTGACAGAAAATCACGCGGGTTCGCCATGCAGTTTGCGCCAATCGGCCCGCGCTCCGGCACCGTAAAGACTGCGCCGTAGTTTTCGCAGATATAGCCACGCGCCTTGTCATCACCGTTCAGCAGCACCTTGTATTTGATGCCGCGCGGGATGCAGACGATTTCGCCCGGGGCGACGTCGATGATGCCGAATTCGGTGAAAAACCGCAGTTTGCCAACCTCTGGCACGATCAGCATTTCACCGTCGGCGTTATAAAACACCTCCGTGTCCATGCTTTCTGTCACCGCATAGGTGTGGATCGCGTAGCCTACTTGGGTCAGAACGTCGCCACCGGTAAAGATGGTGCGCATCCCCTCAAGCCAGGTGCCCGCATCATCGGGAATGGGTGCCGGATCCCACCGCATCGGCGCCAGCGGCAGCCCGCTTTCGTCCACCGTCGGGGCAGACCGGAAATGCGGCAATTCAAACCGCACCATGTCAGACACGTGCTGCACTGTGGGTCGCATCCGGTAGAGCCACGAGCGTTCGTTTGAGATGCGAGGGGCCGTAAACGGCGACCCCGACAGCTGTTCGGCATAAAGCCCGTAGGGGCACCGCTGGGGCGAATTTTGCCCGATCGGCAGCGCACCTTCTTCGGCTTCGGTCTCGAAGTCATTGCCGAAACCAGGCATGTAGCCTTCGTTATATTTGGCGCGGCTTTTGGCGCGCACGAAATCAGTGGATGGCTTGTTCATGTCACTCACTCCGCCTTCAAAACGCCGCGCTGAATCTGGTCTTCTTCGATCGATTCAAACAGCGCCTTGAAGTTGCCCTCCCCAAAGCCGTCGTCACCTTTGCGCTGGATGAACTCAAAGAAGATCGGGCCAATCACGGTCTTTGAGAAGATTTGCAACAGAATGCGGGTCATGCCGCCATCGACCACACCTTCGCCGTCGATCAGGATGCCGTGCTTTTTCATCCGGTCCAGCGGTTCGTCGTGACCTTTGACGCGATCAAAGCTCTTGTCGTAGTAGATCGCAGGGGGACCGGGCATGAAATCGACACCGTTGTCGCCGATCAGATCGGTCGACGCGTAGATGTCATTGGACGCCACGGCGATGTGCTGGATGCCCTCGCCCTTGTATTCCTTCAGGTATTCTTCGATCTGGCTGTGATCGTCCGAGCTTTCGTTGATCGGGATGCGGATCTTGCCGCAGGGCGACGTCAACGCGCGGCTGGTCAGGCCCGTGACCTTGCCCTTGATGTCGAAAAACCGGATTTCCTTGAAGTTGAACGCAGTGGCGTAGAATTTATACCATGTGTCCATGTTGCCCTGCATGACGTTGTGCGTCAGGTGGTCGATGTAATAGAACCCTGCGCCTTCCGGGGTCGGATCCGCTTCGCCCAGCCATTCAAATTCGCCGTCGTAAGGGTTTTTGCCCTCGTCATAGTCTTCGATGAAATAAAGCAGCGATCCGCCGATCCCGATCACCGCTGGCACGTCAATGGATTTGCCCTCGCCTGTATATTCTTCGGCGCCGTAGTCCACGGCACATTTCATCGCATGCTGCGCATCGACAACGCGCCATGCCATGGCCGGGGCACATGGCCCGTGATCTTGCACAAATTGCGCCGCGTGCGAATTCGGTTCGCGATTGACGATGTAATTCACGCCACCCTGCCGGAACAGCGAGATATCCTTCGTCTTGTGACGTGCGACCTCAACGTAACCCATCTTGGTGAACAACTCCTCCAGAACGCCTGGGTCGGGGTGCGCGAATTCAACAAATTCAAATCCATCCGTTCCGGCAATGTTGGTGTCGTCGATCTTGGCTTTGGGTGCGTCGTGCGGAAAAGGTCCGATGGGACTCTCCTGAAATCTGTCTGTGCAGCTTTCGTGCCCTCTGCGCAGATAAATGTTCCCCGGCCCGCGGGATCATCGGCATCTACGATTCCGATGTCACATCTCAGGTAACAAACTTTATGGTGCGAAGTCAACATTATCGTTGACTGCTCATCTGCAACGGTCCCGCCCTTAACAACCCCGGATCAGCGAGGGTGTAGCCGCATCTCAATGATGGACCATCCGCCGTTTGCCATTAGGGTCAAAGCTCCAGCACGAGGCGTTTGCCCTTGGCGCGTGACACACAGGTGCACATGAAGCTGCTGGAGGCCTGTTCCTCGGGTGTCAGAATACCGTCGCGGTGATCGACCTCACCCTCCACCACATCGACGATGCACGATCCGCACAGACCCTCTGCGCAACCGAACTCGACCGGAATACCATTTGACTTCAGAACGTTCAGGATCGTGTCCTCCGACCCGACTTCGAAGACGGCACCGGTTGATGCGATCTCGATCTCGAAACTGTCGTTATCGCCGTGGTTTGCGTCAGACGCCGCAGCAAATCTTTCAAAGTGGATTGTGCCGCCGCGCATGGCGCTGCCAGCCTCAAGCACCGCGCCCAGCATGGGTTCGGGCCCGCAGACATAGACATCGCTGCCGTTTGGCATCGACCGCAGGACATCGGAAAAATCCAGCCGCCCATCGGTGTCATCGCAATGCAGTCTGTACCACTGATCCAGCCCCAGAGCCCGGAATTTTGCATCCATTGCGGCGAAATCCCGTGATCGCACAAGGTAGATGACCTGGAAATCGCGCCCCGTGTTCAGCAGTTCACGTGCCATTGCAACCAATGGCGTGGCACCGATGCCCCCGGCAATGAGGGTGACATAGCAATCATCGGATTGCAGCTTGAAATGATTGCGCGGACCGCCAATTTCAACCTCCGCGCCTTCTTCAAGAGCGTGGACTGCAAGCGATCCGCCACGGCCGTTTTCTTCGCGCTTCACGCCGATATTGATGGTGCGGCCGTCTTGCGACCAGCTCCACAGCGAATACTGGCGGACAAGCTCGGGGCCGAGGTGGATATCCACATGGGCACCGGGTTCAAGCCCCTGAAACCGGCCTTGGACAGCCTCGAATTGAAAATCGGTTGTATCGGCGCTCAGGCTTGTTTTGCGCACCAAACGGGCCGTGATCGTATCCATCAGATTTCCTCCTTGCTTTCCCAGGCTGCCAGTTTCAGTCGTGCCTTCACGCCCAGACCAAGAAATGGATCAGGGGGGTTCAGGGACGGCGTGTTTGAAACGGCAAACATGTCCTGCAGCAAGGATGAACTGCGGCCCGATGCTGCCTCGGCCAGCAGCCGCCCCGAAATCGTCCCGCGTGCCACGCCCACTCCGTTGTGGCAGGATGAATTCCACACGTCCGAGGCGATCTCACCGAAATAGCTGACATGGTTGCGCGACAGGCCGCAGACGCCGCCCCATGTGCTGTCAAAGGGAACCTTCTTAAGACCGGGGTACCTCTTGTCCAATGCCTCACGGTGTTTTTGCCGGACGATATCGAGTGCGCTGTCTTTAGCGCCGTAGTGTCCGGCATAGTCATATTGGTTGCGGACCAGAAGCCTGCGGTCTCTGGTCATGCGCAAGGTGGTGCCACCCGGATCAGCGGGGGTAAGCCCCCAATCCAGCCGCCCGCCAAAGCTGTCCATTTCGGCCCCGCTTAACGGTCGTGTCATGGATGCAAAGGTGATGACCGGCACAATCCGGTTCTGCAAAAACCCGAATTCAGGTGTGAAGGCGTTGGTGCACATCAATACGGCCGAGGTTGTCACCTCCAGCGGAATCCCGCGACTGCGCAATGTCATGCCAAAGCCACGGCTTTCACGTTCAAACCGCACAACCGGGCTTCCATCAAATAGGGTCACGTTTTGGGGAAGCGAACGCGCCAGGCCGCGGGTCAACCGCACAGGGTTCATCAAAACGCAGCCCGGTGTGTGAATGGCCCCCGCATAGTAGTTTGTGCCCGTAATGTCGGCGACTTCGCTGCGATCAAGCGCGGTATAAGGCTGATTGATCTTTTCGAGTGCTTTCACAAACTGGCGCATCTTGCCTGTGCCACGTTCGCGGACAGCCCCCTGAAGCTTACCGACGGGAGACCAATCGCACGCGATTTCGGCGGCTTGGACATGAGCCTCCAGATCGGAAATGGCCCGACTGTTCAGGCGCATGATAGCCGAAAGCCGATCGGGATCGTCACTGTCGAGATCGAATTTGTGGGGCAGGTCAATGATGAACCCGGAATTTCTGCCCGAGGCACCCCAGCCAATTGGCTTGGCGTCGATCAGTGCAACCGTGTCTTGGGGATTGAGTTCGGCCAGGCGCCGGGCGGCGGCCAGCCCGGTAAAGCCCGCCCCGATGACGGTCCAGTCGAAATGGGTGACACGATCGTGGTGCCGACGAGATCCGATTGCCGCATATTCAGATGGCTCCACCCATCCTGCCGGCGTGTCATCAGGGGGCAATTGACGAATATCTATTCTCTGTTTGACCATAACGCGCTCCTCCTCATTTCAGAAACCCCAATCTTTGGTAGCGCTCAATTGGAAAAATACTCATATTCGGATGAGCTGACTTAATCCGAATCCATTCAGCGATGAAAAGACGATGTCCCGACGCCACTATAATCTCCCTCCTATGACCACGCTTTCGGCGTTCGAGGCCGCGGCCCGTCACCTGAGTTTCAAAAATGCAGCGCAGGAACTATCGGTGACCCCGGGGGCTGTCAGCCATCAGATCAAGGCACTTGAGGGGGAACTGGGCGTTCCGTTGTTTGCCCGCCGGCATCGCGGCGTCGAATTGACGGTCGAGGGACACCAGCTTTTCGAGGTGCTCGCTACGTCCTACCGCCAGATCTCGAGGGAGCTGTCGAAGATCCGCCAGAGCGCTGAGACGGATGCGATTACAGTCGGCTCAACCACGGCTGTTGCCGCACTTTGGCTGTCGCCGGCCATTATCCGTTTCTGGCGGGAACACCCCGACATCAACGTCAGTCAGATCACGCAAGACCGACCCTTTGAAGATCCTAGCGCCTTTGATTTTATCATACGATACGGGAAAGACAGAAATTCGAACCTGCGGCAAACACCCATCTACCGGGATCGGCTTGTCCCGGTGGCCGAACCCAAAACAGCGGTCGAACTGGCGCAATGCAGTCTTGAGGACATAGCGCGGCAGCGGCTGATCCACCTCGATAGCCCCGCGACATCAAGCTGGACCAATTGGAGCGAGTGGTTTCAACATCTTGGCTACAACGGAGACATCACGATCGGCGCGCGGGTGACGAGTTACTCGGTCGCGCTTCAGATCGCACGTAAAGGGATGGGCCTGGCCCTGGGATGGCAAAGGCTGGTACAGCCCATGGTGGATAGCGGCAAACTGTCCATTGTGGGCAGGCACCACATACCCGCGCCAAATAAATTCTACCTCGTGGGCCCGCCCGAAGAAGAACTGTCGCCCAATGCAAGCCTACTCAGAAGCTGGCTGCTCAACGAGGCACGTTCTATCTCGGTTTAGTTTGAGTCATCCAAAAATGAACTTTTCCCGTATTGAGCGCTTGGTCCGAATGGGTCCAATTGGTGCCGAGCAACCTCAGCACCAAGGAGAGTTCGATGAACAAATTTGGCCCGTTGTCTTCCGTTTTGGCCGACGTGAACGTCGCGAACGGCCTGCCGAACGAACACTACGTTGATCCTGCCTTGTTCGAAGAGGAAAAGCGATCGGTGCTGTTTGCGAATTGGTCAGGCATCGGCTTTGGCAAGGATGTTCCCGAGGCGGGTGATGCCAAGCCTGTCTATTTTCTGGGGATGCCGATCCTTCTTGTCCGGGATCGCACCGGCGAGATTGGGGTATTCCAGAATACTTGCCGTCACCGTGGCATGATCCTTGTCGAAAAGCCCCAGAAAATTCGAGGCGCAATCCGGTGCCCCTACCACAGCTGGTGCTACGGCCTGAACGGTGAGCTTCGGACAACGCCGCATGTCGGCGGCCCGGGCCAGAATACCCATGAAGATATCGACATGGACAAGCTGGGCCTTATCAGGATCCGGTCTTTTATCTGGCGCGATGTGATCTTCGTTAATATCGACGGCAATGCCCCCGAATTTACCGAAGTCCACGCAGAACTGATGGAGCGCTGGGGCGAGTTCGAGCAGCCAATCCACCACGGTGGCGAGACGTCTTCGTTCAAATTGGAAGTCGCGACGAACTGGAAACTGGCCGTGGAGAACTATTGCGAGAGCTACCACCTGCCATGGGTTCATCCGGGCCTGAACAGCTACTCCCGGCTTGAGGATCACTACAATATCGAAAAGCGCGGCCATTATTCCGGCCAGGGCACATTGGTCTATCGCCAGCTGACCGACGAGGATGGCCAGAAGTTCCCCGATTTCGAAGGGCTGAGCGAACAGTGGAACGAGGGCGCCGAATACGTCGCCGTCTATCCGAACGTGTTGCTGGGCGTTCAGCGCGATCACTGCTTTGCGATCGTGCTGGAGCCAAAGAGCTGGGGCAATACTGTAGAACACATCGAACTCTATTACGCAAAGCCGGAGAAGGAAACGCCGGAGCATGATGGCCTTCGCGCATCCAATGCGCAGCTTTGGAAGACCGTGTTCGAGGAGGATGTCTTTGTCGTGGAGGGCATGCAAAAGGGCCGCCATGGCGCATTGTTTGACGGCGGGCGCTTCTCTCCTGCGATGGACGGGCCGACGCATAACTTTCATCACTGGGTCGCCACGCAGATCGAAAACGGCCGGAACGCATGAGCGCCTTTCTCAGCGACGGTCTGGCGCGCAACTTTGTCGCCGGTGAGTGGGCGGAGGGCGATGATGGCGCGGTGATCGCTGTCGAGGACCCGGCCACGGAAGACCACTTTGCCGACTGTGCCAAAGCATCCGAGGCCAGCGTCGCGACTGCGCTAGATGCGGCGCGGGCGTCATTTGACCGCGGTGATCTTGCCGATATGCAGCCATCTGCGCGTGGACGTCTGATGCTGCGCGTCGCGCAGGAAATCCGCGGGATCGCGAACGAAGGGGCACAGCTTTTGTGCCGCGAGAGCGGCAAGACCCTCGACGCTGCCTTTGATGAATTCGAAGAGGCGGCGCAATACTTCGAATACTACGGTGGTGTCGCCGATAAGATCGAAGGCAAATCAATTCCGCTTGGCCCTGACTATGCCGACTATACCGTGTTCGAACCCTTCGGTGTGTCCGCCCAGATCGTCCCCTGGAATTTCCCTGTTTCCATCGCGGCGCGGTCGCTGGCGCCGTCGATGGCTGCTGGCAATTCCACGATCATCAAGTCACCCGAGCTTGATCCGGTTGGCCTTGCACTTCTGGGCACGGCGCTTGAGCGGGCGGATGTCCCGGCCGGTGCTGTGTCGATCCTGAACGGTATCGGACCGGATATCGGCGCAAAACTCGTCGCGTCTTCGCAAATCGACCAGATCGTCTTTACAGGCTCGGTTCCGACCGGGCAGGCAATCCTGCGTGCGGCGGCAGAGCAGGTGACGCCATCCTTGATGGAACTAGGTGGAAAATCCGCGGCTGTCGTTTTCGAAGATGCCGATCTGGATACATTCATCGCCAGCCTGAAAAGCGGTATCTTCTACAATGCAGGCCAGGTCTGTTCGGCCATGGCGCGGGTTCTTGTGCATCGCTCGATTTATGAAGAGGCGGTTGAACGCGCGGCAGCCCTCGCAAACGGGCTGAGCATCGGGCACGGGCTGGATAATCCCGATCACACTCCCGTCATCTCGGCCCTACAACTGTCCCGGATCGAGGAACTGGCCTCAACCGCACGCCAGGACGGGGCACGCGTGGCCGCGGGTGGCAGCCGGTTGGACCGGAAAGGCCACTTCATGGCCCCCACCATTCTGGCCGATGTCAATCCGTCCAGCCGTGTCGCCCAGGAAGAGATATTCGGCCCTGTCACCTGCATGACACCTTTCGAAACCGAAGGCGAAGCCATTGCCATGGCAAACGGGACGGAATTCGGCCTGGTTGCCGGTGTGTTCACCCGCGATCTGGCGCGTTCGCATCGGGTGGCGCGAAAACTGCGTGCCGGGCAGGTGTTCGTGAATGAATGGTTTGCAGGTGGCATCTCCACGCCGTTCGGTGGTGTCGGAAAGTCCGGCTTTGGGCGCGAAAAGGGGCTCGAGGCACTATATAACTATGTCCGCACCAAGAATATCGCGATCTCTCTCAAAGGATAGGCGATGGAACGGGATGCCCTTGAGAAGGCGCTTTTAGCTGCTCATGACGCAGATGACACAAACGGGCTGGTCGATCTCTATACTCTGGCGGCAGACCAGGCCGAGCAAACCCAGGACATTGATGCTGCTTGTTTCTATCTGACCCACGCTTTTGTCTTTGCGTTGGAAAGCGGAAACAGCAGCGCACAGGTACTCAACAAACGCCTCGCGGACCGCGGGCGCGCAAAATTACTGGATTTCTGACGTGGCTGTAAAAGTTATTCGCGGCAAGGACATCGACATGAAGCACCGGGGCGGACCACCGGGCGAGGCCCGTGTGGGGCGCGCTATTTCAAGCGATCTAAGCCCCACGATGGCGGCCGGCATAGCGGAATTCGATGGATACGCCATCGCATGGCAGGTCCACTACGATGAGATCGTTCATGTGTTGGAAGGCAGATTTCTGTTGGAAGTCGGCGGCGAGGTTCACATGGCCAATGCGGGCGATACCATGTGGATCCCCAAAGGCACACGATTGTCCTACGGCGGCGACAAGGCCCGGATATTCTATGCCGTCTATCCCGGGAACTGGCGAGAGAAGCTGACGATCTATGAATAATCCCAGGCCAGGCTGCGGGTCGCCCCGCCCGCAGATTTGATAGGAAGACCAACAGATGCGCAATGAGGCACAGGCCGTCGTAATCGGCGGGGGCGTAATCGGATGTTCGATCCTGTAACACCTGGCAAAGCTCGGGTGGTCCGATGTGGTCTTGCTGGAACGCAATGAACTGACATCCGGGTCTACCTGGCACGCTGCGGCCAATATCCACGGCCTGCATGACAGCACCAATATCAGCCGCATCCAGCACTACACGATGAAGCTCTACAAGGAACTGGAGGCTGAGACGGGTCAAAGCTGCGGTGTGTTCCAGCCCGGCTCGCTTTACCTCGCGCAGACACAGGAACGCGAACATCAGCTGCGCCTACAGGCCGCCAAGGCGAAACTCTACGGGATGAATTTCTACGAAGTCAGCATCGCAGAGGCCAAAGAACTGAACCCGATGGTCAATTACGATGGCATCCGTTGCGTCATGTATGAACAGGACGGTGGTAATGTGGACCCTTCGGGCGTGACCAACGCCTATGCGGTCGGGGCGCGGCAACTGGGTCGGAAATCCACCGCTTTACCCCTGTTACGGGAACAGACCAGCAGGCAGACGGCACATGGATCGTGCGGACACCCAAAGGCGACATCACCACGGCATGGGTCATCAATGCCGCAGGCCTCTGGGGTCGGGAGGTTGCCGCACTGGCCGGCATCACACTGCCGCTGCAACCGACAGAGCATCAGTATTTTGTCACCGAAACCATGAACGATGTGGCCGATGCCGGGCGGCGCCTGCCCTCGGTCAGCGACCGTGACGGCGAATACTACCTGCGTCAGGAAGGCAATGGCCTGCTTGTCGGAGCCTATGAGCGCGACATGAAGTTCTGGGCCGAAGAAGGCACCCCGCTTGATTTCGCGCACGATCTGTTCCCCGACGATCTGGAACGGATCGAGGGCAACATGATGAATGCGATCGAACGTGTGCCTGCCGTCGGCGAGGCGGGCATCAAACGCGTGATCAACGGCCCCATGATCTGGTCGCCCGACAGCAATGTGCTGATGGGGCCGGTGCCTGAACTTGATGGCTATTTCTGCTGCAACGGGATCATCCCGGGATTTTCGCAATCGGGCGGAATGGGATTGATGGCTGCCCAGTGGATCATTGAGGGGGAAACCCAATACGACATGTTCGCGTGGGACATGGCGCGACTTGACGACTGGGCGACCAAGGCCTTCACACGGGCGCGGGTTCAAGATCAATACGCCCACCGGTTTGCCATTCATTTCCCGAACGAGGAACGCAGCGCAGGCCGCCCTGCCCGCACACGTCCCATCTACCAGACACAGGCCGACATGGGCGCTGTCTTTGGGTTGAACGCCGGATGGGAACATCCTCTGTGGTTTGCGGATGCGCCGGGTGCTGCCGACACCAATGGGTTCACACGGCAGAACTGGTGGGGCCCCGTGGGCGAGGAATGCAGAATGCTGCGTGATCGTGCAGGCATTATCGACATCTCGAACTTTGCCAAATATCGCTGCAAGGGGCCCGGTGCAGCCGATTGGCTGAACGCTGTTTTCGCCAACACCATGCCAAAGACCGTTGGCAGATCGTGCCTGACGCCGCTTATTTCAAGGCGTGGCGGCATCGCCGGCGACTTCACTGTGACGCGGGTGGCCGACGATGAATTCTGGATCATCGGATCGGGCATGGCAGAACGATATCACAAGCGTTTCTTCAAGCAGGTCCCGCTTCCGGATGGCACCACATTCGAAAGCCAAACCGCGCAAATCTGCGACTTCAACATCGCGGGCCCGAAATCGCGAGAGTTGTTGCAGCGCCTGACGAATACATCCCTCGCCAACGCGGATTTTCCTTTCATGCGGTCTGCCCGGATCGAGTTGGCAGGGGTCGATTGTCTTGCGCTGAGGGTATCTTTCACCGGCGATCTGGGCTGGGAGCTTCACTGCAGGACCGAAGATCAGGCACAGCTTTACGCGGCACTTCTTGATGCAGGGAAATCCTTTGATGCCGGGCCGGTCGGCAGTCGCGCACTTATGTCGCTTCGGATCGAAAAGGGCTACGGATCGTGGTCACGCGAATACAGCCCCGAATACTGGCCGCAAGAAGTCGGGTTGGATCGGCTATGCAAGCTGGATAAGGATTTCCTCAACAAATCCGCTGCGCGGCAAGTTTTTGAAAACGATCCACGCGAGGCTCTGGTCCTGATGCATTTGGATGAGGCTGACGTGACAGCATCAAACGCCGATGCGACGGGCGGCGAACCCGTCTTCAAGGACGGCAACGGGATCGGGCGCGTGACGTCGGGTGCCTATGGATACACTGTCGGCATGTCGCTGGCTCTCGGTTTCGTCAAAGACAGTAAGCTGGGCGACTGTGTCGAGGTGATGGTTTTGGGCAAACCACACGTGGCCGTTATACTTTCAGAACCGCCCTTCGATGCAGATGGAACAATTCTGCGAAGCTAAAAAGAGTTCATTACCTGCGCTCAGGACTTCGGTAACTGGTTCACTGGTGTCAAATGACTTCAACCGGCCGATTTGATCCCGTTGGCGGGTTGGTCTGGCTCGGTCGGTCCGACTGCCGTTTTGCAGCTCTTTGATAAGATCCTTCGGGAACATGCTTCAGTCCGTGGTCTGCGCGAGGGATGCCGACATGATGCTGGTTCGGTGCAGTTCCAGTGTGTGCATCTCACAGGTGTGCTCAGCGAAGCTGGTGACGGTTCTGACCACGACATCATTGGAACCGCGTCCCTTCGGGATCTCGAAAGCCTGCGGTCAGCCAGGCAATATAGATTGCTCATCGTTCCCCCAGGTCATTAGGAACCGTGAATCATGACGGCAAGCCAATCTCAAGCCCGTCAAAGGGTCCTGAGCCTGGATTGGCTATGCGATAGGATTGGTTTTGTGATGGCAATTTGGCAATGGCGCGCCACATCGCACAAGCGCGCTTGTGCGCTTCCTAGATCACATTCTGCCGCATTCTAAGTTGCAATGCACCACATCCTATAGCGCCCCTGCCCGGTCACTTCGCGGATCAAACCGCTTGCCTCCATCCAGTTAAGGTTGCTCTGAACTGCGGCGCGGCTGGCTCCGATCATCGCCTCAGCCATTGGGGCGGAGACCAAGGGCCACCGAGAGAAAGTTCTTCGCAAGGCAACCGGCGTGCGGCCAGACAATTGCGCCATAACGGTCCTTGCACGCTCCGCCCATTTTTCAACGTCGTCCAGTGTTCGCATCGCCGTTAAAATCGCGCAGTCCATGCCATCCAGCCAGCGGTCCAACCGCTCTAACGGCAAGCCAAAAGCACGCAGCCCCCCTGCCCCACCCATGCCGAGCGGTGCAAAGACGGCACCGCTTCCATCGCTGACCGCGATCCTGGACGCGGTAACGGCGGCTTCGATCTGGTCTCCGTTTTGTCCGAGGCCCGCTAGGCTCCAGAGATGAAAGCCCATGCAAGCCCGGGTGATCGGGTGGAGATCGGTTGCGGCTGTCATTACTTCTAGCCATCCGCCCGCGCGATCCTCGAAACGCTCAGCGCTGTCTTCAATGTTCTCGGGATCGCGGCGATCCAGGAAGGCGGCCAAGTCAACCTTCGGTCCGGGACCGCCTGTCAGACGCCGAACAGCCCATCCAACTCTTGCCAGCGCATTTGGGTCATCCTGTGTGCCTGACAATCGCATTGATACCCAGAGCGCCAGACGATCAGAACTTACCCGATCCCCTGCGAACCAACTGAGGTCCGCTGCCTCGATCAGAGCAAGCCGATGCCGCCAGCCTTCCGGGCCGCGCAGCAGCCGGTCATCCAGAGCTCCCAGGCGTCCAGCTACCCGTGCCAGTCGCGCGGCGTGAACGCCCTCCGCCTTTGCCCAATCGTCAATGACCGCGGTATCAGGCGGTTCCGCCCGTGGCCCGGAAGGCAAATCATCCGGTTCTTCCTCGAGCGGCCCAGGTAGAAACCAGAGGTCCTCTTCGTGAGTCTCTTCGTCCCCCTCGCGTGTAATGATGGGATCGTCGAAATCATCAGTCAAGGTAGAGGCTTGCGGTTTCATATGTGCAAAATACTGATCTTTTGCACATTACCCAAGTGATTTTGTGAGGGTTGCCTTCGCTCTTTATATAGTATGCGCGCGCGACTGCCTGCGGAACCTCTCAGATCGCGCTCAGCGCAAGGAAACCAAGGGATTGTGCACCAGCGCGACGAGAGAACACCTACTTGCATTCATTTATAAACGGTCGATTGGTGACGCAATCCGAACTTGCAAAGAGCCAAAGAAAGGGAAGCCCGGGTGCCGGGCTTGAAAGGATAGAGAGAGGCTCATCCGGGTTCGGCGTGACAAGGATCCTGACCATGGCCAAGACCTCAACCCGCCCGAAACCCACCACCTCAAAGAAGACCGAAGCCGCCGGATCGGCAACGCCTGACGCCGCTGCCGACATCCGGATGATTCCGCTCGACCAGCTGGAGCCGAGCCCGCTCAACGTCCGCAAGGTGGCCACGAGCACCAGCGACGACGCCGAACTGCTCGCCAGCATCCGCGAGACAGGCATCAAACAGAACCTGGTGGTTCATGCTCTGTCAGAGACACGTTTTGCGGTCGATGCCGGCGGTCGCCGTCTCAAGGCGCTGAAGCAGCTTGCTGAAGACGCTGTGATCCCCGCCAATCATCCGGTGCCCTGCCTCGTCGAAGATGAGCGCAACGCCGTCGTCACCTCTGCCACGGAAAACCTTCAGCGTGCGGCGATGCACCCGGCGGACCAGTTCGAAGCTTTCGACAAGATGATTTCCGAAGGCCGCAGCGAGGACGAGATTGCGCTGAAGTTCGGCGTCTCCGTCGACCTGGTGCGCCGTCGTCTCAAACTCGCTCGTGTCGCGCCCGAGATCATCGAGCAGTTCCGCGTGGGCGATCTGACCCTCGAATGCGTGATGGCGTTCACGCTGACAGACGACCATGATCGCCAACTGGCAGTCTGGAACGCGGTGAAGGGCGGCTATCACATCCATCCGCAAAGCATCAAACGCCATCTGACCGAGACCGCCCACTCGGCGAACTCGGCCCTCGGGCGCTTTGTCGGCATCGAAGCCTATGAGGCAGCGGGCGGTATCCTGCTGCGGGACCTCTTCGACGATCGCGCCAGCGCCCATATGGAAAACCCCGAGCTCCTTGAGCGTCTCGCCATCGAAAAGCTGCAGGCTGCGGCCAAACCCTTCGCGGCTGCCTGGAAATGGGTCGAGGTGCATCTCTCGGTGGATTACGGTGCGTTTCGCAGTTTCGGGCGGGTCTATCCGCAGGACATTGTACCCGATCCGGACCTGCTCGCCGAAGAAGAACGTCTGATTGCGCGCGAGGAAGAACTGGCGGCGCTGAATGACCGCGAGGACTGGACAGACGCCGAAACCGAGGAATACTACGGCATCGAGCCGCGCCTGAGTGAGATCGAGGCCCTTCAGCGCGAACGGCAGCCCTATGCGGACGAAGATCGCGCCATCGCTGGTGTCGCTCTGACCATCGGTCATGACGGGGCGTTGCGCGTCGAGAAGGGCCTCGTGCGGCCGGAGGATATTCCTGTTGCGCACGCACCTGACGAGACCACCGCAGATGCGGATGGCGCCCCCTCCCCTGCCCGCCCACACGTGACGCCGCCGACCTCCTCCACGCCGATGCCGAGCTCCGACCCGGCCGCGACATTGCGCAAGGCGGATGGGATTTCGGCAAGCCTGGCCGATGATTTACGCGCGACGCGCCAGCATATCCTGCGGGCGCATCTGGCGGCGGATTTCGAGGTGGCGTTCGACGCGATGCTCTACGCGCTCTGCGAGCAGGCTTTGGGGCGATCCTACAACAACGAGGCGCTCGACATCTCTTTCCGGCCCTTCCATGCGCAGAACCGCGAGGTGCTGCATGCGGATACCGTCGCCCAGAAGATGCTCGAGGCGCTGGAACAGGACCTCGCCACCGATTGGATGAAGCTGGAGAAACCCGAGGACTTCAGGGCGATGTCGGCCCTGCCCATTGCCGACAAGCAGGCGCTTTTCGCCTGGGCAACGGGTCTGGCGGTCAAACCGCAGCTTTCGTCCGACAATCGCCCCTCCCCGATCATCGAGGAAATCGGCGCGCGGCTCGATGTCGATGTGGCGGCCTGCTGGCGCCCGACCGCGCAGAACTACTGGGGTCGGGTCAACAAAGGTCATGCGGTGGCCACGGCGCGCAAGATGGTCGGCGACGACTACGCCGAAGATCGCAATCGTGAGCGAAAGGGCGATCTCGCGGCCGCGATGGAGCGGGCTTTCGCGGAAACGTCCGGCGAGACGGAAGGTTTCGACGCCGCGACGATTGCAAAGACGACGCGGTGGTTGCCTGACGGGATGACGTTTGCCGGTGCGATGGAGGCCGACGCCAAAATGATTGGCGATGCACCCGAGGCCGAGGAAGGCGACCTGCCCGCCGCAGACGCTCTGGCCGAGGCGGAGAGTGATGAACTGCCGTCCTTGCCCGCCTTCCTCAGCGAGGATGCAGCCTGACGAAGCGAACATCGGTTTGATTACCAAATGAACTTTGGGCCGTCCTCACATCGAGGGCGGCCCTTTCTGGCTGGCGGGTTGCCGACAGCCGATATCGGATCGGCTGGCCCGTCCCGGAGATATCCCATGACCACCACACTCGATCTCGATCCCGTCAAGGAAGCCGCACTCATTGCCGCCCAGAATGACACGTTTCGGCGTTCCATATTTGGCAAAACGCCCGTTGCCGATGCCCCGCAGGGCCAGTTCGTGATGACGCGTGGCATCGCGGCGCTTGGGCCCGACGCCCAACTGGATCTCACCCGCCGTGTTGCCGCGTTTGACGGTTTCAATGCCGACAGTGACCCGCAGGGATGGCACGAGATGGGCGTCATCGACCTCGATGGCACGACGGTCTGGTTCAAACTCGACCTCTATGACGTCGACTACACGTACGGCTCGCCGGAACCTTCCGATCTCGAACAGACGCGTCGGGTCCTGACCCTGCTTCTGCCGTCGGAATACTGACGGCCCCCCAACCCCAATCACAGCCCGAGACCGCCCTTGCACAAAGGGCGGTCCTTTCGCGCTGATGGGTTCCAAGGGGCGCGATGGTTGCGTCCCGCCCGCCGCAGGAGACCAGAGATGGCCAAGACACTCGACTACTAGATCACCCTCTACCCCGCGCATCGCGATGGCGCCTTCGTTGTTACCCAGTTCCAGATGCTGGGGAGCTACCCCGAAAAGCGCATCCAGGCCGCGGGCATGGATGACCTGATCGACAAGGTGACGCAGTTCGCAATGGAGCACGGTGAGAGTTGCAGCGCCTCGGTGCGCTGCCTCGCCCCGCGCAAACCCCCTGGCTTCAAGCGCGCGACCGAGAACCTCTATTTCAAACTGGTTGACCGGACGGCTGAGAAACGCGGCGACGCAGCAGCCTGAAGCCCTCATGCGGGAAACCTCTGGGGCGGCCTCGCGTAACGGTCGCCCTCCCCTCTCCCAATTCCAAAGGACAAAAGACATGACACAAGCGAATGATTTCTACACGCAGATGCTCGAATCTCAGAGACGGGCTGCCGAACAGCGGGTCGAGACCCGCGCGGCGCTCCTTTCCGAGCTGTGCGCCATCGGCGTGACCAGCATCGAGGTGCAATACGAAGGCTACGGCGATTCCGGCAATGTCGAGGATGTCGTCGTGACCCCAGACACGATCACCCTGACCGAGGAGTTGCGGCGCCGGGTCGAAGATTTCGGATGGGATTTTGCCTATGCGCTGAGTCCCGGTTTTGAGAACAACGAAGGTGGCTATGGCGAACTGACCTGGGCGCTCGAGGCGGACAAGATCGATGTCAGCCACTCGAACCGCTATATCTCGTCTGAGACCACCGAACACGAGGGGCTCTGACATGGCACATCCCCTCCACCACGCCGAAAGCTCGGCCCAAAAATTCGGCGGCGTTCCAGATCCCATCCACTTCGACCCGCCTGCGCCACAACCGGCTCGGCGGGTCGATTGCGTTTCAAAAAAGGACATCGACATGCACGACCCCATCTGCGAAGAGGCCTACAAGGGCCACATCATCAAGATCCACCACGACCCGGACGCCGAAAGCCCGCGTGAGTGGTCCAACCTCGGCACATTGATCTGCTGGCATCGACGCTATCGGCTGGGTAACAGCCATCAATTCGACAGCCCCGAGGCGTTCCTGCGCGATCTCGTGGATACTTCTGATCAGCGTGATCTCTCGATGGAACAGTTGCGCGACCGTGCGGAGCGCGAGGCGATCCTGCTGCCCGTCTTTCTCTATGATCACTCTGGCCTCGCGATGAACACCATCAGGTTCCACTGTCCGTGGGATTCCGGCCAGGTTGGTTATGTCTATGTGACGCTTGAGGCGGTTCGGGAGGAGTTCGGTGCGAAACGCGTCACCAAAGCGCTGCGCGAAAAGGCTAAAGACATCCTGCGCGGCGAAATTGTCAGCTACGACGCCTATCTTGGCGGCCGGGTCTATGGCTATGTTATCGAGCGGGACGGTGAGGAAATCGACGCCTGCTGGGGGTTCGTCGGTGACTATGAGACCGGCTGTTTGCCCGAAGCGCGGGAGGCGCTGCCCACATCTTCGCCGGGTCAAACACGCGTGTCCGCTGACGCTCAAGCGCAGGCTCTCCCTTAGAGGCTGGGACGGATTGGAAATGACCTCACTTTTGCGCAGAGCCCAAGTGGATCCGCATTGCTGCAATGCAGAATTATCATAGCCCGGCCATTGTGCGGCCGCAGCATAGCCACTATCTTGAAGTTGTGAGCGGTTCTCTCCTCCTCCCTGAACCGATCCGGAATAATCGGCGGCATCCACCTCCTCCCGGATGCCGCCTTTTTCTTTTTCAGAGCTCTTTCTGAAGGTTGTTCACGGTTTGTCGATTGCCGAGGTCGCACATTGCCCAAAATTTGGGCGCACCAATAAAGCTTCAAGATGACAAGGGTTTCCGCGACAGCGCCCACAGACTCATCCGCAGATTCTGGGGATAAGTTTCCGCTATCTGAGCGGAGATCAGCAACCCCATGAAAGAGTGAGAGGCAGGGCGGGAGGGGTGACCCCTCCCGGGTGAGAGAGTGCGCCGGGCTCGGGGCCAACCCTCAACTCCGGAGATTGCCGATGAACGCTCACCCCAATTCCGTCCCTCTTGCGCCCGAGCCCCCTGCCCTGCCGGATGCCTCGCGCTTCGCCCACAACCTGTTGCAGGCTGCAAAAACCCTCGTCCCCGTGTTCGAGGCAGGCAAACCTATCGACGCCGCCGCCCTGCGCGCCGCGATGGAAGATGCCTTTTGCGCCAGCGACACGAGCGGCGCCTGGGTCTGGAAGGATGCCTATGAGGCCGCCGAAGTCGCCCAGATCCTGATGCTCTCGCGCTACGGCGCGCTGATGCAGCGCCAGGCGGTCTCGCCGCAGGCCTTCCTCAACATGATCGAACGTCTCGCCGGTCTGGCACCGTCTCACACGCGGCGCTCGGAAGACAGCGTGCGTTTGCAACAATTCTCAACCCCTCTGCCGCTCGCGGCCATAGTTGCGCAGGCGGCAGGGTTTCGCGGGGACGACCTCGTGCTCGAGCCCTCGGCCGGTACCGGCCTGCTGGCGATCTTCGCCCGGATTGCAGGCGCTCGACTGGCGCTGAATGAACTCGCTGAAACCCGCCGCGCCTTGCTGGGACATCTGTTTTCGGAGGCGGTCCTGTCTGATCACGATGCCGCCTCGATCGACGACCGGCTGGATCGGTCGACCACGCCCTCGGTCATTGTGATGAACCCGCCTTTTTCCGCTGCGAACCATGTCGAGGGTAAGTTCCGGCAGACTACCAGCCAGCACGTTCTGTCCGCCCTGGCACGCCTTTCGCCGAGCGGGCGTCTTGTCGTCATCACTGGCGAGAGCTTCCGACCCTCGACGAAATCCTTCCAGGCGACGTTTCAGCGGATCGCTGCCAGTGCCGATGTGGTGTTTTCCGCCGCCATCGATGGCAAGGTCTTTGCGCGACATGGCACCACGATCGACACGCGGCTGACGGTAATCGACAAGCGTGTGGTCTACGAAAGCGACACCGCATCTGTCGACAACGCGACCACCTACCATCCGATCTGCGCGACAACGGCCGATCTTATCAACGCGGTGCTGATCCACTGCCCGGAGCGCCGCAGCCCCCCACCCTGCCCCACCAACACGGCCTTGTCGGTCCCGTCTCAGCCGACTCGCACGAACCTGCACGCCCTGCGCAATGCCGCCCGCAAGGAAACCCGCGCCCTCGCCGTGGAACGCGCCAAGCACCCGTTCGACGACATCGAAACGGCACCACTCGACTACCTGCCGAAAGCCTGGAGCGAAACCGACGGCGCTTTGCAGGACACGGTCTACGAGGCTTACGACTTGCAGGCGATCCGGATCGACGGCGCGGCGGAACATCCGACGGCTCTGGTTCAATCCGCCGCCATGGCCTCGGTTCCGCCACCTGTCCCGACCTACCGCCCGCTCCTGCCGAAGAGCCTCGTCGCGGACGGCCTTCTCTCCGCGCCGCAGTTTGAAAGTGTCATCTACGCGGGCAATGCCCATGAGACGCATCTCAAGGGTTGGTTCAAGCGCGGTGAGATCGAAGGTCAGCTGATGGCGGCGGCCGAGGGTGACGAGGGTGCCTTCCGCCTGCGCAAGGGTTGGTTCCTCGGCGATGGCACGGGCTGCGGCAAGGGGCGGCAGGTCGCGGGTATTATCCTCGACAATTGGCTGAAGGGGCGCCGCCGCGCGGTCTGGGTCTCCAAGAGCGACAAGCTCATCGAGGATGCGCGGCGCGACTGGATGGCGCTCGGGGGGCGCGAAAGCGATATCGTGCCGCTCTCGAAATTCCGCCAGGGCAGCGACATCCGCCTGCCCGAGGGTATCCTCTTCGTCACCTATGCCACGCTGCGTTCGGCCGAACGCGAGGGGAAAGCCTCCCGCCTTGACCAGGTCACGTCTTGGCTCGGCGACGGATTCGACGGAGTCATTGCTTTCGACGAGAGCCACGCCATGGCGAATGCCGCCGGCGAAAAGTCCGACCGCGGCGACAAGAAGGCGTCCCAGCAAGGCCTCGTGGGCCTCGCGCTGCAGAACGCGGTTCCGGATGCGCGTGTCGTCTATGTCTCGGCCACCGGTGCGACGGTCGTCGGCAATCTCGCCTACGCCTCGCGCCTTGGCCTTTGGGGCACTGGCGATTTCCCCTTCGTGACACGGGCAGAATTCGTTGCCGCGATGGAGGCCGGGGGCATCGCCGCCATGGAAATGATCTCGCGCGATCTGAAGGCGCTTGGGCTCTATCTCGCGCGGTCCCTTTCCTATGCCGGGGTCGAATACGAGATGCTGGTGCATGAGCTGACGCCCGCCCAGGTCGCAATCTATGACAGCTATGCTGATGCCTATCAGATCATCCACAACAACCTTGAGGCCGCGCTTCAGGCTTCGGGTATTTCGTCCGAGACGGGCACGTTAAACCCTCAGGCGAAATCCGCCGCGCGCTCGGCCTTCGAGAGCAACAAGCAGCGTTTCTTCAACCATCTCATCACCGCCATGAAATGCCCTTCGCTGATCCGCGCCATCGAGGCGGATCTGGCGGCGGGGCATTCCGCGGTGATCCAGGTGGTCTCGACCAGCGAGGCGGTGATGGAGCGCCGCCTCGAGGACATTCCTCCTTCGGACTGGGATGATCTGCAGGTCGATTTTACGCCGAGGGAGAACATCATGGACTACCTGATGCACAGCTTCCCGACGCAGCTCTTCGAGCCTTACACTGACGAGAATGGCGATCTGCGCTCGCGCCCCGCCCTCGATGGCGATGGCAATCCGATCATCTGCCGCGAGGCAGAGCGGCGGCGGGACGATCTTGTCGAGCATCTTGGGGCGCTGGCCCCAGTGCAGGGCGCGCTCGACCAGATCCTTTGGCATTTCGGCGGTGAGGCCGTGGCCGAGGTCACGGGGCGCAAACGGCGCATCGTGAAAACCCGCGAAGGGCGGCTTAAGGTCGAGAACCGCCCCGCCTCCTCCAACCTCGGCGAAACCCAGGCCTTCATGGATGATTCCAAGCGCATCTTGATCTTCTCCGATGCAGGAGGCACCGGGCGCAGCTATCACGCCGACTTTGGGGCAAAGAACCAGCGCCTCCGGGTGCATTACCTCCTGGAGCCTGGCTGGAAGGCCGACAATGCCATTCAGGGGCTGGGGCGCACCAACCGCACCAATCAGGCGCAGCCACCGCTCTTTCGACCCGTTGCGACCAATGTGAAGGGTGAGAAGCGGTTTCTCTCCACCATCGCGCGTCGCCTCGACACGCTCGGGGCGATTACCAAGGGACAGCGCGAGACTGGCGGGCAGAACATGTTTCGCGCCGAGGACAACCTCGAGAGCTCCTACGCACGGGCGGCGCTGCGACAGTTCTTCTACAAGCTGCGCGCGGGCAAGATCGAGGCCTGCTCCTATGCGAGGTTCCAGGAGATGACCGGGCTGACGCTCGATGAGGCGGATGGCACGATGAAAGAAAACCTGCCGCCGATCCAGCAGTTCCTGAACCGCTGCCTCGCGCTCCGCATCGACATGCAGGACGCGATTTTCGAGGCCTTCGGCGGGTTTCTTTCGGCGATCATAGAAGATGCGCGCCAGGCAGGCACGCTCGATGTCGGCCTCGAGACCCTGCGCGCGGAAAAATTCGAGATTGTTGATCGCAAGGTGATTTTCGAGCATGAGGCGACGGGGGCGACGGCCACCGCCCTGACCGTCGAGCGCACCGATCGCAACGATCCGCTCACCCTGCCCCGGGTCAAAGCCATCTGCGCCGATACGAAGGGTGCGACGCTCTGTTGGAACAAGACCTCCAAACGCGCGGCGCTGTTGGTGAAGGCGCCGGCTTTCATGGACGAGGACGGTGTGCCGATCCTGCGGGTGAAGCTCCTGCGGCCCATGGCGACCGAGATTCTCGCGCTGACCGAGTTCTCGAAATCGCACTGGGAAGAGATCGATGATGCGATGTTCGAACAGCTCTGGCAGGCCGAGGTCGAGGCGGTACCGGAGTTCACCACCTCTAAGATCACGCTGATCTGCGGGTTGCTCCTGCCGATCTGGGATCGGCTGCCCGCCGACAACATGCGCATCTATCGTCTGCAGACCGAGGATGGAGAACGCGCCATTGGGCGTCTGGTCAGCCAGGAGCAGCTTCTGAACGTCTACGCGCGGCTCGGGCTCGACTGCCAGATCGAGATGACGCCGCAGGAGGTGTTCGGCGCGGTGATGGAGGCGCGAACGACCCTGAGCCTCCTTGGCGGCTACCAGCTGCGCCGGTCGCTGGTCATGGGTCAGCCGAGGCTTGAACTCATCGGCGCGTCGGCTTCGGCCCTGCCCGGTTTGAAAGCGATGGGCTGTTTCACCGAGGTGATCCAGTGGAAGACGCGGGTGTTTATTCCGGTGGACGGCATCGAGGTGCTGGCGCGGGTTCTCGCGGAGTATCCTGTTGGCGCCAGTGCAGCGGATGCCGCAGCATGAGCGCGGGGCGCAGTATCGCGGACCTCTCGACCGATCTTGCAGACCGCGCCGAGAGTTTCTGCCGCCGGTATTTCCCCGAAGGACGCAAACAGGGCAACTATTGGCAGGTCGGCGATACCTCGGGCGCCAAGGGTCAGAGCCTTGCCATCCGGCTGCGGGCGCAAGGTGGTCGTAAAGCCGGGTCCTGGCAGGATTTCGCGACGGGTGAATACGGCGATCTCATCGACCTGCTGCAGGAGCGGCTCGGGTCGGTCACGCTCAAAGAAACGCTGAGGGAGGCCCGGTCCTTTCTGGGCGAAGCCCCCTGCCCTGCCATACCTCGTGAACCCCAAAGCGCTGAGCGCCTGGATGCAGCCTCCAGCAAACGCACCACGCGGGCGCGGAAGCTCTTTGCCGCAGGCAAGCCGGTGCTTGGCACCATGGCCGCCACCTATCTGCAGGGGCGTGGCATCACACGGCTGGGGCCGGCCCTGCGCTATCACCCACGGGTCTTCCTGCGGCACGGCACGGACGACGCCGATCCGCCGCAAAGGGCCCCTGCCCTGCTCGCGAAGATCACCGATAATCGGGGCCAGATCACCGGATGCGCAAGGGTCTATCTCGACCCGTCCACCGGCGGTTTGGCTGCGATCGAGAGCCCGAAACGGATCCTCGGACAGCTGCACGGCCATGCCATCCGCTTCTGGTCCGGCTTACCTCTCTGCGAACTCATCGTCGGCGAAGGGCTCGAGAACACCCTCTCGGTCGGCACGGCTCTCCCTGAGTTCGATCTCGCCTCCTGTCTCACCGCCACCCATCTCGGCCTCTTCATTCCGCCGCCAGGGATCAAGCGCATCTGGATCGCGCGGGACAACGACGACGCTGGACGTAATGCATCAATTATACTTCGTAACAAATTGGAATCGCTTCGAATTACCTGTATCGAACTTGTGCCGGCCATTGGCGATTTCAACGACGATCTGCGGGCATTTGGCAGAGATGCGCTGCGCCGGTCCCTGCTCAAGGCCATGAAAGCACAAGGTCTGGAGATTGAGGACGGGTGACCGCCAACTTCCTCAGCGAAGTTCGAAAGGGCAAAGGTTCCGCGGGTTCGATCTGATCCCGTTTGGATATTGGGAGCGATGGACCGGCGGGTCGGGGCTGAGCGTCCCTCGCCCGGGCAGCAATGCCCCCCAAACCAGAAAATTCCCCTGCCCCTTCGGGTCATTCCTCGCGGGACCAATTTTCCGGCCCGCGGCGCATTCTCCGCTTCGCTCCGATCCTGACGGATGCGACCCGGTCGCCGCCGGTCCTGATATCGCCCCATCCAAATCGGGTCAGATCAAACAGAGGAACCAGACAATGCCCCATCAGACAGACATTCAAGAGGAGACCGGCGTGACCTCCGCCATTCTCGATCATCTCGCACTTCACGGCGCAACGCCCGGTCCCGGCGAGACCGATCATCGCCCCCTGCCCCAGCCCGACGAGGTCGAGCTCGCCATGGCGACGCTCTTTGACACCACCATCTGCCTTCTCACCGGCAGCCAGTTGGAAGACAATCTCGAAGAGATGCTCTGGTCCCTGACCTCGATCTTCCATCGCCGGCTCACCCATATCCAGAAGCTTCTCGATGACAACGAATTCGAGGTCCGGGAAAGTCTGGCCATCCAGGACGGTTCCGAGGTCGCTTCGGTTGAGCTGGAACGCCTTCAGATGATCGGGCTCAAGCTTTGGGACCATCGCGACGCCTTCGAGCAGATGCGCGATCTGGCCGTGGACCACTTCTCGGCCGCCACCGGTTCACCCTGGCTGCCCCGCACCGGATCCAAAGTCTCGCATCGCGGCCTCACCTCCGCCGTGGTGGACAGCCGCGCCTATCTCTCGGCCAAGCGCCGCAAGGAGACCGAGGTGCACTGCCCCGAAGGCACACGGATCGCCTTCTCGGGCGGGGACTATCAGGCCTACGATTTGATCTGGTCCGTACTCGATGCCACCCACACGAAATACCCGGACATGGTGCTCCTGCACGGCGGCACACCCAAAGGCGCCGAGATGATCGCGGCCCGCTGGGCAGATATCCGTGGCGTCACCCAGGTTGTCTTCAGGCCCGACTGGAAAAGCCACGGCAAGGCCGCACCCTTCAAGCGCAACGACAAAATGCTCGAGACCATGCCGCAGGGTCTGATCGCCACCCCCGGTTCGGGCATCACCGAGAACATCGTCGACAAGGCCCGAAAGCTCGGGATCCGCATCAAGAGGATCGGGGCTTAGGCCCCGGTTCTACCATGACATCAGTCAGAGCGCACTGTGCGGTTCGCACTATGAATACACAGAGGTGCGCAGTTCTGCGGGATTTGACCTGTCAGACTGCCGTGGGTGGTATCACCATTTCTAACTGGTGGCTGTGGCGAGACCCTCTGAAGCCTCGTGACGCTCTCGTCGTCCCGCGATCAGCGGGATGTTCGCCGAAAGGCACCGCATGTCGGCCAGGAAACTGACGAGTCCGACGATCGTCTTGAACTCGCGCAATTTGAAGACGCTACGGCTTGTGACAAGCATCTTCGCATCCTGGCCATCCTTCGTCACCGCGTGCACGACCCAGGAGCCATACCAACTGTAATGGCGCTTCTCGGCAGTCTGGTCGCAGATCACCTCGATGAGGTAGCCACTTGAGAGCAGATCGCGCAGGCCATCCTCGGTGACCACATTCGGTGTTGTGCCGTCCAACTGCTTATACTCTTCACTTATGCCGACACCTATCGGGATTGGAGCGGGCCCGAGCTTTTGCCTGATCTTCCGAGTCGCATGCGTCGTTGCTCAGTTTCGCGATGCCATACGGGACATCCTCGAAGGTCGCAACCCGGCCGGGATTAAAGCCGTCGGGGACAGATGCGCGTTTCCTCGCCCTGGCATTTCATCTTCTCCAGCCTGTCAGATCGCTTTCTGCTTTAGGCCCCTCGTGACCCGACCGAGGAACTGAATACGGGCCGGTGTCGCGTTACGACAGGTCGTGGTGTGTATCGAAAGATCAGGCGTGACTGTGCAAGGGACGCCTCGGCGTTCCTGGCTGTCGGCTGTTCACCCACCTTCCTTCGCGGCCACCGCACTTCTCCCGATGTCTGAGTTGCATGACATGCTGGTCGCAGCTGTCGTCCCGTCCACAAAGGTTGTCGCCGATCTTTTTCCCCTGACCCACCAAAGAACAGGGGTGGGCCATTCCTCGCGAGGCAAAAAGACCAGCGCCCGCCCCTCTCCGCCCCTCTCCGCTGCGCTTCGCCTTCGGTGTGGCCGTGCTTTGGCCAGCTGCAAGGTGACCATCATTGCAACGCAAACAAGGATAAGAGCAATGACCACGAACTGCATCAAATTCACCAGTGCCGACTTTGATACCGCCAAGGGCGTCGGCTCCATCTCGACTCTGACCTTCGACCTCGACATCACGGTCGAACCCGTCGCGAGCGCGAACCCGATGGCCCCCACGCACCGCGTCCTCGGTCGCTCCCCGCGCGGCAAGCTTGTCGAGTGCGGTGGCATCTGGAAGAAGCAGAACAAGGAGACCGGTGCCGACTACTACACGCTGACCATCCGCGACCACGGCTTCAATGCCAACCTCGGCAAGGCCGCGAACCAGGACGATCTGTCCCTGCAGGCCGTCATCCCCTGGGGGCTTAAAGACGTCACGCAAACGAAGGTTGGACGGAGGTTCGCCTCTGCCCGACCGTTTACAGCTGTAAACTCTAGAGCAAGCCGATCCGCGCATGTAGTCTCTTCGTGCTTCAATAGACACTATATAGAGGAAAAATCTTGACTTAGCGCCGTGAATCACGGCTCTTATCCCCAAGTGGCGCGGAAAAGGCCACATTTTCGATTTTGGGGCAACTAGATGATTCCTGTAACACCATTGGCAAATGAGAAGCCTTCAGCGCTCGCGACAGATATTTCTGAGCGGTTGAATGCTGCAATCCAGGAGCATCTTCTTTCAGCTTTTGCCCCAGATAGCACCAAAACGCTACGGTCTTTTTCCGCACCTGAGGCGGCAGAACTTCTCGGGGTCTCTGGTCAGTTCATGCGAAAGCTGCACTCAGAAGGAACGATCTCGGAGCCCGCGGATATTCGTGGAGGGCGGCGATTTTACACGGCGCAAGAGATATGGGATGCACGCGAGATCCTAGAGAAGTTTTCACGCAAGAAAGGGCGCTATTTGCCTCGCCGGTCTGGAGACGAGAAACTGCAAGTTTGGCAGTTGATGAACTTCAAAGGCGGGTCGAGCAAAAGCACCACGAGTATCCATCTTGCGCATTATTTCGCGCTGCGCGGATATCGAGTGTTGGTCGTTGACCTTGATCCTCAGGGATCACTTACGTCCATGTGCGGCATCAGCCCGGAAATCGAGTTTGATGGACTGACTGTCTATGACGCGATCCGCTATGACGATCCGGTCAGCATGGCCGATGTCGTTGTTCCCACTTACTTCCCGGGGCTTTCGATTGCGCCGTCGCGCCTTATGCTGTCTGAGTTCGAGACTGAATCTGCAGTCCATTCGAACCCCGATCAGCCGTTCTTTACGCGGATCCGAAATGCTTTGTCCCAAGTCGAGGATGATTTCGACCTTGTCTTGATGGACAGTCCGCCCCAGTTGGGCTTCTTGACCATCGCTGGAATGGCCGCAGCAAGTTCTCTGATTGTACCACTAACGCCTTCGATGTTGGACGTTTCGTCGACCGCTCAGTTCCTCGAACTCGCCGGGGCCTACATGGGGGTGATCGAGGATGCTGGCGCGACGCTGCAGTATGATCACTTCAAGTTCCTGATCACTCGGGATGAGCCAACGGATGTTCCCTCACAGCAGCTGACCTCGTTTATGCGTGCGCTATTCCAAGACCGCGTCATGTCTGCGACCGCTCTCAAAAGCACAGCAATCAGTGATGCGACCATGCTCAAGCAGTCCATCTATGAGGTTGTACGCTCGGAAATGACCCGCGCGACCTACGATCGCGCGAAAGGCTCGATGGATGCTGTAGGGCAGGAAGTGGAAGTCATGATCCACCAATCATGGGGGCGTAAATAATGGCTAGGAAATCCCTTCGAGATATGTCGGGTATCGCGAACACCATCGCGCGTTCCAGCAGCACTGCGACTGAGAGGCCCCCCAAGACAAGTGCACCTGCGCTAGGAGCTCTTCAGGGGTCACTTGCGTCTATCCGCGAGATCGATCCTGGTCTGATCGATGATTGGGGACCCAAGGATCGACTGGATGAGTTTACAACTGTAAACGCCGAAGATGACGGTGAGAGTTTTGAGGCGCTCAAGAACAGCATCCGCGAAGGCGGTCAACAAGTGCCAATCCTCGTTCGGCGCTCCAAAGCTGCCGAGGGGCGCTTCGAAGCGATCTATGGTCGCCGCAGATTGAAAGCTTGCCGGGAGCTCGGCATTAAGGTCCGTGCAAACGTTCAGGATGTCGATGACGCTACGGCCTTGTTGGCCAAAGGGTTGGAAAATGCGGCGCGTCGCAACCTATCGTTCTATGAAAAGGCGCGCTTTGCTGAAGCTATCCAAGCTGCGGGTCACGAAAGCGCGACAGTGCGCAAGGTTCTGAATCTTTCCGCATCAGGCCATTCGCACCTGACGAAGGTGACGCAGAATGTCCCGTCCAGAGTAGGAGACCTGATTGGCTCGGCACCCAAGTCCGGTCGTCCGAGGTGGACGGACTTGGCCGAGCTATTCCTCGAACGGAAGCTTACTGAGAAAGTCGCGCTCGATCTGCTCACACAGATCAGCGCTTCGTTAACGTCTGACGAGCGGTTGGAAGCGCTGATTAAGGAAACAAACAAGCGTGGAACGAAAGTGTCCAGCGGTCCTCGTGAGATTACGCCGATGGACGGCGTTGTCATCAAAGCAGGCCGAGGCAGTCTGTCCCTGTCAGTGAAGAAGTCAGGCACAAGTGCCGAATTCGCAAACTGGCTTGAGAGCAATCTCGAGGACATCATCAAGAGATCCTACGCCGAATTTACTGATGTAAACTCGGAGGATGACAAGTGAGGACGAGCAGAAAGGAGGAAAGGTAAACAAAGAAAACCCCCGAAACCGAAGCTTCGAGGGCTGCTGCGCTGAGCGCAATTCTTAGATTAGACACCTAGAATCTAGCAGTCAGCGAATCGCCACACAAGAGAAAACGCTTCTGAGCGAACGGGATTTCTTTGTCTGCTGACAAAACATGGAAAAATTCAGTGATGCTCCGTCTGGAGCGACTGAGGCATGCCTGCCTCAGCACGAGAGAGATATGCCCATCGCATGGCAGCCTTCAGGCTGGCGTAAAGCTTCCGCGGGTCTCGCTGCCGCAGAGCAGCTTGCCCAAGCCGGTGAACAATTGGCTGTACCCAAAACACGGGCATTCGTCGCCGTGAAGCGGGTCGGTGCATATATTGGCCTCAAAGCCGGCGACATGCTGCTCCTCGACACACTCGGAGCCTTCACGCAGGCCCAGGACTGGGAGGAGGGGCAACGCCCGATCGTCTGGGCGTCCAACGCCTATCTGATGGAGCAGACGGGCTTCTCGCTCTCTGCACTCAAGCGCCATGCGCGCCGCCTGGCCGAGATCGGTGTGATCTCTTTCAAGGATAGCCCAAACGGCAAGCGGTGGGGCCACAGGGACACAGACGGCCGCATCATCGAGGCCTACGGCTTCGATCTGTCGCCACTGTCGGCCCGTGTTGAGGAGTTCGAGCAGCTCCATGCCGAATTGCAAGCCGAGCGTGAGCTCTGCCAACGCCTGAAGCGTCAGATCACGGTTGCGCGCCGGATGATCCGCGCCCGGATCGAAGCGGCGTCTCACGCGGCGCTGAGAGGGCCCTGGGAGCATCTTTCAGGGCTGTTCGAGGATCTCCTGGATCGTCTTCCGCGCCGGAACACGGCCTCTGAGACTTTGTCGCGGCTCCTGATCTGGTTCAAAGAGCTTCAGGAGCGCGTCGAGGCGACCTATCTCAAAGCAGTTCGGGCGGATGACGTTGTGGAAAACACGGCTGAAGCCACTGAACAAGCCAGTGAAAAGACTCACGAAATGGACCCCAGGGAGGTCAATTCTGAACCTCATATACTAATTACAACCCAACTTAATCCTGTAACCTGTAATCGCTCAGAAACTGAGCAAGCGGCGGGCGTGGTGTCCAATGCACCACCCGAAGATTGGGTTGCCGAAACCCGCGAGAAACGGGGAGCTGCGCTTGATTTGCCAACGGTGATGCAGGCTTGTCCGGAATTTGCGTCCTGGGCGCGCAACATGGGCGGGTATTTGAAGGATTGGGGCGATCTGCACCGGGTTGCCGGGCAGCTAAGGCCGATGATCGGCGTCTCGGAACATGCCTGGAACCTCGCACAGGACCGCCTCGGGCCTCAAATCGCGACGGCGGCGTTGGTTCTGACCTTCGATAAGCACTGTGCAGGCGAGGTGGCGTCTCCGGGTGGCTACTTGCGGGGCATTGTCCAGAAGGCCGGGGCAGGGGAGTTGCATCTCGAGCGCAGCTTCTACGGCAGGCTCAGCGGACAAGCTGCATGATGGAGCAGTGGATCAGAGACCCGCGGCCTTGGTCAGGTTCACGCGGAACCGGTCCCGACGGCGCTGGTAGCGGCGCGTCATCTCGGCCGAGGCATGTCCGAGTTGTTTTTGGACGTAGCGTTCATCGACCTCGGCCGAGCTGGCAAGACCGGCGCGCAAGGAATGGCCTGAGAACAGGGCGAGGCGGTCTTTCTCGGGGAGGTCTGCGCGTATGCCGGATTTCAGGACGGTGGACTTGATGAGGCGGGCGACGTGTTTGTCGCTGAGACGCGCTTCTAGGGCTTTCTTTCCGTCGCGGGAAGTGCGCACGAAGACCGGCCCGAAGTCAATTTTGGCAAAGTGCAGCCATTGATCCAGGGCATGCACCGGGCAGGTTTGGTCCGAAGAACCGCGGCCGATCTCGACCTCACGCCATCCGGTCTTGGCGTTCAGGGTCAGCACGGCGCCCCCGCCGTCTTTTCCGTCGAGGATCTCGATCCAACCGCCGGAATCTGGTGTGTCGTTCTTCCCGACATCCAGGCTGACGATTTCCGAGCGCCTGAGACCACCGGCATATCCGATGAGCAGAATGGCCCTGTCACGTAGCCCGCGCATATCGAAGGGCAGGGTGGCGACCATGGCGAGGATGTCCTCGGGCAAGATCGCCTCTTTCTGCATTGGCGGGCGTGCATGCTTGCGCTTGATGCCGGCCAGCACGGTGGTGATGTGACGGTCTTTGCGATCCAGGGCGAACCCGCGCTGCGAATAGTTCCAGGCGAGGCCGGACAGGCGGCGGTCGATCGTGCTGACGGAAAGCGCAGGGGAGGGGCCCGCCGGCGCGGCCAGGTCGGTCAGGTAGAGGCCGATCATCTCCGGTGACGGGGGCAGAGGCTCGGCTCCTTTCAGGCGACACCAGCGGGCAAAGTGTTTCCAGTCTGCGGCATAGGCCTTGTTGGTGTTCTCGGCGGTCGAGGCCTTGGCATAGTCGCGAGCGGTGTCGACCAGCCGATCGAGGGTTCCGGAGCTGGCCACATGAGCGGGTAGGGCGATCGGACCGCCGTCTGCAGGCTCTCTCTCGTCTCTCTCGTCTTCGTTTGCCATATCAGATTGCGCTGAGCGCGATTTCTCGTCCTCTGAGGTCATTTTCCAGCCATGTCGGACTGCCGGAGAAGGTGAGACTGCGTTGCATTTGTTTTCAATACCTTGGGCCTGTCGTAAATCTGAGACTGAATCGGGGTATTTGAGACTGGAGGTCATTTTGATTCGCCATTTGTGAGACCAAATCGCAGCCGCACGGTTCACCAGCTATGTCCGATAATGTTGTCAAAGACAAGCACTGGAAGAAGGCAGAACACCGCACAAAGGTGTTGTCGGCGCTGCCTGAACAGCTCGGTCCGGGTGATGTCGCGGACGCGATGGAGGCGCTTGGTGTCAGCCGGGCGACCGTGTTCCGTCTCCTGAAGCGATACCGCGAAGATCAACGCACGAGCTCGATGCTGCCTCGTCCGAAGGGGCCAAGATCCGTCATGCAGCCGCTTGAGCCGGAGATCGAAACCATCGTCCGGCATCATTTCACACGGCTCTACGCCACGCGGCGCAAGCCCACAGTAACCAGGTTCTGGCGGGAGATTGCCGCAGATTGCCGGATGGAGGGTCTTCCCGCACCATCGATCCGGCGTCTTGGACGATGGCTGGAAGAGCAGGACCAGGCGGACCTGATGCGCCGGCGGGACGGCAAGAGCAAGTCGGAGCCGGTGTTTCTGGCAACGCCGGGAGGTCTGACCGCACCAAACGCCCTCGACATCGTGCAGATCGATCACACCAAAGTCGACGTTACGGTCGTCGATCCGGTGACGCGGCTTGCTGTCGGCAGGCCGACGCTGACAGTTGCCATCGATGTGAACACCCGTATGGCACTCGGGTTCTATCTGTCGCTGGAACCGCCTTCACTGACGGCCGTGGCGCTCTGCCTGACCCATGCTGTCATGGACAAGGGTGCCTGGTTGGCTGCACGCGGGATCGCCAATGCTTGGCCAGTCCGGGGTATCCCCAAACTCATCCATGTCGATAACGGCGCCGAGTTCCACGCCCATGCGTTCGAGCGCGCCTGTTCCGAATACGGGATCGAACTGGCTTACAGACCGCCCGGAACGCCGCGTTTTGGCGGTCACATCGAACGTCTCATCGGCACGATGATGGGCGCGGTGCATCTGCTGCCAGGTTCCCACTTCTCCAATATTTACGAACGGGGCGATCTGGATTCCGAGGCAGAAGCCGCCATGACCCTGCGCGAGTTGGAGGTCTATCTGGCCCTGGAGATCACGGGTGCCTATCACGCGCGGGTCCACAAGGCGCTCGATCTGCCGCCACAGGCGGTCTGGAACATGGCGTTCAATGAGAAAGAGCCCCGGCTGCCCCAGGACCCAAGGCAGTTCCTGATCGATTTCCTGCCTGGTGAGGAGCGGGTCTTGCAGCGGGATGGGCTTCATCTGTTCCATATCCGCTACTGGGCCAATGAATTGCGGTGGCTGATGGGACGCAGCGCACGCAAGGTGATGATCAAATACGACCCGCGCGATCTTTCCATGGTTTTTGTGAAGACTGAAGACGGGATCATCGAGGCACGCTCGGCCGATCTCACCCGTCCTTCCATCACGCTTTGGGAACACCGTGCCGCCAGACGCGCCTTGCGCGAGGCCGGACGCAAGGTGGTCGACGAAGACCTGATTTTTTCTACGATCCTTGCGCAGCGGTCCCTGGTCGATGAGGCGCAGCGCACGACCAAGGCTATCCGCCGTCAGCGGAACCGGCGCTCACATCTGCCATCGCAAAAGATGATCGATATCACGCCGGAGCCCGCCGCACAGGAGAGGCTTGCAACGAACCGCGGAGAGGGCGGCAAGCCGCTGAAACTTCCCTATTACGAGGTGGAGGAATGGGACGATGACTGAATTCCCGCACCTGTTTCCAGCCTCGCAAGCGCTTGCCGCCAAGAGTGCTGACGAACGGATTCGGCGCATCCGCGCCGACCGGTGGATCAGCTATCCGCGCGCGGAGCAGGCGCTCGCCAAGCTCGATACCCTGATCGGGTTCCCCAAATGCGCGCGCATGCCGAACCTGCTGATCGTCGGTGAGAGCGGCATGGGCAAGACGATGATCGTCGAAAAGTTCGTGCGAGACCATCCGATATCCTTTGATGAGGCGAGCGGGACGACCCGCATGCCGGTGGTGACGGTCCAGATGATATCGGGGCCACGTGAGGCGCGCTTTTACCGCCGGTTGCTTGCCGCGATCGGCGCGCCGGAACCGCCACGGGCGACGCTCAGCATCCTGGAAAGTCTCGTCCTGCGTCTTCTGGCCCAAATCCGTCCGGGATTGCTGGTAATCGACGAGATCCACAGCCTCCAGGCGGGCAGCATCCGTGAGCAGGCCCGTTTCCTGAACATGTTGCGGTTCCTGGGCAATGAGTTGCGCATCCCGCTGGTCTGTGTCGGCACCCAGGAGGCCAGAAACGCCTTGCGCACCGATGACCAGCTCGTGCGCCGATTTGAGGCCTTCGCGCTGCCGGCGTGGAAAAACGATGCCGCGTTTGAAGGTTTGATTGGCAGCTTGCAACGGTCCTTGCCGCTCAGGCGGGAAAGCGAGATCGATGCGATTGCGATGAAGCGCATCATCACCGCCACCAATGGCATCACGGCGGGCATCTTCTCCCTTATGGGACAGTTGGCGATCGAAGCCATCGAAAGCGGTGAGGAGCGGATCGTGCTGAGCGAAGGGACCAACACGGCCGGGCTGAGGACGGCACTCGGGGAAACGGTATGATGCTTGAGCCGGTGACATCTCGTCTGCCTGTGGTTCCACCACCCGCGGCCGATGAACGATTATCCTCATGGCTGAACCGGCTGGCCACACTCTACGCTTTGTCCCTCGATGCCCTGCTGGATCATCTGGGCCTGGCAAGACGCAATGTCTTCGATCTGGAATGGCGCCTTCCGGCAGGGGAGGGGGCCTTGATCGCCCGCAGAACCGGTCTGTCACCGCAAGCGTTGCAGGCGATGACGTTTCATAATCGCATGCCGGAAGCCCGAATCATGGTTGCCAGCAAGAACCGCTATCATTGTTCGCTTTGCCCTGACGACGTTCACACGAGGGCGGCGGCCCTGCCATGGGCGTTTTGCTGTCCGGTGCACCGCACCCCTTATACGTCCCGGACCGGTGAGGCGCTGTCCGATGTGTTCGGCAGTGGGATATGCGCCGATCTGAATGAGCAAGCGGATCGTGGCGCGAAACGTCTCGACATGTGGTCGCGCGGGCAGGAGGAAGCTGCACCGGCCGCCGGTGCGATCGTCAAATTCCTCGCCACGCGGCATCGCCGGTCGTCTCCGGCGTCGGTCAGGGAGCAGCCCCGCCTCTCCCTTCAGGGGCGATGTGACTACCACGCATTCCTGAACCAGCCGATTGCACGTCAGGCGCTGTGCGTCACCGTTCCGGAATATGATCGGGCGGCGCCACTGCTCGTCAAACCGGTCCGACCGGGCTTCCACGCACTGTCCCAGGCGTCGCTGCTGCAGGCTTACGCGCTTGCCGTGGGGATCGGTCGCTTGACCGAGAACCTGATCGATCCAGTGGTCGATGTGCTGATGGCGAGCGACGTCCCAGGGGAGTGGAGACTGCGCGAGGCGCTGAAACAATGGCCTCTCTCGTCGAGGAGACGCATCTATGCACGGTTTTGGCGCGCTCAGCGCGACGAGAGAGCACGTTAGATCGTCGAAAAGACGACCAAGGGACGCCAGTCTCACAAATACCGGTTCACCCGGTCGCAGGTTTGGCGGTATGCAGTCTCATAAACCCTGCACGAAAAACGGCCGTACGGCCTTGAATCTCAAGAACTCCGGCATTCCGACAAGCCAATCCAGCAATAAAATGTGACTGCTTCACAGCATATGTCTTCATGTCCGATAAGGCAAACTTATTGGACATAGCAGGGAGTCGCAGGGTGGGGCGGTTTCTACACTATATGGTAGGCAAAAGCGCCGCTATTCGATAGTCTTGTGGCATGACCTACGCCCGCGACGACTTCGAGACCCTACCCCGGATGCCGTCCTGGGTCACCTCGGGCCGATCCGAAACCCATGAAGATGTGGCGTTTTTGTCAGGCGCGGCGCTGAACCACCTGCATCTGGTAGTAGGTCGGGATGACGTCCCCCAGACCTTGCCCAAGGGACTATTGCGTGCACGGCTCGCGCTCCGCGCCGCGGAGGCTTGTGTGACGCATCAAGGGCGGATCGAACGAGCTCAGGAGATGCGCGATGCGGTGGCGTTCCTGCAGACCGGCGACAGTCCCGGACCGGCGGGTGAGGTTTACTCCACTTGGCACCGAGCGGTGGAAAGCACCATTTCGATCAAAGTGCTGCAAAGAGCACTACCGGAGATCGACGCGGACCAGATCGCAACCTGGTTGGACGTGGGGCAGGGGGCGCTGGTCGCGCGGGCCGCAGCCGTTTTGCAAACCGTAGCCGAGGAGCGTCCGCGAGACCACTCCGCGTCCCTGCTGCTCGCGGATGCGGCATTGGCACAAGCGCTCGGGTGGAGCCATGTCCTGCCGCTCCTCGCGCTTGGTCTCAAGCAAGCCGATCTACGGAAGTCGGGTGAAGAGCTACGCTTGGCCTGCCATCGGGCGATCTCTGCAGCAGTGACTGGGGTATCGCGAGAGGCCATCGATCTGACCCGCCGGGCGGCACGCGTGAAAGAGGTCGCGCCGAAGCTCCGGGCGAGGGGATCCGATGAGGCCGTAGCGCTGTTTCTGAGCCGGGACGCCGTGGCTCCAACGGCGCTGACGTCGCTCCGGTCCGACCGGGCCGCGCGGCGGTTCTGCGACCGGCTGGTGGAGCTCGGAGCGGTGCGCGAACTGACCGGGCGTGAGACCTTCCGGCTCTACGGGGTCTAAGCGATGGCCAAGGATCACACTGATCAGGCGCTGGATCGTGAGCTGGAGGACCTGCCCGCCGATCTGCGCTGGCGGGAATGGATGCGCCGGATCGAAGCCGTACTATTCGCGTCAGCATCGCCGGTGCCGCGCGAGGACCTCGCGCGTGTCGTGGGGCAGGGGGCCTCGGTCGATCTGTTGATCGACGACCTGATGGCTGATCTCGAGGGACACTCCTTCGACGTCGTGAAGGCGGCAGGCGGCTGGATGATGCGGACGCGGCCGGTCTATGCGGTGGCGATCCGGACTGCGGCGGATATCGGCAATCAGGACCTCGATCTGCGCGAGTATGATGTCGCCGTGCTGGCGGCCATCGCCTATCACCAGCCGATTACCCGGGACGGGCTCAAGGGCATCTTCGGCAAGGAGATCAAACGTGACTTGATCGGGCGCCTGCATGCGCGCGGATTGATCGGGACGGGGCCTCGGTCGCCGCAGCGTGGGGCGCCGTATACCTATGTGACGACCGAGCAGTTCCTAGTCGCCTTCGACCTCGAGTCCCTCCAGGACTTGCCGGACCGGGAGCAGCTTGAGGACGCGGGTATGATGGCAAGCGGTCCGGAACCGAGTTCGGCCGCCTGAGAACTTCTGAGACGCTGAGTTAAGGATACATCAATCCATTTCGAGTGTTGCGATTGATTCGAAAAAACCTATGTTCAGAGTGAACCGGAACACAAATCTAGGAGCACACCATGACCGCCCTCAGGAACGAGGCGTAGCTCGTTTTAGACGGGGCACTCCTTCCGTTGGCCTAAAGCGAAGTTGGCGATCCAATCTGTTTTCGGACCAGCCCAAACAGAGCAGCGGATCGGCTTTGCCGCGGTTTACTCAATCAGATTGCGAGACAAGGCAGCGGTTTATCGCCAATCAGTTAGCGCCACTTTCGGTTCAACTGATTTTCTTCAACACTGCCGCACGCGCAATTGGCTCGCACCCCTGCCAGGCCTTCTCGGACAGACTGATGAGACGTCTGCTCCTTTCATCGCTCGGACCATGAATGATGGCGGATCGAACCTTGTAGAACTGTCTCAGTTGTTCCCTGATCGAAGTTTTTTCGTCGTCAGTGACTGCTAGCAACTCAGCCGTGGATTTTTCGAGTAAGGGCCTCAAAGTCGATGGACTAGCCGCTAGCTAAGTTAAACCGCGCGAGTTGCGTTCAACATCGCGCGGTAACTTTGACCAGTTAACTTGTTTTTGCGCCAAAAGCCTTTCCGAACAGGCGCCGGTTCAACGAGACGCTCTGAGCGCGGATCCATCTGGCAAGAGGCGTGGACCTTGCGGCGACTGGTTCAAGGCCCGGTGAAAACAGCGATGCATTCCATGTCCCACGAAGGCCAAGCACCAGGGGGAATGACCCTGAAACAGTACCGTATGCGCCGCGTCCTTCCCAATATCCAACGCGGACGTATCCGACACCGTCAGCACCCAACAGAAGCTTGTAACGTTGGGAGTCGAGATATGCGTTGCCAAAGGGAAGCGAAGGCCCCATGCCAAGACCAGGGCGGTTCCAAGTGAGGATCCACACGGGCGTTGCCAAGGTGAAGCCAGGGTTGAGCAACATTGGATTGGATCGGGTCAGGTATCCCTGCAGACTGCCGCTGTAGATCATGATCCACAGCCCGGCATTTGCGATGAGCCCACCTGTGCCCGGGATGACAAACCGAAACCCGACACTTGTTTCGACGCCACTGCGCAACAGGGCATCTTTGGATGCAAAGCGCTCTAGGACGCTTGCCAACGCATTGGTCCAGACCTCAAGGCCAGTCTGACCGGGCATCTTACGCAGGTGGGTCGCAAACGGGTCGGCTGCAGCGGCAATGCCAAGGACGAGGCGAAGCATGATGCTCAACGCGCCCCGTCTCGCAGCCATCGCGACCATACGCCAGGGCAAGGTCAATGATCCACGATAAAGGACTAAAACCATCTCGCGAAAACGCTTTTCCATGACGACAAGTGCCGCGCGTCCTTCGCTTGTGTGCGCGGTATTCTCCTGAGCCACTGAACGCGCAGCATTGTAGGCCTGCACTGCGTCCCGTACATCACTTGACGCGTCCGGCTGTGTTTTCAGACGCCGCAGCGCAGCCTTCAAAAGAGCAGTTGGCAGAAGCGCAAAACCTGCATGCCCTACCGCGTGTCGTGCAGATAACAGCGCCGTCAGGACAGTCTCAAGAGACCGAGCGTCCGTTGCTTTGCCCAAGGCCTGGAGGTTCGTGTGATACCTCTCCAATGCCTCCGGATGTGTACGCGAAGCCCAGTCACTATCTTGGACAACTGCCAAGTCTTCTGCTACTTCGTGGGTTAGCTTATCGCTGGGTTCACCGGGCTGTGGGTCCTTCGGGCTACTTGGTGGAGTAGGGCGGTTGTCGGCCCAGAACCTTGTGAGTACGAAAATGCCCACCAGGATCGACACCCAAGTCGACGCCGTGCTTCCAAGTTGATTTGCAAGGGCAGCCATTGCGCCTGGCATTGGGACGAAGAAGCCGACCAACCAGAGGATCAACATTGCGATCAGCACAGAGGCACTGACGGCACCGGAGAAGCCGAGAGCGAGGATCGATAAATCCTTTGCGTTGTGACCATCGCGGACCAGAAGCAGTTTTACGATGGTCGGAGCGGCTGTGCCAATGGCACCAACGGCTGCAAGAAGCAGGGAGGACGTCCAGTCCGTTGCGAGGAGGGTTTCGGTGCCAGACCCAATGGCAATGGTGAAGAAAACCAGTGTCAAAAGGCTATTGATGGTCGCAACCTTTCTTGCTGGGTGGACCTTTTCGTCGGGCTCCTTGAGCTGAAGGCGCATGATCAACAGCTCTGACAGCGTACCTATGACAACAAGTGCGACTACCATCATGATCGCGCCCGCAACTGAGACAGAACCGATCTGGCCATTCGCTAAGACAAAGCTCAGCAAAATGAACCCCAGAGCGCTATCAAAAAGCATACGATCCCATTTAAGACCCTGACCTGGCTTTGACATCACCGTGCCTGCTGTGGCGGTTTCCACCAAAACACGCAGTGGCTGAGCGACAGCTGCCAAGAGCATCGACGCTTCAAGCGAGACTGTCCAAAAGGCAAAGGATGAGAGAGCGACAACAGGTGCTGTCAGCATAAGCTCGATCAAGCCAATTCTTTTGCGCCTTTGAGTGGTTGTGGAACCACTGAAGGCGGAAACGATTGTGGCGAGCATGGTTGCGCCGGCGGAAACCCACATCGCGACAACAATAGCTCCGGAGGCCGAAAGGGATACCGGATCTACCATGCGGAAGAGCAGGACAGCGCTTCCAAACAGAAGAATGTAGGCAGCGGGCTTGAGGACCAGGGATACAAATCCCAAGCCAGTTGGTTTAGAGTGTTTAGTAGACATGAAGTGCCTCGAATCTTGATTTCTGAGGCCCTTCAAAAATACCGATTCCGGCTTTCATCCCACGAAGCGAAACGGAAGCGAAATGCGAAATGAGTTTCGGGGAAGGGTGCTAGTTTATTGAAAACGAAAGGAGTTTCCGCAGAGCTTTACGCAATACTCGATCGACGACGAGAGGAGCTTGACCTGACTTGGGACGACCTGGACCAGGACATTCGCGATCGCCCAAGTGCACGATTTGGGACAGTAAGCGTTCGGAGCATTCAGGGATGGGCGGATGGTACCAAAAAGCCCAAGTACCCAAAGGTCATGGCGGCGTTGCTTGCCTTAGAATTCGACGAGGCCGAAGCCTTCGAGATCTATCAGAGGATCTGGAGAGCACATGGGCTTCGACCAAAGACCGGCTCGCAAGTGTCGCGGTCGTCGAGCGCGTTTCCTAGTGAGGCAATTCGGTCGTCGGTTCTGCACGATCCAAGTATCAATCAGCTTCCGGCGGTTTTTGAAACCGAAGCACGCCTTCCAATCGCGACGACTTTTGTGGACCTCCGAGTTGTAGAAAGACGTGCAACCTTCAGCAAAGATATCGTTCAGCCGTTTGTGCCGCCTGGTCAGCAGATTTGGGAACGGGAACGACGCCTTAGGCTTCCCAAGCGCCCGGCTCAGCAAGTCCTTGATGGTTCGAGCATTCGACCCAGCGTTTTGATTGGGGGTCCGGGCTCTGGAAAATCCGCGCTTATGCGTCGGCTGGCACTTGATGTTGCGGAGGGTCGATGGCGCGGCGCTCAGGTGCCACTTTTCGTCGAAGTGAGAAAGTACTGGGCGCGACGATCTACTCGCCCGCAAAGCGAACTGACACTTTTGGGCTTCGCATTGGAAGAGCGACTTCCGTATCTTCGAAAGGATATGGCGAGCAGAGAAAACATGGAGCTACTGCTTCTCAAAGGGGAGGTCCCAGGAGTACTGTTGCTGACGGACGGGCTTGATGAAATTGGCTCCGACCCGGAAGCGGTTGAGGCGATCTATGGTGAGCTCGAGGCAATTACGCGTGTGGTCCCTTGGATCGCAAGCTCGCGTCCAACGGGGCTACATCGTCTTGTTGGAGGTGCGCGCCGCCTCGAACTTGATCCGCTGTCTCTTGATGCCGTCGAGCAGCTTGTCACAGCGTGGAGTAATGCGACGGAGGCCCCGCAGTGGCTTGCGGGCTCACTCTACGCAGAAATCGCGGCCAGTAGCACGTTGCAACAGATGGCGACGAACCCGTTTTTGCTCACGGCGTTATGCTATCTCCGCCACGCAGATCTTGATCGAGCGTTGCCGGACAGTCGTTCATCGATCTACCAGCGACTCTTTGAACAAATCGCCCGGCAAGTCCAATTGCGTCATGCTGATAAGCGCATCTTAGACGCCACTGCCATGGGGCGGTTAGAGGCCTTCTGCCATGGGCTGTATGCGGATGCTGCTGCCCCGAAGCAGGTCTTTTCAGAATCGGATTGGCAAGGGTTCTCGGGTGATCAGATCGACTTTCGGTCTCGTATTCTTCCGGCCAGGCTTGTGACCGCTTTGAGCGAGTCTGATCCAGACTTTCACTTCATGCACCTGTCGTTGCAAGAACACCTAATTGCCCGCCATCTTTTGCAAGCCGACCTTCCTGATGTTTTGAGACTAAGATTTCACCCGGCGTGGCGATCGGTTTTTAGGGCGTACGGCGCGCTGCTTTACGGGTCGGGAAGAGAGCAAGAGTTCCGAGCGCTGGTGACGCAGCTTTACGGCGAGACCGACCTTCTCGGCCTATCGCACTTCAACCTTGCCGAGGTTTTTTCAGATGCAGGTATCAAAGACACCGGTCCTTGGATTGGTGAAGACCTGAGAGAGCTTCTTTGGGAAATGTTGACGGAAGGATGGAATGAGGTCCCCGCGCAAGCCTTGGAAGCCTTGCGAATTCTGGATGCGGAGTTTCTTGAAGCAAAGGCGCGGATTGCCGTCGAAGATCTACAAGGTGACTTGGAGTACTTGAGGGAAGAGTACTCTGAGGACTTTGAAACCTGCGTCTTTCCGGGTGAACCCTACCAACAGTATGGCTTTGAAGAAACGCATGCACCCCGCGTTCTGGCCCGGTCCGGAACGAGCTCAGCACATGACCATATTCGTGACCTGTTTCTCAATGGCCCGCAAGATATCGCTTTGGCAATGGCGACGGCGTATGCAGACATAGCGCGTCCTAGTGATCGCGCAGCTCTTGCTGAGCGTGCGATAACGACTGATCCAGACAGTGAATTCGCGTACCGACTATTTGCCTTTGCGATTGCATCGCCAGCAGCAGAGTTGGTGCCGTTTTTGGGGCGCGTGGCGGAGCATCACAGTGCATTGCAAGACGACCTTTGGGACCGGGCGCTTGGAATGCTCATGCAAGTGGGCGGGGAAGGCTGCGTCAGCTTTCTACGGGGTTTTCTGACCGAACGTATGGACGCGTGGAATGCTCATCCCAAGCATCTTAGGGAAAAGCACAGTCCCATCCCGAGCGAAGTTGCCAATGAAAACAATCGGCTCGTCGGGCTTGTTTCGCGTTTCAACGAACTTGATCACCATGAACACGCTATGCTTCTCACACTCGCTGAAGAGCTCAATAAAACAGAGCGACACAAGACGATGTTGTATGGCGAACGTTTGAAGATCGGGAGGGTAGATGACGAGGCAGTGCTGCGTGACCTCTCCTCTGACCGACATCGGGATGAGGCACTTACAGCCCTCATTGGTGTGCCAGCCAAAACAGGAACGCCGATATCGACGAAGATAAGGGCGCGGTTGCTTGGAGATTTTTTGAAGGCAGGCATAGATGAAAAGGCTCTGATCGCTGAGTTAGAGGCGGCGTCGATCCGGGCAGGCGGTACACCCATGGCGGTTGAGGTCTGTCTCGCTGAGGCAAAGTCTTTATGGGAGGCGGTCGCACTCCACCCAGAACCGGCCGAACTGTCGCTTTTTTTAACGAGATTGGAAGCCTTCTTGGCACCGGCACAGATTTCCCAGGATCGACGCGCTCTTGATCTTTATCTTTCGGTTTTGCGGGAGCATGCGTCCTTGACGGCCATCGAACCGGATCTCTCGGAGATGATCTTGGCATTGCTGATGGATGTTGTGAGAGACATCTTGCCGGAAGGCGGCTCTAGTCTTCCGGGACATCAGCTTCGGGACTTTGTCAGTGTTTTCCTGGAGCTTGTGTTCGAGGAAAGTGTCGACGTAACCCAAAACGCCGCCACAGCTATGGGATACCTGGATCTGCCGTCCCTCTTGCAGCTGCGGGGTGCATCTACCGTGGACTCCGTTTTGGAGGAGATCAGCGCGGAAGAGGACCTCATGATCTTCCCGACTTTTTGGGCAGGGAAGGACGGCGCGATACATACCTATGTCGATGATCGGCCTGGGATTGTTGTTTTGGCACAAGACGATCGGGGTGATGACCTGGCGGTTTCGCTCAAGCACCAGCTTGTCGGACAAGGATTCGCGATCGGAGACCTGGAGGATTTAAGACGGCGCTTTGTGATGGGCGTTGTTGTTCTATCTCAGGACGCGGAGACTCCGGATCCTGAACGCGTCGAAGCTCAAGACGGCGTGATCTCGATGTTTAGGGATGAATGGGAAGTGGCTTTGATCGATGTGGACCTAGCCGCCGTTGAAGCTGGGTCCAAAGAAGCTGCGGTTGAGATCAAGGAAAGGCTGGAAGGCCTGTATTCAAAGGGTCGTGGAGCGTCCAATGGTTAATGGGACTGCGGAAAAGCTACCGCCGAAGCATCCTATCGCCATTGCTCTTCACGCAAGACTTGAGGATGGCCGGAAGCAAAAAGGTATCCAGCTGACAGCCTTCGTTGAAAAGATAGGCTGCTCAGCCAACACGTATCGGAATTGGCGTGATGGAAAGACCCACCCGGATCGTGGTTTTGCCATTAGGGCACTCATGCTGATTGGTTGCTCCGAAGGCGAGTCAGAGCGCGTCCTTAGACAGCTACACGAGCACTTTGACGAAGATTATCTGCCTTATGATGGTCGTCGCAAAACTGGAAAGCGACCTCAGGTTCTCGACCTGTTTGAGACATTTCCCAGAGAACTCCACACCTCTTTTGGTCCTGCGGCCTTGCTAGATGCGAGATTTGGTATCGCTCCGTTTGTTGCGCCGCTTCACGAAGAGGAAGAACTCGATGCTTGGGTTACACGGCCTGATCCATTTTTGCTGCGCTTGGAATACGGCCCTGGAGGAGTCGGCAAAACGCGAAGGTGGTTGGAATACTGCCATGGGCGTCGCAACAAAGGGTTGTTTGGGGTCATCGCGCGTCGCTCAGCCCACAAAACCTTAGAGAAGGGCTTCGAGGCTGAGGCTGCCTCACAGAACCTGCGTATCGTTGTTATTGATTACGCCGAAAGTCAGTTGGACCTCGTTGCCGCACTGATTGGCGCTTCGCTTCGGTTCAAGAATGGCAAAACCCGCATTATCTTGCTCGCTCGGAATGCGGCAGGTTGGTGGCATCGTCTTAAACGCCATGACGCGACCTTCCAGGAGGTTTTACATCCGGGAACAGTTTCGGAGGTCCGTGCCTCGACTATGTCGATACCTCCAGACCGACGGGAGGAGGCCTTTTCTGGCGCGGTGGCGGCTTACGCAGAAAAGCTTGGCATGGCCCCCCCGAGGCTCGAAAATGAAGCGCCGGCTTTCCAGTCCGCTCTCGATCTGCAGATGGGCGCGTTGTCGGCAGTTCTGGACATTCAAAATCAAGACCTCGTCGCTTCCGTTCTTGGCCGCGAACGGCGGTTCTGGGATAGCATGGCGACCGACAAGACATCAGCCTCTATGATCGAGGCGCTGGCTGCGGGAACTTACCAAGTGGACGGTGTCGATACGGCCGAAGAAGCGGAAGATATGTTTTTGAGGAAAGGCTTCTTTCAAGATTTGCCTGTGCATGAATTGAAGATGCTGTTTGACCACTATCGTAGCCTCTACCCAGGTCAGCAGTACTTGAACCCGATCCAGCCTGACCTGATTGGCGAACGGCTTCTGGAGGAACAGGACGCGTGGTAGAGCCCGCTAAGAGCCCCGGCCTGCTGGGATATCTTGAGACTGCAAGTGACCAAGACCTGATTGCAGCTCTGGTGAGGCGAGTGCGGGCATGGCGTCGTATTTCTGGCGATGATCATCAAGGGCAAGAACGTCGGCGAAGCATAGAAGAGACGCTCAGAGCGATTGTGATGGAGCGGCCCGAGAGGCGCTTTCCACTTGCGCTTCAAGCAGATCAGGAGGAGCCTGGACCCTTACCGCGCATCTTGGCGTCCCAAGGGGAAACCATCAGCCCTGTATTGGCGGCAGAACTCCTAAACGATTTGTCGAGCATGGATGATCGGCACCGCCCTTTGATGCTGGTTGCGACACAGATTCAGATCGATGCCGGAGTGGAAGATGCTGAAACAATAACGCTCCATCTCTATGCTTTGCATGCGTCTGGGGACGCCGAGCGGGCTGAAGAGTTGGCAAGGATGGCCTTGGAGACAGCAAGTGAGCCTGAGGATTTGGGGCGACTTGATGCTCTGATCGCTGAGATTGCCTATGGTGATCAACGTTACGAGGAGGCCCTGCATCATTGGCGCGCCAGCATGCGAAAGGACGAAGAAACCTCGCTTCAACTGAACAATTGCGGAGCTGCCTTACAGCACTTGGGTCGTCCTGAGGAAGCAGCTCTTTCGTTTTTGGCAGCTGCACGAAAGGCGCGGGAAGCTGGAAGCGACGACCCTGAAAGCTATCGCAGTCGTGGGTCAGCATGCGTGAACATGGCGATGTCAGCCTTGGAACGGGGACGAACAGGCACCGCGGTGAGCCTCGCAAGATTAGGTGCTGAGAGGTATCGGGATCTGTTGGCGCGGCATCCGGGTCATTCCGATATGGATGCGGCCGAGCTTTTTGCACCGCTGGTCGTAGCACTTGATGAGGCAGGTCGAGTGGAAGAATCTGTCGCGCTAGCTGAGGAGTGCTTGAAGCTCGCTCGAGGTCGATACCGCGATAATAATGATCTCGGCGCGCGCGGGTTGATCGGTGCGATCACAACTCTCCACGGTACTGCATTGGAAACAGGGCAGTACGATTTAGCGCGGACCTACTCCGACGAGCTTCGTGTTTTGGCTGAGCGGCACTTTGGCCAGCCTTTTGGGCTTTCGGAGGAAGAATTGGCGCTCGCGATTGGCGCAGAGGCCGATGCACTCTTCCTTGCGGGCAGAAACGTCGAAGCGTTGGAAGCCTACGACCGGTTCGACAGGACGCTGAGTGCAGCACATCGCTACGCCAAACGAAGTGAGGTCTTCATAACCCGGCTCAACCACGCCATGGCTCTGAATTCATCTGGACAGAGGGAAGAAGCGGCTCAGCGTTTGTCACGCGCCGTGCAAGAGCTGGAGGAGCATGCTGTCTCAAATGGCTGGCTGTGGGTGCTAGTGGCGCGCGGGTACTCCGACCTCGCGATTGTAGAAAGTGAAAGAGGCAGAGAGGCAGAGGCCCTTTCCGTAATTGAGTCATCTCGGTCTGCCATGCAGAAGGTGCGGGCAGGGGGCAGGAATCAATGGATTAACTCGGTCGAACAACAGATCGCGATCGCAAACGCTTTGTCGCATCTTGGATCATACCGGGAAGCCCTCGAGATGCTGCATGAGCTTGCAGGAGAGCTCGAGCGTTTGGCGACGGAAAGCAGCGACGCTGCAGTCGAGCTTTTGCTGTTTCAAACATTGAATGATCTAGGACTGATCGCTCACGCGGCAGAAGAGTACTTAGTTGCAGAAGCATCCTTTGGTCGAGCCGCCAAGCTTGGACAAGGTGCGGAACCGAATTCCGTCCTGGCACAAAGGGTCGCCAACATGCTCATCAATAGAGCTGGAGCTCTCGCCGATCGACACGAATTTACGAAGGCAAACAAGGTTTTGGATCGCGCGGAGCCGCTGCTGGGAGATGAAGGTGAGCAGTGGCAGGACTATTACAACAATCGAGCAGTGGTACTCTCCGGACAAGGAAAAACCGAAGAGGCACTCAGTTGTTTTCGTCAAGCGCGCGACTTTGTCGGAGAAGAAGGCAATCCGTATCTTACCGGATTAAACATAGCGGCGACGCTTGCAGACTTGGAGCGGTGGCCCGAGGCCAGAGAAGAGGCTCAGGCCGTCGTTCAGATGACAGAGAAGGCCGTCTTTGATCCGGATGGCGTTGACCCAATTACACTTTATTTCTGGATCGCCTCACGCATTGTAGCAGCTCGGGCGTCAGCTTTTCTCGAAACGCCCGGTGAAGCTTTTCAAGAGACAGAAGACGTTTTGTCTGCCTTCCAGTCGGTCAAGTCTCATCTCGGTCCGGACCGGCTGCAACTTCACGGGTATGCGTTAGAAGCAGCTGGGGATGCCTGCAACGCAGCGGGTCAGCAAGACCGGGCAGATGCGTTTTGGTCTGAGGCCAAAAACTGCTTCGTGAACTCGCAGGCGCGACTTTGGGAGAAAGAGGTTGGGCGTCTGAATAAGAAACTTCGAACTGAACGGATAATTTAAGTCAGTCAAATCTGACAAGTTGCAAGCGAATGATGGTGTTTTGGCTGTGGTGAAACGACAGACGTAGCGGAAACGAGTGGCGCATAGCGGATTCCATCGGCATATTCTCGATAGAATGTCACCTCATGTAAGCATCCGCAGAATATGCCAAAAAAAGCCGAGAAGCGTCCTCCACATAACCCACTCGCGGTCGAGTTATTCGAGATACTGGAGCGCGGCATAAAAAAGCTCGGCATAAACAAGACACTGTTCGCAGACCGTATAGGAGTTGATCCGGCGACTGTTCGAAATTGGGGTAGGGGTGATACCCACCCCGATTATTACACCGCACTTGCAGCATTGGAGGTTATTGGACACGAGAAAGAAGATGCCGAACAGATTTGGGAAAGCCTTCACAAAAAACACAAACGAGTGCTCATTCGTCATGATGGCCGTCGTGAACGTTCTACCTCCCCAATTGACCAACCCCATCGGGACGCTTTGGTCGCGGAGTACAATGAGCTTCGTCTTTTCGGTCCAGAAAACGCGCTACTAAGCGAGCTTTTCGTTTGGCCACGCGTCCAGTGGGTGAATCCGAAGGGGCTCAGAAAGGAAGCAAGTCTCGTAGGAGATTTGCGCAAGCTTTTAATGACTTGGTTAGATGACCCGAACAGGGCCGCAAAGCTCCTCATGGGTGGTCCGGGCTCAGGGAAATCGAGCTTCTGTCGCGCCTTTGCAGCGGGGATGACACGATCTTACCAATCTTGGTGCCGCTCCATCGCCTTAGATATGAGACAGATGATCCGCTCGTCGCTGTGGAGCGGTTTTTGTCTGGACAGACCGAGTTGCCGGCAGATCTGGCTTTCGCAACCGATGGTCCGACGCCAGTCTTTCTGTCACTTGGCACTTAATTGTAAGACTGTGACGGCTCTTAAGCGCATGGGCACTTAATTTGAGACTACGAGTATCTCCAGTCTCAAATTAACTGCAACTGGCGAGGACCTGGTAGCCCGAACGCCGGGTTGATCAGATGGTCGGTTTCTTCGATGAACCGGTTTCTGTTGTGCCCGAAGGTATGCGCCTGAAGCATCAGTAGCATCTCTGGGCCTGCGCGCTCCACGATGGCAACGCCAGCCAGGAGCGCCGGTCGGATATGGAGCGGAACAATTGGATGCTTGGGTGAGGGCGGGAACGATTTCTCTCGGGCCAGTACGTTATCGAGGTCCGGGATTACGACGCCGAGAACTCGATAGCGCCAGAGTTCGGCGTCGCGCGGGAATGGCCAGGGCACCCGCCGCATCAGCAGGAGTCGAGCAAGCTCCAGCGGTGATGTCCAGGTCTGGATGCCGCGCTCTGCATCATCTTGGAGCAGCTTCTCACCACGCAGTGCGGCGGCATGATATTGATTGAACGGTCGGCCCCGGTTGCAGTGAACCAAGTCCTGGAATGGCCGGCCGCAATGCGGGCAGATGATCCGCCAACCCAGCAATTGACTTCGCAGGATCGGTCCTGGATCAGAGTTGCCCGATTTGCAGTTGGAGCATCGTTGTAGCGGTTCCTTTGCAATGAACCGATGTGCGGTTTTCTGAAGGTTGGCGAAGGTCATCTGGCGCACGGTCTCGGCATCCATAGAGAACATCTCCGCCAGACGGATGGCCTGATCCCGGCTCAGTGTTCGGTCGGCTATGTGCAGCGATACGGCTTCGGGCAGGCAATGGCGCAGCATTGTTGGCGCCGGAACCCCGTAGAACGCGGCGTGGCGGGCAATCCAGGACGAGAAGAGTTCACCCGCAAACGGCGGCAGGACGACAGGAAGACGCCCTTTCATGCATAGACCGCTTCCACATCGAAGTCCGGCGCCCAGGCGTCGACAGCGCTGTCCGTGACGCGTTCGCTGCCGTCCACGACGGCTTCGATCGCGAGGCTGTTGATCATGTGGAAGATGTTGGCGGTGATGCCGTCCGTGATCTGCAGAATGCGGCGCAGCGACTTCGGGGTCAGTACCGAGGGGCGATGAAGCGGCGTGTTGCGCAGGATCGAAGCCACGAGGGTTTCGAAGTCTTCGTTCGCCGCCCATCGGCTCAATGTGAACTGTTCGAACCGACGCGCCAGCTGAACATCGCCGCCGATGGCTTCTCGCGCATCGTTGACCCCAAAGCAGACAAGCGAGATCTGAAGGCGATTGCTGAGGAAGCGCAAGGTGTTCAGGACGATGCGCTGCTCCCGGTAAGTTCCGGCGAGGATATTGTGGACCTCGTCCATCACCAGCACCTGCACGCCGATCGCGTCCTTGATCCGCAAGGCTGCCTGTTCCATCTACGTGATGTCGGCGCGGGGCGACTGCGGCGCGCCGAGAAGGGTGAGAAGGTCACCGTAGAAGCGACGCTCGCCGGGGCGGCTGACCATTTCCATGGCAAGAACCGGTGTAGTCAGCGCCCCTGTCGACTTATCGAAGCTTGGCGGGTGCTGATCACGGAACCGCTTCATGATCATTGTCTTGCCCATGCCGCTGTCGCCGTAGATCGCGATCGAGGGCATGCGGGTTCCTCGTGGGTGATCGAGCAGCGCGTCCAGCCGACCAAGTGCTTGCTTGGCGCGTGGGTAGAGAACCCATCGGCGTGATCGCATGGCACGGATGCGTGCCGCCTGTGGTTCAGCAAGTAGTGCTGCCGCGCCGGCGGTCAGGTGAGGGGTCGTGTCGGTCATGGTCGCTCCAGCTCAAATTCAATCCTCAACAAATGGGACCGGTTTGCTGGAGTCGATACCGCGGAGCGTGCCCGGTTCCCTCTTATCAGGTCGCGCCTGCGTGCGGGATCGGCCGCGCTTTGCTGCGGCCGTCTTCTTGGCCGACGCCTCGACTAGCGCTCGTTGCTCGAGAACGGTCCGGACGATCGCGCGGGTGCCGAGTTCCCGGCGGCCCTTCTCTCTGAGGGCACGGCGGGCGGTCATCGCCTCGTGCAATGTGACCTGTGGCAGCGTCAGGTCGGCATACCGCGCCTCGACGAAGTTCCCCGAGGGCCGACGCACGAACACGCGCGACATGTCGCGGGGGTCATATTTGACAATCAGGCGCCGTTTGGTCCGCCCTACATCGGCACTGAGCACGGCGGACCAGTAGCGCAGACCGAAGAGATGAATGCCCGTCGGTCACAGGGTTCGCTCTTGTTCCGGCAAGAAGGTGAGCCAGAACCTTAGTCGATCCTCCGGCAGTCGGAGCGGAATCTCACCTTCGTGCTCCTGCCAGACTGAGAGTGGCGGACGGCCCAGGGTGCCGTGGATTGATTGGTGATAGGAGCCGACGATGTCGAGCGCGATGTACCGTTCAAGCTCTCGCAATGTCAGGGCGGCGTGGCGTTTCGCATCGTAGTCACCCAGATCCTGTTCGTTGCTGAAGGTCGTTCCTGGAAGAAGATGCAGCCGTCCCATTTGCGTGCCGATCAGTCGCTCGATATGCCCGCCGAACCGCGGCGTACCCGGTGGCCGCCAGTTAATGGCGATTCCCGCGTCGTCGCATCCGCGCTTGAATGCTCGGCTGCGGAAATCTGCGCCGTTGTCGACATGCACCTTGTCAGGAAGACCGGCGACGGGCCACGGCTCAACAATGTCGCGCTCTTTGAGCCAGGTGGACTTGTCGAAGACAGAATGCAGCAGGCAGAGGCTGGTCGACAGGCGGGATGGAGCGTCCATGGTGAGATAGAACCCTGTCACCATGCGGCTGTAGACGTCCATCGCCAGAGTCAACCACGGCCGTCCCAGCGGCTCCCGCGTCTCCTCGTCGAATACAAAAACGTCAGCTCTCGTATGGTCGATCTGCACCACTTCCAAGGGGCGGGCAGGGCGGAAGGTGCCAGGAACCGCAGTGGCTGCTTTCTCGATCTTGTGCTCGCCCCGTCGTCGGGCGCGCTTGCGAAGATCGACATCCTCGATCCGCGCCACGATCGTGCGCCGATGTGGCGGCTTCAGGCCAGCGGACAGGCAGTCCGCGTGCACATCCCGGACCAATTGCGAAGTCGACGGCCGAGTTCTTTTGAGGTAGTGTTTGTTGATCGCCGCGTGGATGATCTCCTCGCGTGCCGGGTCCAACGTCCGATGACCGGTGGGCCGTCCCCGCTTCCGCTCGACTAACGACGCGACAGTCCCGCCCTCTCGAAACAGCTTGATCAGCCGAAATACGGATGCGCGGCTTAGATCAAGCTCCGCAGCGAGGCTAGCGATATCGGCGGCCGATGTCTGGCCTGGATTTTCCTTCAGGAACCTACGGATTGCATCAGCGCGGCCGGACGTCTCATTCCAGAGGTCTTCGTCGATCTCGTCGGAAAGGGGATCGGTCATGGCGGTTCGGCGTCGAATGGCATTCGGAGCGACAGTCTCAGATAAAGTGACAAGCAACAAGTAAGAATCTCAGATTAACTGCCCAGTCTCAAATTAGGGTCAGGATGCATTGATTTCGGTCTCGCTGCATGATTCACGGCTCCGAAAAGGAGTGGTGACATGAGTGATCTTCTGTGGTTGCCGTCCCAGGTGCAAGAAGCTTCTGACCTTTTTGTTGGCGGTGATCGAGTGCGGTCTTCTGTCAGGCCTTTGAAGAACGGCGTGTCATGAAGCCGCTGGCCGGTATGGTGATCCGCGGATTGGGCCCAAATCTTTTCTTAGAGATCGTTGTCCCAAGATTACTCGCTGGCTTTCCCTATCCGGATCGTTCGATCGTTTTGCCCATTCAGGTCGTCGACTTCTCCCACCGTCTTAGCGAACTTGGCAAATCATGGTTGTTACCATCTCATGGTATCATCGCCAGGTTCGGTTCGTTATAATCTTCTTCTCGCACCAGCATAGCCCAGATGGCACGCGCCATCTTGTTAGCAAGCGCGATCGCGACAAGCATCCGTGGCTTTTTCTCCAGCATGCGCGCAAGCCACGAGCCTTTAACGGGTGGCTTTCGGCTTGCCCAGTTTACCCGGGCCATAGCACCAATGATCAGCAGTCTCCGGATATCGGCCTGACCGGCCTTGGAAACCCTGCCCAGTCTTTGCTTGCCGCCGGAAGAGAACTGTCGAGGAACAAGCCCGAGCCAGGCGGCAAAATCGCGCCCACGGCGGAAGCAGTCCATCGGAGGGGCAAAGGCTTCAACTGCAAGTGCTGTTATTGGCCCAACACCTGGCATCGTCTGAACCCGCCGGGCAAGATTGCTTTCGTGAGAGAGCTCTGTCAGTTGTCTTGTTTTATCTTCGATCCGAGCGGTTTTCTCATCGATTTGAACGAGCAGGTCTCGGCATTCATCGCGAACAAGATCCGGAATATCGCTCTGCTGATCGTCAACGATCAGCTCGACTTGCTTGAGATGGGCGAGACCGGACGGGATGACCTTTCCATATTCGTAGAGCGCAGAGCGCAATGCACCCGCAAGTTCGGTGCGTTGAGCAACAAGGCGTTCACGCGCCCGGTACAGAACTGCGCGCGCCTGTTGTGCGGAAGTCTTTATCTCAACGAACCGCATCTCGGGCTGCCGTGCTGCAACTGCGATCGCCTCAGCGTCTGCCGCGTCGTTTTTCTGGCGTTTCACGAATGGCCGTACGTATTGGGGCGCTATCAGTTTGACGTCATGACCAATCTTGATCAGTTCGCGTGCCCAATAATGGGCACTACCACAAGCCTCCATGACGACCAACGACGGAGCGTGTTCTGACATGAAGTGCAAGAACTGTCCGCGCGACAGTTTCTTGCGGAACTTCACGTCTCCCGTCATCGACGTTCCATGAAGCTGGAAAACGCTCTTTGCCAGATCTACGCCGATCAGCACATCTTTCATCTTACCGTCCTCTCCATAATTGTGGGTGCAGTCAGCACCACTGTGGCACATCGCGATGCCGGCTGGGGAATGACGGCAACCACCCCATCTTTTCTGGCTGACCGATGAGCAGATGGGCAAACTTGCG
>NZ_JBVFUL020000003.1:142500-145239 GCF_055693725.2 Epibacterium sp. HA2-3 | reverse complement strand
CCTGCGTCATGCCTCATGCTGGAAGAGAGGGGGCTTATCCGGATTTGCCCAGGCCCCAACCCTCGATGTATCGCCTTTCTCACAAGATAGCAGAAAAGGCGGCATGTGGAAGCATTATGATGATGTCGCTATAATTTTCTAAGCAATTCCAACACTTGCAACCCAAGGGAGGGTGCGGTTTTGGCACAGAAACAGGAAGGATGAAAAAAAGATATCCTGTTATTATTGTGTTATTTCTAGTTAAAGCAGCCCATGGCCTCCTGCAAAGCCCTTTTTTTACTGGGGTTTGGGCATTCATTTCCGCAACAGATGACTCTGAAACCCCGATGAAATGACTCTGAACCCCCGATCTTCTGACTCTGAACCCCCGTTGTGCGGGGCTGTGGATAACCCTAGGGTGAGTGTAATCAAAACCACGAAAGCGAATCTGGCGGTACAGCAGGACGCAAATCGTGAGGCAGGCAAAGCAGTGAGACCAGATTCATGACCAGCGCGCTAAGCGAGGCCGGAGGCTATCCCCCCGAAGGACAGGGGGCGTATTTCCTCTGCGATATCTTTGATGCGATGCCTAAGAATGATCTGGCTTCGATGGAGCATCCGTTGTTTTCCCTCAGCACCCGCCCGGACCGGCGCATCCTGAACTACGAACACAATGGGGCTGAGATCACCGTGACCCCGAGCGTCAAAGGGCTGGCGACGATTCACGATAAGGACATCCTGATCTTTTGTGTGAGCCAGCTGATGGCGGCGCTCAATGCGGGCCGGCAGGTGAGCCGGGTGCTGCATCTCACGGCTCATGATCTCTTGGTGGCCTGCAACCGCGAAACCTCGGGCGATGCCTATCGCCGCCTGCGCGAGTCCTTTGAGCGCCTCGCGGGCACTCGGATCACTACCAATATCACCACCGGCGGGCAGGAGATCACCACCGGTTTTGGTCTTATCGAGAGCTGGGAGATCGTGCGCAAGGCCCGGGGCGGGCGCATGGTCTCGGTGGCGGTGACGCTGTCGGACTGGCTCTATCGGGCGGTGCTGTCAAAATCGGTGCTGACCTTGAGCCGCGATTATTTCCGGCTGAGGAAACCCTTGGAGCGGCGCATCTACGAGCTTGCGCGCAAACACTGCGGCCGTCAGGACAGCTGGCAGATCTCGGTTGAGACCCTCCTGAAGAAATCCGGCTCCGCCAGCCCGCGTCGGGTCTTTCGCAAGATGGTCCGCGATATGATCGAAAGCCAGCCTCTGCCCGATTACGAGATGGCAGAGCTAGAAGGCGACATCATCCGCTTCAGCCAGAAGGCCGCCGTGGTCGATGTGCCGCCGCCGGTGATTTCAGAGGCGGCCCGCGACGAGGCGCGCCGGTTGATGCCGGGGGTGGATGTGCATGCGCTCGAGGCCGACTGGCGCGCCACCTGGGCCCGCACCGGCGCCCCCCGCCTGCGCAAACCCGACGCGGCCTTTGTGGGCTGGGTGCGAAAGCGGATGAACGACTGAGGCGCGGTCGCGCTTGGCGCGGCCCTTTCGCCGTTTCTGATGGACGTGGTCGTGCCCTCTCGCCCTTTTGCCTATCAATTTGAATTTTAGATAGGTATGTACGTGCCAATCAAAACATGAAATTGCTAGGCATGATTTCTCTCAGCAGTATCGCAATGAGCGCCTATACCGATCTGGTGCGCCTCCTGAAGGATGACGCCTTGTCCGGTGTTGAAGGCAAGCCAACGCTCAAAGAGCGCGGCGACAAGGCCTATTGGTACGCCGTGCGCCGCGTCGGAACGGAGATGCGGTTCCTCTATATCGGCGAGGACGGTGACGAGACACGTGCACGTATCGGACGGATCGAGGAACTGCGCGGGGCGGCCAAGGAACGTCAGGCAGAACGGTCTCGGCTCGTTCGACTTCTGCGCGCCGAAGGCATGACACCCACCGACCGGTCGACCGGGTCCATCCTGTCGGCCATGGCCGCAGCGGGGACATTCCGGTTGGGTGGCACCATCGTCGGGACGAATGCCTTCCGGCTCTATGAGGGCGAGCTGGGTGTTCGTTTGCCTTTGGGGGGCATGGCCAATACAGCCGACATCGATATCGCCCAGTTCGAAAAACTGAGCGTGGCGTTGCAAGATCAGGTCGACCCGGGCCTGGCCGAGACCTTCTCGGCACTCAAATTTGATCCCTTACCGGCTCTTGACCAAGGCCGGAGCTGGCGATGGGCCCAGGGCGGCAGTGGCCAGTTGGTCGAGTTCCTGACACCTGCGTTCGGGGATGAGAGCGTCCGTGATCTGCCAGCATTGGGTGTGAGCGCGCAAGGATTGAACTATCTCAATTTTCTGATTGCCGAGCCGATCCATGCGGCGGCGATCTATCGGTCCGGCGTTCTGGTCCAGGTGCCGCGCCCGGAACGTTACGCGATCCACAAGCTGATCATTGCCGATCGGCGTCGTGACGGGGCAGGGAGCCTCAAATCGGCGAAGGACAGGGAGCAGGCTGCTTTCCTGATCGAGGCGATGGCCGAGGACCGTCCCGATGATCTGTTGCAGGCTTACGCCACGGCCATGGAAGTCGGGCCGCGCTGGCGGGAGCATATTGGGAACTCGTTGACGCGAATGCCTGAGACCAAGGGGACGCTCGACAGCTTGGGCGCGTGATTGCCGTAACGGCGCCGCATTGAATCTCGGGTAAAAGGTAGAAGCGAAAGGTCTGGCGGTCATGCGGGTTGCGGCCCCGGCGAAGAAGCCGTCGCAGAATTGC
>NZ_JBVFUL020000003.1:0-137500 GCF_055693725.2 Epibacterium sp. HA2-3 | reverse complement strand
CGGGGGCACAAACCAGGGGGTGGCGACTGTTTATTAAAAACACAGGGCTCTGCGAAGTCGCAAGACGACGTATAGGGTCTGACGCCTGCCCGGTGCCTGAAGGTTAAAAGGAGGGGTGAGAGCTCCGAATTGAAGCCCAGGTAAACGGCGGCCGTAACTATAACGGTCCTAAGGTAGCGAAATTCCTTGTCGGGTAAGTTCCGACCTGCACGAATGGCGTAACGACTTCCCCGCTGTCTCCAACATCGACTCAGCGAAATTGAATTGCCTGTCAAGATGCAGGCTTCCCGCGGTTAGACGGAAAGACCCCGTGCACCTTTACTACAGCTTCGCACTGGCATCAGGATTGTGATGTGCAGGATAGGTGGTAGGCATCGAAGCAGGAACGCTAGTTCCTGTGGAGCCATCCTTGAGATACCACCCTTCGCACTCTTGATGTCTAACCGCGGTCCCTTACCGGGATCCGGGACCCTGCGTGGCGGGTAGTTTGACTGGGGCGGTCGCCTCCTAAAGCGTAACGGAGGCGCGCGAAGGTGGGCTCAGAGCGGTCGGAAATCGCTCGTTGAGTGCAATGGCAAAAGCCTGCCTGACTGCGAGACTGACAAGTCGAGCAGAGACGAAAGTCGGCCATAGTGATCCGGTGGTCCCGAGTGGAAGGGCCATCGCTCAACGGATAAAAGGTACGCCGGGGATAACAGGCTGATACTGCCCAAGAGTCCATATCGACGGCAGTGTTTGGCACCTCGATGTCGGCTCATCTCATCCTGGGGCTGGAGCAGGTCCCAAGGGTACGGCTGTTCGCCGTTTAAAGAGGTACGTGAGCTGGGTTTAGAACGTCGTGAGACAGTTCGGTCCCTATCTGCCGTGGGTGTAGGATACTTGAGAGGAGTTGCCCCTAGTACGAGAGGACCGGGGTGAACGATCCACTGGTGGACCTGTTATCGTGCCAACGGTAGTGCAGGGTAGCTATGATCGGAAAGGATAACCGCTGAAGGCATCTAAGCGGGAAGCCCCCCTCAAAACAAGGTATCCCTGAGGGCCGTGGAAGACCACCACGTCAATAGGCCGGAGATGTAAGCGCAGCAATGCGTTCAGTTGACCGGTACTAATCGCCCGATTGGCTTGATCTGATCCAGTAAAAGACAGCCAAAAACCAAAAAGCAAAAACAAAACTTGGACAACTCGTTGACCCTAATCAAAGGGTCAACACGTTGATCTCCTGAAAAAAAGGATGATCAATACGTTGATACCCTGAGCAAAAACTCAGTTGGGTTCTTATTCGGTTTGGTGGCCAAAGCACAAGCGAAACACCCGGTCCCTTCCCGAACCCGGAAGTTAAGCGCTGTTGCGCCGATGGTACTGCATCTTAAGGTGTGGGAGAGTAGGGCACCGCCAAACCTAATAAGAACCCAAATAAATCCTCTCTAAACAAAAAAACAAAACAAACAACGCGGGATGGAGCAGCCAGGTAGCTCGTCAGGCTCATAACCTGAAGGTCGTAGGTTCAAATCCTACTCCCGCAACCAAATCAAATACATGATTACAAAAACCTAAACCTCGCATCCGCGGGGCTGCTTGCGTTGCACTGGAAGCAATAGAAGTGAATTGAGGGTGTCGCGGATAAGCAACACGGACATCATCAAGCACAGGCGCGGTGTCAGGCAGAGCCTGAGCGGCCATCTGCCGTACTTGCTGGCGGGCAATCGCAGCGCGCTCGACAGGCGACAGCCGCAACTCTTTGAGCAAAGCGTCAACCAGCTCGGCAGGCCCGTCGTAGACGTGCATGCCCCGCCGGTTCCAGGCCACCATCTCGGACGGCACGAGGGCGATTACCTTCGCCTCTAACCCGGAAATATCGGCATCGTCTGGAAGCGTCACCCAGGTACAGCTGCAATGGCGCGCGATGAACGCGTTGCGCATGGCCTTGGCGATGTCGCCGTCGGTCTTCGTTGCCGGATCATTGCGCAGGCGCCACATGCGCCCGGTGTTGTACATCGCCGAGAAATAGTAGCTGGAGCTTTACGACCCTGTGCAGTGACGCTGGTGGATGCGCTTGTAGAAGGTCTCTGCCGCAGACGACGTCGAGCCAATGTAGCGGAAGGTGAACAGACCGTAGATACCGCGGGCATCGCGCGAGGCTTCCGAGGTGGGTCGCGGCTTCGCTTTCATCAGGAGGTCGAGAATCTCGGTAGCGGAGGGAATGCTCATGTCTGCTCTCACTTCTTTTCGATCCGCTTCCAGTCGCGGCCGGAGACGATGCACCAGTTGCCTGCCGCATTCGGGCGGCGCCAGCGGGGCGTTGACATCTTTTGAAGGGCGTTGAGGGCATCTTGGAATTGATCAAACTGGATTTCTTGCCCCTTTGCTCCGACCGTATATTTGCCTTTGCGTTCCAGCTCTGGGTTAAACGTGCTGCCGTCCGAAGCCACCGGAACAAAGAGAACCTCACCTGAAAAATTCCGAGCTTTTGGTTCGGGTTTCTCGCCTTCGGGCAAATCCCAAATGGACTGGTAAAACTCTTTGCGTCCTGCAAGCCACTCCTTGGCACTGCTCGCCGTGACAGCCTGACCGGATTTTCGGACAAGGCAGCTTTCCCCGCTGCTCAGTACGTTACGAATTCGTCCTTCGGAAACGCCGCCAAAGACTGCTAGAGCGGGAACGCTCACCTCACCCTCTTCGTCCAAGTCCTCGTCGGTTATGGAGGCAAGACTGAGTCCAGTGTCCATCGCGTGCCGAGACAGGGCCAAATCAATAAGCAATGATATGTTGTTTGCATCTTTGCCCAGTCGCACGTTTTGCCGCCAGTCGTCTAGTTCTAGGGGGAGTTTCGCAACCCAGCTCTTTCGGGCTTCAAACGGGACATTCGCAGGTCGCACACCCAAAAGCCCATATAGTCCTGCGTCATCAAGACGTTTGGCGCAGTCCCACCCGCTCTTACTCGGCGACACACTGCTATCGAAAGGTAGCGATCTCCAATCCCAATCCGTTGGTTGGTTTCCCGGAATAATGGCAGCGATTTGGGGGGCGATCGCTTCTGCCCCCAGAATCCCTTCGAGTTCGCTCAAGCAAAAAAGTAGAGCTTTCTTCAGTGGGAAATCATAGTCACGCAAGTAACGAGCGTGGGGGATTTCTTCACCATACCAAGCCTCTCTGCGTTGGTGTGCGGTCATTTGTGAGGGCAGGATAACGGGCTTCATGCAGGCGTCCTTTATCGGCGAAGTTTGCGAATATCGGCACGGAGCTTGATGTGCGCGTGACAGTCTGATGGTGTGGATGAGGCGATGATGGACCCCTCCGGGAAGGAAAGCTGAATATGGCCTCTACCGGTGTAGGTCATACACTTCAACTCTCCCTCTTCTCACTGGCAGATCTTCTGGATTTCACGTTTGGTCTTATTCATGGAAAACACCTGTATGTAAGGCCGCTTCGGTGAAGCTGCACCCTAGCGATAAACCAAGGCTCGAAAGTCGGCTTTGGTACGGCACCGGCCATAAGTTGCGCTTTGCACGAACGTCCGGTCTGGGCCGTTCACTTATGTAGCATGCCTGCCGAATTCCAACTTTGCAAAGGTCACTTTCTGCCCCTAGCTGTCGTTAGTGTAGAGCGCAACATCCGTCACTCTGGCCTCGAAGCTGCCATGCGGCATTGCGGCGATCGATTTTGCATATTTGGGTGGGTTGGCACCGAAGTCGATTACAGCAGCCAGCCCAAAGCGGACATGATCTGTGCAGTCGCAGCACCAGAGACTTGCCGAAGTGACGGCGGGAAGCGGGCATTCGCTGGGGAACACACGAAAAGCCGCAATGCGCAGGAAGCGGACGCTGCAGAACTGCAAACTGTGGTCGCCCTTCACGACACATCCGGCCCAGAGCCGCCGTTCACCGGAGATCCATGATACTGCGGTGCAGTTTCACGGAACCAGCCGTTCATGCATACTGCAGCATGTTTGGCGCGCGAAAGTTAGCGGTGCGGATTGTCTGTCGAACCGAGTCGAGTGGCCCGACGCTGCGTTTCGCCCAAGAATCAAATCTTGCAGCGTGGCCTGTCCAAACCCTTCATCCCCCAATCGTTCGCAACGCAGAAGGTAGCTTCCTTATTCATCAATGGTTTCCCTCTGTACACAAACCCATCAGGCTTGACGGGTTTGCGTACAGATAGAGCGGCCCAGATGGCTCAGATCAAGAAATCGAGCTCGGTCGGCTGCAGCGCCAGACCCACGAACTCGGGCGCGTCGACAAAGGCGCCAGCGATGTCGTCGATGGCAAAGCCGGCCTCGGCAGCCGCGTTCCAGAACGCGGCGCCCGCATCATCCGGCGCGCGGCCAAGGATCTCCTGATAGAGGCGGTCGATCTGCGCCTCAAGGCTGAGCGTATCGAAGGCCTGACCTTCGGTTTGCGTGTTTTCCTCCGAGCGCAGCATGAACATCGCTATGGAGGCGAGATCGAGCTTCGTGTCGGCCACGTTCGTCCAGAACTGGTAGCCGGCCAGATCGGCCTGGCGGCCGAGAACCGTCGTGAAGAGCGTGGCAATCGTCAGATCGCTTTCTGAGAAGGCGCTCGAGGACGCATCGATTGAAAGATCCGTATCCGTGAACCGGATAAGCTCCGCGTTAATGATCGTATCCTGCAGGCTCGGGCCATCGAGCGACGTCACGATCACTTGGCCCTTCTCGATGCTGATCTCGAAGCGATCTCGGTTTGCCGCGTAGATGATGGTATCCATACCCAAGCCGCCGTGCATAACGTTTGCACCTGGGCCGCCGAAGAGCGTGTCGTTGCCCGCATCGCCAAACAGGCGATCATCACCACCTTCCGATCCGATCGTGTCATCTCCATCGCCGCCGTTCAGGTGGTCATCATCTGCGCCAAGCACGATGTTCTGAGCGCCGCTCCCAGCATAGACGACGTTTGTGCCAGCACCGCTGCGCACGGTGACATCGCCGACGATGATCGCAAACTCGATATTGTCGAGATCGAGCACAGCGCCTACAGGCAATTGCGAGCCGTCAATCACCATAACCTCAGTGCTGTCGCCTTCCCGTCCGGTAATCCGGATCGGCTCAGAGGGTGCCGAGGTTGTGTTCGTGGTGAGCGTGACCTGGTTGAGCCAACCCGCGCTTACTCCGTTCAGCCATTGATCGAGCCCGTTGATCATCGAGAACCAGTCGGATTCTGGCGCGGAATCGCGCAGCAAGTACAACCCATCCCGGAAGCTGGTCTGGATCGTGGCGGTCTCATTTGCCCGTGCCGTGAATCCAACGCCCGTTGGCACGCTGACAGTGGTCACGGCTTGTCCGTCGCTGTCGAAATGCAGCGGAATATCGGCCAACGATGTGGCCGCATCCGTGTCCTCGCGTGTGTCCGAGACGGGTGTGATGACGATCTTCTCGACACTGAGGCTGTTCTCGGTTGTCGTGGTCCGCTCAACAGGGACCCCGTCAACCAGGTCTGGTTCCGGCTCGGCCGGCTGGCCACCGCCGCCTGCAGGCGGCGCTGCGGCGACGTCGATCGTGATGGTGCCCGGGGCAGCAGAGAACGTGGTGCCATCGTTCACGCTGTAGGTGAAGATGGCGTAATCATCGCCCGATGCGCCGGAGGCGGCCGTGAACACGATATTGCCGCCGATGATGTCACCGATCGTAATGACGTCTGTTGCACTGACCGGGCTGGCGTTCAGGCTCAGAACGCCAGCACCCGGCAGCGTGTCGATCCGCACGCTTTGAAGCGTATCGCCGTCCACGTCGGCAAAGCCGAAATCCCCCACAGTGAAGGTATGCGGCGTGTCGAAGGCTTGCTGAATATCGGCGGTTGCCGGGTTGGTCGGCGCGTCATTCACCGGCGTGATGTCCACATTCACCGTCCCGAGATCCGTGCTGGTGCCGGTATCGTTGATGCTCAGTGAGATCGTGGCTGCATCATTGCCGGCGGCATTCGCGGCCGGGCTGTAATGAACATGGGTGGCGCTGTTTAGGAACGTGTCTATATCCACGATGGTGCCCGCGAGGATCAATGTGCCTGTTGCGCTCCCGCCAACCGTCACACCGCCGCCACTTGTCGCCGCCAGCGTGCCGGCACTGGCGGTTAGTGTCAGGGTCAGGCTACCCGTTGTGTCGACATCAGAGAGCGTGAGCGCGGAGAGATCGAGATTGGCCGGGGTGTCCTCGGTAAACGAGACATCGCTCACCAGGCCCGTGATTTGCGGCGCATCGTTGAGCGCTGTGACCGCCACATTGACATGGGCGTTTCCAGATCCGGAACCGTCGGAGAGGGTGACGCTTACGGTCCGTGTGCCAGCTGTCGGCGCCTCGCCTGTCGCTTCAAAGCTCAGTGCCTGAACGATGCTCTGCACCCGCGCCGGCGTGGCATCCGCGTTCAGGGTCACGACGAAGTCGTTGCCAGCCACGATGTTGTTGGCAAGCGTGCCGATCACGGTGCCAGACACCGAAACGTTCGAGCCTGCCGTCATGGCCGCGAGGGCCACGACACCGCTGGTGGCGACGCTTAGAACGTCGCTGGCTGCATCGGCGTTGTTTGTCACCGAGGCCCTCAGGGTGCCTCCGTTGAAATTGGGCGAGTCGGCGTCGGTGACCGTTGCGTTTGCGCCGATATCCAGCGAGACCGCACCGGCGTTCTCGGTGGCGCTGACGCTGTCGCCATCGAGGTTGCCCAGGACAGGCGGATTGGGCGTGATCGAGAGCGTGATACTGCCGCTGGCATCCGCATCGCCACCATTGGCAATGCCATCCCCGTCGTTGAGTGTGAGCGTATAGCCTCGATCACCGATTGAGGATGGTGCCTCGAAGCGCAGGTTCTGCAAGAACGCCTCGATGCGGGCCGAGCTTGAGTCGGCGTTGAAGTTGATCGTCAGGTCGTGGCCACTCTGTCCATCTGCTGTCGCATCGATTGTCCCGATCGTTACGCCGCTGACTTGCAGTGTCTCGCCTACTAAAATTGTGCCATCTCCGCCTGCAGTGACCGTCGTACCATCGACGCCCCAACTGCCATTACCCGCGCCGCTTATCTGGGCGATGGTTAGAAAGCCGCCGTTGTAATCGATCGAATCTGCGTTCGACACGGTCGCATTGGCAAGGCCACTGATCGCCTGTGCGCCGTCGCCCGCAATAATCTGGCTGGTCTCGCCAAAAACGCTGGCCAATGACGGCGCATCATTGACCGCCGTGAGGCTGACCGTCGAGGACAGGTTTGGTGCATTGCTTGCCGCACCGCCATTGGCGGTTCCACCATCATCTGTGATGCCGGTGATCGTAACCACCCGGTTGCCGGCGGTCGTGGGATTGTCGGACAGGTTGCGATAGGTGAGGCCGTCGACAAGCGTCTGCGCTTGCGCCGCGCTCAGCGTCGCCCCGGTGAACGACACCGTCGCGGTGGTACCGCTTACGTTCACGGACATCGACAGGCTGTTGGTCGCCGTGGTCACGGAATTGCCATCCGTCAGGGCAACATCGGATCCATCGATCGACAGGATCTCGGATGCACCATCGGCGAGATTGGTGACCGTCAGGGTCAGGCCCGTGATGCGATCTCCGGTCTCCACGGCATCGGCAGAGACCGTGTTGTAGAGATCCTGGGCCGCGCCGCCCTCGGTAAAGGTCGGGTTGCCGCCGGTCGCCGTCAGGGTTGGTGCGTCGTTGACGTTGGTCAGCGACACGGTGACCGAGCCCGCAGCATGTCCGTTCCCGTCCGAGAAATCCCAGTCGAGTTGGACCGAGGTGGCGGGATCGTCTGCGCCGTTGGTGTAGCGGATCGCCTGCAAGGATTCGTTGACGAGAGCGGTCGTCGGCGTGGTGCCGTTGTCGGCGAAGGTGATCTGAAGTTGGCCGTTTCCAGTGTTGCTGATGGTTGCGATGACGTTGCCGCTCGCGCTGATCGTACCGCCCCCGTTGGGCCCGCCCGCAACCGTGAGGTTGCCGCCGGTGATCACCGACAGGATGTCGGACGTATCTGCGCCACCATTGCGCGCAATCGCAAGTGTCGCCCCGGCATAGTCGCCGTTACCGCCATTGAGCGCGTCCAGCTCTTCGTCGGAGATGGTCACATCGGCATCGAGCACCACGGGGATGCCATCTTCGGTCACGCTCGGCGTGGCGTCGAGACCCGTCAGCACAGGCGGATCGTTCACCTCAGTCACATTCACCTGCACTGTGCCAAGCGCCACGTCACCCGAGCCGTCGCCGTCATTCGCGGTGACGCTGATCGTCGCTTGTCCCGCCCCCACAGCGTTCGAAGGCGGTGTGTAGCGGATGTTCGATGCGGTATCGAGATAGGTGCTGATATCGGCTGGCGATCCCACCAGCGAGATGGTGGTCGCATTCACCAGCGTCTCGGTCACGCCACCGCCGGTGCCCGCACCGTCGCTCGGCGCGCCAAAGCTGCCTCCGCTGGCAGAGAGTGTCACCGTGATGGTGCTACTGTCGATGTCGCCAATACTTGCTGCCGAGAGATCAATATTGCTGAGTGTGTCTTCGGCCACCGTCACCGAAGCAGGCAGACCAGAGACGGAAGGGTCGTCGTTCACCGGCGTGATCGTAATGGTCACGGTATCTGCGGTGCCATTGGCCGTGCCGTCGTTGGGGGTAACCGTCAGTGTGGCCGCGCTCGTATCGTTGCTGTCGGTCGTAAAGGTAATGTGGCTCGTGTCGTCGAGATAGGTGTTGAGCGCAGCGGCCGAGCCCTGCAAAGTCATGTTGCTGGTGCTGGAACTCGCGATGGTCACACCGTCGACTGTTCCGTTGCCATCCACAGACGCAATCGTGCCGCGATCAACGGCCAGGGTCAGCGTGAGCGGGTCATCCCCCTCGGCATCCGAGATATTGTAGGCGGACAGATCGATAGCCGCGGCGGCGTCTTCAACTGCCGTGTCGTCGGCCGGCGTGCCGCCGAGCGATGGCGCCGTGTTGGGCGGCACCGCGTTGGCAATCGTGATGTTATTCAGAGATAGATACCCAGTGCCGATATCGAAGGTGATCCGTACTTCATCGACAGCGTCGAAGGTTGTATTCCCAGAGATGTCGACGTTGACCCGATTGTTATTGCTGTTCGACGAGAAGGTATCGGTTGCGACCTGAACGTTGTCCCGAAAGCCAGTGATATTGAGTGTCGATGCCGCGTAGGGGAAGGTGCCCCAGTCAAAGAAGTCAAACGACTCGAGTTGAAACTCCTCGCCTCCAGCACTGCGGATGGACATCCCCTTCCATTCCCCGCCAAAGGCGAAGTCTGTCGTGATTCCGGAGAACCCATCGCCGGATGACAAGTTGCCGTCATTGTACCAGTTGAGTGAGGAGATCTGTGTGCCGAGCACGTCACTGATATTGGCGATCTGGATCGTGATCCCGCCGATATCGCTGCTCCCTCCCTCCCCGTCGGTCGCCAAGTTATCGGCACCGATGCCGTTGCCATCGTTGCTGGAAAAAATCAGAATTGTTGACATATCAGAAATCTCTCAAAGCAAAAAGAAACAGGCAAGTTGAGCCCAGTCATGCCGACCGATAAGGCCCGGATGGTAAAGCAAGAACTAAAGCGCGCAAAGAACCTGCAGTCCGCCGACCGGATCGCAGGCACAAGCCCCAATCAGCGGGTGTCTTCACCCAAGATCGAGGACACCGACAAACCGAAGTTCGGCATGACCGTCAGCATGGCCGTCGCGTCCAGTCTGCGGTTCTCGTCCTCGAGGATCTCCGAGATGAACGCGAGTTGGTGCTCGTCGAGCGCGCCAACCCGCATCGAAAAGGCATTGATGCCGTCGATGGCATTTACAGCCTCAAGACCCGAAAGATTGCAAATAGGTCCATTCTGGGCGTGTAGCCGCCACATGCGATAGGTTTACACTAGAGGACGGGGCCTCGGCAAACCGCCCTTAACCCGGTGTCGGATTGGTAGGTTTCTTAAGCGTATGTTGGGCTTGATCAGTCGTCTTTTTGTAGCCAAGCTAGCGTGTGGAGTACTCCCCTCAATTCTGCCAGGCCACGCAAGCGCCCAATGTAGGGATAGCCCGGAGTACTACTGACGCGTTGATCATGGGCGAGCATATGGCCGTGGTCTGGCCGGAATGGTAGCTCGCGATCCCCTACGGCCTCTGCGGCCAGCGCGGCCTTACATACTGCGACCATATCGACGTTGCCGAGCAGATGAGGGGCTTCGTGAAAACTGATACCATCCTCCTCGCGCTGTGTGGCGCGCAGGTGGAGAAAATTTACATGCTTCCCGAAGCGCGTCAGCATGGCCGGTAGATTATTGTCCGCACGCACGCCCAGCGATCCGGTACAAAACGTCAGGCCGTTTGAGGGGCTTTCGTAAACCTGGATGATGTGGTCCAAATCCTCCGCGGTAGAAACTACACGTGGTAGGCCAAAAATGGGGAAGGGGGGGTCGTCTGGATGGATCCCCAACCTGACGCCCACCTCTTCCGCCACAGGCACTACACGTTGAAGGAAGGCGGCCAGGTTAGCCCGCAGTTTGGTCGCATCAATATCGTTGTAAAGAGCAAGATGTGATCGGAAGCTATTGATGTCAAAGCTCTCTTCAGCCCCGGGTAGTCCGGCGAGGATGGTCTGCGTTAGTGCCTCGCATTCCGTTTCTGTCATCTTGGTAAAGCGCTCAGTTGCGCGTTGTACGATCTCCGGCCTATGTTCTGCATCAGCGCCGACCCGGGTGAGTATATGAATATCAAACACTGCCGCATCCACTGCGTCGTACCGTAGGCACAGCGCACCATCAGAAAGGGGGTGCGTCAGGTCTGTTCGGGTCCAATCCAACAGCGGCATGAAATTATAGCACACAGTTTTAATGCCACAGGCTGCGAGGTTGCGTATAGATTGTGCCCACGCGTCCGCCTTTTCTTCCCACCCTGGTGCTGCGCGTTTGATGTCTTCGTGAACGGGCACGCTTTCGACTACATCCCAGTTGAGGCCGGCAGCGGTGATCATGTCACGGCGTGCGACAATCTCCTCGACTGGCCATACGGTACCATTGGGGAGAGAGTGCAGTGCCGTTACAACGCCAGTAGCCCCGGCCTGACGAATGTCGGTCAGTGTTACGGGGTCATTCGGGCCGAACCAGCGCCAGGTTTCGATCATGCGATCCTCGTGTTCTTATCATTAGGGAACGCCGACTTGTCGAAGGCGTTTTGGCTGTCTCCGACCTCAGGTTGGCGCGGAAATAGATTGAAAGAGGTACCCATCAAAGGCTGGGTCATCGACATCAGACAGTTCCATCAACGTTTCTCGAACATGGGCAAGGTGTTGCCACATGGCAGCGCGCGCACCGTCACGATCTTTGGTGCGCAAAGCGGTCAAAATCTGTTGGTGGTCGTCAAGCCAGTTCTGGCGATACCCCGCATCAAAGATACGGTCGTGCAATTTGGCCCACATCGGGCTCTGGTCCCGTTTGCGCCATAACTCATCGACCATGTCCACCAGTACCGAATTCTGTGTTGCCTCAGCAATCAGCCGGTGAAAAAGCTCGTCGCCGGAGTGATCCGTGCTGCCGGCCTCAATATCGGCGCGCTCCATTTCCAGCGCTTCGCGCATCCGTGTGATGTCGTTCTTCGTGACCATCTCGGCGGCAAAGGCGGCAATGGAGCTTTCTAGAAGCTGACGTGCCTGCAGCAATTCAAATGGGCCGATATCGTCACGCTCCGGCGGGGCCTTTGTTGCAGAGGGTGTGGCCAGATAGATGCCAGAGCCCTTGCGAACCTCGACCAGCCCATCAATTTCCAGCATGATCAATGCCTCACGTACCAACGATCGCGACACTGAAAGCCGTTCTGAGAGCTGCCGTTCCGGGGGCAGGCGATCGCCGACGGCAAACCCTTCTTCCCGGATCACACCCCGCAAGGCCTGTGCCACGTCCTGATAGCGCCGGTATTGGGTCATGCTGTCTCCTCGGGAGCGAATGGTGGTTGGTGCTCAACTGCCGCGCGTTCGGCATAATAGGCGGCCAACCGATGGAATGCAGGTTTTTTGGTCGCCTTATCACCTGCGATCAGTCCCTTGCGGTTCCAGCCGCGCTGAAAGATTCCCTGTCGTCGTTCCACTCGAAAATCATAGAGGATCCAAGGCGACATGCCTTTCACATAGTCCAGCGTGCGAAGTGTAGCGATCTGTTTGGCATAGACCTCATCCTGATAGGCGAGACTGAACAGTCCGCGTTCTGGCCCCTGTTCAGTGCTGTCGCCGTCCGCGCCGGTTTCAGAGATGACCACCGGGCGGTCAGGCGCAGAATTGCGTCCAATCTCATTTAGTTCGTCAAAGTTCTCTTCGTACCAGCCATAATATTCGTTCAAGCCAATGATATCGATATATTCGGCAAGCCGGTCTTCAATCTTTAGCTTTGTATGGTTCACCAGACAGGCGGCAGATGTCAGGCGGGTTGGGTCCTCGGTCTTGGCCAGATCTGCGAGTCCGCGCATGAAATCAAGCCGTGCATCGGTGTCAGGATTTTCGTTGCCCACCGACCAGATGATCACGCTAGCGCGGTTTCGATCGCGGCGAATGAGTTCGCGCAACTGGTTCTCAGCATCCCGCCGAGTTGCGGGGTTGGCAAAGTCGATCGCCCAATAGACCGGAACCTCCTCCCAGAGCATCAAACCCATTTCATCAGCAATTTCGGATGCTCTTTCGTGATGTGGGTAATGGGCAAGGCGCAGGAAGTTACATCCCAGTTCTTTGGCGTGAGCAAACCGGCGGCGGATGTCGGTCTCGCTGGTGACCTTTCCTTGCGTTGCATCGTCTTCATGCACGGAAATGCCTCTCAGGAAGAGGGGTGTTCCGTTCAACAGGATTTCGGTTCCCTCGCGAGAGATGCTGCGAAACCCGACCCGGTCGCGTACCTGATCCTCACCTGCAGTCAGAGAAACGTCATAGAGCTTAGGGTTGTCCGGCGACCACAATTCGGGTGAGGCGGGAAGAGTCAAATCACCTTTTCCTGCGATCAAGGGCAACTCCACATCGATACCCAACTCGGGAATCAAAAGCTGAGCTGACGCGCACTCGCCATCGACCTCAGCCGATACGCGGATTGCATTCCCCTCAAGGCGAACAAACAGATCGCGGATCACAACGGACGGGAGATCATACAGCGTTACCTCTCGGTAGACGCCGCCATAGTTGAACCAATCGGTGTTCCGCATCGGAACACGGTCCAGCGTGCGGGTGTTGTTGACGCAGAGCATCAGCCAATTTTGTCCCGGCTTCAGGGCCTCGGTCAATTCCACGCAGAATGGTGTTGAGCCCCCGTAGTGGTTACCGAGAAACGCGCCATTTAAAAATACTTTACAATCATATTGCGCAGCACCGATGCGTAGCACCTGCCGCCGCTCCGGTGTCGGGGTGTGCGTCAACGGACGCGTATACCAGGCAGAGCCCTCAAAAAAGTACCACTTCTCTTTTTGCATCTGCCAGCAGGAGGGCACAGGCACCGTGTCGCCCATGTAGGGGTCATAATCCCAAGGTTCGACTCGATCCGCTGGAGTTTCTGGCGTCATGGCGAACCATTTTTGCCGCAGTCCGGTGTCCAGAAGGTCGACGCAGAAGTTCCAATCCCCATCCAAAGACTGCCCTTGGCGGCCTCGGGTGAATATCAGCGTATCGGCGTTGAGGTTTTGCGTATTGAAAGGACGGTCGTAATCCTCGTCATGCAAAGCTTGCAGCGCGTTATCTGCGAGTTCGGAACGTTCGAGCATGATGCCTGTGCCTGTCGCTTATTGGGCTGCTTTGATGCGATCGATCAGATCGGCAAGGTGCTCGGATTTCGCCGCCACTTCCTCATGCATTGGCAAGACAGCCTCAGCGAAAGGCGCTTTGTCGACCATGTGGACATTGACGTTCAGCGTGGTTTTCGCTTCCTCAATCGCCGCGTCGGAGGCTGCGTTCCACGCCTTGCGGTGCGCGGCCATGGAGTCGAGTGCAGCAGTTTGCAGGGCCTTTTGCTGTTCGGCAGTCATACCGTCCCATGCGCAGTTGGAGATCACAACAACCGAGGGGATCATAGTGTGCTCATCCAAGGAAAAATCGCTGACTACTTCGCCATGGCGTGCGGTGGTCAGTGCGGTTGGGTTGTTTTCTGCCGCATCCACAACGCCCTGCTGCAGCGCGCTATAAAGCTCACCCCAGGAAATCGGTGTCGGGTTGCCGCCCAAAAGTTCGACCATGCGAATGGCAGAGGGGCTTGGCTGAACACGCACTTTTACGCCCTGCAAGTCTGCCGGGGACATGATCGGCTTTTGCGCATAAAAGGAACGCGCACCCTCGGTATAGAACGCGACCCCGCGAAAACCCTGATCGACAGAAGAATTCAGGATATCCTGGCCGATGTCGCCGGTGATCACCGTGTTGAAATGCTCTTCGGACGAGAAGATGTAAGGCAGATTGAGCGCCGAATAGCTTTCCTCGAATGCTTCGAGTTCGGACGCATTGGAGCGTGCCATCTCCAAAGCGCAGTTTTGGACCAGTTCCATCGATTCCCGTTGAGTGCCGAGCTGGGCATTGGGGAAGATTTGGATCTTGATTTCGCCGTCGGTCAGCTCTGCCACACGGTCTGCCATAATCTGCATTGAGATGTGGACCGGATGATCTGGCGGGTTATTGTGGTTAAGTTTCAAGGTGGTTGCGCCTGTCGCGCCAACCGACGCGGCCAGTGCCAGCGCAGACAGTGCGGTGGTAAACGTCTTGGTCATGGTCTCTCCTCCCAAGTGTTTCGGTCTGACCGGTTATATTGGTCAACCAATAATGCAGAAAGCTTCCTTAAAGTCAGCAATCAGTCAACCAAAACTTGAGTATTGGTTGTGACATTTGCGCCAAATGACATTTATTTCACAAATTGGTTGACCAATTAGTTGGCCTGAGCGAGGGTCTTCGGCAAGAGTGAAGGACCGGAGAGAGGGAGGAGCCTATGACTCGGAGTGAACAAATCCGCCATTGTGGTAAGGGTCATTCATGAGGGCGTGGGTCGACATGCTCCTCAAACTGGTCATTACGACGATCTTTGTGGTGCTCGTGGCCTGCGTGAGCTGGCAGGTCATCAGTCGTTACGTATTAGGTACGCCTAGTACGGTAACCGATGAATTGGCGCGGTTTCTCTTTATGTGGTTGGCTTTGGTTGGAGGGGCCTACACATTAGGTTTGCGCCGACACTTAGCAATTGATCTTCTAACCCAGAAACTGTCGGGGCGGGCTCGGATCATAAGCGAGATATTCGTCCTATTTGCCATTTTTGGCTTTGCAACCTCTGTCATGATCCGGGGTGGTAGCCAGCTTGTCCTCAAGACTATGGCTTCCGGTCAAGTTACGCCAGCGCTTCAATTTCCTATGGGGTTGGTCTATGGCGCGATCCCCTTCGCGGGCGCGATCATCGTGTTTTACTGCGTCATTTTTGCGTTCGAGCTGTGGCGTGACGGTCCATCTTCGCCCGAGCTTGGCGAGACGGCGCCGCTCGGTGGTCCTCTTGATTAAGGCGGCGTGACATGACGACAGCTATTTTTCTTCTCTTTGGCAGTTTTGTCGTGCTGATGGCGCTGGGTGTGCCGATTGCGTTTGCTATTGGTCTTGCGACCACCGCGACGTTCTTGTTGTTTATGGGAGTGGACCAATCCCTGTTTATCGTTGCGCAGCAAATGGCGTCAGGGTTGGACAGCTTTACGCTTCTCGCCATTCCATTTTTTATCTTGGCGGGGAACATCATGAACCGCGGTGGGATCGCCATGCGGTTGATCAACTTCGCCAAAGTGCTGGGCGGTCGGCTTCCTGGCGCGCTGGCCCATTGCAACGTGATTGCCAACATGATGTTCGGATCTATTTCCGGATCTGCTGTGGCCTCTGCTGCGGCAGTGGGCGGCGTGATGGCTCCTTTGCAAAAGAAAGAGGGTTACGATCCTGCTTTTTCTGCTGCGGTCAATATTGCCTCCTGTCCGACAGGCCTGTTGATACCGCCGTCAGCAACGTTGATCGTTTACTCCTTGATCACTGGCGGAACATCTATAGCCGCGTTGTTCGTAGCTGGATATTTGCCCGGCATCCTGATGGGGCTGGGATTGATGATCGTGGCTGGTGTGATCGCTAAGCGGCGCGGCTATCCTGTTGCGCCCCGTCCCGCACTCAGCGAGGTCATGGTGGCCGCGCGCGATGCAGCCTTGCCTCTGGGCCTGATCGTGATCGTGATGGGCGGCATCATCTCGGGTGTCTTCACGGCAACCGAGGCCTCGGCCGCAGCAGTGCTCTACACGCTGGTTTTGGCATTGGTCTGGTACCGCGAAATCACGATTAAGGATTTGCCCGCAATATTGATAGAAAGCGCGGTCACTACTTCAGTGGTTCTATTGATGATCGGCGCGTCCATCGCGATGAGCCGTGTCATGGCCTTTGGCGGCATCCCTTTTGCGATCTCAGATTTCTTGTTGGGTCTATCTGATAACCCGATTGCTATCCTCCTGGCGATCAACGTGGCGCTGCTGGTCGTCGGGACCTTTATGGATATGACACCTGCGCTCTTAATCTTCACGCCAATTTTCATGCCAGTTGTCAAAGGCCTTGGTATGGACCCTGTGCATTTTGGCATCGTGATGACGCTAAACCTCTGCATTGGTATCTGTACGCCGCCTGTGGGTTCAGCCCTGTTTGTGGGCTGCTCTGTCGGGGGCACTTCTATTGCCAAAGTCATCCGCCCACTTCTGCCCTTTTATGCGGTGTTGTTCGGTCTCCTGATGCTGGTCACTTATGTGCCTGACATCAGCCTCTTCCTGCCGCGCCTTCTATTGGGATATCAGTAATGAAGTGTCTTAAAATCTGGGCTTTGGAAGCGGAAACCACCACAGGTGTGATTTTGCGCGTCGAAGGCCGCCACCTACTGCATATATCTGTACTGGAGGAAAACAGGTTTCGCGTATCTCTGCAAAAAGACGCAGAGTGGCGCTTGGAGCGAACATGGACTGTGGCGCCTGCCGGGGATGCCCCATGGGAGGGCCGTCGGCGCGAAGACATCTCTGGCTTTTCCTGCCCGCCCCCGCAGCTCTCGCAAAACGAGACTGAACTCGTTTTGTCGACTGAGACAATGCGGCTTCGTATTTTGGCACCGCTACAGATGGTGTGGGAGGCCAAGGTGAACGGAGCATGGAAAGCCTTCGCCGAGGATCGCCCAACCGGAGGCATTCACTTGGGCCTGCGGGATCATGCCCATGCGCATTTTCTATCCCGACACCCGCAAGAACCGGTTTTTGGACTTGGCGAAAAGACAGGCCCGCTTAACCGTGTTGGTCAGCGCTACGAAATGCGCAACTTAGATGCGATGGGTTACGATGCTGAGCGCACTGACCCACTCTACAAGCACGTGCCCTTCACTCTGACGCGGACACAAACTGCCGGGTGTTGGTCCATCTTTTACGATAACTTGGCTAGTTGCTGGTTCGATTTCGGCAATGAATTGGACAACTACCACGCCCCTTATCGCGCCTATCGTGCCGAGGATGGCGATCTCGATTTTTATATGACATGGGCGCCTGAGTTGCTCGACTTGGTCAAACAACAAGAGCGATTGACCGGCGGCACCGCCTTTCCGCCGCGTTGGAGCCTTGGGTACTCTGGGTCAACAATGTCCTACACAGATGCACCGGACGCACAGGCGCAGCTGGAAGGTTTTCTAACTAAGATTGCAGAGTATCGTATCCCTTGTGACAGTTTTCAGATGTCGTCGGGCTACACCTCGATAGGGCCGAAGCGGTATGTGTTCAACTGGAATGATGAGAAGGTGCCCGACCCTGCGGCTATGGCGGCAAAATTTGCCGATAAGGGGGTGCATCTCATTGCCAATATCAAACCTTGCCTGCTGCAGGACCATCCGCGTTACGCCGAAGTCGCCAACGCAGGGTTGTTCGTGCAGGCGAGCGCAGAAGCGGACACGAACTGCGGACCAGAACGCTCGGTCTTTTGGGACGACGAAGGCTCGCATCTCGACTTTACTAACCAAGCGACTGTGGATTGGTGGAAGCAAAATATCGGCGAGGCGCTGTTGCAGCGCGGTATAGGCTCAACCTGGAACGATAACAACGAATACGAAATCTGGGACCGACACGCTCAATGCGCGGGTTTCGGTAAGGCAATCGACATGTCGCTAATGCGTCCTGTAATGCCCATACTTATGACGCGCGCATCAATGGAGGCGCAGGAGGCCCATGCACCGGAGAAGCGGCCCTACCTAATCAGTCGATCAGGCGCCCCGGGATTGCAGCGTTATGCCCAGACTTGGAGCGGAGACAATCGCACAGATTGGAAGACGCTGCGCTGGAACCAGCGGATGGGCCTCGGCATGAGCATGTCTGGCTTTTATAACATTGGACATGACATCGGTGGCTTCTCTGGGCCTCGGCCAGAACCGGAGCTGTTTGTGCGCTGGGTCCAAAATGGTGTGTTCCATCCTCGTTTTACCATTCACTCATGGAATGATGATGCGACAGTAAACGAGCCTTGGATGTATCCTGAGGTGACGGACCACATCCGCGCGGCGATAGAATTGCGGTACCAACTTCTGCCTTATCTCTACACCTGCCTGTGGCAGGCGGCCGAGCGCAGTGAGCCGATGCTACGACCTTTGTTCCTTGATTTTGGTGCTGACCCTCAAGCTTGGGAGGAGAGCGATAGCTTTCTTCTCGGGCGGGATCTCTTAGTGGCGACAGTCTTGGACAAGGGTGTTGATGCGATCTCGGTCTATTTACCGCGGCATTCCGGGGGCTGGTGGGATTTCCACACTGGTCTTTGGCACGAAGGCGGACAATGGCTCACCGTGCCTGTCGCTCTTGATACCATTCCGCTGTTTATCCGCGGGGGCGCCGTGGTTCCGATGGGCCAAGGGGCAGACCGCGCAGCACCCGAGATGGAGATCGCGCGACTTTTGGCTGTGTTCCCCGCGCAAGGCGTACAGGAAACGACCAGCCTCCTCTATGAGGATGACGGTGTGACAAAGACGGGTAAGTGGTGCCTGTCTCATCTCGTCTTGAACAGCACCAATGACCACATCAGCCTGATCTCGAAACGTGAGGGTAATGGCGCGCCGGTTTTACCAGAGGCACTGGTGGTCCTGCCGGCTGGTGAACGACGCATTCTGAAGACGGGAACGAGGATCGACTTATGACCAATTCTCTTATCCCTTGTTCTTACGAACAAACCCTGCTCAAGCCGCGTATTCTGCATATCGGCTTTGGTGCTTTTGCCCGTGCCCACCCTATGGTCTATCTTCACCATGGGCTTGTGGCCGAGGGTGGCGATTGGGGTGTGGTCGCTGCGCGACTGAATTCCGGAGTGGATGCGTTGGACAGCTTGGACGCAGTCCAGGGGCGATATCACATCGCCGAAGCCGATGGTGACACTATAACACTACGAGAAATCGGCCTCTTGTGTGGCACCTGTCACCCCGCCCGCGACGGGGTAGATGCTATCCCCGCGTTAATCGCGTCTCCAGATATGTCTGTGATCTTGTTGACCATTACCGAAAAAGGGTACTGTACAAAGGATGGCCAGCTCGACCTGACGCAAGCCGCTATACAGGCTGAGTTGGACGGCGGGTTGCCGACCACTGCCATCGGTGTGTTGGTGTCAGGCTTGGAGCGCCGGCGCGCGGCAGATCTTGGCGGAATCACGATCTTGTCTTGTGACAATCAGCCGGATAACGGCGCGCTCACTCGCGCCGCTGTGCTGGGGTTTGCTGAGGAATTGGATCTAAATCTTGCGGAATGGATTAGAACCCATGTTCGGTTCCCCTCGTCGATGGTGGACCGGATCGTGCCTGCCATGACCGATGACAGTCATACAGCGGTCGCATCCGCACTTGGCCGAGATGACCCCAATGCGGTTTTGTGTGAACCCTTCAGACAGTGGGTGATTGAAGATGACTTTGCCAATGAGCGCCCCCCCTTTGCAGAGGGTGGTGCTATGTTGGTTGCAGACGTACAGCCGTTTGAGGAAATGAAACTAAGACTGCTCAATGGTGCGCATACCACTTTGGCTTGGCTGGGTCAGTTGCTGGGATATCAAACAGTGGCCGACTGCATGGCTGACAAGGAGCTGCGTGCTTTAATCCGCCACCTAATGTTGGCTGAGCAGGCCGCAACACTGCGTCCACTCGAGGGTATCGATCTCGCAGCCTATGCGGATGAGTTATTAAAACGGTTTGAAAACACCCGGCTCCGGCATCGACTAGACCAGATCGCCAGCGACAGCAGCCAGAAGATGCCGCAACGCCTGTTCGCTCCGATAGCTATTAACCTCGAAGCCAAACGCGAGTGGTCGGTTTCAGCCTTGGCGGTGGCTGCTTGGATCAAAGGGTTGGGTAGCCTTCCTCCTGTTCCGGATCCTCGACAGGATGAGTTGCGTCGTGCCGCTCTTTGCAATGACCCAGTCGCGGCGGTTCTGTCGCTACCCTCCTTGGTTCCAGACGCGCTGCGTCCGCTAGCAGAGTTCCAAGCCGCTATTAGCGTGGCCTTTGAGCGATTGCAGGGCGGGGCAAAGGCGACCGTGACAACCACCGCGAAGGAACTACGCAGATGACGGGCTTTCTTCATCAGGATTTTTTGCTCGACACTGCGACAGCAAGGCGACTGTTTCATGAGGTCGCGAGATATCTGCCGATTGTGGATTATCATAATCACCTCCCGCCGGCTGAAATCGCCAGTGATCGTACGTGGGAAAATCTGGGCGAGATGTGGCTCGCCCATGATCACTATAAGTGGCGCGTCATGCGATGGGCTGGTATCGATGAAGCTCGGGTGACAGGTGACGCGACTTGGCGCGAGAAATTCGACGCCTTTGCGGAGGCGATGCCTCGTGCTGTTCTCAACCCGGTTCATCATTGGTCACATCTTGAGCTGTGGCGCTACTTCGATCTGAACGGCACAGTGCTATCGCCCATAAGCGCCGACAATGTTTGGGACGCGGCCAATGCGCAGCTGGGAGAAAAAGGGTATTCCGCGCAAAGCCTTTTACGCAAAATGAAGGTGGAGTTGGTCGGCACAACAGATGACCCGCTTGATACCCTAGAGCACCATGCCGCAATGGCAGGCTCAGACATCCGGGTGGTTCCAACCTTCCGGCCCGACAAATCCGTGCAGATAGAGGCTCCAGGTTTCGCGGCCTACATGGACAGCCTGGAGGCACTTACACATCCCATCCATTCCTTTGATGATTTGGTCGCGGCCCTTTCCCTCAGGCTGGATTATTTCGTGGAGCAGGGGTGCAGAGCAGCCGATCATGGGATCAGCCACTTGGATGCCGCTAATATCCCTGGTGCCTTCGATTTGGACGCGGCGCTCAAAGCCGCCCGACAGGGAAAACCCATCACACCGGAGCAAGTGGCGGGTCACCGTGCTGCGCTCTTCGACGCCCTTGGACGTGCTTATGCCGTACGCGGCTTGGTGATGCAGTGCCACATGAACGTTGTGCGCAATGGTTCATCTCGACTGTTGCTAGGAGTTGGTCCCGACGCAGGCGGTGATAGCATGCGCGACACCGATATGGCCGGTCCGCTGAACATCCTGCTGGATCGGCTGGATCGTGACGGGAAACTACCGCGTATGGTGCTTTATGGTCTTGACCCCTCCCGAAATCCCATCCTTGCTGCAACCGCTGGCACCTTTCAGGATGGCTCGGTTCCTGGAAAGATACAGGCTGGCGCCGCTTGGTGGTTCAATGACACGCTGGATGGGATGGAAGCGCAGATGCGTACCCTGGCCCAGGTTGGCCTTCTGTCGACATTCCTTGGGATGTTGACAGATAGCCGCTCCTTCCTGTCTTTCCCTCGGCATGAGTATTTCCGCCGCTTGTTGTGTGGCATGATTGGTCGCTGGGCCGAGACTGGCCACTTACCAGATGACGCCGACCTGCTCGACCGACTGGTGCGCGACATCTGCTACAACAACGCCAAGGCCTGGTTTCTGGAGCAGTAATGACACGGATTGTCGTTATCGGAGAATGCATGGTTGAGATGGCTCCCGTTGACGGCGGGCTTTATCGCATGGGGTTTGCAGGCGATACCTTCAACATGGCATGGCACCTGAGATACCTACTGGGTTCGGATCATTGCGTCGACTATCTGAGCGCCGTGGGTGACGATAGCACATCGAATGCGATGTTGGATTTCATCCAGTCGCAGGGAGTTGGAATCGCCCACATTCGCCAGATTGCTGGTATGACTACGGGCTTATACTTGATCCGGCAAGAAAACGGCGATCGTGCCTTTAGCTATTGGAGAGAAACATCTGCTGCGCGGCAGCTCGCTGATGATCCAGCAGCCTTGGCACGAGCATTGCAAGAGGCCGATTTGGTCTGCCTGTCCGGTATTACACTAGCCATTCTATCACCCAAGGCGCGCGAAGTACTTTGGGCGGCAATTACAGAATCTGGTGCGCAGGTTGCTTTTGATCCCAACATCAGACCAACACTGTGGAGTAGCCAAGAAGACTGTCGTGCTGCTCTGACGTATGCGGCGGTGCGATCTGATGTGATCTTGCCCAGCTTTGACGACGATGCTGCGCTGTTTGGGGATGTCGCGCCTCAAGCGACGGTGGCGCGTTACACACGCCTCGGTGTAGGGGAGGTCGTGGTGAAAGATGCAGCGCGTCCTGCGATCTATTCCGGCTCTGACGGCACTTTAGAAATCGCCGCCGACAGACTGGCGGTGCCCGTTGTTGACGCGACGGGTGCGGGTGACTCTTTTAATGCGGCATGGCTCGCCGCTCGCTTGCAGGGCGCTGCACCCAAAGAGGCCTTGATTGCTGCGCACAAGCATGCGGCGTGCGTTTTGCAAGTGTCCGGAGCGTTGCTCGTTTCGTAACATCCCAAAGCTCTGGCCAAACTAACGCTCAGAACTTAAGGAAACCGCACAGCCGCGCCATTCAATTCTCATGAACCGTAGTACTCACATGCGCGACTTGAGAGTGGTATGTTTTCAGTCTCTTGCCGGCGACAGGCCCAGTGACAAACTGGAGAGGCTGTTTGTTCTTACTGTATTTTCCGCCGTATGGTGTAATAAATCTTACGCTGCCTGCCGAAGAAAAGGTCAAAGAACAGGGGCGTTGCGGTGACTGCCGTGTGTGATGCCGGTAGCCCTGTTGAGACGAGACGAAGGACGTTGCCATGAAGGTCGAAGATACAAAACTCTCTGGTGTGAAAATCCTGACACCGGCGCGGTTTGGTGATGCGCGCGGTTTTTTTTCCGAGAGCTGGAACCGCAAGCGCATGGCTGAACATGGCCTCGATCTGGAGTTTGTGCAGGACAACCACTCCATGTCCGCCGATGTCGGCACTATTCGCGGTCTTCATTTCCAGGCCCCGCCCCATGCCCAGGACAAGCTTGTGCGCTGTGGGCAGGGGGTGCTGTTTGACGTGGTGGTCGATATCCGCAACGGCTCGCCCACTTATGGAGAATGGATCGGAGTGGAGCTTTCGGCCGAAAATGGCCGCCAACTCCTGGTGCCCAAAGGTTTTTTGCACGGGTTCATCACCCGCGCGCCGATGACCGAGATCATCTATAAATGCACCGATTACTACGCGCCCGAGTGCGACGGGGGGGTGCGCTGGGACAGCTGCGGGATTGATTGGGGCTTTGATGGCCAGCCGATCCTGTCGGAAAAAGATGCCGCCGCGCCCAAGTTTGCGGATTTGCAAAGCCCCTTCGTATTCTGATCCGATGCCTGCCTTGACCGCGCCTCAAGCCCATCGCGCCTATCTGGAGCGGACCCGCTTTGGGGCGCTGGATGGGTTGCGGGCGCTGGCGATCGGGGGGGTCCTGATCCATCACAGCGCTCTAGCGCAGGAGGCGGGCGCGTGGTCGCGTGGTTTTCTGGGGGTGGATCTGTTCTTTGTGATTTCGGGATTTTTGATCACCACGCTTTTGTTGCGCGAGCGCGACCGGGAGGGGGCGATTGCGCTTGGGGCGTTTTACTGGCGCCGCGCGCTGCGCATCCTGCCGCTCTATTATCTGGTGGTGACCGTGGCTGGGATCTATTTTGTGATCGTCAGCGGCCATTGGGAGGCCCTGAAGATCTGGCCAGCCTATTACCTGTTTTTTGCCAATTTCCTCACCGAGCATATTCCGACGCTCTATCCTACCTGGTCCCTGTCAATCGAGGAGCAGTTCTATCTCTTGTGGCCACTGGTGCTGATCTGGTTGCCGCCGCGGCTCTGGGGGGCGGTGGTGCTCTTGGGGGTGGTGCTGAATGTGGTGGCCGTGAGCGGTGTACTCAGGACCTTTGGGGTCGTTCCGTTTGAGTTGGGCCCGCTCTGGGTGCATTTGCCCGATGCCACCTATGCGCCGCTCTTGTTGGGGGCGGGGCTAGCGTTAATGCTGCATGATCCGCGCGGGTTTGCACTTGTGTGGCGTCTTTTAGGTGGTGCGGGGATGCCTTTTGTGGGGCTTGGGGTTTTGTTGGCGCTGGTTTTTTTGCTGTTGCCGCAGGTACTGGCGGGCTGGCCCTATCTCTTGGTCCATTTGGCGATGACCGGTTGGCTGGCGACATTGGTGCTGCGTGAAGACAGCTGGCTACACGGGATGTTGCGTCTGCGTCCCTTGGTGCGCATCGGCATGGTCAGCTATGGTATCTACCTGTTGCATCTGATGGTTCTGCATATGGTGCGCCTTGCGGGCGAACCGCTTGGGTTTGCGCAGGACAGCGCGATCTTTCTTCTCGCATACTGGGGCGGTACGTTTCTTTTGGCGGAGGTAAGCTTTCGCTATTATGAGAGATATTTCCTGCGCTTGCGCCACAAGCCGCTGGGGCGGATGGGAGCCGTGCGCGCGGGACAGTCAGACTAACGACACCGCAGCCCTTTGGGTTTGTGGACCACAAATGGTTGGGCAAGGAGCAGACCCATGAAGATACTGGTGACGGGCGGTGCGGGCTTTATCGGCTCTGCGGTGGTGCGCCAAGCGATTGCGGCAGGCCATGAGGTGGTCAACTTGGATGCGCTGACCTATGCGGCCTGTCTGGACAATGTCGCCAGCGTCGCCGAGAGCCCGTCTTATGTCTTTGAAGAGGCCGACATTCGCGATCGTGCCGCATTGGACCGGATCTTTGCCGAACATGCACCGGATGCTGTGATGCATCTGGCCGCCGAGAGCCATGTGGATCGTTCCATTGATGGGCCCGGTGATTTTATCGAGACAAATGTGACCGGTACCTTCAACATGCTTGAAGCTGCGCGCAAGTTCTGGATCGCGGTGGGAAAACCTGCGCGGTTTCGCTTCCATCATATCTCGACCGATGAGGTCTATGGCAGCCTGCCGACCGACAAATCGGTGATGTTCACGGAAGAGACCGCCTATGATCCGCGCTCGCCCTATTCGGCCTCCAAAGCCTCGAGCGACCATCTGGTGCGCGCCTGGCATGAGACCTATGGGCTGCCGGTGGTGCTGACCAATTGCTCCAACAACTACGGCCCCTTCCATTTCCCCGAAAAGCTCATCCCGGTGGTGATTTTGAATGCGCTCGCCGGTAAGGCCCTGCCGATCTATGGCGATGGGTCCAACATTCGCGACTGGCTCTATGTGGAAGATCACGCCGATGCGCTGTTGCTGGTGCTGCAGAAGGGCGAAAACGGGCGCAGCTATAATGTGGGCGGCGAAAATGAGCGCACCAACCTTGAGCTGGTGGAAACGCTTTGTGCGATCCTTGATGACAAGCGCCCGCGCGAGGATGGGACATCCTATAAGGAGCAGATCACCTTTGTGACGGATCGCCCCGGCCATGATGCACGCTATGCGATTGATCCTTCTCGTATTCGCACCGAGCTGGGCTGGCGCCCCTCGGTAACTGTCGAGGAAGGTTTGGCGAAAACGGTGCAATGGTATCTCGACAATGAGGATTGGTGGCGTGCTCTGCAGTCCCGCAAGGGCGTGGGCGAGCGTCTGGGTGTTCAGACATAAGAGCGGCCCTGATGGGCAGCGGCCTCCGGCGGAGGTATTTGGGAAAAGATGAAGAAGGGGCGGATATGAGCATCCTTGTGTTTGGGGCAACCGGGCAGGTGGCTCGGGAATTGGCGCGTCATGAGGGGGTGATCTCTGTGGGGCGGGAGCAGGCGGATCTGTCGGATCCTGGCGCCTGTGCTGCGCTCATTCGCGAGACTGCGCCCGAGGCCGTGATCAATGCCGCTGCCTATACGGCGGTCGACAAGGCCGAAACCGAGGAAGAGCTGGCCACCGTAATCAATGGCGCGGCCCCCGGGGCGATGGCGGCGGCCTGCGTGCAGATGGGCATTCCATTTGTCCATATCTCGACCGATTATGTCTTTGCGGGCACTGGTGAGGCGCCCTGGCAGACGGATGATCCGGTGGCGCCGCCCAATGCCTATGGCCGCAGCAAGCGCGCCGGCGAAGAGGCGGTGATTGCGGCAGGCGGCACCTATGCGATTCTGCGCACCTCCTGGGTGGTCTCTGCCCATGGCAATAATTTTGTAAAAACCATGCTGCGCCTTGGGGCCGCGCGGGCGCAGGTGTCGGTGGTGGCGGACCAGATCGGCGCGCCCACCCCTGCGCGCGACATCGCAGAGGCCTGCCTCAAGATGGCGCGTCAGCTTGTGTTAGAGCCTAAAAAGTCCGGCATCTACCATTTTCAGGGCGCACCCTATGTGAGCTGGGCGGGCTTTGCGGCAGAGATTTTTGCCATCAGCAATCTGGCCTGCGAGGTTGTGGAGATCCCCACCACGGACTATCCCACCCCCGCTGTGCGGCCGCTGAACTCCCGACTGGATTGCACCACGTTAGAGACTGTTTTTGGCATCCCGCAGCCCGATTGGCGCCGCGGGTTGCAGGATATTTTGAAGGAGCTCGCAGAGTGACGCAGCGCAAAGGCATTATTCTGGCCGGAGGCTCCGGCACCCGGCTTTATCCGATCACCATGGCTGTCTCCAAGCAGCTCCTGCCGCTTTATGACAAGCCGATGATCTACTATCCGATCTCGGTACTGATGCTGGCGGGTATTCGCGAGATCTGCGTCATCACCACGCCGCAAGACGCCGATCAGTTCCAGCGGCTCTTGGGCGACGGCAGTCAATGGGGCGTCAGACTCACCTATGTGGAGCAACCCAGCCCCGATGGTCTGGCGCAGGCCTTCATTTTGGCCGAAGAGTTCCTCGCGGGGGCGCCCTCGGCGCTGGTGCTGGGCGACAACGTCTTTTTTGGCCATGGGTTGCCGGAGCTTCTGGCGGCGGCGGATGCCAAGGAGGCAGGTGGCACCGTCTTTGGCTATCATGTGGCGGATCCCGAGCGCTATGGCGTGGTGGCCTTTGATGGCGACGGGCGCGCCCATCAGATCATTGAAAAACCCGAAGTGCCGCCGTCGAACTACGCGGTGACCGGGCTCTATTTTCTGGACGGCTCTGCGCCTGCGCGCGCGCGCGAGGTCCAGCCCTCGGCGCGGGGCGAGCTGGAGATCACCGATCTTTTGCAGATGTATCTCAATGAGGGCAGCCTCTCGGTCGAAACCATGGGACGGGGCTATGCCTGGCTTGATACGGGTACGCATGGCAGCCTTCTGGATGCGGGCAATTTTGTGCGCACCCTCCACGAGCGTCAGGGTCTGCAGACCGGTTGCTTGGAGGAGATTGCCTATCACGCGGACTGGATCAGCCGCGACGCGCTGGCAGAGCGGGCGGAGCTTTTCAAAAAGAACAGCTATGGTCAGTATCTGAAACGACTGTTGGGCTGAGGCGGGGCGGATGAAGATCCTTTTTGTGCATCAAAACATGCCTGGCCAGTATCGCGAGCTGGTGCGCTGGCTTGCGGCACAGGGAGGGCATGAGCTGGTGTTTCTGAGCCAGCGTGGGGGTGTAAAAATCCCGGGTGTACATACGCTGGTCTATACGCCCTTTCATGTACCCGCAAAGGACGCTTTTGGTCTGTCCAAGGACTGGGAAGCCGCGGCAGGGGCGGGTTTTGGCGCCGTGCAAACGATGCAAAAGTTTGAGCGCAAGCACGGGTTTCGCCCTGATATCATTCTTGGTCATACCGGCTGGGGAGAGCTCAGTTTTTTTAAGGATCTGTGGCCGGATGTGCCGATCCTGGGGTTCTTTGAATATTACTACAGCATGCAAGGTGGCATGGTGGGCTTTGATCCCGAACAGCCTCCCGGACCCCATGCGCCCTACTTCAATCGCGCCCGCAATGTGGTGCCATGCCTCAATCGCGATGTGGTGGATCTGGGGCATGTGCCGACGCTCTGGCAGCGCGATCGCTTTCCGGCGTCCTTTCACGACAAGATGTATGTCTGCCACGATGGCATCCGCGCGGATCGACTGCATGCCAATCCCGAGGCGCAGCTCTCGCTGGGCCGGTTGGAGCAGCCCATTTCGCGCGGCGATGAGATCGTGACCTATGTGGCACGCAATATGGAGCGGGCGCGTGGCTTTCATATCATGATGCGGGCCCTGCCGGCCATTCAGGCCGCGCGGCCCAATGCGCGTATCCTGATGATTGGTGGCAATGAGGCCTCTTACGGGCGTGAAAGCGAACACCCCGGGGGGCTGCGCGGCGAGATGGAAGCGGAGGTCGGCCAGTATGTTGACTGGAGCCGGGTGCATTTCCTGGGCCGGGTGCCCTACGGGGATCTGTGCCAGATCATTCAGCTGTCACGCTGCCACATCTACCTCACCATGCCCTTTGTTCTGAGCTGGTCGCTCTTGGAGGCAATGGCGATGGAGGCGACGATCGTGGCCGCCGATGTGGAGCCGGTGCGCGAGGTGATCACCCATGGCGACACCGGGCTTTTGGTGGATTTCTTTGACCCCGAGGCGCTGGCGGCCCAAGTGGCCGAGGTGCTGGCGCGCCCGCAGGATTTTGCCAGCCTTGGCGCGCGCGCCCGGGCGCGGGTGATGCAGGACTATGATTTCCTGACCCGCTGCCTGCCTGAGCACCTCAGCCAGATCAACCGGCTGGTGCCCTCCGCGCGGCCGATCCCGCTCCCCGAAGGGTAGGGCGCGGGCGCAGCTCAAGGCCCCATTGGGGCCATGAGACGCCCGTTGGTCGGTACATTAACCGGCAACCGCGGTGGCGATGATCTGGTCGATCGTTCCATCCGCCATCATCTCGGCAAGGGCGCGATCCATTTCGGCGATGAAGCCTTCCGCCTCGGCGCCCTGCCAGCTGGCGCGAAAGCCGATCATGCTGTTTTCGACCGAGGTATCAAGCACCTGGGTGATGCCACTGATCCCCAGCGCGGTGATGGCGATTTCTGCGGTCAGCTGCTCTTGCACGTAGCAATCAATGCGGCCCGCGGCGAGTTTCTTCAGGTTGAGATCGGTGGTCGGCGCTTCCTGAAGCGAGATGAGACCACTGGCGACCAGATCAAAGAACGCCTGCCCCGGCGTGCCAAAGCCGGCGTTATTGCCAAATGTGAGTCCTTTGAAATCCTGCGGATAGGACCAGCCCGCCTCAGCAACCCCATCCCGGCAGTAGACCGCGACATTTTCGGTGAAGGGGGCGGTTGAATAGGTGCCGATCCAGGGGCGGCTGTCGGGTTTGTAATAGGTGCCAACAAGCCCATGGGCCTGCCCGCTCTCCACCAGGTTTACAGCGCGCGACCACGGCACAGCTTCCAGCACCACGTCATAATCGCCCTCGATGCGGCTCAGGGCCTGGGTGATCACCTCGGCCCAGATGCCGGTGGGTTGTTTGCCATCCTTGGTCATATAGGGGGCGTAGGCTTCATCTTGAACCAGACGGATGGTCTCGGCCCAAACGGGAGCAGAGCACAGGGTGCCGATACAGGTGATCAGGGCAAAAAAACTACGAAGGGGCATGCGCATTCCTTTCGATGGCAAGACTGCGGTCCCCGTTTGCTTATGCGATCTGCATTAAGATCCGCTGAAAGCGCAGGGGGGCAGTCTCTGCACTCTGGTTTCCAGAAACCGGCGCGCAGCGTCATGGGGAGCGGTTTTTATGGCCTGCTCATAGGCACAGCGGGCGTCCCCGATATGGCCTTCCTGTGCCAGCACATGTGCCATTGCCGCATGCCATGGTTGAAACTGTCCCAGGTCATCCTCTAGGGCACGCAAGTGGTTCAGGGCCTGAGCGCCTTGCCCCAGCTCTGCCATCACCACCGCCTGGTTGAGTGCCACCACCGGGGTTGGCTCAAACCGCCAGAGCGCCTGGTAGAGCAGCGCCATCTGCGCCCAATCAGGCTTTGGGCGCATCATGTGGCAATCCGCAAGGGCGGCCTTGATCTGAAACGCGCCGGGCTGGCGGCGCAGAACCGCCTGTGCCAGCAGAGCCTGCGCCTCGGTGATGGTCTCATGGTGCCAGAGGCTGCTGTCCTGGTCCTCGATCGGGCGCATCGCCCCATCCGGGCCAATGCGGGCGGCGCTGCGGGCTTCGGTCAGCAGCATCAGGGCCAGCGCCCCCTCGATTTCGGGATCATCCGGGCGCAGCGCGCACAAAAGCCGCGCAAGATAGATCCCCTCGCGACAGAAATCGCGCGGGCCTGCCTCCTCCTGCACATAGCCGGTTGTGAAGATCAGATAGAGCGTGGAGAGCACCGTGCCGAGCCGTTCGGACCACTGGTCGGGCTCTGGCACCTGAAACCCGATGCCTTTGGCACGGATCTTGGCCTTGGCGCGGGACAGGCGCTGGCCCATGGTCTGCTCGCTGTCGAGAAAGGCCGCGGCAATGTCGCGCGTGCTCAGGCTGCAGACCGTGCGCAGGGTCAGGGCGACGCGGGATTTTTCCTCCAGCGCCGGATGGCAGCAGGTGAAGATCAGCCGCAGGCGCGCATCTGGGATGGTCTCGGCCTGCTCTGCCGCGTCTTGGTCGGGGGCAATCAGCCCCAGATCCTCTGCCTTGCGCCCCTCGCGCTGGCGGCTGCGCAGCTGGTCGATCCCCTTGTTGAACCCTGCCCGCATCAGCCAGGCCAGCGGCGCATGAGGCACGCCGGAGCGGCCCCAGTGTTTGAGCGCCGCAATCACCGCCTCCTGCAGAGCGTCTTCTGCCAGCTGGATATCCCCGAGGCGGACGCTCAGGCCCGCCAGCAGCCGCCCCCTGTCGCGGCGCATCACATCATCGATGACCTGCTGCACGGCGATGGCACTGGGGACGGCATGTGTCATGTGCGTCAGCCTGCGGGGTTATAATCCATCAGGGGGCGCACCTCGATGGTGCCAAAATGCGCCACCGGGATCATTGCGGCATATCTGAGGGCGGTGTCCAGATCGGGCACATCAATCACGTAATAGCCGCCGAGATGTTCGCGGGTTTCGGCAAAGGGACCATCCATGGTTTCGACCTTGCCGGAGGTGATCCGCAGCGAGGTCGCGGTCTCGATCCCCTGCAAGCCTTCGCCGTCCACCATGACACCATCGGCGTTCATTTTTTCGCTGGTGGCGGCAAAACCGGCCATCATCTCATCGAACTCAGGCGTGCCATAGGCGGGTTCCCGGTCCGGGGCGGCATAGATCAGAAGCATGTATTTCATAATAAAATTCCTGTTTTTCTCTCAGTGTTCTTGGCCCGCGCTCCTCCCCTTTTTGCCGTCTCGGACGGGTCTGTGCCCGGGAGGCGCCCGGAAGGTGACCGGGAGGCGTCTGGGAGGTGTGGAACGGGACCATGCCCCTAGGACGTTTATGCGTCGCTTTTTTCGACAGGGGTGAAAAAAATTCTGCCCGGCGCAAGGCCTGCCTTGGGGGCCAGTGCTGCGCCGCCGCCCGGCAGGCGCGCGGCACTGGCCTTTCCCGGCCGTGCCGCCTACACAAGAGCCACATGCCACCCCGACGGAGACCGCGCCATGACCCCGCGAGAACTGACCTGTGATGAAACCCTTGCCGAAATGGCCCGCGTGCTGACCGTGGAGGCCGCCGCGCTGACTCAGATGGCTTCTGAGGTGGGCGATCCACAGCTCAAGGCGGTCGAGATTCTCGAGGCCATGGAAGGCCGTGTGATCGTGTCGGGCGTCGGCAAATCCGGCCATATCGGCAATAAGATCGCCGCCACCCTGGCCTCGACGGGGACGCCTGCGCAATTTGTGCATGCCACCGAGGCGAGCCACGGCGATCTTGGCATGGTGACGCCGCGCGATGTCTGTCTGGTGATCTCCAATTCCGGCGAAACCTCCGAGCTGGCCGATATCGTCACCTATAGCCGCCGCTTTGCTATTCCGCTCATTGCCATCACCCGCAAGGCCGACAGCACCCTCGCGACCCAGGCCGATGTGGTGCTGCTGCTGCCCGATGCGCCCGAGGCCTGCGGCATCGGCATGGCCCCCACCACCTCGACCACGGCAACGCTGGCGATGGGGGATGCGCTGGCGGTGGCCCTGATGAAACGGCGCGGCTTTGAGCGCGAGGATTTCAAGGTCTTCCACCCCGGCGGCAAGCTCGGCGCGCAGCTGATGCTGGTGGATGGGCTGATGCACACGGGCGAGGCGCTGCCGCTGGTGGCGCCAGAGACACCGATGACAGAGGCGCTTTTGATCATGACCGCCAAGGGCTTTGGCCTTGCGGGGCTGGTCGAAGGTGGCCGCCTCACGGGCATCATCACCGACGGCGATTTGCGCCGCAATATGGATGGTCTGATGGCGCGCAGCGCCGGCGAGGTGGCCACCCGCGGCCCCAAGGTGATCCGGCGCGGTTCGCTGGCCTCCGAGGCGCTCCACGACATGAACAGCCGCAAGATCTCGGCGCTGTTTGTGCTCGATAATGAGGACCGGGTGGCGGGCTTGCTGCATATCCATGACTGCCTGCGGGCTGGGTTGGCTTGATGTCGCCGCTTGCGTGCCTATTGGCGCCATCGACATTCTAGCACTGCGTCACCTCATGCCTGGCCAGTCCGCAGACTTTTGGTTTGAACTGGAACCGATGGAGACTATGAAAAGCCGACGTTGAGAAAGCTGGGGCCAAGCGTTTCAGTGGAGGATGTTGACCTTGAATATGCGTGCGTGTTTAAGGCGGTCGTATCGGATGCGGTAGCTTTTGAAGCTACCTAAAATGTTAAGGATAGTAGAAAATGGCCACACTGAACATTGACGGCAAAGAATACGATACTGAACAGCTATCTGAGGCTGCCCGCGAACAGTTGGCGAGCATTCAGCTAGTAGACCAAAAACTTGCTCAACTTCAGCAAGAAGCTGCGATCCTGCAGACTGCTCGCAATGCGTATGCGCAAGCCCTTCAGGCAGAACTGCCTAAAGAAAGCTGATAGTGCCTTTACGCACCGGGGGCCATTAGCCCTCGGAGTATGGCAGGGAAGCTTGCAAAATGGATATGGCTCAGGGGGCAGAGTTTAATCTTTTGAGGCGTTTTCTTGAGCAAGGATCATAGTCGGGGCGCAGGAGCTTTCTCTGCCACAGCTGTACTTGGCCAGCAGGGAGAGTGATCATCTATCAGCAGATGGAGAGGCGCAGTTGTCTTAAGGCCACTTACGCCTTGGGTCCCGGTATGCTCTTCTTTCCTTCCGGTATCTTTGATCCTTTCATCGTCGAAGATCAAAAGACCTGTGACTCGCAGTATGTGTCAGTGCCCAAGTTGCGAATGGTCGAGCACCTCCTGAGACCTAGGGGTTTGGCGTAGGGACTGGTGCTTGGATCGTGCTACTGGGAACACGGTTCTGTCAAACCAAATGATTTCAGTCTGCGAGACTGATCCGTGAGCCTTGTAAGCGCCTAAATGTCTGATTCAGGATCAAATCTAAAGGTGAAGATTTCACGGTGCGTAACTCAAGCAATTTGAAACACTAAGAAAAATTGACGAGCCTTCCAAGCTCATCTCGCTTGTTTACGCGATCAAAAACTAAAAGACAGCCTCAAAGCGGCGTCACCGTCGGCAGTGCATAAAGTGTGAGTGGTGGCACTAGCGTCAGAAAATATAACCTATATGTTAAGCACAGGCCCGAAGGCTGTCAATGATCAGCGTTGATACAAGCGGGGCAACGGATAATTCTAAGTTCGGTAGGTTTAAGCTCGTATTCCCTAAATAATCCACTGATTTCTCTGTTATAAGTGTGATGTTTTAATTGCAAATTATGGCGTTGAAGGTTGCGATGAGCACGTTGTGTGGGTCGCCCAGAGGGTACGGGCTTGCAGCGGTTAGATTGGGTCAATTTCGACCGCCGTGTGCGGGTGGCGTCTCGGGGGATAAGCCAACACTACACATTAAAAATTCTAATTTAGGAGGTCGTCGTGAGGGTTCCAAAGAATTTCAAAAAGAATGCAATGATTTGGACTGCGATACTTACATTTGTGGCAGTTATCTCGGTGGTCATTGATAAGCGTCTAGCTTTTGCGGGTGGCGATATTAGGGAGTTGGAAAACAAGCTTCAGGTCGCTCTTGAAAATCCAATTTACGGATCTAGGTTTAATGAATTTTCCATTTCAGTTGCGGAGTGTGAAATTAACTATTCTAGACGTGACAGTCATAGTTGTGAACATGATTCGAAGCTAATTGGCTACGATATTTTTGTTGATTTGTCAGTGTACGAGATAAACAATAATATTACAGAGGCTGAGGGGGTAGGGAGTGAATTTGTTGGGGTGTTAACGCTTACCCCAAGGCCGCCGCATTTGGAACTTGTGCAAAATATATGTAAGCGCTGTCGCCACCCCACGCCTGTTCAGCTTTACGGGGTGAAGTTCCAAGGTAGCAGCTCGTCGATCCTGCTGGCCGGGTGACCGGCGGCGATGGCTTCCAGGGTCGCCTTCAAATAGGCAAAGGGCGCGACGCCGTTGATCTTCGCGGTGGCTATCAGGGAGGCGATGCGGGCCCAGGTGCGGCCGCCCTCGTCGTGGCCGGCGAAGAGTGCGTTCTTTCTTGTCAGGGCGATCGGGCGGATCAGGTTTTCGACGGCGTTGGAGTCCATCTCGACGCGGCCGTCGTGGAGGAAGGTCTGCAGGCCGCCCCACTGGCGGTGGATGTAGGTCAGCTTCTCGCCGAGGCGCGACTTGGCCGAGATACGCAGACGCTGTGCCTGCAGCCAATCACCGAACTCGGCCACGAGGGGCGCGCTGCGGGCCTGACGGGCCGACAGACGTTGGCCCGGGCCCATGCCCCGGATCTCGGCCTCGATGCGGTAGAGCTCAGCGATCCGGCGCAGGCCCTCGGCGGCGATTTCCGAGCCGTCGCGGTCGAAGACCTCCTTCAGCTTGCGCCGCGCATGCGCCCAGCAGTGGGCCACCGTGATCGGCGCGCCGCCCTTGCGGGACGGGCGCGTCAGCCGGTCATAACCGGTGTAGCCGTCGAGCTGCAGGATACCGTCGAAGCCCTGAAGGATCTGTTCCGCGTGGGCGCCGGCGCGGCTGGGCTGGTAGGTGAAGACGACACCGGGCGGGTCTTCTCCGCCCCATCCGCGATCATCGCGGGCCAGGGCCCAGAGGTAGCCGGTCTTGGTTCGGCCGCGTCCGGGGTCGAGGACCGGAGCCGTGGTCTCATCCATGAACAGCTTTCCGGAGGACTTGATGTGTTCCGCCAGCCGGTCGACCACGGGGCCGAGGTGGAAGGCGGCGGTGCCTGCCCAGTCCGCCAGGGTGCTGCGGTCGACTTGGATGCCGGAGCGCGCCAGGATCTGGCCTTGGCGGTAGAACGGCAGGTGGTCCGCGAACTTCGAGACCAGCACATGAGCGATGGCGCCCTCGGTCGGCAGACCGCCCTCGATCAGCCGCGGCGCGGCGGGCGCCTGGGTGACCCCGTCCGAGCAAATGCGGCAGGCATACTTCGGCCGGATGTCGACCAGCACACGAAGCTGCGCAGGCACGATGTCCAGACGTTCGGTCCGATCCTCGCCGATCTGGTGCATGCGGCCGCAGCCGCAAGGACACTCAAGGCTCGCCGGTTCGATGACACGCTCGATGCGCGGCAGGTCCGCGGGCAGATGGCCGAGATTGCGCTGCCGTGTCGCGCGCGGGGTCTGGGTGGAGGGGGCGGCCTGCTCCCTGCGGGTCTCGACCTCGGCGACGGCGGTTTCCAGGTCTTCGAAGGCAAGCTGCCGGTCGTCATCACTCAGCTTCTCGGACCGTTTGCCATGCACGACATGGTTCAACTCGGCCACGAGATGCTCGAGCCGCCGGTTGGCTTCCTTCAGGGCGCCGTTTTCCTGCAGCACCGCCAGAACGGCGGCGCGCTGGCTCTCAGGGATCGCGGACAGGTCGATGGGCGGGGCGTCGGGCATGGCTGGATTATACCGGGCCCGGGGCGCCAATGCCCGGTTATTCAATAGGCTGAGTCACTCTGCCACAGCCGGTCGGCGCACCTCCAGAGATCGAACCCTGCGCCAGTCCAAACCGGCAAACAGGGCCTCGAACTGCGCCCGGTTCAGGGTCATTGCCCCATCGCGGATCGCGGGCCAAGTGAAGGTGTTTTCTTCCAGCCGTTTGTAGGCCATCACGAGTCCGCTGCCGTCCCAGAACAGGATCTTCAACCGGTCGGCGCGCTTCGACCGGAACACGAAGACCGTGCCCGTGAACGGATCCTCGGCAAGCGTCGACTGCACGAGCGCTGCCAGGCCGTCATGGCCTTTGCGGAAGTCCACCGGTTTTGTCGCAACCAAAATCCGGAGGCCCTGTGAGGGCATCAGCATGGCGAGGTCCCGAGCGCATGCGCGATCTCGGCGATCCGGGTCGCGGGCGTGCCGGGCGCCAGCTCGATCCTGACTTCGCCTGAGACGATCCGGATCACCTCTTTCGGTGCCGCCATGTCCGGTTCCGGCAGCACCTCCGGCACATCGCAGACTACCAGCGGGGCGAAGACCGGTTCGTCCAGCTCCGCTGCTGGCAACACCAGCTTCCCCTGCTTCGCCAACCGGCGCCAGGCCGACAGCTGGTTTGGCAAGACTCCATACCGCGCCGCCACGCCATTCACTGTCGCGCCCGGTTCGAGCGTATCCGCCACTGCCCGGGCCTTGGCTTCATCCGGCCACCGCCGGTGACCCGACGCGTAGATCTCCACGCCCAACGATTTGAGAAACGAATTTGTAGTGCACATTGCGAAACGCACTCCCCACTGTGAGATGTGCAAGATCTCGCAGTACGGGATAGGCGCTACAACGTGGGGCCGGGACAGCGCTTACAAATATATCAAGGGTTCGAGACGAAATTTTTGCGCTATATAGAGGGCAGTATGGACGGGGTTCAATATCGGCATCTCTTGCAACGCAAGACTTTATTTCAAAGTATCCGGTTAACACACTTCCAGCTTGGAAGCGCGTGGAAAACTGTAAGGAAGAAAGTTGGGTGCATGTCGAAGATATCAGGCTGCGAGTCAAGTATAGAAGCTTATCAGAGTTACGCGACTTAGTGGAGGCAATAAATAAAATATGCTCAATTCATAATTAGATTTCAATGTGGGATATTTTAAGATCTGTGCAACTGACCAAAGATAAATACGAGAGGACCGTACTAAACGCCCAGAGTGAGAACAAGCTGCAATTCTATATTTTGCAGTATTTAGGGAACATAGGTCAGCTTGACACCATTCCCAAAAAACATTTTCAAGTGACCGCTATTATGAATTGTTGTTATCCGCATATTGCCAGACCTCAGTTCTCCAAGGGCACTGCTTGCTCTTACTGGAACATCACTATACGCAGTGAGAGCGACAATATTGGTTGTGAGCTGGTCAGATTCTAGGGTAATTCCTTCAGTAGAATTCAAGACGACATTCCCTGAGAAATTTACCAAATCACTATGCTCTTCAAAAACCGCTCTATCCGCGGAAAGCGTCACTATACTTCCATCGATAAAGTCAAGTTGACCGGTCACTTCTTCAGCAATAGGTAGGCTGAGCTCTTCTCCTAGATACGTATGGTCAGCATTGATACGCACATTGTGGCCTTTGGCCGTAGTTGATAAGTAGAGAGGGGTGGTGGCTTGACGATGATTTATCCGACGTATGATCTCATCATGTGTATAAGGTATTGCGTTATCTTCGTTGAACTTGGGGCTCCAAAGAAAAAAAACCGTTGAAAACAATCCTAATGCCGCAGTTGGGAGTAGAACTTTCAAGTATGCGATGAATCTTGAATAATTATCCACTTCTACGACCTATGCTTTCAAGTAGGGCTTTTTCTATCCTTGTGCACGCGCGCTTCTTCTAGTTTCTGGTTTGAAGTGGCACCTCGCGGCCTGACAAAATCTGACCATCAACTTGTATAGTCGCCATGGTGCCAGAGCGATCTACAATGGTTCCGCGCGCATAAACTGTACCGATCTGAATGGTTGCCACGCGCAAATCTGACATAATACTGTGCACCTCAGGTACATAATCGGCTTCGTTTTCGAATGTCTTCATGATCTCTACCCCACTCATCTCTGAAAACTCATATCTGTTTAGTTGAGTGATGCCAACCTGCCTTGTGTGCGTTGACATGTTCCCTTGGCCTACCCTCTTGCGGTCTTTCTTACATAACAAGGGGCTGTATTTGGGTATTCCGGTTTCTGCTCTGTCGCAAGCGCGGGGCACATGCGTTTCCTGCTGCCCTAAGTTCGTTTTAGTTTGCACTGTCGTCGATCGGGAGACTTACCTCGTTGCAGATGTGGTGCCGCGTCTCATGCTTCACTCTTATGCCCTTGCGGGCCATGACCCAGCGGCAGTTGAACCAGCCTCGATTAGCCGCAGTTCACGGCATCGTCTTACGCGTCCTAGCACAGTCTGAAAAGTGTTTTGAGCGGAGGTCCGCCTTGAAGATGGATGCGGACAGGCCTGTGGGGGCGGCGTTGTGAGACATTTTGATATCACCCCATCCAAAGCGCCGCGTCTCGCCGTTTGGTCATCGTTCTAGATCTGTCAGAGTGGGTCTGACAAAACGATATATTCACGCATGGCACCGGCCAGCCGGTGCTTAAACTCGCACTCTAATCCTCCAAGGCTTTCAGCAGGGTGGGTTCTTATACTTCCAGGCCTCCATACTTTTATTTCAGCTTGTAGAAGGTTGCGCTGCTCAGGGCGTGGCCTCTGTGGTCGGCTTTCGTCTTCTCGCCCCTCGCTCACCCTTTCTACTTGTGCCTTGTTGAGCAGCTCTGTGAGGGCAGGCCAGTCATGGCATGCGGTGCCGGCGGGTAGAGGCATCCACCGCGCATCCTTCAATTTCGAGTATGTGTTCTGGAAATTTGAGTTCTGACCTCGTACTAACCAACCAATCGATTTTTTGGTCGTAAGAGAACAGCTATTAGGACCGTCTCATCATGGCAGAGACTTCCTCCGTCTGTGAGAAATCTTGGAGAACTACATGATTGCGCGCAGTTGGGACAGGTGGCGATCAAGCTACATCGGTCGCTTGGTCAGTGAAAGTATGCGCTCTCAAGGATGGCGTTACGGTGTGGCTGCATTGGCAATGATCATCGTTGCAGCCAGCTCTGCGGGTACTGCCTGGATGATGGAGAAAATCGTAGATGCGATGACCACTCCTGAGCTTCGTAGTAAAGTATATTTGGTTGCTGGAGCCGTCATAGGCCTCTTTTTTACTAAGGCTTTAGCCTCTTATGTCCAAGCATTATTCCTTGCACGTGCTGGGAACCGCATCGTTGCGAGCCAGCAGGAGAAATTGTATCGACAGCTCTTGAGGAGAGGTGTTGGATTTTTTGGCACGACTGACTCATCTGACTTGTTGATGCGTGTGACCCACGGTGCTCAAGCCGCGAGAGAACTAATAGACGTGCTTATGACTGGCTTCGTAAGGGATACTCTTACGTTGATTGGTTTGACGATAGTAATGGTTTATCAGCAACCTGTCCTATCAATGCTCTTCATCTTGATCGGACCCATCGCTCTATTGGGAGTCCGTCACCTTTTGAAGAGCGTACGGAATATTATGAGAGCAGAGATGGCGTCTCTGGCGGAGATTATCCGCGTCCTCCAAGAAACATCTGGCGGTATCAAAATTATTAAAGTCTTCGCCCTGGAAGATCGTATGGTCGAGCGGATGGATACAGCCATCGGACAAGTGGAGAAAAGAGCCAACGACATTGCGAAGTTACAGTCTATTGCAAGTCCACTAATGGAGCTTTTGGCAGGTGTGGCTATCGCGAGTATATTGGTTGTGAGTACGATGGGGATCGCCAATAGTGAACCGCCGACAGCTGGACAACTCATGTCCTTTATCACAGCTCTTCTGATGGCATATGAACCTGCTAAGCGGCTATCTCGCATGCGAGTGGGTATTGAAACGTGTATGGTAACCGTTTCTATGATGTTTGAACTTTTAGATCAGGATGAGGCAATCCAAGAGCGCTCTGGAGCGGTGAACCTTGAGCCAGGCAATGGATCTATTCAATTCAACAATGTTACGTTTGGGTATCATAGCGACTTTCCAATCATAAAAGACATGAATCTTTCGTTTGAGCCGGGGAAGACTACGGCCCTTGTTGGGCAGTCAGGGGGCGGTAAGTCTACGATATTTGGACTAATTATGCGTTTTTATGACCCGGATACCGGAGCCGTCGAGATTGACGGACACAATGTTAAAGACGTTAGTTTTGCTTCGCTGCGCCGAAAGATATCTTATGTTGGACAAGACACTTTTTTATTCTCAACGACTATCATGGAGAACCTGCGTTGCTCCGCACCAGAAGCGAGTGACGAAGAAGTTATTTCTGCGGCACGCGCTGCACACGCACATGACTTTATTTGTGAGTTTCCCGATGGGTATGAAACGCAAGTTGGAGAAAATGGTGTATTCTTGTCTGGAGGTCAAAAACAGAGAATTGCAATAGCACGTGCTATATTGAGAAAGTCCGAGATCCTATTGTTAGATGAGGCAACGAGCGCATTGGATGCAGAGTCCGAAGCACTCGTGAAAACGTCTCTTAAAACGTTAACCAAAGACGTTACAACCATTATTATCGCACATCGCTTATCTACTGTTTTGGAGGCAGACACCATTATGGTAATCAAGGATGGTAGAGTGATTGAGAAGGGTGATATGGACGAGTTGATGAAAAAAAATGGTAGCTTTCGCCAGCTGTTTGAGCAGCAGTTTAAAAAGTAGCTCTTTGGTTAATTATAGCCTTGGACGTGGCTTTTCTTGTGCGTACTGTTGCCAGTAATCTCGACCGCCAAATTGCGAAATTTACATCTGCACTTCTCTTATGAATCGTGTCTCAGCCCTCGGTTCGACTGAGAGTGTTCGTATGGTCTAGCTCAAGCAGTGGCGGGTATTATTGCACCTCAGTTTGGTGTGCAGTGATTGTGCCGTTTGAACTTACCATCTGGGAGAAATGAGTTGATTGAGGCCGGGCCGGTAGGTCATGCTACTCGCTAGTATGCGCTTCGTGCGAGATGCGCCGAGAAAGGTGAGGTAGGAAGGTATAATATGGCAGTTCCCAACGATCCTCTTTTCTCGACCCAGTGGCATTTGCAAAACACGGCCGTTGGAGAATATGATCTTAACGTCGTGGATGTGTGGGATGATTACACAGGCGCAGGTGTGACGATCGCTGTTATCGATGACGGAGTGGAAGCGACGCATCCCGACTTGATAGCAAATTACTCAACACGCAAAGACTATGATCTGCTGAATTCATCAGAAACGATCATATTGACGCCTGAGTCCTTTCCCGGTGCAGGGGATGGAAGTTTTCATGGGACCGCAGTTGCGGGCATTATTGCTTCTGTTGGCAATAATAATACAGGTGTTGTTGGTGTTTCCTACGGAAGCACGCTATTTGGTATAAAACTGGGGCAGGAGCTTGCTGCCCCCATCAAGCTCGTTTCCGGTCAGATTATGATCGGTGGGATTGACCGCTCTGCCGACATTGTCAGCATGAGTCTAGGAACTTTGAGTGCTGACAATTTTTTCGGCAGCCAAGACTCGTCTATCGAAACCGCGCTTGCGATGGCCTTCGGCGCGCGAACCGGTCGGGACGGCAAGGGTACTATTTTTGTGAAGTCGGCGGGCAACGAGCGGGACGCGGACAATACTGGAACGCCAGTCACTACCGAGACAAACGTCGCCGCTTGGAATGCAACGATGCATTCGATCGCGGTGGCAGCGGTCCAGCGTACAGGAGTGATTGATGATTATTCGACCCCGGGATCTTCTGTGCTTATCTCTGCTTTTGGATCGCCGGGTGAAATTGTCACGACTGACGTAACCGGTACGGGGTATACGGCAGGGTCTGACTACACTTCGGGTTTTAACGGCACGTCGGCTTCAGCGCCGCAGGTGTCAGGTGTGATTGCACTGATGCTTGAGGCCAATTCCAATCTTGGCTGGCGGGATGTGCAGACCATTCTGGCGTATTCTGCCCGCCATGTTGGTACAGAAATTGGCACTGGCGTAAGCGGTTCTGAGAAATATGCGTATGCGTTCAACGGGGCAGATAATTGGAATGGCGGGGGCCTACATTTCTCTCGTGATTACGGCTTTGGTTTGGTTGATGCAAAATCTGCAGTCCGGATCGCTGAAACTTGGGGAACAGACTTTGCGGGCACTGGTAATCAGGAGGTCGCAAGTATTGACCTGTTAGATACGCAGATGACGTTGACTGGAGATGGAACAGTTGACCGACTGAGCGGAGCGGCAAGTACCATTGTTGAGATCGAACATGTACAGCTCAAAGTTGATTTTGCGCAACTCTTTGATTTGCAGGATCTCGAGCTGCGCATAACGGGCCCGGATGGCACCCAGAGTATCGTTCTGGACAATGTCAGCGCTGATAACGATGAGAACGATACGAACACCTTAGAGCAGTGGGATTACTTTTTCAGCAACGCCTTCAGAGGAATGTCTAGCGAAGGCACATGGGCTGTGGAGCTAATCGACCTTGACAGTTCCGGGACCTCACCTGTGCAAGTTCAGAATGTAGAGCTGAACTTCTATGGCTCTGTGGCCAGCGACAATGATACCTACATTTTTACAGATGAGTTTTCTGACTATGCCGGTCGCTCGAGCCACAACACTGCGTTCGATGACGCAGCTGGGTTGGATGCGATCAACGCCGCTGCTGTAACCGCTGCAAGTACCCTGAACTTGAGCGAGGGTGCGGGCAATATCGATGGGGTTTCTATTACATTCTCAGGGATCGAGAATGTTTATACTGGGGACGGAAATGATAATCTGACCGGGGATGCAGGTAACAATGTTTTCCAAGCAGGCCGGGGGGATGACACCATCAATGGTGGTGATGGCATTGATCAAGCTGTGGTCTTGGCCAACCAATCCAACTATTCGGTCGCCATCAATAAGAACGGCGCGGTCACCGTCACAGACCGCAACGCTTCCGAGGGTGAGGATGGGCTGACCGATATTGAAATGATCAAGTTTGCCGATGCTACGCTGGACCTGACGCAATTTGTCAGCACCGCCAGTCTTACGGTTGATCAGTTTGAACCCCTTGCAGAAATGTACGCTGCCTATTTCAATCGCGCTCCCGATGCCACTGGGCTGTATTTCTGGGCCGACAAACTGGCTGAGGGGCTTTCTCTCAATCAGATTGCCGAGCTTTTCTTTGATCAGGCTGAGACGCGAGCGCTCTATACGGACCCGTCGAATACCGATGCCTTTGTGACTTCGGTTTATGATAATGTGCTAGGCCGAACACCAGACGCCTCAGGTTTCGAGTTCTGGAAAAGCCAGGTTTCGAACGGTAGTGTTTCTCAAGGTGCTTTTGTGCTGGAAGTGATCGGGGGAGCCAAGAATGGAGGCTCTGCTGAGGATGTGCGATATCTATCTCAAAAGACAGACTTGGGCATTTACTTCTCAGCTATCAAGGGAATGTCTGATGTCACAGATTCGGCTTCAGTGTTCCAAACCTTTGGAGATGCGAGCACCTCCAATCTTTCAGGCGCCCGTGCTGCGGTTGATCAGCACTATGCGGATGCCACAACGGCTAATGGGGGTGATTTTCTTTTCAGTCTTATTGGCGTAATCGATGATCCATTCTCTGCCACCTTTGTATGAGTTAGGTGTTGACCCGCAAGCGGTCCTTGTACGGGACTCGTTTTCCTGAGTGATCCCATATTGTGCGATCCTCCAAGCCTCGGGCAGCTTGACCGGAACGTTTTGGCTAGGAGGGAAACTACCATCGTTAAGATCCAAGCCAGGAGACCTTCATGTCGCGCGACTTGCCCAGGGGTGAGTAAATTTAGCCCATCGTGCCTAAAGGGTCAGATGTGGGTGGTCGAGGCGAGTATAGGGTGGCCACACACTGGGTACGATCAACTCAAGCTCGACCCACAATTTGATCCCACATCTGACCCGTCCGTTGCTCCAGTACTCTGAGCGCCATGAGGTCTAGCGCTTACTGGTCGGTAAGCGAGAAGCTGAAGCGGTAGAGATTCAAGCGCACCTGATCAGGTTCCTGCACATGGCCGTAGCTGACTTCACTACTTGAATGGGAGATGTGGATGGGCCAGAAGGCGGCATGAATTCTACCTTGTGTTCTTCCAAGGCAGAGCCGAACTTGTGATGCAATACCAAGGAGAAGGTCAGAATTATGAAAGTTATTAAGAGACTTGAACGCTATCTTTCAGCGGCATTTTCCTTGGGTCGCATTAAGAGTATGTCGAAGGATGCACAACGGGAAATTGCAGAGCTGCGCTTGGAACTGGGCACACTGTCTCAAGAGCTAAAGCATACCAGGCAAGAGACAGAACGAATGTGGGCATGGATGCGCCGGCACGAAGCTCTTGCGGATGATCTTGTATCGGTCTCCCGTCGAGAGGCTGAAGTCTTGAAACGTACAGGCCAATCAGACACTGCGCTGCTCTTGCGAATGTTTTCCGATTTGTCGCGTCGTATTGATGGAGGGGAAAGTGGCCGACCGGACGAAAAAGCTCCTAGCTCCAATGGCTTGCCCTCGTCCACAGGGTTCGAGATGTTCAAAGACGCATTCTACCATCGGTTTGAAAATCAATGGAGAGGCGCGCCTGAAGAAATAAGCCAACGGTTAAAAGTCTATCTACCGGATGTTGAAGCTGCATGGGCGCGCGCAGAGAATAAGCCGATTTTTGATATCGGGTGCGGCCGCGGAGAGTGGCTGGGCCTGTTGCGACAGCATGGGATGGAAGGGATTGGCTTTGATACCAATGCGGTACAGATTAAAGAAGGGCAAGCTGCGGGGTTGGATCTGCGCTTGGGCGATGCCTTGGAGGCACTCGCGCAGGCCGAAGACAATAGTTTGTCGGTGATTTCGGCGCATCATCTCATTGAGCACTTACCGTTTGATTCAGTAGCATGGCTGACACGTGAAGCAGGTCGGGTTCTGGCACCTGGCGGGCTACTACTTTTTGAAACACCTAATACGCGCAATGTATTGGTGGGGGCGACGACGTTTTACACAGATCCAACTCACTTAAAGCCAATGCCAGAGCAAGTGATGGGGGTTTTGCTCGAAACGGCAGGGTTTGAGCCCGTCGATATCAGACACATCAATCCACATGAACGGTTGGGAGAGTTCCTTGATCGACCGGGCTTCGACAATGAGTTGGCGCAGTTGATGTTCGGGCCGCAAGATCTGGCCATTCTTGGTATCAAATCAAAGGATAAATGATGCGAGTTGGTGTGCTGCGAACACAGGTTCCCTTTGTGAGTGGGGGAGCTGAGCGTCATAGTATGGGTCTGGTTAATGCTCTGGAGGCCAGAGGGTACGAGGCTACGGAAATTACACTGCCCTTCAAATGGTATCCCGGAAATGTCTTGGCCGACCATATTGCTGCTGCCAAGTTTCTCGATATTTCCGAGGTTGAAGGTGTCAAGATTGATTTGGCGGTGGGCCTAAAGTTCCCTGCTTGGCTTGCTCAACATCCGAATATGGTATTGTGGGTGATCCATCAGCACCGACAAGCCTACGACATGTGGGAGGCTGGCACCTCTGATTTGCTTGATGACCCACAGGGGGAGGCTTTACGTGCGCTAATTCACGAAGAAGATCGTGCTGCGTTTCTGGCATCCCCACATCCGATATATGCAAATTCATGCAATGTTGCCGATCGCTTGAAGCGACATCTCGGCACAGCGGCTACCACGCTTTATCACCCACCACCAAACGCAGAGCTTTTGCGGCAAGGAGATTATGGTGATTATCTTTTTGTGCCTGGGCGAATTAACGCGTCAAAACGTTTGGAATTACCGCTGCGCGCCTTGGTTCATGCCCCCGCAAGTCGCTTGATCATTGCCGGTGTCGCTGAGAATCCGGCGTATCAAAAGCGTTTGTATTCCTTGGCACATGAGCTTGGGGTCTCCGGCAGAGTTGAGTGGCTCGGGCGTGTGGACGATGAAACGCTTGTTCGGTATTATGCTAATGCTCGCGGCGTCGTGTTCACCCCTCAAGACGAAGACTATGGGTATATCACCCTTGAGGCGATGGTCAGCGGGAAGCCCGTTGTTACAACCAAGGACTCTGGTGGTCCATTGGAGTTTATTTCAGACGGAATAGAGGGATTGGTTGTTGATCCTGATGCCAAAGCGTTGGGGGATGCTTTTACGTTTCTGTCAGAAGACACCGCGACAGCAGAGCGTATGGGGCAGGCTGGGTATATGTGTTATGCCCAGCGTAATATTTCTTGGGATCATGTGGTTTCCACGCTAACGGGACAAGCCCATCTCCCTGTGACTTTTGACGCTGTGCAGAAGATTGACGCTCAAGCTCCAGAGCATGGGCACGAGGTCTGCACGGAAGATGCAGTGAGACAACTACGCGCCGCTGTAGCTCCTCCTAGCCGGCCTGACAATGTGCCGTTCGCCAACATCAATGAACTGCTTGAGGCTTATGCGTTTGACGAGTTGCCTGCAGCTCTTGGGCGCGATGAGCCTCCGATTGATGCAGGGCTCTCAGGTTATCTAGGTACACATTGGACACGGTTTATGTCGACACTGCGACAGCTGGAGGGGTTGGAAATTTCCTCTGCCCTTGATGTCGGTGTTTTTCCTCCGTTGGTTTTTCAGGCGCTTCTTGCCAATCAATTTCCAAACATCGATCTGCACGGGTTGTGGGAAGGGCCAAATCCTTACGCGCAGTCCGTGCGTCCACGCCCTGGCTACGATGTCGATGGATTTGAGATTACGCTAGAGGTTGCAAATGGCGAACGCGATCCTTGGCCGTATCCAGATGAGACCTTTGATCTTGTCACTGGGATGGAAATTTTAGAGCATTTGGCTCTAGATCCATATTTCTTCTTCTGCGAGGCTGCGCGCGTTCTGAAGCCCGGTGGCAATATTTTGATCACTACACCCAATGTGAACAGTCACCGCGGTGTCTGGAAGACACTCAATAACGTTGCTCCGTATTCGTTTGGTATTTTTGTGCCTTGTGGCGGTGTTTATGGGCGCCACAATCGTGAATATGCGCCAACAGAACTAGATATGCTGGGCCGATCAGCCGGGTTTGAGACTGTTCGCCTACAAACGTTTGATGTCTATGATCGACACATAGAACCGGAACTGGCCAACTTGTTAGTGTCCCGTGGAGATAATCTTTCTTTGCGTGGAGAGAACATTCAGTATTTGGCCAAGAAAGTCGGTTCCCCGAAAGGGGTGCCGCAGAGCCTATACCATGGTGACCCTGCGCGTATGCATGGTGAGCTACAAGTCGTTACACACGAAGAAGAAACGGGGCTGCTTACTATTTCTGTGCGCAATACGTCGTATGGCATTTGGCCTCTTGAGGGCGATCGCGCCACCTGTGTGCTGGCTGAATGGGTCGATGAGGCCGGAGTGCTTCGACATCAGCATCTGATGCAGCCGCTTACAGAGGTGTTGTCGCCCGGGGATGAAGGTCGAATTCGATTTACGCTTGACGCTCAGAAACAAAATTTGGGTGTTTTGCGTCTGCATCTGTATCAGTCCGGTGTTGGTGTCTTTTCCGGAAGAGGGCGAGCGGTTCCCTTATCGATCCCGTGTTCTCACAGTGCATTCCTGACGCTAGTTGATAAAACGCCTCTCCCGAGAGCGAAGGTCTGATGGTTAAAAGCGCGAAGCCTCGCATCCACTGGATTTCACCGGTCCCGCCGGCTGAAACCGATATTGCACATTATACTCACAGGATCTTGCCGGAGCTGGCTGAGGTTGCTGAGCTTGTTTTATGGACCGATGCAGCGGAATGGGACTGGAACCTACATAATATTGCACCGGTCCGCCATTTGGATCCTGATAGAGTTCGCCCCCGAGATTTCGCTCTTTCGGGCCGCGCTGGACGTGGACCAGAGCCTGGAGCGGAGGTGGTCTTTGTAAATATAGGAAATGCTTGGCCATTTCACGCGGGCTTCTTGCGAATGATACAGCGCCTACCTACGATTGTCGTGTTGCATGACATGGCTATCCAAGAGCTGTGTTTTGATGCGATGGAGCGCAGTCTTTTAGACCAAGATGTATATCTTGAGAATATGAGGAGGTCGCATGGCCAAGCGGGGGTGGAGGCCGCCAAACTCGTTCTGGGGAATGAAATGGAAGCCGGTGCTCTTGCTCGTAAATATCCCGGGTTTGAGCTGGCCTTAACGCATGCTGTTTCGGTTGTAACACATAGTCGCGTTGCTCAGCAGAGTGTAGATACTGTATCAAACGTTCCTACGTATTTAATGGATTTGCCGTTTCGCCCCTCCTTGAGGCGGCCAGAGGTTTATCGTTCTGGATTAGGGCCTCTGCGCCTTGTCCAATTTGGCTATACCGGACCTAATCGGCGGCTTGAGAGTGTTCTAAGAATTTTGGCTTCTTTGAAACATGAAGTCGATTTCCGTTTTGATGTGATGGGAAAGCTATGGGATACTGGGTACCTTCGCAATTTGGTTAATCAGTTAGGAATTGAAGCTCGAGTAACCTTCCACGGCTTTGTGGACGAAAGTTTTCTCGATCAAAAACTCCAGCAAGCTCACTTGGTGTTTAACCTAAGATCGCCAACCATGGGAGAGGCCTCTGGCAGCCAGTTGCGTATTTGGAATGCTTGTGCTGCCTCCGTTGTAACCAACTTAGGTTGGTATGCGGACCTACCCGACGAAACAGTTTTTAAGATTAATCCTGATCGGGAAGCTGAGGAGCTTAAATCTATAGTTCGCAGCTTGTATGCAGATCCGTCTCGCGGAAACCGTAAAGCTCTAGCTGGGCGGGAGCGTCTGGAGCAAATACATAACCCAGCTCGCTATGCTGCTGCCATTAAAAAGGTAGCTCAAAAATTCTCTCAAGACGCAGCACACAGCTTGCTAGGTTCTAGATGTTCATTTCCGAAATGTAGAACACTGGATCAACGATGAAGCTGTTAGCTCTGATCGCTATGTACCTCAAGACGCTAGCCAGCGGGTGAAGTTGCAGGTCTCTATGAAGCTCGCTAAGTGCGTTCTGAGGCGGCCATGGCTATCGTAGTCATGTCGCTTAACTGCCCCTTTGCCCAAGAGTGATTTGGCTGGGTCAGTCGGTGCATGCTTACTGGTTAAGCAGTATGTGTTCGGCACTATTTTTGCGTTAGATCACAAGATCAAAAGCAGCAAAGTCGCTTTTTAAACCTACAGCAGAAATCACAGATCCATCTTCGAAGGACCAGCTACGAGCATAGATCGCGTCCGTTTGACTATCGATTGCATCAAAGTCAAAGAGTACAACTTCGTTATCGTAGTCAGACCGTTTGGTCTCATCCCCTTTGCTCATCAAGAATACAATAAAACTGTGCGCATCATCGTTAAAGATCGAGAAGCGTGCTGCAGTCTCGGAGGCAGCATTGACGGTGTCGGGCCCTGACGCAGGCGTGGGCACAGTTTGAGAACCCTCACTGGCAACAACCGCTTGGAATGAGCTACTGAGCATTTGGGCGAAGAATGGTAGGTCAGAAAGCTGTGTAGCTATATTGCTAAAAGCGTCGGACGTAAGAGAGAAGTATTCAACCTCGTCAAGCTCTTGTAAAACATATCTTTTCTCAATGTCTACTGGTGTAGAGCCAATCTGAGATGCCTCTGTTTCCTCCGGGCGGTTCGCCTGAATATCCCGGAACTTGATGAGCTCACCATCTATCTCTTCAGAAAAAGCTACGTCGCCTTGAACGTTTTTAGTTTTGATTGCGCTCCCAACTTTTCCATTTTCAACAGCGTTAGCAACGCTATCCGGCATGGATGCCAAGTCGACAGTAGGAATATCTTGTTTTGGCGATTGAGCCAAAGCCATTGCCTCTGAGTTGCCCTCTATCGCTGCACGAACTGTGGATAATATGCTATCTAGCTCCGACAGATCGGCAAGCTGCTCAGTTTCTTCATCCGATATATCTTTGATTACTTCGGCGACTAGCTGAGATGCCAGTGTCGCTTGTTCGAGCAAGCTCTCACCTGAAACCCAAAAGTACATGCCATTCGAGATGGCTATAGCGCTCAATCCCATTCCAACCGTCTGCACGGTAGTAAATGTTGCTGCCACTTGAGCGCTTGAGGGAGCTTGAGTGTGTGTATCCTTTTCAGTGCTTTTGAGATCTGCTGAATTATCTTCAGATGTATTCGTAGCCAATTCTTCCGAGGGGGTGACCCGGATTTGAGAGGGTAGTGCGGTGACTTCATCGGCCTCTGACGTTGCAGTCACATCCAGCGCAGCACTAAATGATGGAACTGCAAGTTCTCCTGATTGGATATAGATTGTCCAGATAAGAGCAGCCAAGGTTGCGCCTGGATGTAGACGTACTTTTGTTTCTCGCAAGGCGACGAAGGGAACAACTGTGGCAGATGTTGAGGTGTGGTCAGCACTGTCCACCGGTGTAGTGGTTTCTGCAAAGGCAGAAATCAGTTCATCCAAGCTTCCGGCTTTTGCAATTTCCTGCTGGATGATACTATCAAGGATGTAGACTTCGCCGATGCGCGCGAAATGCGCGAATACGTCTCCATCTTGATTTACGAAAACAAACCAAGGGTCACCTTCGTCGGTCACTCCGCGCTCTGTTTCCAAGGAGAGACCCGCAATGGCAAGCAAGCGATGTGCTCGCATGAAGCTCGCAATTTCTTGATTGGTCCAATCAGGCGTGACTGCGGTTTGATTGGGGAGGTATGAGAGGCTCCCTGATGACCGGTCAACCATTCCGGTGGAAAAATCCGCCGCGCCATCCGTCAGGGTGCCCAGCTCCAATACGTCTTGAGTGTTCTCACTAAGCGAGGGGTGCGTTTTTTTTCCAAACGGAAGAACGTTGTTCATAGGTTACGCTTACTTAGACGTTGCTAGAATACTGCAAAGATCAAGCGATCATGCTGACACGGCAAGGCATTTCAGTTAGACAGCATCACCGAACAAAATTTCGTATGTAAGGGGCTCATTATAAGACAGAAGCTTCTTCACGAAGCTTCTGGGCTCTACCTGCAACGCCGTCGCCCAATCACGATATCTCGCTGGTGGTATGCGCCCACGTCCATTCTCCAGTTGGGAAATGAAAGTATAATAGTCAAGATTCAACGCATTCGCTAAATCTCTCTGGGACATTCCTTGCTGCTCTCGCAAAGACTTCAGCCAAAATCCCATCTCTGATCTGGCGTCGCGCGCCGCGTCAGATGTGTGGGTGCCTTGTTTTAGAAGCATAACTCAACCTAGTTTCAGTGCTTTGGGTAGCAGCAAGTCGTGACCGATTAGTGTATCTACCATACAGCCCTAACTCACAGAATCAAGGTGTAGTGTTGGGGTTACTATACACCTAACCGCTTAGCCCATTCAGGCGCTCTGTCATCAAGGCGCAAGCGTTTTGTGGCATCTTTGCCTTCAATGATTGCAGGTATGCAAATTACTGTACACGCACTTGATCGGAGAGTGCGAGGTGTGTACAAGGTCATCAGCGGCAAACAGCGCCCTCATTCTCCCCGTTGCACCCTGAGTGTTGCAGGGGAGGTAGTCGAAGGCGTGGGCTGCATGGCGACAGGGGGAGCATGCTGTGCTGTTTCCTGTTTTATGAAATGAGTATAGGAAAATAGACCATGGCAATCAGTGCTGAAGACAAGAATTTCCTCGTCTCGCTCTATGTCGGATATTTCAACCGCGCTCCGGATCCTGCAGGCCTGCAGTTCTGGATCGATCAGGTTGAGGCAGGGCGTGACACAAACACTATCGCAGCAGACTTCGCAGCTTCTCCCGAAGCAAAAAGCCTGTACCCGTTCCTGACGACGCCGGATGTTTCGTCCCCCACGTCTTTCATCACGGCTGTTTATGCAAACCTCTTCAACCGTGCACCTGATGCAGCTGGCCAAGCTTTCTGGGAAGCTCAGCTTTCCTCTGGCGCTGTGAGCCCAGCGGATGCGATTGACGCGATCATCAAAGGTGCGACCACTGCGCCTGACTCGACAGTCCTGTCTAACAAGATCGTTGTCGGTCTCGACTTTGCTACAGACGCAGGTAACACACCTGGCTTCACGTTCGACCTGAATGGTGCGTCTGGCAATGCTGCTAAGGACGCTATCTCTGGTGTGACCGAAGATGCTGCAACCGTTACAGCTGCGCAAGCGGCTACAGACGCATACCTGAGCGGCGCCTCGAACCCAGGCCAAAGCTTCACGCTCACTACTGGCGTGGATAGCACCTCTGGCGGAGCGGGTAACGACACGTTCATCGGCGGCGCATTGGCGCCCGACGGTGTTACTGCGGCGACAACACTGAACGCCCTTGACAACATTGATGGTGGCGCTGGTACCGACACCCTGCGCCTCGATACGACTGGGAACCAGAACCAGTCCATCCAAGGCACCATCACCGGCGTTGAAAACCTTGAATATATCGGGTCGGGTGCTGCCATTGGCACGGTCGATGCTACCAACTTCTCGAACAAGATTGAGTTCCAGCAAACTGCGGACACGACTCTTTCGGTTTCCAACGCTACCGGCCAAACTCTTGAGCTGGATCGTGTCGCTAACGCCACCACGCTGACCGCTGGTTATGCGGCAGCGCAGGCAAGCGCAGAGCTTACGTCTTCGGCTGTCGTGGGTAGTGCGACTTTTAGCATCTCCGGGACAGGCCTTAAAACCGCGACGCTCAACATCGATAAGACAGCTACAAAGTCGTCAGTAACCGTTACCGATACTGGTAATACGACTGAGACCTTTAATGTTGCTTCGTCTGGTGCGAGCACTGTTGTGCTGAACTCTACGGCAGCAAAATCTGTAGCAGTCTCGGGTGCTGGCGCAGTTAATCTGACCACTGGTACTGCTCCGACGACCAGCGTTGACGCATCCGCTTCGACTGGTGGCCTGACCCTAGCAACCGCACTTGCGAACACTGCAAGTTTCACGGGCGGCTCGGGCAACGACACTGTCACCGTCGGCGCGAACACCAAAGCCATCGCAATGGGCGACGGTGACGACTCCCTTACCTGGACTGCCGCGGCTCTTGGCTCGGGTGGTTCAGCAGACGGTGGGGCAGGCACGGACACCGTGACCCTTAGCGCCGCGAACGCAGCGACTGCGACGTCCAATGCGACTCTGGGTGCGGCCTTCCAGAACTCGATTTCGAACTTTGAGGTTTTCGGGATCCAGGACACGGCTGGTGCCGTTACGGTTGATGCCACCTATCTTGATGGCATGACCACCATTTCCAGCGCTGGCACCACCGGCGGTGCGTTGACGCTGAACAATCTGGCGGCAAACTCGACGCTGATTGTGACCGGCGCGGCGGCAAACGCGATCAACGCAAACCTGAAGACGGCCACCGGTACGGATGATGTCCTTAATCTTTCGTTCAAAGCGACAGATGGCTTCACGAGCGCGGGTGCTATCGTCGCACCTGGTGTCGAAACGCTGAACATCACCACGGACGACACCGACACCACGGCTCCTACAACCGTGTTCACTGCTCCGATTACGGCAGCTGCTGTTAAGAGCGTGACGGTTTCGGGTGACGTTGGTATCGATCTGTCTACTGGCCTTGGCGCAACTACGCTGACGTCGTTCGACGCTTCGGGTGTTACTGCTACGGGTGCAGTTGGTGCAGTGTCGCTTACCACAGGCGCAGTTACCGACAACCTGACCGTCAAAGGTGGCGCAGGTAATGACGTGCTGAATGCGGCGGCGGCGGCTACCACTGGCAAGACTGTGACCATCGACGGCAATGGCGGGAACGACACCATCACTGGCTCGTCGACTCTTGCAAACACCCTGAACGGTGGCGACGGAAACGACATCATTACTGGTGGCTCGGCCGTGGACACTATTGATGGTGGCGCTGGTGACGACGTGATCACGAGCGGCAATGGCCTCGATATGATCACAACCGGTGCTGGTAATGACCGTGTTGTGGTTTCGACCAACACAAACGGTAACATCTATCAAACTGTGACCGACGCTTCTGTAGGGGATATCCTTGACTTTGCAGGTGGTGCTGCAGGCGCGTTCAACTCTACGGCAATCACGCTCGGCGGTACGGCAGTTTTCCAAGACTACCTGGATGCTGCTGCTGCGGGTAATGCTACGGACGATGTATCTTGGTTCCAGTTCGGTGGTGATACTTACGCGGTGCAGGATAATGCGGCTGGTGCGACCTTCACCGGTGGTACCGATTTGGTGGTCAAGTTGGTCGGCGCTGTCGATCTCAGCAACGCAACCATCGATGGCGCAGGGACGAACTATCTGACCCTCGCCTAATCCGACCTGATGAAACGAACATTGAGCCGGCCCTTCGGGGCCGGTTCTTCTATTAGAGACCCGACACACCAAGGAGGACACGCTACGGCGACGCTAGCGGTCGACGGGCGAGAATACGACACTGAGCAGCTGTCCGAGGCTGCGAAGGCCCAAGTGACGAACATGTAGCTAGTCGATCAGAAGCTTTCCCAGTTGCAGCAGGAAGCCGCTATCATGCAGACTGCGCGAAACGCCTATGTTCAGGCGCTGCAAGCTGAGCTGGCGAATGGAAGCTGACCTCTGCCGTTCGTGCACCCCGGTTCACAATCCCTTTTTTTGATAACGGGTAAACGCACGAAGTCCGGGAAATGGGTTTGTCTCAGCGGATGTCTTGGGTTTGGCCTTCAGAGGCGGGGATTGCAGCTCAGGGCGCGCGACCTTTCATGACCAACGCAGATATTCGGCCAGCGGGGATATTCTTGATCAGGTGAGATTACGCGGTTAACTCAGGGAACAGCATTGGCCCGTAGGGTCACTTCGTACCGCCGGATCAGGGCGGGGACTTCTGGGTTGGCTGGATCAAGGGCCGCAAGTTTGACCAGAGTACTCTCAAGGGCGGCACGCGATTTCTTTGTGAGACCCATCATGTGATTGCGCGGCTCAGAGGACTGGGGCGCATTGGCGCTCGCTGTGAAACGCCACATCTTGCCTCGGATAATCTTGGAGATCGCGGCGACTCTGAGGCAATGGCGCTCAGCCAGCACGCGCATGTTGACGTCACGCGACCAGTAGCGATAGCTGTGCCGGATTTCGGGCGTGTCTTCATCGGGGAGCTGGGCTCGTGTTTTAGGCCAGCAACGCGAGACGCGGGATAGCTTAGATGTCTCACACGGCCCTGCGCCTTGGCGGCACGATAGTTGGCCTGCGTATGGCGACCAGCACCAGACCCACGCAGAGCGCGCGCTGTGGCGCGGCATTAGCCAGTCGGAGCAGCCTGGGCGGTGTTTGCGGCCTTCATAACCTCAGCGCAATGGCTTCAGAGCGAGATTCTCGTCTTCCCTCCTATGGTCCAGGATACTAAGCGCTCAGGGCCGCGTATCGCGGTGGGTGATGGTTTATCAGACACCTCCGGTAGCAACGGTCGATTGCCCTGAATCGGAGCTCACCGACGCGCTGGTTCGGTGGGGTGCCTATCGACCCGATAAAGCTCTAAGGCCAAGGGTAAGGAGAAATGTTTCTGAGGATTTATCCTGAAATGTTTCATTACTGAAATTGGTCGCCGGGACGGATGACAGTCCTGATTTTCGGGGGCTTTGTTTCTTTAGTAATATTTGGATTGCTGTCGAGCGACATCCTGTGAAAATAGGGGCCTCTTCTCCTTTTTTTCAGGATAGGTTTCGGTTAATCACGTAACGATCTCTTCCAAGACGAGAAAGCAGAACACCGATGTCTCAATGGTCCTCCGGCTACAATGTCGATGTTGGCTACACCTATGGATTTTACCGGGAGCTGTCTCCGAACTGGCTGGACTACGTCGCCACCGTCCAAGGCGTAAGCTCACCCAAAGGCAATGCGCGTTTCCTGGAGCTCGGCTGTGGATATGGTCTAGGCCTAGTCCTTTTGGCTGGGATGCACCCTGACTACGAGTTTTTGGGGATCGACTTTAATCCGGTTCATATCGCGCATGGTCGCAAGCTGGTGGCCGAGGCTGGTTTGACAAACGTCCGCTTCGAAGAAGCCGACTTTGTCGATTTGGCTCAGGGGTGGCCTCAAGCGTGGGGGCTGTTCGATTACGTCACTGCTCATGGCACCTATACTTGGTTAGGCAAGTCCGTTCGTGAAGCCATGGTACAGACCATTAAGCACGCGACCAAACCAGGCGCCATCGTATATTTGTCCTACAACACGTTACCAGGGTGGACCTCGACCCAACCTGTACAGCACCTCCTGCGCCTCTGGCAGACGACCGAAGAAACACAGAGTATCAAGGCTATTTCTCAGGGCATAAACCGCTTCAAGGTGCTAGCGGACGCCAATTCAGGAATGACGCAGGCCTTACCCACTTTGAACACTCGCATCGAAGATATGGAGAAGCATGATCGCTCTTATCTCGTCCACGAATATCTGCATGATAACTGGCACCCGCTCTGGTTCAGTCAACTGGCCGACGAGATCAGTGCGGCGAAGCTGGCGCATGTTGGGTCTGCAAGTGTAGGCGACTTATACTTGCAGGCTGTTTTGCCTCCCGCGCAGAAAGATATTTTGGCGCAGTATGAAGACCCGGTCGTTCGCGAGGTGATGGTAGACGTCCTCGTAAACCAGACTTTCCGAAAGGACGTGTTTGTGCGAGGAAAAACGCCCATGTGGCCCGCAGACCAGAAAGATGCCATACTAGACACGGCTTTCGTTCTGATGAACCGACCAAAAGATGAAGAATTTACGTTCAAGCTGTCTGCAGGCGAGGTGTCTGGGAAAACTGACGTCTACAAACCTCTGCTAGAAGCCCTTGACACCGGACCAAAGACTATCCGTGACCTCATGTCAGCCCCGTTTCCCAGCCCCCGAACGCTAGGCGATACCCTTCAAGCAATGACTTTCATGCTACATGCAGGCTTCGTTGGCCTTCACAGCCCCATTGCGAAAAAGAAGCCAGCCAAAGCCTTGAACCGCGCAATCGTAAAAAGCGTGGCGCAGGGCGCGCCTTACAATTATCTCATTGCACCGGAGATCGGGAACGTCCTGCAAGTAAAGGACACGGACATGATAATGCTGCACGAGGTCCTGAACAACCCGGCTACAAAAGATGCGAATAAGCTAGGACAAAAACTCGTGACACGTCTGCTCATCCTCGGCAAAGGACTCGTGCAGGAGGGGCAGGCTCTACGAGACAATAATTCAATGGTCCCTTATGCTGTAAAATTGGCTGAAGGGTTCCTTGAGACCACCTTCGAAAACTGGAAGAAGCTAGGTGTAATCTGAAGGCGCTAGGGCCTCTGCCCACTCTTCGTCAACCCAAGTAGGAAAGGCTGTGACGACGCTGATCATTAGTGTGTTAATGAGATTTCACTCTCCCTCCAGCCCGGGATGATACGTGCAATACTCTTGTCTAATACGGTCCAGTGTTGACATGTCGAAGCGCCACAGTTTGTATTTCACCTCTAGACTGTGTTGACATGCCTTGCCACGCCTTGTTTACCACATCATGCCTATGGCATGATGAAGTTTGTTTGTTCGAGCTCTGATCGGAGACCTTATCTTGATGAAATCCGGCTCCTCGCTGACGCAAGCTTACGCAAAGTATCGCTCGATCCTTGCAGCTACCGTTGTGTTTAGTTTTTTTGTAAACCTGCTGATGTTCGTCGGACCGATGTACATGCTGCAAGTTTATGATCGCGTTTTGGCTAGCAGGAATGAGACAACTTTGGTGATGATTTCGATTATCGCTCTAGCGCTATTGGTTTCGTATGGTCTGTTAGAATTTACCCGCTCTCGCATGTTGGTTCGCGCAGGCTTGCAGTTTGATCAAGTGCTTGCGAGCCCCCTCTTTTCTCGTGTGGTTCGTATGCAGCTCGCTAACCCCGCCTCTTCGGGGCGTAACGCACTGAGCGACGCAGACCGCGTGAGAGATTTCATTACAGGACAAGGCGTTCTATCGTTTTTTGATGCTCCTTGGACTCCTTTGTTCTTGGTTTTGTGTTTTGCTTTTCATCCATGGCTAGGTGTGGTTTCTACTGTAGGCGCTGTGATCATCTTTGCGCTTGCATTGCTCAACGAGTTCATGACTCGGCAAAGTTTGCAGGATGCAAATCAGGCTGGTGCCGCTGCATCCAATTTTGCTGGCGCGACCCTGCAGAATGCAGAGGTTATTCGGGCTATGGGCATGGTAGACCAGCTACTTAACCGCTGGCTTGGGAAGCGCGATGAGATGTTGGCTGCACAAGCGCGGGCAAGCGACCGCGCTGGTATCGTGCTTGCATGTTCGAAATTTGTTCGGATGACATTGCAAGTGGCAATTCTGGGCGTCGGCGCCTATTTGGCCATGAAGCAACAAATCTCTCCTGGGATTATGATCGCAGCATCAATCGTTATGGGACGAGCCCTTGCGCCCGTTGAACAAGCAGTCGGCCAGTGGAAGCAATTTGTCGCAGCTCGTCAGGCAAACGGTCGGTTGAAAAAGCTCTTTGAGAGTCTTCCGGATGAGACTGATCGAACAGAGCTGCCATCACCAAAAGGAAGAGTTTCAGTTGCGGGGCTGACCTCCGCCTTACCTGGTGTGAAAGAGCCCATCTTGAAGGGGGTTAGCTTTGATATTGACCCAGGTGAAGTTCTTGCATTGGTTGGCCCATCAGGCTCTGGTAAATCAACTTTGATACGACACTTGGTAGGTGTGGCGCGAGCATCAGTTGGAAAGGTTTCGCTAGACGGCACCGATCTTCAACACTGGGACCCCAAACAGCTTGGTCATTCGTTGGGATATCTATCTCAAGATATCCGCTTGTTCGGTGGAACGGTGGCAGAGAACATTGCTCGCTTCCAAGAAGACGCTGAAGACAGAGAGATTGTTGCGGCTGCAAAATTGGCAGGCGCTCATGATATGATTTCTGGCTTGAGTAACGGTTACCAAACTGAAGTTGGAGATGGTGGAAGCCAGTTGTCAGGCGGGCAAAGGCAGAGAGTTGGGCTGGCGAGAGCTATCTTTAGGTTGCCTGCAGTCGTAGTTCTTGATGAGCCTAATTCCAACTTGGATAGTGAGGGCGAAGCGGCGCTGGCTGCCTGTCTGGAGCAGCTTAAGGCCATGGGAAGAACGGTTATCGTAGCAACGCACAAAGCTAACCTACTGTCGCTCTCCGATAAGACACTTATTTTGAATGCAGGTAGTGTCCAACGGTTCGTCCCGACGAAAGAACTTCTCCAGCCACAACCACCCAAAGCTGCACATCCGCAAACTGTTAGTGCGGTCACCTCTCGCTAGAATGACTTGATGCAGTCGTGAAAGGCGTTTCTCGGCCGTCGACCTGTCTACACACTGAGTATATGGACACTCTCCAAATGCGTGACAAAATTTCAAGATACTCGAGTCCGCAACGCTTTAGCAGAATTGGCTATGCAATCGTTATCCTGACCTTCGGGGTTCTTGGAGGTTGGGCGGCTTACGCACAAATTGACTCAGCGACTGTTGCGCCGGGTATCGTCGAGCTTGAAGGTAATCGTAAGGTGGTTCAACACCTTGAAGGTGGGATCATTCAGACGATCCATGTCAAAGAAGCTGAAAGTGTTTCTCAAGGTGAAGTTCTCATCACTCTGGAGAGCGTAGAGGCTCGCTCAAATGTTGAGCGCTTCCGAAACCGTTTGGAAGAAGCCATGGCAATTGAGGCTCGGCTTTTAGCCGAGCAAGCGCTTAGCGAAGAAATCGATTACCCTGAGAGCCTAACGTCAAATCCCTCTCCGGCACTCAAGAATGTACTGGATCTTCAGAGCACGATTCTTGCAGATCGTTTGGCTATCTTTCGCTCTGAGCAGGAAATCCTGCAGTTCCGGATTGAGCAGCTTGAAGGCCAAAAGGCAGGTCTTGGCCTTCAAAAAGACGCATATGAGCGACGATTGAAACTGCAGAGCGAGCTTGTTGAACGTTTGACCCGCGGTGCGGAGAGCGGCGTCATTGAAAATAACGTCCTCACAGGGCGAAAAGATGCATTGATCCAAGTCGAGGCCTCCCTAGGGGAAGCAATCTCAGATGAAGCTCAAGTGGGGGTTGCTATTTCAGAGGCACGCCTCAATCGGCTTAAGTTGTCGCAGGAGTTTAAAGAGCGGGCCAACCGAGAGCTTCGAGATATTCAGACCGACCTCAAGGAAATACGTGAGAATCTTACGGTAGCTCAAGATATCTATCACCGCACCGAGATCCGGGCGCCAAGCGATGGAGTGGTCCAAGATATCCGTGTGACAACTGAAGGGTCTGTTATTCGACCAGGCGAAATTCTGATGGAGATTGTTCCACCTGATGACAATTTACTTATCGCAAGCCGTGTCTCGCCGCTGGACATTGACAATGTTGTGCCAGGTCAAGAGAGCGAAGTACGGTTTTCTGCCTTCAAGGCGAAACTGACACCTGTTGTGTTGGGCTATGTGGAAAGTGTTTCTCAAGATATCATCACGCCAGAGCGCAGTGATGAGGAACCCTATTATTTGGCTCGAGTTCGTGTTCCAGAAGAGAATATGAGCGAAGAGATGCGACAAGGCCTGACAGCGGGAATGCCTGCCGATGTTGTTATCGTAAATGGTGAAAGAAGTGTCTTGAACTACCTTGTCTCCCCTCTGACAGATGCGATCGCTTTGTCGCTGAAAGAAGAATAAGCAAGGCTTTGAGGTCACAGCTTGTTCGTCCCAGTATCCTTGGGTAGAGGAGGGGCACAGCACACCAACAGGGCTTCATCGCATGCAGACCTACTATTTTGATGTCACGGATATCGTTCTCTACGTCAAAAAAGAAACGACAATATCCGGGATTCAGCGCGTTGCTCTGGAAGTCATTAGGCGTGCAGTGCGTAAGCTCGGGTCTAAGCGCGTCAAGGTAGGCATGTGGGACAAAGGTTCTCAATGCTATCTCGCGATGGATGCCGATTTCCTTCTAGAGCGGGAAGAATTTGACCCGGATTTTCTAGCTGCTGCTTTGCTGGGGAAGGCTGTGCGCAAGGTGCAAGCAGTACCCAGTATTCTTACCCGGTATCGCAACCAGCGCGCGAAATACTTGTATCATTGGCTGCGAGCTAACCTGGAAGAATACAAGCGAAACCATCGTTATTTTGAGCGACGCGGCACTACTTTAGAAGGTTGGGTGCTCGAGAAAGAAAGAGCCCATAGAAACTCTAAGGAGCTGCCGGTTCTCGCGCCTGCAGCATCGGTACAAAAGCGGGTTCCGCTCGAAGACGTGGCGCAATCAGGCGACCGTCTGATTATTTTAGGTGCGACTTGGGGACTGCAGGACCTCAACGACCATCTTAATGGATTAAAAGAGAAAATTGGAGTTGAAATTGATCTCCTTATTCACGATCTAATCCCGCTTGTCGCGTCAGAACATCTTGCGGATGATTTTTCTGAGACATTCTACCGCTGGCTGGAGGGATCTACTCTCTATTGTTCGCGCTATTTTGCAAATTCTCAGAACACGGGGAAGGATTTACGATGCTTTCTAAGCGAAGTTAACTCCGACCTTCCAATCGATGTTGTGCCGTTGGCACAAGCACTGGGAGATGACCGTGCCGCCCTAGATACTCAAAGCTTTAGATCCAAACTGAACGCGACAAAGGGTGTGCGCAGATCGTTTCTGAACATGACAAAAGTACCGTATGTTCTCGTTGTTGGTACGCTTGAAACAAGAAAGAATATCTGGCGTTTAGCTCAGGCCTGGCAGCAACTCATACAAGATCCTCAAGTAGAACCTCCGCGCCTAATTTTTGCAGGAAAGAAGGGGTGGTACATCGATGAATTTCTGGATTGGATGAAGGCTAGTGGAAATCTTGATGGCTGGATTAGTATCGCGGATAGACCGACTGACAAGGAATTAGCCTTCCTCTTCCATAATTGCGTATTTACAGCAAACGTCTCCACATATGAGGGATGGGGTTTGCCAGTGGGAGAAGGCCTAAGCTTCGGGAAAACAGGTGTTGTCGCCGAAAATTCCTCACTGACAGAGGTCGGTGGAGACATGGTCGAGTACTGTGATGCTCATTCGATCAGCAGTATTCGAGACGCGTGTAAGCGCTTGATCATGGAAGATGATCGGCGAACGGAGCTAGAGAAACGGATACAGAACACACAGTTACGTAGTTGGGATGATGTGACCAACGATCTGCTGGAGTACCTTAACTAGAATACTTGCATATTGTGGTATGGGTGAACAACCTCTCTAAGGAGAAGCCTAGATCTCGGCCCTTAGCGCGAGAGGCGAGATACAGCAGCTACGATATCTTCTGCTACATTATCCCAGGTTCGCAATTTTGACTTGTGCTCTGAAATACGCATGCGCAACTCCGTCGAAAACGCAGAATCCGTGAGTAGGCGGCGAATGTATTCTGCCAGTTCATCTGCTGCGTCAGGATCAAAGTACAATCCTAAATCGCCGCAGACTTCTTCAAGCACAGAAGCCGTAGAGCATATAGCAGGTGTGCCACACCAGAGAGCCTCTCCCGCTGGCAAACCCCACCCTTCCATGCGGCTTGGCATAATGACCGCTGTGGCGTTTTCATAAAGGGTTACGAGATCAGTTTGATTTGGGTTCTCGTAAAAGAGCACCAGATCCCGAATGCTGTCACATTCCGCACTTGCGACATAAGTTCGTGTGCGCCCCCTTGGCGCACCGGCCAAAACCAGTCTCGGCAATGGGCTGCCTGCCCTCTGCAACACACGCAAAGCCTCGAACACAACGTCTAAGTTCTTACGGCCCAGCATCGAGCCGACAGTCAAAATATATGGAGAATCGGGGGGAGCTTGCTCTGCGGGTTCTGTCCCTACCGGGCACTGATGTACCAACGGGACGGCAATGATTTCGGGCACTGCCGGCAACACATCGCTCTGCGAAAAATCTATAATTTCTTGGCGCGTAAACTCGGATACTGACAAGAGGCCTTTTGCCCTCTCGATGACGAACCTGTTGTCGCCGACAAAATTCTTCGGAAAGCTTGCCCTTTGATGATGAAAATCATGCAGGGGTATCATGTCATGCAACATTGGGATGACGTCACATGACACGCCTTGCTTCGCCATAGCGCACAAAATTTCAGTGATCACTTTGGGGCGGGAGCAGGTGACAAACGTCTTACCCGCCATCTCTATTTGAGGCATTCCAGGCGCAATCTCATCCCAAAACAACCGATTTTTCCGGTCGATCAGCGGTCGAACTGCTGACAGAATAAGGTCTCTAAGCTTCGACCTGCTATAGTGATGGCTGCGCATACGAATTTGCCGAATGCCCGCAGGAACGTTTAGTTCTACACTGCCGTCTTCGCGTATTTCCGGAAAGACCTCAAGTAGTCCCCGGTGGCCCTGCGAGAAGACAGCGAACCGAATGGACGCGTCCAGCTTCCGAAGCGCGATACCAGCTTCTGCAGCTACGCGTGCAATTCCATAATACCGAAGTTTACCCGTCGAAGCCAAAAGGACTTCCGTTAGATCAAAAACAATCTGCGGCTTTACCATAGTGTTTGGGCTCGACATAAGATCTCTAATTCAGTGTCCAGTGTTGTTTGCTCGGCTAGACGGTTAAGGGGGAGGCAAAACGCATGTTTCTACCCACTGCTCGCCAGTTCCTTAGCCAAATCAAGCTAGAGCACAAACCTCTGAAAGACTTTGGGCAACGATTGAGTGTAGCTTGAAGCACAATTCCCGCGGTCACACAATCAGTTCCCTAAACAAGAGCTATGACCTGTGGCCGATCCAGTCAGGTTCTTCGTTCATAACGAGAGCCTGTAGGCTAAAAAGACTCCCGCAAGATGGGGCCGGCGAGGCTCGGATGGGCGATGGTGCTGATAGTTCGCCAGCAAGAGAGATGTTTTGCTGAACCCGAAGCTGCAGTGCAGCGAACTCGCGTATCTGGTTTCGGTGGCAGAGAACGTTTGATTCATCAGCGTACTTCTGACGTGAGCGCACTGGAGGTGGTACTGCAATAACGTGTGTATGGAGATGTGTCGCCCCAAGGAATCCTGATCCTGGAACCGAACGGCAATATGTACAAAAACCGACTTTAGGTTTCCTGAAGTTTCAGAGACATAATTTAACATAAACTTCATTATGCGTAGTTATACTTGATGTTGCAATAGTATATTATCGTATGTATGCTGGACTCCTGTCACGGAGGTTTCGCAGCATGCACTATCTGATCAAGAAGCTCCTCCCCTCGGTCGCAGTCGCTTTGACCGTGACTGGTCTTTCGCTGCCGGCGCCCGCACGCGCGCAGACCTATCCGATCGACTGCGCGATACTCTTGTGTCTGTCTGGCGGTTGGCCAGCTTCAGTACCATGCGCCCGGGCTCGCGCCGAATTCATTCGGCGGATTACCCCTTGGCCGGTGGAACCGCCACTGCAGATCTGGCGCTGTCCCATGGGCGCCTCCTATGAGAGCGATCGGCAATCAAACAACGCTGGCCGCATCTTTGAAGCCTTGTACCGACCCGATAGCCGTCAACCGCTCCAACCCTTACGAGTCGACGATGTCATTCCCACCGACCGAGCCCTCCGGCTCATTCAAGATCGCGCGGACATCGATATCAGTGGACCTGAGTTCAATTTCGTGCGGTCCATCCGCATCTTTGATGTTCGCTATGCCCGGCAGCATGAATCTGGACGTGACAGCGACTGCAACCGTAGCGCCACCGTGGTCCTCGGCACCTATGGGATCCAAGGCGATTTTTCCTGGCAACGATCTTCTATAACTGCCCTGCCGGAGGCCCATGTCGGTCTCGAACGTTGGGGCCAGAATTGCCCGGGTATCTACCACCGATCTGTCTTCGTCGATTGGCGTGACTATGAGGGCAATTACGGGTTTGAGCAGGTGAACTACTAAAGCCGACTAAGACAGCATTGGCATTCATCCGTGTCTGCCCAAGTACTCGGAGCTACTCAATCACCGGTCGTTCGCTGCTGTCGATGTCAAGGTCAGCTGAGCGGGACAAACTGAACTTTCGCTGCGGCTGCGCCAAGTTCCGCTTGGAATACAGCGCGTCAAGGTTGAATGATCGCGAATTCTTTGTGGACCAACGCTACCCGACACCTACGTCAAACTCCCCCGCAAGCTTTCCGCAAACAGCTCAGAAAAACGTTTTGTTGCTGCAGATCGAAATTGAGTGGGTGGGTAAACAGCATAAATTCCTCCGGTTTGAAGTCTCCATTCTGGGACAAGCCGAACCAATGTTTCGTTTTCAATCTCTTTCCTGACGAAGAAGTCAGGCAGAACCGAAATCCCAGCTCCTTCTAGTACCATCGCCTTAATCGCAGGCGTTATGTCTGCTCGCAGAGCGGGGCTCATTTGAACATCAGCGATCTCACGCTTGGAATCTGAAAATTGCCAATGCAATGGGTTTGAAAGGGCCCGATGCTCTATGAACGGAAATTCTGCCAGTTCACTCGGCAGGCCTGGCTGCCCTAATCGTTCGACCAATTCCGGCGCAGCCACGACAATTTGCTGAAAGCTGACCAGCTTGCGCGCGACGTTCGCGGAATCGGCCAGCCATCCCACGCGATATGCAATGTCAAACCGGGCCTCAACCGGATCAAACCGTGCATCGCTGAGCGTCAGATCCACCGTGACCTCTGGATAGGCGATGCGGAATTCGGCAGCCACCGAGGCGACATGTGCCACACCTAGATCGAGGGGCGCGGTGATACGCAGATTTCCGGCTGGCTCGTCCCGACCCTGCTTTACCATCTCATAGGCTTCGTCGGCTTGTGCCACCGAGGCGCGCGCCGCCTCATAAAATGAGTGTCCGACTTCTGTGAGATGCAGATGGCGCGAGTTGCGCACAACAAGTGTTGTGCCAAGCTCCTCTTCCAACAGCTGAAGCTGTTTACTCACGACGGCCTTGCTAACCTGCATGCGCTCTGCGGCAGCGGTGATGGTTCCCGCGTCTGCAATGGCGACAAAATACTCCAGGCGGTTTAGGTTTGATCTCTTCATTTATCGTCACCTTTTAGATGACGCTACATCTACAAAGTCTATCTTTAGATTACAACGCCAGTGTCCTATCTGTGGTCTACCAAAAACGGAGACTGCAATGACGCGTTTCACATATGTTTACGACACCTATTGCGGCTGGTGCTACGGCGCTTCGCCCGTGATTGATGCGCTGATTGAGAGCGGTGCGGATGTCACTGTGATGCATCGCCATTTGTTCCAAGGCGCAAATGCGCACCGCATGGGCGATGGTTTCGGCAAAATGGCTTTGCAATACGACCGCCGTATTGAACAGCTGACCGGCCAAGAATTCAGCGACGCCTATGTTCAGAATATCTTGGGAAATCCGGATGAAGTGCTCGACTCCGGCTTGACTGCACAAGCGGCTGCGCTGGTCCATGACCTGGGCGCAAAGGCTGAAATCAAGCTGGCACGCACTCTGCAACGAGCACGCTATGTCGACGGCATTTCTGCTCGAAACAGTGACGTGGTCCGCAAGGCGTTGGCTGAGTTCGGCGTAGAGCTCTCGCTGGAAGACGGCAAAGACCAAGCCCGGAAAATCAGTGCTGAAGCTGCAAACTTGCAAGCCAGCATTGGTGCGCAAGGCGTTCCAACACTCTTGAAGCACACCAGCGGCAAAACAACCCAAGTCAACATTTCAACCTACTATGAACTCCCAGAGGAGATCGCGGCGCTAGCCGCATAAATGCAAGGAGCATCCCTATGAAAACGATCCTCACTTCTGCAGCCGCAGCACTGCTTTCTACCTCGGCCTTTGCGGCTGACCTCACCATCACCGCTTTCACCCCCAACGAAGGCAGCCTGTTTCCGGTTGCATCCAGCCTGATCGAAGGCCCGAATGAGGTTATCCTCGTCGATGCACAGTTTGAGAAAGACGATGCCGAACAGCTGGTCGAGATGATCAAGGCGACCGGCAAATCCCTGACCACCGTTTATGTCAGTCACAAAGACCCCGATTTCTATTTCGGCCTGGACACGATCCGAGCAGCCTATCCGGATGTCAAAATTGTCGCGACGCCTGAAACCGTGAAAGGCATCGAGCAAACCATCCAGATCAAATATGACTTCTGGGGTCCGGTCCTGGAAGGCAACGCCCCTTCGGAGTTGATTGTTCCAGAGGTTCTGGAAGGTGATAGCCTGACCGTCGATGGCGAAACTGTGCAGGTTGTCGGCCTTGACGGCCATGACCCGGTGCACACGTTCTTGTGGGTGCCTTCCGAGGAAACCGCGTTGGGCGGCGTTGTTCTTTATGAAAACCTGCACGTCTGGATGGCCGACACCGCAACGCCGGAAAGCCGTGACAACTGGCGCGCCACGCTGGATCAGCTTGTTGCCTTGAACCCCGCACGGATTATTCCGGGTCACGTCATTGGTGAAAGTGCCGAAGATGCAAGCATCGTCGACTTTACCAAAGAATATATCGCTGCCTTCGAAGCTGCCGCAGACAAGGCGGGAGATTCAGCAGAGCTGACTGCCGCGATGCAAGCCGCTTATCCGGAGTTCAAAAACGTGCGCGACCTGGAGCTTGGCGCCAAAGTAGTCAAGGGCGAACGTTCGTGGCCATAAGCGCCGGGTTTGCGTCAAAGGCTGATCATTTCGGCTGCTGAAAAATGACAAGCGGTGTGGGTGCCTCAAGCTCCCACACCCGATCAGCAATCACTTCCTGGGAGCGAAGAAAATGATAGTGACACTTAATAAACAATCCGGCCGGGTTCTCAGCATCCTGCGGATTATTACAGGCCTTCTGTTTCTGGCGCATGGGACCCAGAAAATCCTGAGCTTCCCTGCACCGCCAGAGTGGGAAGTTACCGCTTTCTCGATGCCATGGATTGCTGGTATCATGGAGCTGTTCGGTGGTGCCCTGATTGTTTTGGGCCTTTTCACACGTCCAGTGGCATTCCTGCTGTCCGGGTTGATGGCCAGCGCCTATTTCATCGCCCATGCCCCACAGAGCTTTTATCCGATCCTGAATGGCGGCGATGCTGCAATTCTATACTGTTTTGTTTTTCTTTACTTCGTGTTTTCCGGCCCAGGTCGCTGGAGCTTTGACACGAAGATAGGTCGCGAATAATCGAGGAGAAGATTGATGGCCCATTCAAACTTGCGTTGTAAAATTCTGACAGCCATGGCTTCTGCTACAGGAAGTCTGCTATTGTCCCGGACCGCGCTGGCAGCGGAGCTGACACCGCGCGCTACAGAAGGGCCGTTTTATCCAACGGGCTCCATGCGCATGAAGGACACAGACAATGACTTGGTGAAGATCGCAGGGCTTGTGCGCGAAGCTGGCGGGGAGATCATCACGCTTAAGGGCAAGATTTCCGATCGAGATGGAGTTCCGATGACCGGTGCGCGGATCGAAATCTGGCAGTGTGACGTGAAGGGAAAATACCTGCATCCCGGTGACAATCGTTCGGTTCCCTATGATCAGGGCTTTCAGGGCTTTGGTCATGACATCACGGATGATGCGGGAAACTATGCGTTCCGCACCATCAAGCCGACCAAATACCCGGGGCGCACGCCCCATATCCATGTGAAAGTCTTCGACGGAGACCGAGAGCTGCTGACCACACAGTTCTACATTGATGGCGACCCCGACAACGCGAGAGACAATCTGTATCGCAGAATGTCAAAAACGGAAGCTGAGGCTGTCTCCATGAATTTCTTCAAAGGGCCGAACGGCCCAGAGACCATTGTTAACATTGTTGTCTGACGTTCTCCGTTAGATCCGTAGAGGAACGGAAGATGAAACACATATTATTCTCGGCTGCTATGGCACTCCTGTCACCAGCCGTCGCAGCTGCACGATCCGCTGATGCCTTCACCCATGTTGCGGGCAATGTCTATTACTTCCAGAACGGCAGCTACAATTCCCTTGTTGTGGCAACCGATGAAGGGACCGTTGTTGTCGATCCGAACGGGCGCACGGCACGGAAGCTGCGGGACAATCTTTCTGCGCTGACGGATCAACCCGTGACTCATCTGATTTTCTCGCATTCGCATGGCGATCACGCCTCGGGCGGCGAGGCTTATGGTGACGTTGAGGCCATCGCGCATTCGAATGCTCCGCCTAAGCTGGGCGGCGTCGACCTGGATGTTCAATTCGATCAAAATCACAGCTTTCAGCTGGGCTACAACACGATTGAGCTGACCTACCTTGGACCAGGTGATGAAGAGGATATGATCGCCACGGTCGTGCGCCCTGAAAATGTTGTCTTTCTTGTCGATGTCGCTGCACCCGAACGCATGTTCTACACCAGCCTGGGCGGTGACAACGTAGAGGATTGGTATCAGCAGATTCTCACTGCCGAAGCGCTGGACTTCGATATCTTCGTGCCGGGACACGGGCGAGTGGGCAATCATGGCGACCTGACAAACGTCAAGCTCTACATGGAAGAGTTGCGCACAGATGTTCTGGCGGGGCTAAAGGCCGGGAAATCAGCAAACAAATTGGTAAACGAGCTCACCTACCCCGAGCGAAGTCACTGGCAGCAATATGATGCCTGGCGACCGAGTAATGTACGCGGAATGGCAGAGTATCTGATCAACAGCGGCGCTGTTGACTAATGAAAATTCAGCCGGTTTCGGGTTTGCATAACCCAGACCGGCAATCCCTTGAAGAAGCGCTGATAGCGATACTCTTTACCATCCCAATGTCTTGAGCAGTCATTCAAACAACCTGCAGAACCGGTTGGTTTGGGCTCAGAGTCCGCATTCGCCGCGTACGCCCCCGATGTCCGGTATGCCGACCGGCCCCGACCATCAAATATGAACTGGCGGCTAGCTTTGGAACCTATCCGCCTTCGCCGCCTCCAATCCGCTTCAAACGGTCAAAGTCAATTTCTAGCTTCTGTTCGTGACTTATATCCGGCCAAATCGCCGAAACCGGCTTGGGGCCATGGACGCCCCACATCACCGCATGCCCACCTGTGCTCCAGCGATACACCCAGCCAACAATACTACACCCATCGGTCCCGATAAGGTTCGCGATGGCGATGCCGTCACCATGCTCTTCATTCAATGCTCAAAGACTTTCCACACCTAGGTGCCAAACTGTTGGCATACTCATAAACAACGTTCATCAGCTCGCATGTTTTACCGACAAGGGTGTAGACAAGCTGATCCTTTCGAAAACCACCTAGGGACAAGGCCGCTGAGGTAGGGCAACTTAGCCATTCTTCGTTTTCAGATTTTGTGGTCGGGCTCCGTGGCGGCTTCGACGATCGCCAATATCTCGAAAGGGTCAAACCCAATGGGACGGGAGAATGCGATGAGCTCAACGACGTTGATCCGGCGCGATACGCTTTCGGCATGTACCACTCATGATTAGTGATGTCTGCGTTTGACTGCCAGTTCTGTTTGGCTGAGGTTCGCTTTATTCTGGACCTCGAGCAACGCCAGACACAAAGCCTCCTGACCTTTGCTTCTGATTGTTTTCGCCACGCGCCACATGTCTTTTGTGACGTCGCTTTCCAGTGAAATCCACATTCCCTAAAGTGGATGAGTGGGTGCATTATCCGTACCTGGTCTCCACGAACTAGAAGGCTGATGCATTCCCAGTGGCCCATCAATCCCCCACCAGCTCCAGGAACCGACCGTAGTCCTGACTGACTTCACCGGCTTCCTCAAAAGCACGCGCACGCTCCCGCTCGAGGCAGTGGAAGTATTGCTGAACGTCCTTGATATAGGCCTCAAAGTCGCGCCGAATGATGTCAGCGAAGTCACTGCTTGCTTGCGAATCGCTTGGGACGAATGGCCGGACAGGGGCGAGACAAGACCCGGCCTGGCCTGCAACCATAGCGGGTATCAAAAATGCTAATAGACGTGCAATAGCCGACAAAAACAACCTTAGGTTTTCAATCACCCTATTTCCCTTGATAGACGCTAACAGCAGTGCCTAGAGTTTGAGCAGCTGAGATACAGCCGCAATACTCAAAATATACCTTGCGGCAAATAATATACTATCGTAGCTCTGGGCTTCAAGTGAGAATGCCCGGATGTTGCGCGTTTAAAGAAAGCGTGAGCCGGGCCATGAACTGGGACATCGAAGCACCAAATGTGGTTACGGAAGCACGTTTCCGCGAACTCGTGGAAAGCGGCTATAGCGCTGAAATCCTGTGCCAAGAGTCGGCACATAAGAAGGGCCCGAGTTACTACGGGGTTTGGATTATGCGCGCCGTCTCTGACGAGGGCATTGAAAAGCTTCTCGTCACTGCCCGTACTCGCACGACCTACAACGACATCAAGATCCGTGAGTTTAAAACCATCACGGGCGTGGTCTCTTTCCTCATTGGCATTGGCTTCTCCCATGCCGATGTCCCGCTCGAAGAAGGCCAGCGGACAACACACAAGCTGGCTGCGACCGACAAAGGCGGCAGCAAGTAGCCTTCTCCTGTTCTGGTTTCTCGCCGGCTCAACATCTGCGCAGATGGTGCTGGTCTTGGAGAGCGATGGCTCTCTGACCCCGTCCCGCTCCCAGGACAGCTTTGCCCGCAACTACAATGACGGGATCGGCCAGGGGTCCGCGGCTGATGAGCTGGCGATCCTCGGTGAGACTGACCTTGGGCCAGACGAAATCCAATTGGCAGCCCTTGCGTGGCCCGTTCCCCTGCCCCGCGCCGATGTTCTCACGGCTATCGAAGCCACCGCCCTTCGCTATGCCGGACATCCTGGGCTGCGCCGCGCGGGGCTTTCCGTGACCGATTGGCTGGCTCTCTATCGGGCTAATATCGAGGTTGAGAGCGCCTATCGACAGGATGCGATCTCGAGCGCGGGCGCTATAGGCCTTGGTCAATTGATGCCCGCGACGGCGCGCGATCTGGGTGTTGACCCGCGTGATCCACTTCAGAACCTCGATGGTTCCGCCCGCTATCTTGCAATGATGCTGCAGTCGTTCAGCGATCCGCGTCTTGCCCTCGCAGCCTACAACGCCGGACCCGAAGCTGTGCACCACTACGGCAGTATTCCCCCCTACCGAGAAACCCAGAACCACGTGACCCGTGTCATGGCAGTTGTGGCCCGATTGAAAGCACCAAATTCATGAAGCACATTTCACACCTATTCGTCGCCTCTTTGGCGCTCTTCCTGCTCATTGCCGAACCCGCCCTTGCGCAAAGCATCGATCTCTCGCCGATTCAGAGCCTTCTACAGGGTATCGTCGATGCGTTGACCGGCCCGCTCGGCGTGGTGATCGCCACGCTTGCCGTGCTGGGCGTTTTCCTCAGCTGGTTCTTTAACATCATCGATCTGCGCCAGGCGCTCTGGGTGCTTGTGGGCATCGCCGGCGTCGCTGCCGCCCCCACCATCGTCGCCGCGGTTTTCGCCGGTGGCTGAGCGCTCGCCTCTCTTCCTCGGGCTCGTGCGCCCGCCCAAGCTTTTGGGCTTGCCCATCATGTACGCGATGGTCTGGCTCTTCGGCTCAGTGCTTCTCTTCGTCTGGGTCCAGCATATCGTGGTGCTGGGCGTGGCCGCCCTGCTCTACCCGGTGCTTTGGAAGGCCGCAGACTGGGATCCGCGCTTCATCGACGTGATGATGACGGCGCTGCAGGAAACCCCGCCCACGCGGAACCGCAGCATTCACGGCGGGGACAGCTATGCCCCGTGATGCTGCGCTCGATGCCCGCACAATGACGCCAGACTGGTATGCGCGCGAGACCCGCCTCGCGCACATGCTGCCCTATGTGAGCCTCGTCGATGACCAGACCGTGCGGACCCGGGTCAACGAACTGTTCCAGTGCATCCGGCTCGACGGGGTCAATAGCTACACGACCGATGACGCCTATCTCGACAAGGTGACCGCGCTCTTTGCCCGGATCATTGCGCAATTGGGGCCGGAGTTCAGCTATTACATCCATAAGGTCTCGAAGGCGATCACGCCGGACCTCGAGCCGCTGCGCGAGGACAGTTTCGCAGGAGAAGTCGACCGGCTCTGGCGCAAGAAGCTAGAGACCAGCGGACTGCGCGACAAGACGCTCACCCTTACGATCATCCATCGCCCGCCTCCAAAAAGCGTCCTGCCATTCCTGAACCGCAGCGCGCCGGAACGCCTCAAGGAAGCAACCGAGAAGCGCCTGCGCCGTCTCGGCGAGGCCGTGAGTGTGTTCGTATCAGGCTTGAGCGAGCTGAACCCGCGCATTCTCTCTGCTGAGAGTGGCGAACTGATCGGCTTTCTCGGGGCGCTGAATACTGGCCAGGAACTGCCGCTCTATCCGGCAAACACCTACGGGTTCCTGTCTTTTAATGTCGCCAATACCCGGGTGACGTTTCAGGGGGATCACTTCGAGCTCTCCGAAGGAGTCGTGGGGCATCGCTACGGCAAGAGTTTCACCATCGGAGAATACTCCGAAGGCACCTCCTGCACCATGTTCGACATGCTGAACCTGCCAGTCGACATGATCGTCACCCATTCCTTCACGCCCATCAATTCGAACCTCATGGCGGGCCGCATCAAGCGGCAAAAGCGTCAGATGCAGGCCAGCCAAGATGCGGCGCTCTCGCTGATGGAAGCACTCGACATCGCAGCAGATGATCTCGAGGCCAAGCGCCAGAGCTTTGGCGAACACCACATGGTCGTGACCATCTTCTGTGACACGCAGGACGAATTGCAGACTCTTAGCGCCGAGATCGTAAACGCCGCCGCCGCCGAAGGTGTTAAGATGATCGGTGAGCGCGTCGCTGCCAAGGCGCATTACCTCAGCCAGCATCCCGGGAACCAGCCAAAACGCGTGCGCGCAAGCGCCGTCACCAATCGCAACTTCGCGGATTTCGCGGCGTTCCATCGGACCCAGCTCGGCAAGCCGGCAGGGAAAACACCCTGGGGCAACGTCATCACTTATCTGCCCACACCCGAACAAAGCGCCTACCGGTTTTCCTATCACGAACAGGGTAGCCCCGAAAAAGAGCCGACCAGCGGGCATACGCTCATCATGGGACGGCCCGGGTCGGGCAAGTCGGTGCTCTCGGCATTCCTCATGACGCAGGCCCGTCGAGCAGGGGCGCGGATCTTCGTCTTCGATTACCGTCTCGGTATGGAGATGGCAGTCCGCGCCAATGGCGGGCGCTACGCGTCTTTGAAAGCCGGACAACCCACCGGCCTAAACCCGCTCTGGACTGAGGTCGACGCGCGCGGCACGGCCTGGCTTTCAGACTGGCTCGCCACCCTGCTCTACCGCGCAGACAAGCCGCTGACGCCGGCACAGACCAACCGCATCCAGGAAGTCGTGCGCCAGAATGCCCAGGCCTCCAATCCGGCCTTGCGGAACTGGCGGGATTTCGCGTCACTTTTTGTGTCCACGGATGATGGCGGCGATCTGCATCAACGCCTGTTTGAGTGGGCCGAAGAGGGCCGCTACGGCTGGATTTTCGGGCAAACTCTGGAAGACACCTTCTCGCTCGAAGGCGATGTGGTAGGCTTCGATCTGACCGGCATTCTCGACAGTGAGGCCGAGAAGGAACGCATGGCGGTCCTCTCCTATCTCTTCCGCCGGGTCGAGCGGGAGATCGAAGGCCGCCGTCCCACCATCATCGTGATTGACGAGGCGTGGAAGGCGCTCGACAACGCGTATTTCGCAGAGCGGCTGTCTAACTGGCTCGTGACCGCGCGCAAGCAGAACACCGTCGCGGTGATGATGACGCAATACGCCAGCCAGCTCGAGCGCACCCGGACCGGCAAGACCATCGTCGAGGCGGTGCCCACGCAAATCCTGCTCCCAAACATCCGCGCCCATGCCGCCGATTACGCGATGCTGAACCTCTATGAGAAGGAGCTCGACGTTCTTCTCAACACCGGCAGCGACAGCCGCCTTGCGCTCATCCGCGACGACCAGGGATCCATCGTCGTCGATGCCGATCTGAGCGCCCTCGGACCCAATCTCACCATCCTCGGCGGCATGGAAAAAGGCGAGGCCCTCGTCGGTTCCGACTACCGCAACCGCCCGGACTTCTGGAGGCTTTCATGATCCGCATATTTCTAGCTTTTGCCGCGCTCGGCGTGCTGGCTTCCTGCGCTCAATACCAGGAACCAAAGGCAAACTGCTTTACTTTCCTCGCCTCGACGGCCCCCGTCGCGCCAGATTGCACCTTCACGCCCCTTGGCGCGCCGGAGGGCGGCATTGAAGTCTAAACTGCCCCATATTCTCGTGCTTTGCCTGCTGCCCGGAATCGCCCTTTCCCAAGGCGTGCCGACCAATGACAGCGGGCTTACTGCACGTGACATCGTCGAGACTGGTGACCGGGAGGCAGACCTTGCCATCCAGGCTGACAAGCTCTCCGTGCGCGAACTTATCGCTGAGATCGAGCGCGAACAGCTGGAAACCCTGCAACGCATCCTCGATGCCCAAACCAGCTTCGGCGGCCAAGGCCTACCCGCGATGGTTTCAGGGCTGGAAAACGGAAGCGGCGATCCAGCCCGTTCCGTCGAAGCGGTCTATGGCAATGCCGAGATCGACCCCAATCCCGGCGGCGCACAGATGTTCGGGGATGCGGCAGAAAACATCGAGCAGCTCATCATCCGCGTCGCCCAGGAAACCAGCGGGTTTGCGGGCGTCGGCCGCGCGGGCCTCTCCCCAGTCCAATGGCGAGCGCTGCTGCAGGCTCTCATCTGGCAGGAAAGCCGCTTCACCATCGGCGCCCGCTCACCGGTCGGCGCCTTTGGCCTCACCCAGATTATGCCCGGTACGGCCAGCGATCTCGGCATCAACCCGGAATATTATGACAGCCCCTACCTGCAGGTGCATGGCGGCGCGCGCTATCTCGCCACCCAACTCAACACCTTCGATGGCAATATCATCAACGCGCTCGCGGCCTATAACGCCGGACCCGGTCGCGTGTTCGAATATGGGGGCGTGCCACCCTTCCGCGAGACCCAGCACTACGTTCAGGTCATCCCCGAACGCTACAATCTCTACCTGGGCCGCATCGGCGGGATCGAAGCGCTCGGTACGATCGACCCCGCGCTTCTGGCAAATGCAAACCTCTCCCTCACGGGTCATGGGGCGGCCTTTTATGGCAACAACTCACCCGCTGCGATCAGGCAGGCCGCCCTGCGCATTGCGGACATCGTCGAGCGGATTTCCGACACCGAAGACGTGCAGGAAAGCATCGCACTCAACACCTATGCACGCGCCGAACTCGTGCGCCTCGTGGCTACCCGCGTCCGGCTGCAGGCCGCCCGCACCCGGCTGCTCTCCGCCGAAGAGCTGGCACAGGCCAGCGCCCGCATGGCCGAAGGCGCGTTCATGGATTTTACGATTAGGGAGATAGACTGATGAGAGATTTGCTCGTGAGAACGGCCTTGGCCACAACGCTTGGGGCTTGCCTGCATCTCGGCACCATCTCCCCTGCCGCAGCGCAAGGCGTGCCGGTCGTCGATACCCAGAACATCGCGCAAAACATCCAGCAGCTCCGGCAGATGATCGAAGACGAGATCCTGCAAAACGAGCAGCTGACGCAGCTCCGCGAACAGCTTGCGACACTCACGGACCAACTCGCGGAGCTGCAACGAACCTATGAAGCACTTACCCGTCTTGCTGAACTTCCCGAAATCATCCGCACCGAGATGGAGGATGAGCTGAATGGCCTTCTCGACCAGGAGTTCGGGGACATCCTCGCCACCATCGAGGCCATCAAGACAGGCGACTTCTCCGGCCTGTCCGGCTCCGGTGCGGGCGAGATCGAAACCCAGATGGACCGGGTGCTAGCCGATCTCGGATTTGACGACGACACCCTCTCCGAGATGGCCACCAGCGGAAATCCCGGGGCCAATCGTGTGGCGACGCAAGCGACGACCGGCGCGCTCGTCTCGGCAGCTGCCCAGAACAGTTATGAAGACGCAGGCCAATCGCTGGAACGCGTCGACAGGCTGGTCGGTCTCATCGACGACATGGACGAACTCAAGGAAAGCATCGACCTCAACACGCGGGTGACGGCGGAACTGGCAATTGCGCTCGTCGCCATGTGGCAGCTCGAAGCGGTGCAGACCGTGGGCGACGGCACAGGCGGCGTGATTGATGCCGCCACAATCGCCGAAGAACAGCGCTTCATGGATTTCACCTTGCCGAACCTTCGGGCCGAGTAATCGTGGGGGCATGAATGGTGGCGAGTGAACAAGAAATCATCGAGGAAGAACTGGTCTACGGTGCCTTGCGCCGCGAACGGCTCTGGCAACGCCTTGGCCTGATGGGCCTTGTCTTCGGTGTCATCGGCTGTCTGAGTGCCGCGGCTGTCTCGATCCTCGATGTCGACCCACCCCCCGTCGTTGTCCCCTATGATCCCGCCACCGGCTTTGCACTCCCCGAAGCCTCGGTGGGCGCCTCCTCGGTGACCGCCAACCAGGCGATCATCGAGGCGGAGGTGTTCCGCTATGTGACCGACCGGGAGGTCTATAACCAGCTCGACAACGATCTGCGCATCCGCAGCGTCCTGCGCCGCTCGGACGGAGCTGCCGAGAGCGGGCTGCGCCAGATCTGGAACAGCGCCAACGAGAATTACCCGCCGACGGTCTATGGCCCCAATGCCAGGCTTGATGTCGAAATCCTCAGCATCAACCGGATCGGCACAAACCGCGCCACCGTGCGCCTGCGCAAGCGCCTGACATCCCTCAATGGTGTCCAGACAGGCCTCTTCACTGCCACGCTTCTCTTCGAGTTCCGCCCCGAGACCCGCCGCTCCATAGATGAGGTCTGGACCAACCCCTTCGGCTTCACGGTTCTCGAATATTCCATCCGCTCCGACAGATTGGAAAACTGACGTTGTTGTTCACAAGATCGCTTGTTTTTGTCATTGCCCTGTTGCCCGGCCTTGCCTCCGCCGAAGCCATCCCGCGCAGCGGCCCCAATGACAATCGGGTTCGGCTGGCAACATATCAAGAAGGTCAGGTCTACCGCCTCAGCGTGTCGCTCACCCATGTGACCACCATCGAGTTCGGGGACGGCGAGAGCATCCGCTCGATCATCGCAGGCGACACGGAAGGCTTCGAGATTGACGGCGTTCCGGGCGGCCAGGCCTTCGCGATCAAACCCGTGGCGCGCGGCGTCCATACCAATGTGACCGTCTACACGAACAGGCGGAGTTACTACTTCAACGTCCAGGAGACCCGCAGCCCGACCTTTTACGTGGTCCAGTTCCGCTATCCCGAGGACAATGCGCGGCCCACGCGTGCCATCGCGGCCCAAGCGCCGAACTACAATTACGGAGCCAGCGCGCGCACCGAGTTCACCCCGACCCGCGTCTGGGATGACGGAACCTTCACGTATTTCGAATTTCCGCGGAACGCGCCGGTGCCTGCGATCTTCCGCTACGCGAATGGCCGAGAACGGACGGTCAACACACAAGCTACCGAGGACGGCGTGATCCGGGTTTCCGGGGTGAACAGTCAATGGGTGCTGCGGATCGGTGACGAGGTGGTTTGCATCGAGGCAACGCCGCCTGCGGGGGTGGGATCATGAGCGACACTGGAAACGCGGAACTTGAGAAACGCCTCGCTGCTCTCGAGCAAGGCAAAGGCGCAGCATCGCCCCCTACCCCTCGGCGCTCGCCACTGCTCGCATTGGCCGTTGTCCTCGTGATAGCCGCTGGCGGCTCCCTACTCTATCACCTGTCCCAACCCGAGGAAGAGGAAGCCCTGCCCACAGCGACACCGGACGTGTTCCAGAACGAAGGCGACGGGTTCGGCGCCATCGAGACCTTACCCCCGCCCGAGCCCGAGGTTGTGTTCGTCGCACCCGATCCGATCGAACCCAATGCTGAGCTTTTGGCGCAGATCACCGCCCTGCAGGCTCAGATCGAGGAATTGCGCAACGCCCCTGAACCGGTCGTCGAGGAAGACACCGCCGCCGCCGAGGCGATCGACGCGCTGACCGCTCAGATCGCTGCGCTGCAAACCGCGTCGGAAGCCGCGCAACAGCAGTTTCGCGATGAACTCACGGCGCGCGATCGCGAGCTCGAGCAACTCCGCATGGACCTCGAACTTGCGCAGCTCGAAGCCAACCGCCCCCTTCCGGCACCCATCGGCCCCACCGAGGACGAGTTGCGCGCGCGGGAAGAAGAACGGCTGCGCCGCGAGGAAGAAGCACGACGGCTCGCGGAACTTGAACGCCGCGCCGCGGAGGAGCGCGCGTTTCAGGAACGCCGGATCGCCTCGCCCACCATCGCATTTGGCGGCACCTCGGGCGCGAATGAAACGGCACTGACCGAGCGTACCTTTGGCGAGGTGACGGATTTCGTGCTGAACGGCGCGCTGCCCACGTCCGTGACGCAAGCTGAGGTCATCGCCAACCCGTCCAACACCGTCATCCAGGGCACGATCATCCAGGCCGTCATGGAAACCGCGCTCGACAGCTCCCTGCCCGGCCAGACCCGGGCCGTGGTCTCAGAAGATGTCTTCAGTTTCGATGGTTCCCGCCTCCTGATCCCGCGCGGCTCCCGTCTGATCGGGCGGTATCGCTCTGGCGTTGATATCGCGCAGCGCCGGGTCACCATCGCCTGGGACCGGATCATCCTGCCTGACAACCAGACGATCCAGATCAGCTCCTTCGGCGGTGATGAGTTGGGCCGCTCAGGTGTGACCGGCTTTGTCGATACCCGCTTCGATGAGCGCTTTGGCTCTGCGGCGCTGATTTCTCTGATCTCAGCGGCCCCAAGCGCTGCCGCCGCAAACGTCCAAGACGAAACCGCCGCGGATGTGCTGGAAGACGTGGGCGATGATCTGGCCGATGCCACGGACAGCGTCATAGGCGATTACCTCTCGATCGGCCCCGTCATCTATGTTGACCAAGGCGCGCGCGTCACCGTGATGGTCGATCGCGATCTAGAGATATTCTGAGCCCATGTCGCTGAGCTATCTCCAGACCTCGCTTGATCGGATTGAAGCCGCCGCCCGCGACGATGTCATCGAGATCTGCATCAACCCCGACGGGACCTGTTGGGGAGAATTCCAAGGCGATCACTTCATGCGGAGGCTGGACCAGGCATTGACCGCAACAGAAGTCAAAGACCTCGGCAACCAGATCGCCTCCTCTGCCAACACAACGATGAGTAAGGACCGCCCGATCGTCTCGGTTTCGATCACCTACAAGGGGCGGCCAATCCGGGCGCAGGTCATCACTCCGCCTGCCGTGCTAACAGCGATGTCGATCAGCCTTCGGTTCTTCTCGAGCCTGCCTCTCGATGGGATCACGCTGGATTTCCTCTATGGCAACGAACGCAAGCTCGAAGAACTCCGTCTCGAAAAGACGCGAGAGCTGCGAGAGGTGGTGGCTGCGGGCGTGATCGACGATGCCTTGGCCTTCTGCGTAGACAACAAGCTTAACATGATCGTCTCGGGCGGCACCTCCACCGGCAAGACCGTCGCCGCGCGCAAGATCCTCTCTCATGTGCCTGCTGACGAACGCATCGTTACCATCGAGGAAGCCGCCGAGCTTCTGCCGACCCAGCCGAATGCCGTGACCCTGATCGCCAACCGCGATGCGGAATTCCAGTCAGCCGATGTGCTGCTCACCGCAACGCTGCGCATGCGCCCCGACCGGATCATCCTGGGCGAGGTGCGCGGCAAGGAGGCCATGACCTTCCTTGAAGCCATCAACACCGGCCATGGCGGCTCCATGACCACGCTGCACGCAGAAACCCCGCAACTTGCCGTGCAGCGTCTGGCCATCGCAGCACTCAAGACCGAGATCCCGATGACCTATGCCGACATGATCCAATACATCGAAAACTCCATCGATGTGATCATCCAGGCCGGTCGCCACGACGGCAAACGCGGCATTACTGAATTCTACCTCCCCGGCGCAACCGAGATTGGAGCTTCCCAATGACGACCTTTGAATATGACATCCTGTTCTTCCAGATGAAAAAGCAAAAGGACTACAACGCGATGCGAAGCGCCTTGAATGAGCGCGGAGGGGTGGGATGGGAAGTCATCACAGCTGAAGCCGGTGACTACAGCTATACCACGTTCTTGAAGCGAGAATCTTTGGCGACGAAGGCGGCTTCAGAATGATGCGGGTCCTTGCGACTGCAGGCCTGCTCGTTGTCCTCGGCGCAACCGCTGGCGTCGCTGAACGGAATCTGATCCCAACTCTCGACAAACAGCCAGATGTCTGTCCCGACCAACCCCCGGAGCCACAGTGGATGCAAGACATCGATGTACGCGATTCCCACAAACGGCTCCTGATCCAACAAATCTATCGTGCTCAGAGCATGCAACGCATCGTTGAAGCCCAAAGCTGTGAATGTCCGACGCGGTATCCGTCTTGGGAGGCAGCCGAAGGAGTCTTCGTCGGGCATTTCGCCGCATCTGAATACTGGGACATCGTGGAAGCGACGTCAGAATACCGACGGCAGGCAAATGAGCTTCGGCGCGAAGCCATGCCAATCTGCAAAGCTGCTGGAAACTGGTAGGGTTTCATGAGTGTCGTCACCTACTTCGTAGAAACGGCCGAAGGCTATCTCAATACCGCTGCTGAGACGCAATTCGGTGCGGTCGCCGCAACAGTCGGAACGACGCTGGTTCTCGGCACCACACTTGTTGTCATTCTTGTTTTCATCAACACTATCTACCAATATCGCGCCATGGACGGGCGCACGGCCTTTTGGCTGGCCGTGAAAGTCGGGCTGATAGGTGTCTTTGCAACGAACTGGGTGCAGTTCAACATCCTTGCCGCGTCGATCCTGAACGGGATCGATAGCATTGCCGGGTCGCTCGTGGCCTCTGTCGGCGGCGGGTCACCTGGCCCATCTGGCACCTTCGCGGAGGAGTTCGATGACCTGATCGCGGCGCTCGGGGACTACCTGAATGCTGCGGGATCTGAACTGAATTGGATGGCCGGTGCCCTACTAGACACCCTTGGGGTTTTGTTACTCTCGATCCTCGGCGGCTTAGCCGCGTTCATCGTGGTCGCGTCGCGGCTCATGATCGCTCTTCTGATCGGGATTGCGCCGGTCATGATCTTCCTGACCCTCTTTGAAGTGACCAAGGATTATTTCGCACGCTGGCTATCGGCGCTAATTTCCTTCGCAATGTACCCCATCGTTGTTGCCGGTGTGTTCGCGACTATCACGGGTGTCTCGCGTGCGCTTCTTGCTGAGTTGGGCGACCCTGAGGGCGCCTCTAACATCGGCGCACTCATCCCTTTCTTCATGATGGTGCTCATGGCAAAGGGCTTCATCATAGCAACGCCCTTCCTGGTTCGAGCGATTTCTGGAAACATCATGATGCCAGCGCTCTCAGCCGGGTTCGGGGGCAGCTATGCCTTTGCCCGTGGACTTGCTGGGGGCCAACAGATCTACAACCGATACGCGATCGGTGGGGCGACGGGCGCGGAATACGCAGCTCTACGCGCACGTCAATTCTTTGGTGTGCAAGCGTTGCCAAGCAGATCGAACTCAGCAGGCAAACCAACAGATGTGCCAGCAAGCAGCGTGACTGGAACCGGTACCCGTATGCTGGCACAGCTTTCAAGGTTGGGGCGTCTCGGTAAACGGTAACAGCCCACTGCAATCACTCATCCTCAAGACCCGCTGCGGCGCAGCGTTACAACGCTAATATTGGTCTGCTTAACAACGAAATCAGTGCATAGCCGCACGTATTATGGAGACAGACGTTGTTCACCAACGTTCCGGCGCGCCGGGCTAATCCTACCGTAGCCCCAACGCGTCATAAAGCTGAGGACTAACTTGGTGAACCGGTAAGCTATCTTCCTTCAGCAGCCCAAGCTTTGCCGCACGCTGAACAGTTTCCATGTCGTTGCGTGTACCCAAAGCCCTGCGAACTCGCTGCATGTGGCTGTGAATAGTTTTGGGGTTATCGCGCTGGATTTCATACAGGATTTCTTTCATCCGCAGGCCCTGCGCTTTCAAACGCAGTACTTTTAGGTTCATCTCGCTCAGGCCCATCTGAACAATTATGTCGTCCGACCAATCACTGCACATGTGAAGATAATTTGCGAGCGTCTGGATGGTCGTCCTGTCCCTTTCAAAACGCGCATCATGTTTGAGGATATCACCGGATGGATCAAAAAGACCGATAATGCCTCTCATCCCATTGGCCTGTAGTGGGAGGACAACCCCAGAGGATACGAAGTTGCGCACCCCTCCAACGACGCGCGCGAAGTTTTCGGGCAACTCATTTGCGTCCAATGCGCGATAAAAGCTTGATTGCAGAATTGGTTTTCGAGTCAGAGCCCCCATCCGCATACCATAGTCGTCCAGAGCATAGTTGTTACGCTGATAGATTTCGCGCCACTCATTAGGCAGACCTGATCGCTTAGAGACATGATTGTTGTGAATGGCATGTAGCGACCGCGTATCTAGAAACAGGCCATAATTGACGCCGACATAACCATACTCCGCTTCCATAAAGCCTGAAAAAACCTTGTATTTTGCATCAAGTGTCGGTGCATCGGTGATATCTCGGATTAGATCAAGGGGCGCATACATAGTTCAGTCTTAAGTCTACTTGCGGCTTTGTTGCCGGAATACAAAGACTGAAATAACAATTGTTTCAACGATGTTTAGGGGGAAAATCTTCGCAGCATCCGCGCCTCACCTTTTAGGCGAAACCGCTTCACCGCACTCTCTGATAGCATGATTTCCTTAACCGCCAGCTGGATAAACAGGACAGAGTCACAAAACCTCGCAAGAAAACGGTATGAAAGGCACGCAGAAAGCAGAGCCTTTCATGACCAACATACTACCGCTGGAAGCAATATACAGGCTATTTACCCTCGACCTGAAGGGGGGGCTAGGCTCCAGCCCACCACTGCCGGAACATTCCACAGCATGTCCATGTACTGTTGAGGTTTACCGCCGTCGGCGTAATACACGACCTTACGCGCATAAGCTGGACCTGCATCTGATCGGGCAAAATCGACAACCGCATCGCGTTTCCGGTTCATCCAACGCTCGCAGAGGATGGCTGCCGGACTGATTGGAGAGCCAAGAAACCTCTGGTTTTCCTCCAATGCAGAACTCGGCAAGCCCGCAGGGGTCAGGACAGTGGCATCCTCCGTCATCAGGAAGCACAGATCTAACGCATCCTCAGCGGTATCGAAGGTGCCGAATGTCGGTGTGACCTCGAACAATACAGCAAGCCTATCTTCCAGGAATTCCGGGGAGGACATCTCGATGGCCGCATCTTCAAAAAACGTGGCCTGGCCAAGCATCAACACGCGATCCAGACCTTGCTGCTCACCAAAGACGAGGATCCGCATCTCGTTATCTTTTTGATAGCGCATCGTCCACATCACGCGCGTATCCGAGCTAGAAAAGGAAAACTCGTCCTTCCAAAGTGCGCAGCCTTTTTCATCAAGTTTTCCATCGTCAGGATCCATGACGCCCATGCGTTCACAGCGATAGCCCTCTGCCTCAAAAGTTGCGCGGATTTGTGCGGAAGATTGGGAAAAATTGGCACCGCCGATGGTTGCCAGATCTGCGGCAGACGCTGCGCTATGCGAGAATATCAATGCGACGGTTGTCGCAAGAGCCCGATTGAAAGTCATCAAGGTATTCCTGGAAAATGGATTGAAAAACAAAGTCCTGCTATGGGTTGACCCGCAGCAAGGGCAAATCTCAGATCATTTTGACACTTCGCTCAGATCTACAGGTACGCAGATGCCGGATTGCTGGCCCTGCTCGCTGTGGGACACATTGAGTTCAAGCGTATCGTAAGAGACCGAAAGGGTTAGCTTGTCGTTCAAGCGCATGACCTGCTCAGACCCGGTGTCGGTGGTGGTCCGCGGCCCCGATCCCGGTGACAGGGTCAAACGCAGCTGATCGTTTTCAATTGTGACGGCTCCGTTATCGGCGCGCGCCATCACAAACCGAAAACCACCGGCCTGACAAGCAAGCGCTTGTGGGGGGGAAAGCTCTGACGCCGGGCCAGAGTTCTCTGCAAGTTGAGACAGGCGCACATAGCCGGAGCTACACACAGCGCCGATCGCATCTGGAGCGTTCAAATCGCACTCAAACCCATATGACTGAAACCGTATCCCCTGCCAGCCCTCAACCGGAGCGCCACAGGCGCGAACGTTCTGATCCACCGGTATGACCTCGGTTGTGATCTCCTCAGGCCCGAGGTGAATCGGAGTGACGCTCTTATCCTCCATCCAGTCCGCAGGCCGCAGGTCATGGATCGGCCCGCAGTTCGGAGACACCTCGGGGAAGGATACAACCGGCGCGACCCGGCCTGTAGTCAGGGCAAACTGGTCAAGCACTTGGAAGTTATCGACGATTGAATCCGGATTACAGGCCTCCTCGTTCGCAGGTAGGAAATCATGCGCCAGTCCCAGAGACACGGAGGCGAATTCCAGATCCCGATCTACGCCCACAGTGAAAACCCGTTTTCCTTCATAAAAACGGATGTAGCTAAAATCTTCTTCGGATTGCGCGAGACCAGTTGAAAGGTAGGGCATGAACCGCACGGGCATGGACAGGTCATAGACAGGGTCAGACAGGTCAGGACCGCCGCGGAACTGAACGGTTTCATTTTGCAGGCACACCTGGACGCGAGAGGCGTTCTCCGTGTCACAATAGAATACCTGTGTCCCGCCGGCCCCACAGTCGGCAAACGCCGGAGCCGCACAGACGGCGAAACTCGCCACGATAAAATAGCGCTTCATCTGCGTTAGCCCCCAAAGCCGGCAATATTGCCTTGTTTCACCCACGCGCTAGAGCAGTTGCCCCAATATGCTCGGTCTTGCGGCCAATCATCGGCCGTCATGGAGCACGCAGCCAGTCGTGCCTCATAATCGAGCTGGGTCATATAGCCGCCGGCACCGTCGCCTTTGTCGGGGTCTACCCAGATGATGCCAGAGAAGCCGTCCTCTGAGACGCATTCAAAAGCGGAGCCGAGGTCGGAAGGAAACGCATAGCCAAGGATCGCAGCCTCGTCCGATGGTGCCGCAAAGAGCGCGATCTGGCCGTTTTCGGTGCCTTCATTGCTTAACACGCCGGCGACTTCTCGACAGTTATAACTGCCATGGGGCGTGGCACCGGAGATGGGCTTGCTCGGCTGGTAGAACGGAGCGCTATCGGCGCTTGGCCCCGTGCGCATGGTATTCATTGAGACACGACGCAACGCCAAAAGGTTTTCGATTTCCGCACTCAGGGCCGGTTGCATGCAAGAGAGGCTGCGATCTGGGGCGGTTCCGCGTCCAAACAGATCCAGCCAAATCTCCGCATCAGAGGTGTCGTCAGTATCCATGGGTGTTTTCACACTGAGTACAGCGCGCCCGCCCTCATGCAGGAAAGAAAACTCATGCACATCCCACGGGAACCCACCCGTACCCGGCGCCATGCCGAAAGGTACATCGGCGGCAAGCCGATAGATCGGGCCATCCGAGATCTGAGGCGTCACGTGGAGTTCCAAAACCGGATCTCCTATTTCAGGGTGCTGACTGCTGCAGACTTTAATTTCATCTGCATCCTCAGTAAGACACAGCACCTGTGTCGCCAGAATGTCGTCGCAAAAGGCCTGCGCCATGCCCGCCGAGCACAGCAGACTGACCCCGAATTTTGTCAAAAACGATCGCACGTTTAGTTCTCCTTTGAGGCTGGGGCATAGAGTGCCGCTTCGTTCAGCTCCGCAAGCGATCCATTCACTGTGCCGGTTGCACAGGTATATGAAGAGGTTCCACCGCCGTCCCGGATCAGGTTCATGCCTGCAACCTGTCCGGATACGTAAACTTCATAGCCCGCCCCCACGCCGCGCAGCGTGGAGGACGCCCAGTCAGCGGCGGTAAGGCCGGTCACATTCCCCAAGGGAACGCTGACCTCGGCGGGAACGCCAGGTTCCTTGTCAAATGCCAATCGGGCGTCTTGCGGCGTCCAGCAAAGCTCCAGATGCCCTCCACTCGGCAAGGTGCATGATAGGGCCTGGGTTTCAGGCGGCAGGCACTCCGCATGACCAACGACAGGCGCAAAGGCCAAAAAACAAAGCAACTTCGAACGCATGAGCCTGCTCACCCTGCAAAAGCAGTGCAGACATCGGGGGTGACCGATCCTTCGGGAATCCACCCCGCCCCTGTCTCCGTCTCGACGAACTCAAACCCACCCCATGGTTCAAAACGAAAGTGTACCGTAGCGCCGTCTTGTATGGTGCCTGTCGGATAGCTGTCACGCATGCCAATGCCGCTGGTCAGGGTAACCGGTGCGCCCGTGTAGCCGACACAGGAGGATTCAAACTGTGACAGCGTCGGCAAGAGGTCGATATCATCCAGCTTTCCGATCAACGAAGAGGCCAAATGGCGACCTTTGGTATTAATCTTGCAGCTATAGCTGGCTTCTAATTGTTTATGTGCGCTGACCATTCGCTGATCCCAGTCATTCAGGCTGGGAGATTTCGTCGAACACTCTGCACTAAAAACCGACTTACCCAGGGCAGAGCCAAAGCAATAACCTGCTCTGTCGAAGGCCATATTCCGCAAATACCACGCGTCCTCACACAAGGCACTTGCAGTGCCCGCAGTGCAGGTAAGGGCTGCAGTTAGAACCAGTGCTTTCATCGTCATCTCCTTAAACAAGCGCGGGGCATGTGCCTGGCTTGAGGCAAATGGAACCACGCGCCACATGCCTGCGGTGTTATTGTATTTGCTGAAGATAGGCGCCATCGACCCAACCTGTGGCACAGGGCCCGTTATAGGGCTGGCCAAGGGCTTCGGGCCGCAAGAAGCATTCCGTCATGCCCAGTGTTGGGATGGCAACGGCGACGAAATCATTTTCACGATCAATGATATCAACGATGTCGCCGGGCTGTAGCATCCACCAGATCGGGGTTGCGGCCGAGGGGCGTGCCGCGGCATAGACCGGCAGGCCCTCGAGGTGGCCAGATGTGTCAGCCACCCGTGCCACCCCTACCGTATTTACGCGCGGGATGATCTCATCCTGGGAAAAGAACGCGGCAATCGGGCCGCGGGTATCCTGGGCGCCCCACAGTGCCTCGGGGTCGGCGTAGATCGTTTCCGGCGCGCATAATGTCTGATCGACATGAGCGCGCCAATGCGGTGATTGCAGCCACATGCTGTACTCGCCGGTCGCTGCAAGCGTTTCCTCCATGTCGTCCCACGGCAGCGACGCATGCAGGGTTACGGGCTCTGCCAGGTCGGTGCTCCAGAACCCGATTTCCAGCCGCAACTGATCGTCCTCGGACCAGCTGAACCACGTTGTATTCGCATCGGCGATCAGCGGCGTGTCATAGTACATTTCGCCCGACGCCAACGCGTGACGTGTCAGAATATAGCTGTGATCCTTTGCGCAGACGGTAATCTGCTCGCGAAAGTCGGCGTTGTCCGTTGCACATTGAAACAGCACCTCGCCGCCGCAAACAGGTTGCGCGTTGGCTGTGCCGGACCACCCGGTCGCCATCATCATCATGACAGCCGCTGACAGAGTTCTTGGCAGCATCACAACAGCCCTTACTGCGCCGCTTCGATCAGTTCGATGAGCGAAGACAGGTCGCTGTTTACGCTGCCCGCGTCACAGGGAATATCAGCGATCAGCGCGCCGTCTTTCAGAACATTGACCCCGCCCATTTCGGTGGCATCTGCCGCGCGTTCGCTGCCCCACCAGACCTCATAGGCGTAGCCGCCACCACCATCAAAGGTCACGGACTCGCTCATGAAATTCCCCATGCCATTCCAGGGCGACGCGGTGATCGTGGCCATGTCCTGCAGGATCTCTTTTTCCACCGCCCCGTTGGATTTGAAGAACCCGTAGGCAGCCTTGGTGCCATCTGCCCAGACCGCGTTGCAGACCTCGACACCCCGCGTGCCGCCCTTCAGCGTGCAGGTGAACATTTCGGTGCCGTCAAGTTCGCAGAATTGCCCGGCCTGAAGCGCGCCTGCGCCAAACATCAGCGCAATCGAAAGGTATATCTGTTTCATATTGTGTCCTGTCTCGCGGAATGGGTTCAAAATTCAGGGTGTCTTGGGTGTCTCGGGCGCCGCTTTCCGCAGCCAATAGGCGCTGGCGGCTGCTCCGGCCAAAGCGACAGCAATGATAAGGAGCGCCAGAACTGGGCGGAAATAGACCCAAGCAATCGCTATCGTGGTGCCACCGACAACCAGCGTAAGAGCGACGCTGATCAACGAGGTAACAGAGGCCGTGATCCATCCCAGAAAAGGCAGAATGCTGGCAATCACGTCCACCACCCCGAACAGCGCCTTGAAGCCCAAAAACAGCAGGACCATGAGACCAATGCGCAACATCCAGGTTTTGAAGGTGTTGTTGGAAACTGCTGTCTGGAACATCTCGTCCGCGGTCTTCAGTCCTTCTTCCACCAAGTAGACCTTGCGTCCATTTTGGGCAGTGTAGGGCACCAACGTGTCGCCGCGCTGTACACCGACCACGCTTGCCTTCTCGATTTCAGACGCGTGATAGCTCACCCGGATATCACCAAGCTGCGGAGCCGTGACATCTGCACCAAAAACCACCTGCCCAGCGACCAGTTTCGCCGGTTGCTCCAACGAAAGAGCCCGCGCGACATCCTCCGCCTGCTGTGAGTCCAACAGCATTGGTGTTGAACCGCCCAGATCTGAAATCTCATCATCTACGGTAAAAGCACCAATTGTGCCCTCTGGCTGTCGGATCACTTTCGATGCGATTGGCATCGGCGGGTTCATATGCCCCTCGGGGACCCGAAACTCTGCTCCACTGGCTGGCGCATCCGTCCAATCCTGACGATAGGTGTATCGCGTGGTCTTTTCCTGCCCGCCACCTAGTTTTGTCTCCGTCTTGGTTTGCTCGTCTTCGATCCAGGCAAATTGCTCTACCTTGCGTTCAAGACGCACGGTTTGTGCAGACGCAACCACCCCCAGCGCCACATCCGCCAGCGGCACCTCAAGCGCAAGCGGGCCGCTTATGTGCAGAAGGCGATCTTCGTTTTGCGGATCTATTGCCGTGTGGTCGACCGACACGACCTGGTTGGCCCCTTCGGCAAGCGCCCGAGCTGTACGCACGGCATTGCCTTCGTTCCAAAACAGAAAATATACAGCAATACCGATAAAGCTGATACCAAGCCCGATGCCCTTGATGGCGTTTTTAAGCCGGGCAAACAGGCCAACTTGCGTTGTTTCTGTGAACTGAGACACGATTTGAGCCTTTTGAGGTTAGTGCAAACTTCGGGTCAGGTGCTTTTGCCAAAACCCAAGGTTTTGATGACTTCGGCAACATCTGCCATGCTGGGCCCAACAGCGATCGGCGCATCGGGGACGCCCAGCCAGTCGTTGATTTTCTGCGCCGTCACAAGATGGCGCCTGCTCGTCGTGTAACCATGGGACAGCGCAACACGCTGCCGGTTCGGGGCAGCACCCGTCACCACGCACAGCCGGTAGGTATAGCTGGCGTGCAGCCGGTTGTTGCTACGTTCATTGCGTTTCAGATCAACATCGGCCTGCTTCACGTTTTCAAGCGTGATAGTGTCCTCGCGCGTGCCATGCAGCATTGTTTTTCGCAGGGTCAGCACGTTGGATACGCGATCAAACACAACTTCTGTTTTGTGGTAGACCAGCCATAAAATACCTCCACCGATGCAAACAGCTCCAGCAGCAACGCCCCAGCCGGCGGTGTAACCAGCCATGGCTGCGCTCACGCTGAGCCCAACGACAACAAGAAGTATGATGCACAACACAACCGAAATGACATTTGTTGTGCCCTTCAGGATCAGGTGATCGGGTTGATTTAGGTAGACTTTCATTTGGCGAGGCTCAGATACTCAAAACTCTTCTTAAAATGGGTACTGACCTGTTCGGTTTGGGCTAACCCGAAGCCAGCTGAACAGGTTACTCTTTAGGACCTTGATTTGCGCGCAGGCGACGTCTGTCAGGCACAAACGAGGCAGATAATTGCACCTGTCAGCGCCGACCTGCGCAGCAAACCATTGGTTACAGAAGCGATGTCTTGTTTCTTGTCGTGCTTGCCGTATTCCGGGTACCCCTGCCGACAGTAGTGCCGCGCTCCTGGGTATCTGCAGTGGATGCGGGCGCGCTTTGTTTTTCGGTGCCTTTGGCGTCCTGCGCAAAGGCAGGCGCGGACAGCGTCAGCGCAAGCGCAGAGAGAATAGTCATGAATTTCATGGTATTTTGCCTGTGTAACTCTTTCGCAAGCGCTGAATAGCCATCGGCCGCAGATACAAACATATGGATATTTCTCCATATTGCGGCTGGGGGAAATCTCTGCCTGTGGCCCAGGTGAAATTTCCTCAGCTGTATAAGAACGGTCGAAGTAGAGCACATGGTCCACTACCTCAGCCGAAAGCTGCAAGTTCACCAGTCGCTTTCTCCATAGAAACGACGGCGGCAGCTGCGCTGTATGCAGCTCGCGTCGCACTAACGATCTAAGTGATTGCTTTAGTTGGCTTCTTTTGGACACGAGTGATCTCTGGTACAGGAAAGGCTCTATGAGGATGAGCTAATCTCTAGGTATACTCTCCGAGCACTCGCGTCAGCTTCGAGCAGCGAGCCTGCGCCATGCCCGTCACATGATCCACGCCTGGCGCGACGACTACAATCATCACTGCCCGCATTCGAGCCTCGACGGGCTCACCCCGAGGGAGTATCACCAACGGTCAGGAGAGGACCAAACCCTGAACAGAGCTAACTGAAAAACGCGGACTCTAAGGGGGGCACGGCAGAACATGTCAACATCGCCAGCGCGAAAGCGATACTAGAAGCTTCTGCGTATTTCTACTTCTGATATGTCGAACTACTCAGCGGGAATAGCTTTGACCATTTTGCTCAAGGTATCTGTCACAACCTGCGCCGAAGGGTCCGCCATAAGCCAACCTTCTGATCCAAACCTGTAAGTTTCAAAGTCGATCTGTACAAACCCGAAGGCGTCTTGCGTGACTCGATTGTATATAGCGCCAGCCATCAGTTCGGCGCACCCCGATGGGCCGCAGGAAAGTCCGACGTAAATGTCACCAACGTGCTTGTTGTGCGGTAGATAGACAGTCTCATAGAAACGATCTGATAAAGCTTTTTGGATAATTTTTGCATCGTCGGAGGCAGCAATCGCTGACTGCACTGAATCCTGAGCGAGGATGTCAAAGACATTTCCATCGTCGAGCTTCCCGGTGGGGGTTGCAGGTTGGCGCCTTCTAGCAAGGGCAGCTTCTTTTTCGGCTTGCATATCCGCCTCTCGGATCTGAGCTTCTTCTTTCGCCGCTTCGGCGGTAGCGATGCGTTGTGCCTCTGCAGCACGGCGCTCAATGGTTTTCCAATCTTCTTCAGACACGGACTCAAAATCGACAGACGGCCCCGAAGTGACGGATACCCGCAATGGATCAATGTCGTCACTTCGGTATGGGAATATTTCGAAGGTACTCGGAATACCCTCTTCAGGAGTGATAGTCGTCACGACCCGAGATCCCTCGTAATGTACCTCGACATCCTCCGCAGCGGTACAGGCTCCAAACGGCTCTGACAAAACACCGTGATCAGATGCCTGAACCCAAAGCCAGCGATATGCTTCAACACACCCTTTGGGCAATAATGAGCCCGAAAAACGAATTAAGGCCAACGCTTCGCTTACCGCCACGATGCGTGCACTGTCAGGTACAAATGAGGGTATAAGTATACGCCCACCGATCCGTGGGGATCCGTTTTCAAAATCCACACGTGTTTGTCCGCGTTTATCCCGCGTACCGAGCTTTTGGACCTGCAGATCAGCCGAGCGGCCGAACCATAGGTATTCTACTTCGGGCAAATCTAGTACCGGTTGGCTTTCGTTCTCTGCATTTGTTGGCCCCGTCGCAGAGGATACGATCCGCCCAGTGTCTTGTGAAACCGCCCGCTCCATCGCTGCTTTACAGTCGCTAGTCCCATAAAACAAAGCCCCATCAGTGCAGGCTTCGCTGGCAAGAGCTTCGTCCATTGCCTTGTTTGTGGGCTCCGCTGTGTCGGAGGTATCCAGCTCAGCTTCCGCATTTGAAGTGTCGACGTTAGCTATCTCCTGCGATTGCTGAGCATCTTTAACAGGTGCTGGACGAAGCGGTGACGTAAAACGCCCGAGGGCAATATAGATCAGAAAACCCTCGAGCCGGTCACTGTTGTCCTTATAAAGCGCAAGTCGATCATCTTCGATCTGTACATTTACACATTCCTCCTGAAGACAGATCTGGCGTGGACCATAAGAAACCGTCTCAAGCTCGCGTTTACCGCGTTCATTCAGCAGCGTTCCGGTCCCGTCAGGCCCTAATTCGACTGCAAAAATTCCAGTTCCCGGCCGGTCTACATAAACCGTCCCAGGGAGCATATTGGTCAAGTCACCAGTGAAAGAAGCAGGGTTGTGGCGAATGAAACCCGGCCAAGCTCCGAAGATACGGGATGAACCATGCGGATCCTCCTGAAAGGGACGCCACGTGCCGTCATCTTGCAGATAGACCGTGGACCACCCGCTTCCGATGCCGTAGGCGCTTCCGCGTTTGCACACCTCTTCACCACTCGCTTCGAAGTCAAAACAAATGACATTTTGATCGGCGATGCGCCATGCAGCTTCTCCACGTCCTCCGCTGGCATAAGTGAACTTTGCAGTACCATTTGGTGAAAGGTACACAGACCAGATCGCATAGCTACCAACGGTCGCTCCTAGCAGCGTATGCCCCGACAGATCGGACAAGGGGGGCATAGGTTCTGAGTGGGCGGGTTCAGTGCCCTGCAAAAGAGCGGTGAAGATGAGAGCAGCGAGACTCGAACGAAACAACAAATTTGAGCGCAATAGTCTGCGGTAGAGTGTGTTCGTGAAAATGGACATCGTAATAATGCTGACTTGATATTTTTTGTTGGAGACGTCAGATGTGACAACCTCTGATCGTGCAGAACTCTTCATCCTAACAATCTCAGATGCAAGCAATCTGTACACGAACGGTCCTGACATTTGTTCTTAAAAGATCACCTTGACGCGAGGCGGCCTCGTTTCTTCTTTGTAGCCCGGAGGTGGTCATGATGCATGGTGCCTCCGCTACGAGGCACGGTCCGAGGCTGTCATATCTTGTGCACATCAGCAAGAAATCCTGTACGAACGGGGGCTAGGCCATCGTTCAATCAGGATTTGAGATCTTTGCAAGCTTTAGAGCGGCAGCCTGATTGACTGAGCAGGCATGCCGGGTCGGCAAGGTTAGTTCTCTTAGCTAAAAACTCTTGACGGCCAAGACCCGGCTCCCGAGCTCCTGCCTCCGGCCACATCCTCTAATATCTGCTGAACAAAAACAAAACCGCAATAAAGTGCCGCGCGGTGTCGCACCGGCGTGAGGCGGGAATTGAGGCGATCGGCTGAACGTGCTGCTTTGACAAAAGCAACGGCGCGCGTGTGGTAGAAGTACAGACCGAAACTTGCTCGCACTCGCTTTTCAGGAGTGTGGAGATTTTTGAACTTGTAAACCTCACCCGCTTCATGTGCTCGCAACCGGAACACGGAACCGACGACCAGGCGACGCCTTCGGAGGCTATGACCGATGACACCGATCGGCTCCGTCCTCTCGAACCACGCGGCTTACCGGATGGACACAAATGGCAAGCTCGCCGATAGGAAAGGAGTGTCGGTCAAGCCAGTTACCAATCGGATGCCAGGCCTCAAAACGTGCTGGACGCTGATTTTCAACGATTAAAGGCGTGTCGCATCACGTTGTGCCTCAACGTGAGATGCTGGTACAGGTCCGGGCACTGGCTACAAATACAGAATAGCTAGGGGACACCATTCCGGCTCCCCCAGCCTTTACATCTTTTCGAACTTAATTCATGCCGTAGTTTGCGCGATCCAGCTTGTCATAGATCTCGGCCTTTGCCAGGGCGGCTAGCGCATCGGTGTCGGTTTGGTCCACATTGGCTAGCAGTTCGGCCCAGCGATCCACGATGCGTTTATAGTCTTCTAGAAGCGCTTCAGGGTCATCGATCCCGCGGCTTTTCGCATTTTCAATCAGCACGGCCTCATCCGCTTTGACAAACTCTGCCAGTGCGTCTTTCAAAGCCTGGTCTGGCTCAAAGACTTTCATACCGCCCTCTTTGGCTGCGGAGACGGCTTTGTCGACATCCTTGTCAAACTCAACGCGGTGTTGAGCAAGGTAATAGGCCATCTGATCAAACAACACGTTGCGCGTCTCTTCGGAGAGCCCCTGCCAAAAAGCCGAATTGTAGCCCCACTCGAAACCAGCGTAGTAATTCCCCACGGCAAGCTTGTTCAAATGCGTTACCACATCCGAAAGCGAAAAGGAATCGAGCGCGTCGGCAGCAGCGACGGCACAATCGAGTGAGCCTGTATCGAGGCCGGTATACATCTCACTTGATGGGATTGAGACGGGCACGGCACCGACATGTTCGGCAAAGCGCGACCAAGCCCCCCCCGCCATGCGCAAGCGCTTACCTTGGATATCTTCGTAGGTGGCGACGGGCGTGTTACACATCATATAATATTCGGAGGTCGAATAGCCGCCGCCGAAGACCAAGCCATTCTCTTTCCACTCGGCCAAAGCGGATTCATTGGTCAGACCGAACTCGGTCGAGGCAAAAGCCATGACCATAGGGTCTGTATTGTAGAATGCGAAGTTTCCGATCAGATTCGCGACGGGCAGCTCGGAGGGTGTGTAGGTGCCGGCGTGATAAGTCACCTGAGCCACACCATCCCGCACGCCTTGCAATGAAGCCGCGGGTGGTAACAAGGAGCCACCGGAGAAGACAGTGAAGTTTAGCTCACCATTGGTTTCCTCGGCCACACGTTCAGCAAATTCAACGTAAGGACCGCGCACCATCGAATGACGCTCTGCGAAAAAGTGGTTCGCATTCTGTCCCGCGGCAGCAGTACCGAGGCCACAGACCGCGAGAACCAGAATAGATGTTTTGAGTTTCATGTTGTCGTCTCCTCCGAATAAAAAGGGTCACTGCGCCATGAGTGAGGGCAGGAATAGGCTGATCGCGGGAAACGCGATCAGGATAACAAGCGTCACGATGTCCATGGCGATGAACCAAGTTGTGCCTGAGATAATATTGCGCAGCGTTACCTCGCCCGAGAGCGCGCTGTGCAAAACATAAAGGTTCAATCCAACTGGTGGTGTCACCAAACCGATCTCTAGAAGCTTGATGCAGATAATACCGAACCAAATCAGATTGATATCAGCGGCCTCCAGCACCGGAAGCAGGATTGGCAATGTCAGCAGGATTAATCCGATGGAGTCGATCACCATCCCCAAGATCACGAAAAGCACTGCAATCATTAAGATAATCACGATCTGATTGTCGGACACGGAAAGCATCATGTCGGTTAGTGCACGTGGCACACCAGACAGCCCCATGAAACGAGTGAACATCACCGCACCGATGGAGAGAAAAAAGATAGAAGACGTCGCCAGCGTGGTTTGGCGGATCGCCTCGGCCAGCGCTTTACGGGTCAGGGAGCGGCGCAACATAGCGACCGCCGCCGCAAGAAAGGCACCCACAGCACCGGCCTCAGTCGGAGTGAAAAACCCGCCGAAAATGCCACCCAACACGCCCAAAACCAGGACCGGAAAGGGCCAGACCGACCAAAGCAGGCCAATCAATTGCGCCCGATCAACCTGCTCGACAACGGGCGGAGCCAACTTGGGTGCGATCGAAGCGCGAACCGTGATCATTGCCATGTACACAAGGGCCGAGAGTACACCGGGAATGACGCCCGCGATGAAGAGCTGGCCAATCGATTGTTCGGTAAAAATGCCGTAGAGGACCATAAGGATTGACGGAGGGATCAGGGAGCCAAGCGTACCCGAGGCTGCGACGACACCAGTGGCCAATGACGGATGGTACTTCGCTTTGAGCATCTCCGGCACGGCAATTTTCGACATCGCGGCAGTCGTTGCGATTGAAGATCCGGAGGCGGCGGCAAAGAGACCGCAAGCACCGACACTTGCGGAGGCCAGCCCGCCGGGTATTCGCGCCAACAAGACGCGCAATAAATCGAAAGCGCCTGCAGTAAGTCCGGTATTTGCGGCGATGAACCCCATGAACAAGAACATCGGAATTGCCGTCAGCGACCAGTCTCCGATCAAGTTGAAAGGCATGGCGCTCACGATGCCGAAAGCAGCTTGCAAGTTGAGCATCACGGTAATGCCAACGAATGACACTGCCATAAGGGCCGTACCGATGGACATCCGAAAAGCCAGCAGACCAAAGAGCGCACCCACACCAATCCAGCCGATAACGAGGTTGCTCATGACATGCCCCTATCAAACTCGGACTGGATGGCAGGCTTCCCGCGCAGAACCAATGTCGCACGCAGCAAGGCGGCGAGGCTGGCTAAACCAAAACCCAACGGCAGAGCCATGCGCGACGGCCAAACAATGACCTCACGCCCCCCCATCACGACCTCCCCCACACGCAGTGCTCGCAAGGCATCAAGCCCCGTGCGCCAGGTCATCACGGCCAAAATGGCGGCTGCGGCAACGCAGCTGCAAATTAGCGCGAGTTTCTGAAGCCATGCCGGGAAGTGGTTGAACAGGAGATCGACGGAGATTTGCTGATCCTTTATTTCGACAAACGCCATCGGCAGCATGACCAGCGCGACCATATAATAGTAGGACGACATCTCGACCGTACCTTGGATCGGCGCGTTCCACACCAGCTTAGCGACAACATCGGCAACAATATTCAGCATCATCGCAATGACACCGAAGCCACCGATAAACATCAACCAAGAGGATACTCTGTTGAACAGCGCTAGCATCGGGCCTCCTCCCCATACCAAGACGGGAACCGGGCCCGTAATTCCGATTCAACCTCACCGCTTGAGGAGCAGTTGACAAATAGCGATGGCTGATCGAGTGATAACGAAACACGATCAATGCGGAAAAGCCGATGAATGACCACAGGAAACCCACAAGGCTCGATCTTCGGCATCTGCGATACGCTTTGGCCGTGGCCGATGCCCAAGGGTTTCGCGCCGCAGCTGAGCTGCTCAATATCGCGCAACCGGCCATTTCGAAAGCCGTGAAAGACACTGAGGTTGATTTGGGGTTTCGGATATTCGACCGCAGCGGCCCACGCGTGATCCCTACACCGGAGGGCACCGTTTTCCTCGATGACGCGCGCCAAGCGGTGGCGCAGTTCGAGCGAACAATTCGTGCCTCTCGCCAGAATGCCGCCGGCGCGCGCGGGCATATCATCGTGGGCTATTCCGCCCTTGCCACCTCGCGGCAGATTTCGGAAGCGCTGGATGCGTTCCACCAGAGCGTACCCGGTGTGCAAGTTGAGATGCATGTGATGTCAACGGATAATATGCTGAGAAATATAAGATCCGGCGTGATCGATCTTGGCTTTTTGTTGTCTCACCCCACAGTTGGCGCACCGGGGATCGACCAGATGCCTGTCTGGAGTTCGCGGATCGGTGTGGTTACCCCCGCAGGCGAAGCCCCCGCTCAGGTGGCTGATTTGGTGGAGATGCCATTCGTGATGGGGCTGCGAGAGAACTGGCGATCGTGGCGTGCCCTACTCGACAGCGCTTGCGAACGCGCGGGCCTTACTCCCGTGGTGGTGGATGAAGCGTGGGATGTGCAGGTAATTTTGCAGCGCGTGGCCGAACGCAGAGGTCTGACCTTCTTCCCCATGAGCATGGCCGAAAGCCTACCCGCCGCGCTAGAACTGGTGCCTGTTACCGGGTTGGATGCAGAGGCAACAATCTCGATGGCGTGGAATATCAAGGCCGATACCGGGCTACTGCGCCAGTTCCGCAATCATTTCCCCCCGCTCGGTTGATCGCGTTCGGTTATCGCACGATACCACAAGTCTATTTGCGTGGCGCAAGGGTAACGCGGTCATATGCGCCTATGAAACAAGCCCGGATCGCCCCCTTCGACCTGCCCGAAACGCAGCCTTTTCTTCTCGACGGCAACGATACAGGATTCCTCTTTTTCCATGGGTTCACCAGCACCCCGCAGAGCGTGCGAGAGGTCGCCCACCAAGTTCACGCGGCGAGCGGATCCACCGTCTACTGCCCTCTATTGGCCGGGCATGGTGATACCCCTGCAGCCTTGGCAAGGACGACCCAAACCGATTGGGTGAGTTCAGCCGAAGCGGCCCTAAAATCCCTGTCGCCCCGCTGCAGGCAGGTGATCGTCGGTGGCCTTTCATTGGGCGCGACACTAGCACTCAATCTCGCGGCCCGGTTTCCAGACAAAATACACGGCGTAGTCAGTATCAATGGCTCAACGGGCCTCTATCGTCCCGAAGTGGTTGCACCGCTATACAAAACGGAAGGTGCAGACTTTATCACCGGTATTGGATCCGACATCGCTGAACCAGGTGTGGCCGAGATATGCTATGATCTAATTCCACAGGTAACGTTGAAAGAGCGTTTTCTCCTGACCAATGCCACCGGTGCGCTGCTACCACTGATACGACAGCCGATCTTAATCCAGCAATCGCGCCGCGATAATGTAGTTGACCCAGAAAACGCACCTCGCATTGCGACATCGGTGGGGTCAAGCGAGATACGCCTTGGTTGGTTGGAGCGGTCCTTTCATGTGGCCACCCTAGATTATGACCGCGGGCTAATTGCTGAGCGTATTAGTGAATTTCTGAGGGAGCCAAAGTTTCATCATTTTGGAACGCCAGCTACCGCGTAATTTTGGCTCAAATTGGCTAATGGCTTCGGATGCTACTGTACATGTTGCATCCGAAACGCTCGACGACGAGGAACGCTTTGGCCGGGGCGAACAATGAGCGTTTCCAACATCCGCGCGCTCCGATCTTTACGAGGGGTCGAAAGACTCTGGCGGGCTGTTAACTTACCATTTTTGCGCGCGCAAACGATCCCCCCCAGAGAATGGACGAGTGCTGGGCTTTCGATGCACTACAGTCAAACGTCCGTTTCGTGCCTTCATGACTGAATATTCTGGTGTGTCGAACAGGATCTCGCGCCATGCTCAGATCGCGGCGAAATTGAGACAGGCTCCCTGGGTTGATGGTATAAGACTACGTTTCAGATAGATATTTATGCTTTTTACGACGTTTGGGGCAGATTGATAGCGCGTCAGCGCATCATCGAGCCGACCATCTGCGACATGTGTGAAACTGAGATATCCCAGAAGCAAGCCGACTGCTTGGCTCGGCCCCTGTGTGATCCCGACGGGACTGTGCCGAGCCGTCCGATAACGTTCTCATCACAGAAACGGGAGCATCAGGAACAACATTGGATGTGGCGTGTTGTTGGGGTGGAACGAAGGCGCAAGCCGTTTAAAACATACCGCGATCCTGAAAAGGAGGACAACACAATGAAACGTTTCGCACTGACCACCGCCGCAATCTCCGCCCTGATGGCTGCCCCGGCAATGGCCGATCTGAACTCTGCGGGCGCGCAGACTTTTAAAGAGATGCAAGAGACCTATCCCGCGATCGACCGCAAGATCTTTGCACAGGTCGACGTGAACAAGGACGGTGTCGCAGATATGGCAGAGGTTGATGCGGCCGAGCAGTCGGGCGTGCTGAACGTAGACATGAGCGCGACCGAGGCCAGCGGCACCTACGACCCATCGCCATATGGCGTGGAGGAAGCTGGTGCGCTGACCTTCGCTGAGTTGAAGGATGAATATCCATCGCTCACCAAGAAAGTCTTTGAAGAAGTCGACGTGAACAAGGACGGCGTCGCAGATATGGCGGAAATCGATGAGGCCGAGCTCTCTGATGTTCTGGAGCCGGGGATTGGGAACACGGCTGAAGGACAATCCTACAATCAAGGATAACTCCCCCGGCTGAGCCACGCAGCATAGCTGGTGGCGAATACCAAAGAGGCCCCTTCCCACTGCGGGAGGGGCCTCTTCTTGATGAGAGCAACACTCTAGCTGATACGCAAGCCCTGCGCAGGGACGGCAAGGGATGACCGTTGCCGAGGTACGCTGATGACCGAACTACAATATTTACTCTCTCTTAGGAATGGGACTGGTATCGACACTCTAACCAGTTTTTAATTTTGGATATTGATATGCCTCGTGTGCAGCACAAACTCGGCTTCACAGACCTCTTGGTCGCTCTGTCAACGGCACTCTGGTTTATCCCCACATATATCGCTGCCGAACCTCTAAAAGTCGCGTATACTGAGTTTCCCCCTTATAGTTTTACCAACGAAGCGGGGGCGGCTGACGGTTTCTCGATCGACGTCATCCGGCGCGTTTTAGAAACAGCCGGTCATCAGCCTGAGTTTGTGCATTCCACCAATCCCGGACACACTTTGGAATTGCTGTCCTCCGGCGGGGCTGACCTGAGTACATTTATGGTAACAACCCCTGCGCGACTGGAGGAAGTCCTTGCAACGCAAGAGGTTGGCAGTATCAAGCTGGCCGCATTCACTCTGAGGACAAGTGGGTTTGCCCGTAGCGAAGACTTGGCAGGAAAGCGCATTGGTGTTGTGAAAGGCAGCGCCTCAACCTCAGCGGCCAGGATGATCCCTTTCGCTGAAATCGTAGAATTTCAGCAGACAGACGATTTGATCGTTCCGCTTTTGCTTGGTGAGGTCGATGCGGTGGTGTCTGGGCAAGAGGCGTTTACGGCCCGACTACGAGAGGCAAATGTTTTTGGCAAAATCATCACCTTGGAGCCAAGCCTCGTCTCGATGCCCTATGCAATATTGGTTTCCGAGACGCACGCGGATCTTTTGCTCAACTTAAATCAAGCCTTGGATCGGTCTTTATCGCCTGCCACGATCAAAGCCCTCAGGGAAAGTTGGTTCGGGCGCGATACCTACCTCTATGAGAAGCCCGCCTTCTGGTTCGTAGCGATCGCCATTGCGCTGTTCACGGCGGTGACCGGCTATTTAGGAGTACGTGTTCTTCGCTATAAACGCGAAGCGGCACGCGCACTCCGGGCCAACCAGGCAAACGACCTACTCGTCAACGCGTTGGATGAGCTCAACGCTGCGATCGTAATCTATGACCAAAACATGCGCGCCGTGCATCGGAATGCTGGTTTCGCAAAGAGCTTTCCTCGTCTCGTACCACAGGTCGACGCAGGCGCAACGATGGCTGACCTGATCGGTGTGTCTTACAAAGCGGCAGTTGTTGAATTCGGCGTGAATGACAAGTCGATTGATGAATTTGTTTCAGATGTGATCGCCTCTGTAGAGGCAGGGATGGACAACAGGCGGCTGGTCAAGGCTAAGAATGGCTTGGTTTATGAAGCGCGCGATTTCCGACTTGGCGCGGATCACTATGCGTCGATCAGGGTCGACGTGACCGCCCAAGCAGCCCTGCAGGAGACTATCGTGCAACAGGCCGAAGAACTAAAGCTTGTCAACGCGCGGTTGGAATCTTTTGCCGCGATTGCAGCACATGACTTACGGAGTCCACTTTCGAGAATTGCGCCTCTGGTCGAGTTCATCATTGAAGACCTCGACGAGGCAAAAATTCAGGTTCCACAGCAGGTCGAAGAGTACTTGGGGTTGTTGACGCAACAAGCCGATGCGATGAGCACATTGGTTGAAGACCTGCTCACATATGCTTCGGCTGGAACGCAAAATGGGCGACCTGAAAGTTTTGATCCCTGTGATCGCCTCGCAAACGTTTTGAAAATTATCGAGCCCCCAGAAGGATTCACGATTAAGACGCCTCAGGCAATGCCCCAGATTTTTGCAGATCCCATCGCCTTCGAAACAGTGATGCGGAACTTAATCAGCAACGCACTAAAGCATCACGGCAAGGGAGTTGGGACCGTTGAGGTTTTTGCGACGGAAAACCTCGGCCATGTCCAAATTCACGTGTCCGATGACGGTGTTGGTATCCCCGAGAAATATCAAAATACTGTATTTGAGCCGTTCAAAAGACTGTCGTCTACAGTCTCAGGAAGTGGCCTGGGCCTCGCCTTTGTTCAGAAGACGGTTGAGAGCTGGGGCGGAAGTATTTCGCTTTCGTCTTCACCAGGTGAGGGGTGTACATTCTCTATAACAGTTCCTCGTGGTCAGCAGGTTGAGCATATTCTTGCATCTTAGGTCGCGACAGAAGCTGCACATCGAGAAGCTCGCAGAATAGATATTATACCCCTTCGCGCCATGCGCACGCGGAGCCTCCAGTGGGAGGCAGATCACTTTGAGCCGTTCGAGGGATCCGCTCTCGAACGACTTTCTCACCTGTAGTCTTATCATCGTGGCGTATTGCGCGCGTGTCATGATTGGGTTGTAACAGACCCAGCTCGACGACACACAGGATCTGCGCACGCTACCGACCAACCAGCTTTTGACCGCGATCCTCCTGCAGCATAGCTTCCATGTCGTTCAAACCATCGACAGCGGAGCGCATCTGGGCCTCATCAACGATGCGCGCGGCCTCAGCGTCAGCAACTGCACCTTCAAGATCCATTTCCATCTGTCGCTGCGCCTCGGCGATCACAGCTTGAACGATGGGCGCGGTCTTCTTGGGAACAGCGCCAGATGGCCCAGACGATTGGCCGTCAGCAGTCTGGCGTGCGGCCTTACCGTCGGCCTCGGGTCCGCTTGACTCGTCCGGTGGCGGTGCCATCGGCATCGCGCGCATAGTAAGTGGCAGCTTACCCTGCGCCCCCCCCGGCTCTGGAAACGGCAAGTCTCCCGTCTGTGCATCATGGATCGTTTTGAACAGGCGGTCGTCAAAATACTGGATTCGCTTCGCCCGGACCGGCATTTGGGCATCAATCACCATGACGATCTCGTCGAGCGGCAGGCGGCGCGCTTCATCTTCAGGCAACAACGAGCTTTCTTCGGTTCGTGTGGATTGGCTGCGCCCTTCAAAGGGGTTCTTGCCGATGGATTGCGAACGCGTGATGACGGTCTTCGTGGTCTTGCCAACCGCCTTGCTCAGCTCTTCGACGGTTTTTTCATCCGAGGGCGTGAGGTAGAGCTTCACCCCCGCGTTGCCCTGCAGGGCTCGGCGGGTATTCTCACCATAGATTTCATCGAGGGCGGGAATCGTCTGGGTGACGACGGCCAGATGACCGCGATAGCCGCGGAGGGTCTCGATGCTTTCGACCACGATAGGCATTTTGCCAAGACGGTTGAATTCATCTAGCATGATCATCACGGGCCACGGCTCATCCGGCCCGGGGTCCTTTTCCTGCATGGCCGAGAGAAGATCGGAGAAAAACAGCCGGATCAGCGGCGCCAGCGGCTTCACCATCAACGGCTGGACGACGAGATAGACCGAGAAGGGTTTCTTGCGGATTGTCCGGAAATCAAAATCCGAGACCGCCGTCGCCTCATCGATCGCCGGGTTCTGCCATTGATCCAGTCCCGAGGTCATCAGGAGTGAAACATAAGACGTCAGAGTATCGTTGTTGGTGGACGCCAGCCGCGTGAAGATCAGTTTGGCCGCCCTGTTGTCGACCTCGTGACCCCGCGCGAAATACTCCTTCTGCTTGTTCCCGCCCGAGGCCGCGATGCGGTAGATCTCGCCCAAGGTCGGACGCTTGCGCTGGAACGCCAGCAGGCCTGCTGCCACAAAGAGATCAATCCCGCCTTTGAGGAGGCCCTGCACCCGGTCGTTGTCGCTCTGTAAGAAAAGCGTAGCAAGAAGTTGCAACTCCATCTGTTGGCGCGCGGGATCTTTCAGTTGATAGATGCGCAAGAGCGGGTTGTAGCGATGCGTGCGCTTGCCCTCCCAATCCGTCGGAGCAAAGCGATAGACCTTGTCGCCCTGGGCGGCGCGGTGGCGCGCCGTGGCCTCGAAACATTCCCCCTTCACATCGAGCGTCACGGCGGAGCCTTGCCAGGTCAGCAGGTTCGGAATGACGAAGCCCGTGGTCTTGCCGCGCCCGGTGGGGGCCACGATCAGCGCGTGCGGGAAGACTTTTGAGCAGACGTATTTCGCGCGGGATTTTGGAGTCCCGAGCTTACCAAGGATGAACCCGGTCCCGGGAGCGCCGAAAAACCCGTTGGCCTTCATCTCGCGCCCAGACTGCCAATGGGTCTGGCCAAAGCGTGTGAGGGTCGAGCCCGACAGGGCAAGGCTCAGCATCAGGCCGGCAGCGGCGAAGCTGCCGATGCTCAGGTGGATGAGTTGCGCGTCCTCCGGGCGGCGATCGAGGATCGCCAGATAGTTCTGCGCGATATAAGCAAAGTCGATCTCGGCCCCGAAGCCGAGATCCTGGTAGCTCAGAACCGCCGAGGCGATGGTATATCCCATGGCCCCGGTCACCAGCGTGACGAGCAAGATCCCAGTTGCAATCCGCGCTTTTCCCATGGCGTCGCTCAATGGACCTGGCCCCGCTCGGTCTCGCCATCCACGTCTGTCGCGCGGTGTTTTTCGTATTCGGCATCGGCGAGATCATCGACCACCTGGCGCAAGGCCTCCGTGTTGGCCGTCGCATCATCGGATTGCAGATAGACCTTGGCCACATAGAGCCGGTCGAGACGGTCCTCGAGAACCTTGTCCAGCGCATCGGCATCACCGGATGTGAGCCGCTCGCGTTGGCGAACGTCCAGGACCCGCGCGATCTCGTCGCGGAAAGCGTTCCGCTCCGCCTCGGTCTCGAAAGGGGCGGACAACTCCCCCGCCCGCTCATGGTCCAGGACACGCGCAATCTCGTCTGCAAGACGGTCGGTACGGTCAGTCTGCGGCGCCGTTTCACCGCGGGCTGCGAGGAGGTCGTCGCGCTTGGCAGACCCAAGCCCCTCGCGCAACTCGTTGTCGCGGCGAACCTGGTTGATGGCCTCCGTGTCGCGTATCTCGACGACAGCCGCATAGGTCGCGCCGAGCCCACGGGCGAGGTGGGAGGGCATGTCCGGATAGCGGGCGTGCAAGTCATCTGCGACAGCATCCGCTACTGGCGTGCGGAGGTCGCGTCCCTCCATGATCCGGTCGACTTCGCGGGTGATCTCACCGGCGCGGGTCGCATCGGTGATCGTCTCCTTGTAGGGCTCAGACCGGTCGATCACATCGCCCGGGCGTGCGAGCAGCTCCGGATGTGCCTCGAGATACGCGCGCTGCTCCGTCTCGATCCGGCGCTCCGCCCGCGAGACGACCTGCCAATCCCGGTCCTCGATCTGCTGCGCTGTCAGGCCGTCTGCGCGCATCTCCTGTCGGATTGTCCCTTCCATCGCCCGGACCGCGTCCTCGTGATAGTGGAACCGCTCGCTGACCGCTTTCTCCTCCACGACCCCATCCCGGCGCAGCACGTTCTCCCGTTCCAGAAGCGTGCCAAGCTCGACATGCACGTCATTCAGGATGTCACGCGCCTTTTCCAGGTCGGCGCGGCGTTCAAGGTTCAGGTCCCGCGCCTCGGCCACGTTGGAGAGATCATTGGCGATCCATTGATGCTCGAGCGCTGCATTTGAGGCGCCCGTCTCGATCCGGGCCACCACTTCCGATGTGCTGATCCCTGTGCCCCGCAGGGCGGTGTCTATGCGCGACCGCAAGTCCGGCTCGGAAAGACGTTCTAGCTGTTTGGCGTCGATATTGGCCTCAGAATAGATCCCGCCTTCCGAAGGAGCCTCGGAGAGCGTGGATGATCGCAAACCGAGAGGCTGCATGTGCTGGACCTGCGCCTGGATCTCGATGAGGCGTTTTTCCAGCACGGGCCGCTCGGCATCGGGTTTCTCGGCGATCATGCCCTGCACCCGTGCGAGCTTCTCCGCATAGAGGCTTCTCAGATCCTCGAAGCTTTGATCCTCGGCCATATACACATCTCCTGTTCGGTCCACCTGCCCGCCATGCGCCAGCACCTCGCCCGCGCGGAAGAGGGCTGCGGCAATTTCCTCGCAGGCTTCGCGCGAAGCCTCAGCGGCAAGCGAATGGTAGACGGTTCTGGTGTTGGCGATCTCGGCCAGCGTCCGCGTCAGGTCGGCCCCCACGCGTTCACGCTCGCGGGGCGCGCGGCCCTCTTCTTTCGCCGCATAGACCTCGCGGGTAGTGGCGGGGTAATGCACAACCCCGCGATCCACCCGCCGCGTGGCTTCCAGGCGTACGCCATACTTTTCGGCCTCCTCGACCATGGCAAGGCGGAAATCGTCATAGTTGAAGCGATGGTTGCGCCCGAGGAAAAAGAACTCGCCTTCTTGCGAGCGGCGGTTCAGCACCACATGCGCATGAGGATGATCGCGGTCCTCATGCACCGCGATGATGTAGTCGAAATGCCCCGCGTCACTCTGGAAGAACCGCTCGGCCACATCCGTCGCGATGTCTCGCACATCCTCGCCCCGCGTGCCGATCGGGAAGGACATGAGCATGTGCGTGGTCTGGCCAAGCTTGGGTTTGAAGCCTGCATCCCATCGCTTGGCAAAGCGCTCGGTCAGATCCTTGATGTCCTTTGCCTCAAGCTTTGCCTTGCCATCCAGGAACCCACTCGAGTCCACGATATGGGTGGACTTGGTGGTCAGATAATCAAGCTGATTTGCGAGTTGCGATTTGGTGTGCGTCCCCCCGCCCCGGATCGCTTTGAAGACCGCCGGGCGGTGCCCGGCTGCCGCACGCACAAGCTGGCTCTGCTTGGCGACATGCAGCCCCTGCATCGAGCCCCGGATCCGGCTCCAGCCGTCCCGGAAAACCTCGCCCGTGACAGCGTCAACCGCATCATTCAGCCGCATGGGCAAACTCCCTTAGCGCGGCCGTGGCCTCGAGCTGCATCGCGTCGCGCCGACGCCGCAGAAGCAGATCGATCTCATCGGCGGAATCCAGGATGAACCGCGCCAACCCGCGCATCTGCGCAAGGCGCGGCTCAGAAAACTCGGCACTCATGGAACCGTCAGCGCCCTGCCCCTGCCGGTTGGCCCGCGTCATATGCTTGGCGATCTGCGCGACCCCATTGCCGACCTCGTGCAGTGAAGCCCTGTATCGCGCCATCTCTGCTGCCATCTGCGCGTCCGGAACGAACACCCCACTCGCCGCCTGGATGAGCCGCCGCAGCCCCTCGGCACGGCTCTCGATCCCGGCCTTCGCCAACACCTCGTCGAGCGCCGCAAGCTCCGCAGCGGTGACCTTCACACTGACCGCCGAGACCGGGATCGCGGCATCCGTCTGGCGCTCGGCATCGGCTTTCAGGACGTAGCGCACGGCCCGCGATGTGACCTCGAAACGCTCAGCCAGCTCAGACGTCGACACACCCTCCGCGGCCTCGCGGACGATCTGCATCTTCTCGATCTCTGTCAGGCGTTTTGTTCGGGACATGCGGAAGAAAGACCCCCTATTTCCTGCCACCTTCCACCAAGGCTGCCCCCACCTTACGATAATATACCTAGCAGTCAATTATATACTTACGTCACACTCAGGCTCAGGCAGCCTTGGTGTCCGCTTCCCCCGCGGCCCGCAGGGACGCGGCTCTGCCACCCTCACCATCGGGCGACCCACCTGTCCAATGGGTCCCCTTCCCCAAAACCGCCCGAAGGTCTGGCCGAACACGCATGTGTTCGGACGGAACCGCGGGCGGGCGCAAACCCCACCGACAGGGCGGACAGGCAGGGTCAAGGAGGGCCAGATTTGGCTCGGCCAAATCTCTGCCGCAAAAACCGGGAGGCCCTGGCCGATAGGTTTTTGTGGATGGCCCCCTTGAGGCTGACTGGCCGGTCTGTCGCGGCCTGATCATTCCGGGGGGAGTGCGTCCCTTGAACGCGCGGCGACCGGCACCAAGAGGAGGTCGCTGTAGGCGATCACACGCGCCAGTGACGGCATCCCTGGAACAGGGGTCGGGCCGCCCCAAGATCGTCCTGGGGCGGCCCATCCTCGTCAGAGGATTCAGTCTTGGGGATCCTTTGCGCTCGGCGGAAACACCACCAGCTCCGAGACCGCGACGGGAAAGTCGAGCTTGAGGCTAAAGAACTCCGAGCCATCCCCGCCCCGGGTGTTGCGGAACATCGCACCCACGCGCTGAAAACGGGTGCGCTCCTGGCCATCGGTGTCGGTAAACTTGACCGGGACGGTTGCGACGTAGTGGTTGGTCATTTGGGTTACTCCTTGTTGCGATGGGGATCACCCGGCACGGGGGCAAGAGGCCCGGTCGCAAGCGCAAATGCGGAGGGTCCGCGGCTCCGCCATGGAAGCCGCATTTGTGCTTGCCGAAGCGAAGCGCAGGGCACGATTGGGCCGACCCCGTGCGATCCACATCTATGAGCAAAAAGGAATGATCCGGATGATCCTTGCCATCACGCCGCAGCCACCTTCCGCGTCCTAGTTCCGCCGATCCTGGCCGGGGTGTGCCCAAAGGCCACCCGCCGCTGCCTCGCTCATCATCTCGATAACACTCACGATTTATCGGAGGTGCAGAAAGCGCGCTTGCGCCTCCTCAATTGCGGTCTCGGCGATCTCCGATCCATCGTGGGATTGTGCCAGCGCGCCGATCCTGTCGGAGGTGCGGTAGCCCTCTTTGCTGAGCACCACATTGCGGCGCTGTAGGATCGTGGCGATCCCATGCGCCAACGGATCGATCTCTATTTCAAGCCCGGTCCCGCGCAGCTGCCCGAAAAGAGACTCGAAGCTCTAGCGGATGATGTGATCGGTCAGGGTATGATCCTCAGGGGTCGGAAGCTCTGCATCCTTCTCGGTCAATCCGAAAAGCTCGATGGTCTCGTGAGTGCTGCAGTGTCCTACGCCATGTCTGGCCTCCAGTGTTCGGCTCCAAGGCCACCACGTGAGTGTGGGGACATGGCCGAATGCTTGGTGTCCGAATATGCTTCGATCAGAGACGGCGTAGCCGCCGGCTTGCCGGGAACAAAAGTTTTCTGCGCGCCGCAACAGCCGCCTGCGCGACCTTACACACGGGACCACTCCGCGCCATAGGCCCGCCCTCGCCGAACGTTCTGCGATCCTTGAGGCGGGCTGATTTGGGGTCATCCGGAGGATATGCTCACGCGACGGGCAAACCGGGATGCTGGGGCGGCCGACCGCACAACCCTATGGATCGGCAAACCCTGAGCCTTGCGCAGCGAAGTACGGCGCGATGATCTGCATAGAGTTCGGTTTCGACTTTACCGGCACGACCACACTCGCACGTCATATGAAGAACCAGGGACCTGTCCATACACTCCGAGAATTGAAACGTATGCGGAACACAGTTGCCGATGCCTAGCAGAACTCAGTCGCAGTAAGGGGCTCTTTTAATCCGCGATCGGGCCGAAGGAGTCTCCAGGTTGCGGTATCTGCCGCCTGAATACCGCCGGCAGTCTAGAGCATGGCCAGCCTCGATTACCGCAGCGCCAATGTCTTCTCCATCCGCGAAGCATATCCCGACCCACCGGTCATAGGTGCGCTCTCCGTTCAGCTTGCAGGTGATTGACTTACCGCGGAGATAGTTGACCACCCATCGCTTGGCGTCCTTGCCCGCTGAGGTCTTCAGCTCAGGCGCATCAACACCGTTTAGACGAACAGGAGTACCATCGACAATAATGGTATCAGCGTCCCGTACATGCAGGGAGGCCGAGAACACAGAGGTGGCGCAAAAGACAACGACAATAGCGATCAAGACACGCAAAGTGCGCCTCCTTATTACGGTCCATCAAGCCAAACCGAAGACACCACGCAACGATAACCTTCGAACGGGGGGATGCGAGCTAGGGTATTCGGCAAATAGTCTTAGTACTCGCCGATAGCAGATCGACCATCGGGCGTCGCCATATAGCATGTCGTACGCGACAAAGGAGGAAGCTTACCCCTGTTTTTAAGGACGACACCAGCCGGGCAGGCCGGAAGGTTGACATAGCGATATCCCCTATCTGCAAGACACTGGTGATAAACGCGTGACCGCAAATTTGCATTGGCATCCACCGAGTAGGTACCACCGCCATATGTCTGGCCACCGGAAGTATTGCAGAAGACTTGCGTACCAATATGGTTACAAGTTGTCTGAACTGGTGTCGTGTAAGAGGAGCTTGTTCGGATAACTTGATTTTGTGGGACTTGCTGGGCCGCATACACTTGGCAGTTGGTTACATCCCTATTTCGGGACGCTTCGGTAGCTCCTGCGAGATAAAGTACATTCTCCGCAGGTAAACCTGCCTTGTACCGGTCATAAATCGTTTGTTCGGCGCAGCCTGAGAGGCCTAGAAAGACCACACCGGTGATAAAAAGACTTTTCTTTATCATGTCGCTTTTCCTGTGGATCGACCATACGGAAGAAGCATGCGTGTGAGCGTTGACCAAACTGTGTGAAAGCTATGACCTTAATGTGGAATTCGTAGCGCCATACAAATGTCTAATTTCAGTTTGAAAAGGGCAGTAAAGGCCTCGAAGCGTAACTGCTGCGATACCGTAAATTTGCGGGGCAACCACACCAACCAGCCCTGAGCGAGTATCGAAGTTTTACCGAGCGAAGGTCCAAGTATTCTTTTTTCACGTTGCAGAACGCTGACTGAACCACTTGCAAGCTTTTAGCACAACTGTTCTGGACACAGACGTGCCCGAACCTCTCGAGAGAAGTAGACACATCAAATTTTGATTTGGAGATCTTCATGCGCCACGTATTTCAGTTCATTTCAGCACTAGGCGTTGCACTGTTTCTCACAACCTGCGTCAACGCGGAGACTATCGGCCCTCGTGAAGCAGCTCAGAACATAGGAAGCTACTCGACGGTTGAAGGAGTGGTTTCTCAAGTGTCGAGAAGTCGGAATGGCACGACCTTTATCAACTTCGGCGGTCGCTTTCCCAATCATGTCTTTTATGGCGTCATTTTCAAGAAACACGCGCATAAGTTCCAAAATCTAGACGGTCTAGTTGGGAAATCCGTAGCTATAGGTGGAACCATCAACCTCTACAAAGGTAAGCCCCAGATCATAGTGTTTTCACCAGAACAGATCACACAACGATAAGTTGCGGTCCGGCTGTCCGACAGACGCCAGCCATGGAGAAACATAAACCGCCCCGGATTTGCCGAACGCTTCAGCATCAGTGATGCCACTCGTCAGGCCTACACTCGAGATCCGTGCAAGGCTTAGAACAAGCACGCCTGCACGCGCCAAGGGCTTTCAAAGAGCGGATGTTTAAATCACCTCAGCTGACCAGGAAGATGTTCCCCTTCGCGCAAGTATCAGCGTCGCGCAGATAGCGCTCTTTGCAACGTTTGGAAGGCTGCAACCAGGGCGATGCCCTCTTGCTGCAGGAGCAACGCAAGGCGCTGCCCCTCCCCGCAGGTCTAGACAATCAATATCGGCACGCACGGAGGGGAAGCGCAACTTTGCTGTCGTTGCTCGAAGTACTTGTACTGACCCTTAGAAGCCAAAAGCGATCTATAAGCTCTCAATCCGCAGCCTGAATGATCGGCACTTCCTGTGACTTCGACCACGCTATATCAAGGCCTAATAACAATGCATCAATCGCTTCATCAAGCAATAGCCCGTCCTCAGAAATCACAGGTGTTCCGTGTTTCCAAATTGGCCTGTGAGAATGGTCGGATACCGAGACCAGAAACTTTGCAGATCTCAAAAAGCCCTGCCGTTTCCGTGTAACACGAACATTTACATCACAGTCTTGCTTCTGCCAGCTCGTTTGCCAGATCGGCAACCTGATATCGAACCCACTACCTCTCCAACTGGGACCTTCGGAGAAACCCTTGTTTTTGATATCTTCAACAAACTCCTCGATCGTCGTTTTCTCCCGGCCGGAAAAACTCGCGTACTTTGGCCCAGTTCCACTGCGCTGCCAACGTTTTGGCAACTGAGATGGCAAGGGCATAGACAGGAAAACCGTCCCTTGGATGTGCTCAGAGCAGCCGTCTTTCAAGGCTTTCGAATTGAAGGTGTCAAAGAGAAGGCCACAACCTATGTTCTCGAGATAACAATCAACCGGCAGAGTGCGCCCATCCTTGAGCCTTACAGCACCGTAAACCAAGTCTCGCTCGACCCTATCATGGAGCCACTCGATTTGCGCGTGTTGTTCATTGTCGAGAAAAACTGTGATCGTGTCACCTTTTACCAGCTTGGAGAAGTCGCTCAAGTTGACCTTTTCTGCTTCCGTGGGGTGGCCGAGAAAGGCTGCTTCGATTGCGCTCATGTTCGTCCCCGTTCAACTCAATGCACTTCGGCTTCGCCGAAGTGCAAAGTACCGAGAGGTCATGGCAGAAGCAATTGATCCAGATATTAAAACCGTCCTCCAATACACCACAGGCAACCAAGGCCCTCTTCATACTGTAAAAAGGCGAGCGGTTCGAAAACGGTTCCAGCTTTGCCGCGTTCGATGGTTCAAAGTTGGGGGGGCAAGGCACAAACTCGCAGACTATCTTCATACGCAAGGGGCCGGCGAAGGGGGCAGGTCAGGCGGATAACCGTAGTCCTACTGAAGTCTATGGTTGCACTTCAACTTGCCTGACGGCGCCAAGTCAGACGTCAGGTGCACGCAGCTGTTCTTCCACCGAGTTAACAATACACCGCTCGATCATTCTTGATATGACGTTCTATCAATTTCTTGGCCTGCCGGCCCTTTGGCGTGAACCTGGCCAATGGTCGGCGCGTCGAGAACTGATCTCCCAAGATCAGCATAATCTCTTCTAGTGCCTCTGGCGACATCGCTTTCATCGCCTCTGTACCCGTGTATAATGTCTCAGCGAATGCGCCATCTGCCTCGATGATCTCATGATTGTCGCACAACAAATGATAATAAGTCACTTCGCGCATTTCGGCAGCAATCGACACATCCTGTAGGCCAATCAGGTGCTTTGCAGGCACAAGTATTTCTTGCGTGTCAAACATTCGGATTGCGATCTTGGACCGAACAACGATCCTGTGTTGTGGAGAAACAATCAGATCACGTGAAGGCATCCCTTCGCCCAATGCGCCCGCTTTGATGCGGATGGGTTTGAGCTTTGGGTGGGCGTCTAGTTTGTCTTCACTCAGCGTCCGCTTGCCGATCCACCGAATAGACTGCAGGCCATTGTCTTTGGTTACGAGCTTGTCGCCAACTTGCAGGCTCTCAATGTCGCGAATACCATCACTTGTCTTGATCTGTGTTCCTTTTGCGAAACACACAATCAGATTTTCAATTTCGGTGAAGTTGACAGTCGTTCCATCTGCATAAACTGCTGTACCGCTTGTTGAATTACCGTCTGTGTCGGTGGTCTGTGTGAGAGTGAACGTACCAAAACCAGTCAGGTCCAAGCTATCATTGTCAACTCCGTCGATCTCGGTAGTTGAGCCGTCAATGGTAACGACCATTGATCCGTCAGTGCTGGTTTGACCAAAATCCAACGTAAAAGTATCAGCGTCCGCACCACCGGTAGCTATATCACCACGACCTACTGTGATGGCATCATTGCCACGCCCACCTTCGATTGTGTCATTACCATCTCCGCCATCAATGGTGTCGTTAAATGCAGTCGCTGCTCTCAGAGCGTCGTAGTCGGTTGCGGAAATGTTCTGAAACCCACTACGAGTATCAAGAACAGTTCCGGGCACGATGGCCGGGCCACCGATCTGTATGAGGATATAGCCGTCTTCATTGGCATCTTGGTTGGAGCCGTCCCCATCAAAGTCGACATCGAGCACTGCAAACCGGTAGACAGTGCCCGTGGGATCTTCAAACGTAACGCTGAAATCCAGATTCGCCCCATATTCGACCCCATCAATCTCAACCCTCTGAAATGTCGGGTCTGCCCTGACTTCATTTGCCCCGTCATCACCACCCAAGGATGTGTCATCATCCAGAAACCGTATTGTGACGGGATCAGTTGTGACTTGAATTTCACTCGCTGTGGGGCCCGCAAAATCGCCTGACCCGGTGATGGTATAGTTTTCGTCGGCAATGTAGGCATTGCCCACATAAAAATATTCATTCCCCGCACCGGGGTCGAACTCGTCTCCAAATATGATGTCATCACCAACACCACCAGTGATCACATCATTGCCTTCACCACCTGCAATGATGTCGTCTTCCTCGCCCCCGTCTATGGTATCGAGCCCAAATCCACCATCGATCGTGTCTGCCCCCCTGCCGCCATCAATGATGTCGTCACCCGCACCTCCGTTGAGCGTGTCGTCGCCTCCATCGCCCCAAAGGGTGTCATTTCCCGCACCTCCGCTGAGAAAGTCGTCTCCCTCAACGCCAGCTGGTACGCCCGTTGTCGAATAATCAGGGTCCGGGGGCACCCCCACCAGGCCACTGTCATTTATATTGACCGCCCCCGTCGACCCAGGCGGGTCGACTGTAACCTGAAGAACGTCTGCGCCCTGATTTTCCCAATACCGAACCTGGATCGTATAAATTTCATTACTGTCGAGCGTGACTTGACCAGATCTTGTCGTAGCTGGCTGGTGAAAGTCGTTGTTCATGTAATCCGCAGTTGTCCCATCCTGCGTGAACGTGACGGGAGTACCTGCGCTGTCGAATATCTGGATTGTCGAACCGTCGTCAGAATTGGTCGCGAACGTATAGACGCCACTATCGGTAATATTCAGCGTGCTGGTGTAGATAACACCGAAATCGCCCGGGTTTCCTGTCGTTCCGCGAATAGCGTTTGTTAGGCTGGATTCATCAAAGTCAGTGACATAACCGGACCCTGTGCGCTCGCTTGCATCACCTCCAAAGTCAAAAGCTTGCCCATTCGCAGAGGTAAAATTGCGATCAAAGGTTTCATAGTGCCAAGAACCTGCAATTGGACCGTCACCACGCAGAACATCGTCACCCGCGCCACCCGTGATGACATCATCACCAAGCCCGCCAGATAGCTGGTCGTCCGCTCCGGTTCCTGTGAGTGTCTGATTGCTTTCGGTAGCTGGAGTGCCACTGTCGTTATCTGCCATCTCACTAACTGCTCCGCTGAACGCACTAATTGGAAAAGGTCTTTTGGGTTATTGCATGCGCTGTTGAAGTAAGGCAACGCGACTGGCGATCAAAGTACGAAGCTGGCTGAACGCTGCTGTAATTCCTTGATACCAGTGCTGTTCGTCCCGTCCCCGCACAAGTGCACGTAGCCGCCATTTGCTGTGATCTGGAAACTGAGAATTCTGGGCTCAGAAGCGGCTTTCGCCGCTGTAAACACGAACAACAGCGAAGTGGGCCCTAGCTAAAAATGGAGACCACATAGGAAACGGGGAACCGTGTCTCCACAGCCCCCTTCGGCACACTACGCCTAATCTCACAGGCGGGTCGTACGACCAGTGATTACCCTGCGTCAACGCCCTGGGGCGGCTCACCGCTGCCTATGAATGGAATGACCGAGATCGACCGCTAGGAGCTCGGAGTGACCGATGCTGCACTGCGCACGAACGTCTGCTCTCGAGAAGTGTGCCAAAAACGATCATTTGTGACACATGCGATTTGACATGGGGTTTGGCATTCCAGTTGCCCGCAGCTCTCATTTTGAATTCCCACTGGTTTTTCCAAGATCGCTGAAGCATGGTTCCATGACGAGACTACAGGATGCAGACCCTTTTGACCGATACCAATGATATCGAAAACGCGATCATGCGTGTGGGCCTTGGGGATCGGGCGGCGTTTTCTTTCCTGTATGATGCGACCTCTGCGAAACTTTTTGGCGTCTGCCTCCGTGTCTTGGGAGATAGGGCTGAAGCTGAGGACACGCTGCAAGATGTTTTTGTGAAGGTCTGGCACAAAGCAGGCCGGTATAAAGCCAATGGTTACAGTCCGATGACTTGGCTGATCACCTTGACGCGGAACACGGCCATTGACCGGCTGCGGGCTCGAAAAGCGGGCAACGTGGACATCGACGATGCGCACGATCTGTCGGACGGGTCACCGACACCCGAGGCGGAGGCGATAGCCTCGTCGGAACGACAAAGGCTGAATGCCTGCTTTGAAGAACTTCAAGCAGATAGATCAGAAGCGGTGCGCCGGGCCTATCTGGACGGCGACAGCTATAAAGACCTCGCGGCACGATACGATGTTCCGCTGAACACAATGCGAACCTGGCTGCACCGCAGCCTGCTGACACTAAAGGACTGCCTGAGCCGATGAGCCAGCAAGGAGATCATAACGACGATGCGGCCTTGGCCGGTGAGTACGTCTTGCATCTTCTTGAAGGGGATGAGCGGGCTGCCTTTGAAGCGCGGTTGGCCTTGGAGCCAGCCTTGCGCGACCTGGTGCGCGATTGGGATGAGAGCTTTGTCGCTATGGCCGAAGGAATTGCGCCTGTCGCCCCACCGGGGTCGGTCAAAGACGAACTCAACGCCGCACTTTTCCAGGACACAGTCAAACCTAAGCGGTCCTTGTGGTCCTTGCTGGTCGGTGGTGTGACCGTCGCTGTGATTGTGGTGGGGGCTGTCTTACTGACCCCTGTACTGATGCAGAATCCAAGCTTTGATCCCACCTTCACTGCGAATGTCGTAGCGGACGACGGCACGCTCGTTGTTGCGGCGCGCTTCATTGCAGAGACGGGTGCGCTTGAGTTGACCCGCGAGGCGGGTGCCGCGCGCTCGGGCCGTGTGCTGGAGCTTTGGTTGATTGCCGAGGGTACAGATACGCCTGTGTCCCTGGGCGTACTGCCTGCTGAGGTGGAAACACAAATCGACGTGTCACCAGACATCGCTGAGAGACTGGTAAATGGTCTATTGGCTATCAGCGATGAACCTCCTGGCGGCTCGCCGACAGGGGCGCCTACTGGTGAAGTTCTGGCGGTTGGGCCTGTGACAAGCACCTAATAAGAAGAGAAAATCAGATTTTTTGCAAAAAATCAGATTTTTTCTGAAACTTCTCTCGCTCATCCCCCGTGTCTTCTCCATCGCAAGGCCAAACGGCCTCGCTTCAAAAAGGAGAAAGACCATGACATTCAAGACACTTGTTGCCTCATCGACCGCTGCAATCGCCCTGGCCACTGCGGCTTTTGCCATGAATCCCACCGTTGGTGGCGCGCCAATGCTCGAAGAGCGCAACATCATCGAGAATGCTGTCAATTCCCCGATCCACACCACTCTGGTTGCCGCCGTTCAGGCAGCTGATCTGGTGGACACCTTGCAGGGCGAAGGCCCATTCACCGTGTTTGCGCCAGTGAATGACGCGTTTGCCAAACTGCCCGCTGGTACGGTTGAGACACTGCTAAAACCTGAAAACAAGGCAATGCTGCAGAAGGTGCTGACCGCCCACGTCGTGGCTGGTGACTGGTCGGCAGCCGATATCATCGCGGCAGCCAAGTCGAGCCCTGATGGCTTTTATCATTTCAACGCCGTGTCCGGGGATGCTCTGTCCGCCAAGGTTGTTGGTGGCAACGTCTTCATCTTCGACGAAAGCGGCAATGCGGGCAAAGTCACCGTGGCCGATGTGGATCAATCCAATGGTGTGATCCACGTGGTGAACGCGGTTCTGGTCCCGAAATAAAACCGCTCACTGCGCTAACTCTCCCCTCGAGTTGTGCGAGGGGAGTCTTTCAAACGACCAGGAGGCACCGATGAAACGCCGGACACTAATCGCCGGGATGTTGTGCTCTGCCGCTGTGCCGCTGCGCGCCGCTGAAGGACCTTTCGAGATCACACGATCCGAGGCCGAATGGCGCGCGATGCTGACGGATGTGGAATATGCCGTGATGCGTGAAGAGGCGACGGAGACGGCTTTTTCCAGCCCCTTGGATACCGAAACCCGCTCAGGCACCTTTCACTGCAAAGGCTGCGATCTCCCGCTTTATAGCTCTGCCCACAAGTATGACAGCGGCACCGGTTGGCCGAGCTTTTGGCAAAGCCTGCCAAACGCCGTGGGCACCAAGCCCGACAACAGCCTTTTTGCCACCCGGACAGAAGTGCATTGCCGCCGCTGTGGCTCTCACCTGGGCCACATCTTTGAGGACGGGCCGCAGCCAACCGGCAAACGACATTGTCTCAATGGCGTCAGCCTGGCCTTCCGCACCTGAACAAATGCCGTGCCCCTGCACAGCCCCAAAAGAAAAGGACACCCAATGTTTCGTTTTACAGCTTTGACCTCAACCCTCGCCCTTCTTGCGGCTCCGGTGATGGCCGACGGCCACGCAAGCACGATGGGCTACGCCCTGTCCGGCGATGGCACCAGCCTGATGGTGATGGACAGCATCGCCACGCCAGATCAAGTGCGCAGCATCACGCTGTCTACACCGGTTCGGTCCATAGCTTGGCGTCCGGTGACCCGCGAGTTGGTTGGGTTCGCCGATGGCATGATCGTGACGATCAATCCCATGACCGGAGAGACAATGGACCAGTCCGCCACGTTCACGGACGACGCCATTATAGCTGACGGCTCTGTGGTTGCGTTCGACTTCAACAACAAGATCGATGCGGTGCGCGCGGTTGGCTCCACGGGCGAGAACCTAGTCTATTTCCCAAGTGACTTTGGCGATAAGCGCGCGAACTCCGTCCGCCGCTTCACAGATCTGTTTTATGCTAAGGGTGACATGTCGGAAGGCGTCGAGCCTTTGATCTTCGCAAACGCCTACACAAACGCTATCAACGGCGCAAAGGCGGGCGGCACCTTCCAATACGCACTAGACGCGCGCGCTAATGCGCTCGTGAGCCTGGCAAACAACGCCGGAACACTTGAATCCATCAGCCTGATCACAATCGGTGGTGAACCGGCCGACGTTTTGCCGGTTGGCGGCTTCGACATCGTCTCGCCAGAAGAGGGCGCGGACGCGGCCTACGCTGTTCTGCAAATCGACGGGCAAGATACAGCCGGGCTCTATGCAATCGATGTGACATCAGGTGCGGCAACCCTGCTCGCGGATTTGGGCACGTCGGACGTCTCTAGCTTTGCAGTGTCGACGGGTATGTAACCCGCAAGCAGTAGGTAACGAGTTAATGGCGGCGCACCTTCGCGCCGCCTTTTTTGCTTAGGCTCATAGCATTGATGAGCAATCGACCAGTCAAAACCCTTATGTTTCTGTCACCGGCAAAGACGACATGGTGTGATTGCGGCGGCCGCTCTCCGGTGGCGAACGAGGTCCGGTATGTTGGCCTCATGGATAAATGCCGTGAGGAGAACGACCTATGGAATACTATGCCGGTTTGGATGTGTCGCTGAAAGAAATTTCGATCTGTGTTGTGGACAGGGATGGCAAGACAATCGCACGAGGAACCTGCCCCGCCGATCCCGACGGTGTGGCGGGTTGGTTTCACAACCGTAAATTCAATCCCCTGCGGATCGTGCATGAGAGTGGTCAGCTCTCGATCTGGCTGCAACGCGGTATGGCTCGGCTGGGTCTACCAGCCTCCTGCATCGATGCCCGCAAGGCGCACAAGGCTCTTTCGGCCCGGCTCAACAAATCCGATGCCGCTGATGCTGAGGGGCTGGCGCAGCTCGCCCGCACCGGCTGGTTCACGCCTGTCCATGTCCGCAGCGAAGAGGCCGACCAGTTGCGCAGTCTGATCGGTGCCCGTGAACGGATGATCCGTCTGCGCAAAGACCTCGAAGGGCACATCCGGGGCGTGCTGAAAACCTTTGGCATTCGCATGACAGGCATCGGCCAGGGTCGGCAGCGTCAGGCGTTTCGTGATCAACTCGCGGAAGCCGGGGAAACCGACCCGGTGCTGCGCGCAATCGCCGATGGCTTTATCACCGCCCACGCCACGCTGTGCCAGGCGGCTGATGATCTAGATAAAGCGGTGAAGCAGAAGGCCAAAGGCCACCCGGTCGCACGCCGTCTGATGACGATCCCAGGTGTTGGGCCTGTGAACGCGCTCAGTTTCATCGCCTTGGTCGAAGATCCGAACCGGTTCAGCCGAACATCCGATATCGGCGCATTCCTCGGATTGACGCCAAAGCGGCATCAGTCCGGCGAGGTGGACTGGTCAGGCCGCGTCTCAAAATGCGGGGACGGCGCGATGCGCGGTCTGCTGTTCGAAGCCGCTTCCTGTCTGATCCGCCAGGTCAAACGCTTCTCACCGCTGAAAAGCTGGGCGGTGCGACTGGCCGGGCGGCGCGGGTTCCGTAAAGCGGCGGTCGCAACGGCGCGCAAGATCGCCGTGCTGATGCTGACGCTTTGGAAAACCGAAGCCGACTATCAATGGACAAAGGAGGCCGCTGCCTGATCTGAATTTCCGCCGCTGAGAAGGCGGGAAGCGAAGTCCCAACGGGACGGAGGTAGGTCGATCTCGTACAAACGGTTGGGATGCAGGCTCGCCTGCTCACCCCGCAAACGACATTGGAGACGATCCGCCACCGAACACCACCATGAGGCGCTGATGCGGCGACCTCGGAGAGAACCATGACCCCGGACGGACAAACCGCTAACCCGCTTGACAAAGCCGCAATCAGAGAACCGTTTGTGGAACGGTTAGCACAACCGGAGGAAATTGGCGCGCGTGCTGCAAAGGCCAGTTAAGTCAGCTCTCCGGACAATGGTCAGCTTATGAGTGGAGACCCCCAGCAGGCCCCAATCGGCGATTTAGGGCATCAATGCCCGTCCACGCGAAGCGTCGGGCCTGTCGGCGGGTGGCTTTTAGGTTGCCCGCCGACAGGTCATCCTGAAACCACCCCCACTTGGATCACGCCAGAACGCAAAAGGCCCCCGCCTTCTGACGGAAGCCTCGATCATTGCGGCGGTGCGGGCTGTTACTCGGCGGCCATCCGATCGGCCTGCGCGGTACGCTCCATGATATAATCCACGGCCTTCTGCGCTTCGGACGCAGCGCGGAAAATCGCGCGGCTGTCTTCCTTCATTGCCTCCAGCCATCCTTCAACATAGGCGGCACTTTGCCCAAATTCAGGCTCCACCCCGATCTGGGCGCAAAGCATGCAATTGCCAATCTCGGCGACCAGTTCCTCGAACGCGTAGAGCTTGCGGTCATTGAACCGGCCCAAGCGGTCCAGCCGCTTTGTTGCCCCTGTCCAGTGGGTCAGCTCATGCGCCAAGGTACCGTAATATCCTGTGGCTCTGTGAAAGGTCGCGATTGGCGGCATATGGATGCGGTCGGTCTTGATGCTGTAGTAGGCGCGCGGCTCCTTGGTCACATCGATCTGCGCGCCGGTCGCGGCAAAGAAAGCCTCCAGCGCGGGATCTGCCACGGTGCCAAGATCACGGGGCGGATCGGGCAAGATGTAGAACTCGGCGGGCAAGCCGTCGATCTGGTCGGCGTTGAACACGCGGTAGGCCTTGGCATAGGGAATCTGGCGTTCCTCGCCGTTCTCGTCCTCGCGCTCGACGGTGCCGTATTTCACCACGGTAGCGGATTTCTCACCCTTGCGGACATGGCCCCCAAGCTGTTTGACCTGATTGAACGTCATCCAGCGGGCTGAGCTGTAGTCTTTCGCCATCGCTGTTGCCCAAAGCATCAGGATGTTGATGCCCCGATAGGCCTCGCCGTTGAACCGTTCCGGCAAGCTACCCCCTGTCCCTCCGCCGGTCCACGGCTTGCGCCAAGGCGGCGCCCCCGCCTCGATTTGCGCGATGATCTGATTGGTGACATGGGAATAAACGTCAAACTTCTCTGCGGTCATTTGTGACCCTCCTTCGCGTGACGCGGGCCGGGTCTTTTCCCCTTTCCGCCAATGGGCGGGCCTTCCTTCTCTGCTGTCTGGAATGCCCATGCATTCCGGACGGCAGAGCGGGTAAGGGCAAAGCCTGTCCTGCGGCCTGGTGGGGCCGTGACAACCGGGTGAAGGGCGAGAGTTTGGGAGGGAACCGCGCGCCTGCGCGTGGGAGGAACCGGAATTCTCAACCGGAACCGACGCCAAAGGCGGCGCTTGCCGGTTTTCTCGGACCTGCCGGGATGGCAGGCGGATCAACAGGATTAGAAACTGTCAGGGTTGAGGTGAGCGGGCGTCAGTCCGTCGATCCCCTGCCCTGTCTACTGCTGAAAGCGAGACCGGCACCTTGCCGGGATCACAGGATTTCTCTCGAGCTACAGGATATGCTTTTGCTCGATGCAAAACATTCTGAGATGGCGTTGTTCTCGCCAGCCAGGAATAGATGAAAAGCGTTCAGCGACTAACGTCTTGCAGGTCACTGGAATGGTCAATCCGGACCATTCACTTCTCGGCAGCATCCTACACCCTCAGGCTAAATTTGGAGATATGTGGCGCTCTGCAATGATCGACGCCCAAAGTTCTTACGTTGACCATCATCCTCGCAGATCTCATCGTGCAATGGTTATATATTCTCACCCAGATCGCTCTGTTTAAGGTTTGATCCACTGACATCGCCTTCGTGCCAGCGAGGAATAGTTTCTTATCTCTCGTACGAGCATGGACGGTGCGTCGCGTACAGTTCTGAGCTGGCGGCTTTTACACAAAATGCACGCCGACTTCTGCGGCGAGGCTCTGAAAAAGAAAGCCATCGTCAAATATGGTCCGCCAGCGATAAAGAACTCAGCCAACCACACAAGTTCTGCCCACTCTCGGCGGGCACACCCCAAATAGAGATCAACTGGATGTCATCTCTCCCTCGAGCCTGTCAATCATCCGAAAACGCAGGATGGCGAGCGTTGCACACCCCCAAGAAGAACCGATCACGGTAACATGGTGGTCGTTGACCCATCTGTGCTAAAGTGCACTCATCAGGCAACGATCAAGCGCTCTGCCTGCGCTCTCTTCTTGGTTCCGATAGTTGCCAAAAGTAGCGTCCACCGGATAGTACAGCTTTCAGCCCTGTTGGACGGCTATCGTTGATTCAACGTCAGTGAGCTTACAGGATTTACTATATGGGCATCAAAAGATGTTCGTCGCAGCTAAGTTAGAAGGGGCAGTGCGTCAGGTGATACATCCTATTTTGCTATGCGGAGGCTCAGGAACGCGGCTGTGGCCTTTGTCGCGAAAAAGCTACCCCAAACAATTTGCGCCTCTTGTTGGGGACATCACGCTTTTTCAATCATCAGCTCAGCGCTTGGCCGGAGAGGGCTTTGCCTCTCCGATGGTTGTAACCAATTCTGACTTTAGGTTTATTGTAACCCAACAAATGGCAGAAGTGGGTATTGACCCGGGTGCCATTTTGATTGAACCGGAAGGTCGAAACACTGCACCTGCAGTTCTGGCAGCTGCTCTCTTTCTCCAGAAACACGATCCTGATGGGCTGATGCTTGTAGCGCCGTCTGATCATGTTGTACCAGATTCAGAGGCGTTTCGTGCAGCCATTGCAGCCGCAGAGCCTGCGGCACAAGCTGGGCAACTGGTTACATTTGGGATAAAGCCGGACCGTCCAGAGACTGGCTATGGGTATCTTGAGCTTGCTAGTAAGCCTGAAGATTTTGAGCCTAAAGTTATTGGTCTGAAGCGGTTCGTCGAGAAACCAGATTTAGACACTGCCAAAGACATGCTCCGATCTGGAAACTTCTTATGGAATGCAGGTATCTTCTTGTTTTCCGTTGAGAGCATAATCCAAGCGTTTAAAGCTCACTGCCCACATATGTTAGTGTCTGTCCAAACGGCATTAGATCTTGGAGAGCACGATCTCGGCTTCTTGCGACTTGATCCTGATGCTTGGTCAGGCGCTGAAGACATCTCCATTGACTATGCCGTCATGGAGCGGGCAGAAAATCTTGCTGTTGTTCCCTATGCAGGTGGCTGGACTGACCTAGGCGGTTGGGATGCGGTTTGGCGTGAAGGAGTTCCAGATCAGGATGGCGTCGTCATTCACGGTCGGGCCAGTGCAATAGACTGCACGGACAGCTTGCTACGCTCCGAAGATGAACGTCTTGAGGTTGTCGGTATTGGCCTCAAGAATATTATTACGGTCGCTATGCCAGACGCAGTGCTTGTAGCTGATGTTTCCCGTGCTCAAGATGTGAAAAAGGCTGTTGAAACACTAAAAGCAAAATCTGTTCGACAAGCTGAAGCGTTTCCCAAAGATCATCGCCCTTGGGGGTGGTTTGAAAGTCTTATTGTAGGCGAGCGGTTTCAAGTAAAACGCATTCACGTCAATCCAGGTGCTGCCTTGTCTCTACAAAGCCACCATCACCGTTCTGAGCACTGGATTGTTGTCGAAGGAACTGCGCGAGTTACCGTAGATGATACAGTCAGTTTAGTAACGGAGAACCAGTCCATCTATGTTCCGCTTGGAGCAGTTCACAGGATGGAAAACCCTGGGAAGGTTCCCATGGTGCTTATCGAAGTACAGACCGGTAGCTACCTTGGTGAAGACGACATCATCCGCTACGAAGACGTGTACGCTAGGGCCTAGTATTGGCTCTCACGGCTTGATGGGGTCTTAGTGAGGGATTCACGACGTGAGGCCAGCGTGGTAGTTGGATGTCATGAGCAGTTGGACCGCCCGAAGCTGGATTTTTCCGGCTGTATCCCGATGACGGGCTGGTGACGCCATCGGGAGAATGCATGGCAATCGGGACATTGTCTCCGATTGCACTGTGAAGTCTGTCCTCGTTGTAATGTCTACGCCAATCCTTCAGCTTTTCGCGGGCGTCCGCAAGGCTCATGAACCAAGTGCGCGTTCAGGCATTCCGCCCGGAGCTTACTGTTGAAGCTTTCGACAAAGCCGTCCTGCATGGGCTTGCCGGGCGTGATCTACTGCCACACGACCTTCCGGTCTTCCTGCCATTGCAGTATGGCACTCGACGTAAGTTCGGTCCCTCCCGCCATTGTCCTCAGACCAAGTATGGATGGCCGCTTGGCAAGAGCTTTGTTTGGGTTTTGCATTCCAGTCGGTCGCGGCCGTGTATACGGCATCTCTTTGCAGCGCGTTGGCTGTGTGAACCGCGCCGGGTTTCTCGCATTGCCTGTCTCCTAGTTTGGAGAACAGGCTAAACTCAAACCGCGGGCCTTTCAGAAGAGCACGTCAGATCGAAAGCTTTGAATGCGGCGCTGAGCCTGTTTAAAGTTGTTTAAAAGCAATAGGATATTCATCGTTGGTTGTTATCTAAGAATCCGGTAGCGGCCCTTTCACGCATCCATTTTGACATTACTTAGCACAAAACGATCAGCTTTCATTGCTGTGGTTAACTTTTGCTGAGTGTCAGCTGACACCGGTAGCCCCCCTGAACAGGGGGTGCACACCTCTCAGACGTTTCCTTACGATTTCATCGACGACACCACAAACGACTATGATTTGAGCAACGAACTTTAAACTAGGGGAACCACCGTGCTTGAACTCACCATTGGCGATATCCGCCCTCTACTGTCCTTGACTACGAGTATTTTCAACAACTCAGAGTCTATCGCAGCTCAACTGCGTAGCCTCATTACAAGCCTGAACGTTCCTATTACAGCAGAGCTCGACGCTGCTCTCACCATCATCGAGCAAAATCCAATCTTGATTAAACTAGGTGTTGATGAGTTCAATGCAGGCGTAGCGGGCTTTCCTGACAGCACGCCCCTGTCAGACATCCCAGCTTTTTCTGATGTTGGAGGCAATTCAGGTGGCGGTGGCGTCATCACACCACCAACAGTTACAATAGATCCGAACGGCAACGAAATACAGACGTTCTCTCTTCCCTACTCTGATGCGTCTATTGTTATCACAGGAGAGACCGTAACGGTCACACCAGCTGGTGGGGAGTCACAGAGCCTCGTAGGCCTTGATCGGATCGTATTTGACGATGGAACACTATATCTGGACACTCAAGATGGCGCGGGGGCATTAAAAACCGCGTATAATGCTGTTCTCGGCGTAAGTACTCCCGATGCAGCGGGATTTGAGTTTTGGCTGAACGAAATCGAATCCGGATCTTCCACCTTATTTTCGGTCATGGAAGCATTTGTGAGGACTGAAAGTTTCAATGCAAAGTATGGGGATAAGTTGACAGACACATCCGCTCTCTTGGATGCCTTCTATATGGATATCTTTGGACGAGAAGCTGATGCTGCAGGAAAAGCGTTCTGGCAGGAATATATTGAGAACGGTGGGCTCGGTGTTTTGGATGAAACCCTCGCCTACTTCCTCCAATCAGACGAAGTAACGAACATCATTGGTAGCAATTTCTCTGATGGTATCTTCATCTAACAGCATACCTCTCAGAGCCCCCAAAAGCTCTGGGAGGTACAGTTGTCACCACAACCCCAACCTTTTCGAATGCCATGCAGCTTCAGCACGGGACGAGATGCCAAGCTTTGAGTAAACCTGTTTGATATACCCAGACACTGTATTTGTGGATATATTCAACTCTGCAGCGACCTCAGCATTTCGCAAACCTCTTCCAATGAGAGACAGCACCTCTGCTTCCCTTGGTGTAAGAGGCGCTTCGCCAGAAACCATGACTGTTTCTGAGAAGTGCCTCATGAGCCTTTGTGCAATTGCTGGGGAGAGTGAGGGCACTCCCATCGAAATCTGTTTCAACTGCATTGCTAAAGTGGCATGCGGTTGATCTTTTAATAGGTACCCGTTGATACCGTAGCTCAACGCCTCAACAATACTAGCATCATCTCCTGATACGGTCGCAACCACGCAAATTGCATCGTTAGACTGTTGACGAATATGAGGAACCAAAGCTGTTCCCGCCCCGTCTGGCAAATTCAAATCAAGCACATGCAAGTCGAACACTTCACTTGTCAGTAGCTTTTGGGCCTGTTTGAGAGACCGAGCCTGAGCACACACACTGTCAGGGAACGCAAGATGCACAACCTTCTCCAGCCATGCGGCGACTTCAGGCACGTCTTCGACGATTAATACAGAAACTAAACTACCTACCATGTGAGATATCTTTAAGTGGTAGAGCGGCTAGAACCTTAAATTTCCCTTCGGTTGTTTTTTCGAAGGTCACTTCACCACCTAACGAATTGACACGATATTGAATATTTTCAAGACCGTGCCCACGCTGCTCACGGTCATGTTGAACAGTCTTTGTCGAGATCTCTTCTGTATTATCATTTATAATGTTCAGGAATAACACGTCATCAGAAACATGCATGTCTATTGAAACCTTCTTGGTATCAGCATGCTCTAGTGCGTTGCTGAGGCATTCTCGCAAAATTGCCCGTAGCGTTTCACAAGCCTTGCTCGAGACTTCAACGCCTAATGTATCGCTAAGTGGCCAATCGGTCGTCACATGTAGAGAGTCAAGCAAATCGAAGGTCTCTCCGCGCAGGCTACCAACATACTCAGATAATAGCGTACGCCCTGTGGAGTTCGCATTAATGATACGCCGCATATCTGTTAGCGCAGTTCGTATAAGCTCATCTTTTCTTCCGACACTATGACTATGCAGTGCCGTTAACAGGCCTACGCTGAGGTTGTCATGCAAATCACGAGCTATTCTTGAACGTTCTTGATGAACGCCAATTGAATGAGCTGCCTGCCCTTTCAACAACTCTAACACCATGTCTCGCAGTTGATCTAAGCTCTTGCGATCTTGGCTGTCAAAAAGTCGCGCCCCATTGGATGCCCAAACCATTTCAACACATATAGTATGGTCTCTAATAAAAGGGATCTGTATGCCTTCACCATGCCGAACGATCTTCGCTTTGGAGATGTTGTCGGTGTTGGGAACATAGGAGAAGCCCAGAGGTCGGTAGATGTTCGCGAGTACCTCCTTCCAGCGTACTTGCATTTCTTGTGCATCATGGGATCTTGCCACGAAGTCCGCAAAGCCCAAAAAAGCGTTGGTTTTTCTAAAAGCTCTTCCTGTGAGTTTTGCTTGGAACCACTCACGCAAGGGTAAGTAAAAAAGTGTGACTGTTAGCAATGACACGCTCAGGGCAGATATCCTGTCGAATGACAGGCCCCAGATCAAAAGTGCGTCTAAGGACACGAGCAACAGAGCGCCACAGAAGTAATAAAGAAGTCTTGCAGACCAGATCGGCAGGTCAAAGACGTGGTATCTTTGAACCGATATCGCGACAGCAAGATACACAAGCGTAATGAGCACAAAGCTCTCTCCTTGAGAGACGAAGCCAGGCGCTCCAAACAATGTGGGAAGTGCTCTTGTTATCACGAAGCTTCCAGACCCAATGAGAGCCCCAAGCCCCAACAAACCCAGCGATCTACGGTCAACAATGTTATGTCTGCTATAGAGATATTGAACTATGATCAGCAGTAGAATTACTAGAAATATTACAACAATCGCCTGGTAGAATATGTGCAACCCACCAATCATAAGGGCTGCCGGAAGGAGCACCATAATCAGAAAAAATGAAACACTTGCTCCTTCTTTTGCCAGTTTAAGCACCTTGGGGAACGTCAAGAAAAGGCTTACGAGGCCAAATCCAAACAAAAGCGTCCCAAATAGATTGGTAACATGTAGAGCAAAAAATACTTTTTCCGAAAGCGCGATTTCACGAGTGCTATAGATTGCCGCAGTTGTCGCAGAAATTTGCAAGCCAAAGCCCGAAAGGAGCAGCGAGATAGTTGATTGTTGTTTTGGCCTCAGGCTCCAAACCCAAGATCCGATGAGCACTGCAAAAAAGCCAGCACCTGTTTGCAACCAAAAATCAACAGGTAGTGTCCCGATAGGCCTGCTTTCCGTCGCAAAAACTTGGATCCACTCTTGCTCGTTACCGCTCGTCTCTAACGCAAGTTGGAGAGGCCCGATCTCTAGGGCTTCAAAAAGCAGGCCACTTTGAAAAAAAGCATACAGCATTTCCTCCCGACTGGGCAAAATGTCGGGTTCTTCCAAGAAGGCGTGATAAGTAACCAGAAGCTCATGGCCATAAACGTCCTTGATCGAGGCGACTGTCTGCCCGACCGATAAGTCGCTGCTCTTGTCAGTTACACTAGTAATGACAACCTGTTCATCCCCCTCCACCCCTAACGAAAAACCTACGCTAGGTTGGTTAGTTGCGAGCATTATAGCCAGAGCCAAAATCGCTGTGCACAAGAAGAGTACCATGGCCATAAGCCGTACTGGCGCCAAAGCGACATTTTTGAGCTTGTTGATTACATTACCAGGCATCACAAATCGCATCACTCTCATACAGTTCCGAGATAGCAGATTGTGAACCAACACGTCGCGGGAAATAAGCACCTCGTACCTTCTTAAAAGATCTATACACGACCGGACAATACCGATCCTGGGCGTCTAGTCCCAGACTGTGATGGAGTGGATCGAGCTTGAAACGCTGACCTTGGGATGCCCAGATTTTGTAAATGCACTTAAACGGTGCCGCGTATTCAAAGGATAGCAGCGCGGAACGCTTCTATCACGATCTGCCAAAGCATGTCTCACAGGCCTGACCGTATCTCAGAGCGCGCAGAGTTCAGTCATTGGGAGTGCGATCTGATGATTTGCTGCAAAGAACATGGAAAGGTGAACGTGACATTGCTCGCCGAACGCGTGAGCCGGTAGACTGTCGTGATGCGCAACGAGGGCCGGCAATCTAAAGCGATCCTAGAGGCGCTGACCAACGGCCTGGCGCCCCTACCCGCCGATGTGCGTCAAGCAACCACCACCGCCCGCATTCGAGCATCGACGGACTCACCTCGCGAGACTATTGCCAATGGTCAAGAGAGGACCAAACCCGGAACAGAGCTAACTGAAAAATGCTGCCTCTAAAGGGAACACGTCCTTACGAATGCATCTGTAAACTCTGGACAGCAGAGCCAAATAAATTCATCATTCAGCCTATCCAACGAATATTGCGACGCGGCCTAAGCGAGGTTAGACACATAGGCCTGTGTCGAGCTGGACTTTTGGTCTACACTCCATATCATTCAAGCTTAAAGCAAAGCATTTCTAAAAAAGGATAGATCCATGCCGCACCCGGTAGATATTCATGTCGGGAAACGCATTCGAACCCGGCGTTGGACAGTCGACGAGACGCAAAAGTATCTTGCGGAAAAAGTTGGGGTCAAGTGTCAGCAAATACAGAATTATGAGGTGGCATCGAACCGTGTCAGTGCCTCTCGACTATGGGATATCTCAAAGGTTCTTGGCGTAGATGTGACGTATTTCTTCGAAGGTTTTGATCCGAGACAGGAGACATCCGACACGCATGAATTTCATAGAACCGCATCTCAAGAGAAGGAAGCCATCGCACTTGTGCAGAGCTACTACAAGATCCCGAAACATCAACGACCCATTTTCCTCCAGCTTGCCAAAAGCTTAACGGACAACACACCCGCAGACTAGTTTTGCCGCAGCCCCCGCAAAACATTGATGAGTGCAAACAACCGCGCGCCCAAACAAACAGTTCCCGCCCTGTTCTTGATTAGACGTCCTAGATTGCACGGACGCCCCCCACCGCGATACCTGCCCCGAGCGTTCTGCAAGTCATCAAGCGTCTACCGATAATTCCGGCTCTAGCCACAAACGAAGCTTTGGGAAGAGATACGACACCCCAAAACCAAAGTGCCGCAGCCCTCCCCTATGCCGGTACTTTGAGCGAACAGATCTTGGGTGGCCTGAGAGATACTCCGCGCAAGCCTGTGCTCAAGCGACACGGCTAAAGTGAAACTAGGCCGTACACATCTCTGGCCAACAAATGCCGCGACAAGTGCGCCGAGCATTTGAGCAATGTAACAACGCCAGGACTGCCGCACTTGCGCAAAACGGAGAAGCAGAATACCAAAATCCAATCTGCGGAGGCTCCTTGCGACCGAAGGATATCAAAAGGGCAGATCCTCATAATATCAAGAGCAATAATCCACCAGAACTTGAGAGAGGTTTGCACTTGCAGAGTTTTTTCGCAGAAGTTAGTGCATACGCCAAAGCCCCTATAGCTCAGCTGGTAGAGCAACTGATTTGTAATCAGTAGGTCCGCGGTTCGAGTCCGTGTGGGGGCACCATAAGGCACCGGAGAATACCTGTTCCTGCGTTTGCCTCACATATCTTGTTTCCAGCTTTCTACCATCCCTGAGTTGTGCTCTCGCAGGGAGCATTGACACCCCCGTCCACACAGGCCACCTAAGGGCCATGCGAACCGCTCTCATCACCGGCACGGCTGGCTTCATTGGCTACCATCTTGCGACTTATCTTCTAGCCTCAGGCTGGCAGGTTGTAGGGCTCGATTGTCTTTCACCTTATTATGACATCGCCTTAAAAAGGCGCCGCCACGCTATGCTGGAGGTCAACGATAATTTCATCCCTGTGATCGGCAAGCTCGAAGATCCAGGGCGCTTAATGGGCCTACTCGCTGACCACAAACCCAATGCGGTGATCCATCTGGCCGCTCAAGCCGGAGTGCGCCATTCAATTGACGCGCCGCGCGACTATCTCGAGGCCAACCTGATAGGTACTTTTGAAGTGCTGGAAGCTGCCCGCGCGCATCCGCCCGAGCATATAATGATTGCCTCCACGTCTTCGGCTTATGGTGCCAATACCAACATCCCTTTCGATGAGCACCAGAAAGCAGATCATCAAATGTCATTTTATGCCGCCACCAAAAAGGCGGGCGAGACGATGGCTCATTCCTATGCACACCTCTATGGCCTACCAACCACCATGTTCCGGTTCTTCACGGTGTACGGCCCCTGGGGTCGACCGGATATGGCGTTGTTCAAGTTCACCAAAGCGATAGAGGCCGGTGAGGCGATCGATGTCTATAACCATGGACGCATGAGCCGAGACTTTACCTATATCGATGATTTGGTGGCGGGTATCACCGGACTGATTGAGGCAGTGCCCGGTGATACGCCTGTCTCTACGCAAGACACCCTGAGCCCAGTTGCCCCTTTCAGGATCGTCAATATCGGGGCCTCAAAACCCACGCCGCTGATGGATTATATTGCTGCGCTAGAAACCGCGCTAGAGACCACCGCCCGAAAGAACTTGATGAAGATGCAGCCAGGAGACGTGCCGGCAACCTGGGCAGACACCACTTTGTTGAGCCAGCTTACCGGCTATGAGCCTCAGGTTAGTGTCGAAGAGGGTGTCGCCCGTTTTGTCGCTTGGTACCGAGGCTATTATGCCAGCTGACCAGAAAATAGATGCTGCTTCCACGCCGTGAGCGGTCTAATCATCCAGTTACCTCCCCAAAGTTAAGCGATATGAGCTTTCGAACCTTCGCACCACATAAGTCATAAATACTGACCTATTGTTTCGCGCGCGAAACAATAGGTACGAATCGGACCTATCATACCGACACCTTTTTGCCTCACCTGCGTGCCCTCAATTAGCTTATGATCCGCGCAAGATTTTGGCTCTCACCTCGGTACGCACATATATACCTTTCCCAACCCTTCACCTGATGAAGCGTGGGGCAAGAGGTTAAAGCGAAGAACCGCTCTGATACGCGTTGCAATAGTTGGCACACGACATACTGGAGTTTTCCCTGTCATCTACCTTTCTAATTTCGAGCACGAGAGTACGGTCAAGTTCGCGCGACAGCAGACAGACGACATATCGATTTACAAGCCGGATATGGGGATCGGTTGGCACGCAATGCCGCTAGTGTTCTGACCAATAATCTGACCGCGACTATCGCCGAAGTTGATGCCGTTGAGGAGGTTCATGCCACGCAGACACTCTTCACCCACCACAACTACACATTGCTTGATCTCCATTTTCCCAAGGTCCAAATAGGTCAGCAAATATGACCTATTGTTTCGCGCGCGAAACAATAGGTCCGAAGCGGAACTAAATCATCCACGCCATATTGCTTTACGTCTGCGCCTTCATCAGACTGTGATCCGGATAAAATTTCGGTTCCAGCTCTTCATGCCCAGGTATATGTCTGATCCCCAACACTCCGCCTGCTCAAGCAGGGGACGATGAGGCTACAACAAAGGACCATCCCCATGCGCATTGCAATGATTGGCACCGGATATGTCGGATTGGTCTCCGGCGTCTGCTTCTCCGATTTCGGCCATGATGTGACCTGCGTCGACAAGGACGCAACAAAGGTCGCGCGACTGCAAGCAGGCGAGGCGCCGATCTACGAACCCGGGCTTGAGGATCTGATGGCTCGCAATGTCGCAGCCGGGCGGCTATCATTCACTGATGATCTGGCCACCGCCGTTGCCACAGCTGATGCGGTGTTCATCGCAGTCGGAACGCCGACGCGGCGCGGCGATGGTCATGCTGATCTTACGTATGTGATGGCCGCCAGCGAAGAGATCGCCGCCGCCCTGCAGGGCTATACCGTGGTGGTGACCAAGTCCACCGTGCCGGTGGGCACCAACCGGCAGGTGAAACAGGTGATCGCCAAATCAAACCCAACGGCAGAGTTTGACGTGGCCTCCAACCCGGAATTCCTGCGCGAAGGAGCGGCGATTGATGACTTCATGCGCCCGGACCGGGTGGTGGTGGGGGTGCAAAACGAACGCGCGGCCGAGGTCATGGCAGAGATCTACCGGCCACTTTACCTGCGCGATTTCCCGATCCTCACCACCGATCTCGAAAGCGCCGAGATGATCAAATATGCTGCCAATGCATTCCTGGCGACCAAGATCACCTTCATCAACGAGATCGCAGGCCTCTGTGAACGGGTGGGGGCCGACGTCAAGGAGGTCTCGCACGGGATGGGGCTGGACGGGCGCATCGGCAATAAGTTCCTGCATGCAGGCCCCGGCTATGGTGGGTCGTGCTTTCCAAAGGACACCGCCGCGCTGGCCCGCATTGGCCAGGATCATGGCTATCCGATGCAGATCACCGAAACGGTGATGCGCGTCAATCACGAGATTAAGGCGCGGATGCTGGAGAAACTGCGTGACGCCTGCGACGGCAGTTTCAACGGCAAGACCATCACGATTTTGGGCGTGACGTTCAAACCCAATACCGATGACATGCGCGAGGCGCCGAGCCTCACCATCGTGCCAGCCCTCATCGGCGGCGGCGCCAAGGTGCGGGTGGTGGACCCGCAGGGCGAAGCAGAGGGGCGCGATCTCCTGCCTGGCGTCAAATGGGAAGAGGATCCCTACAAGGCTGCGCGCAATGCCGATCTGGTGGTGTTGCTGACCGAATGGAATGAATTCCGCGCCCTCGATCTCAAGGCTCTGGCGCGAAAGATGGCACAACCTCGCATGGTTGACCTGCGTAATATCTATACCGCCAAGTCTGCCCGTCAGGCAGGTTTTGAAACCTATATGTCAGTAGGGCGCTGAGCTGGTTGACCGCTGCCGTATTTGGATATTCTTTCAAAAGTAAGATCCTGATACAGAAGCATCAGGATCTTTTACCTTGTCCTGTATCCCTGAAGGATTCACTTTCAACGCTGTCGCAGCCAGTCTTTGAGGGCAGTCAACAGAGCCGTATCAACACCTGGACCAGTTAGCTCGATACGCTGATGGGAAGGAGAATAATCTAGGTGTACACCAGTGCTTACGGGCATGCTCCCCCGTTCACTATCTTCGTTCTGATCAACCGGGTCCAAATTGCGTACCTGCGGCATGAGAGTAGGGCTGTCCGAGGTGGGAGGAGTCTGGGGCGTTTCTTCGGGATCAGATCCTGCAGGGGGTGTTTCAGTTACATCCGCGATTCCACTTTGCTCATGCGCAGCAAGGAGGTCGCTCAGAAGTGCCTGTTCTTCCTCGGCATCGACACAGGGACGCTCTCTCAGCTTCTGCGCTACTTCCTGTGCAAATTGCGGAGTTTGCGCAAAAGCGCGCGCCAGTCCCAGCCCTAGCTTTTCGGGGATCGCGGTGGGATAGCGCAGCACATCGTCCAACGCCTCGACCAGCGTCACAAAGCTCGCAATCTTGGAGCGCTTGGCACGGGGCACGTTTTGAAACAGCCCCAGGAGCGCCTTGCGTTGATCCGGATAGACCCCTTCGGCCAAAGCCTGCACCGCGATGCGGGCGCGCTCATAATGGCTGAGGTTCACCCGGATTTCGTTTTCCTCGACCATCGCCAGATAGGCATCCGCCGCGCTCTCGGGACGCACCACCAACGCCTTGATGGTGGCGAACTTGGGATCTGATGTCTCTTCATAGAGTCTGCGCAGCGCCGTCAAACGCCGCCAGCCGGAGATCAGCCCATGGGTTTTCTCACCGTGAGCGTCTTCGCGTTTGACCACCTCGATTGGAGTATGCTGGCCGCGCGCCTTGAGCGACTCCATAAGCCCTTGCATGTCATCTTCGCCCTGCACGATGCGGTCCCGCACAAGGTAGGTCTCGTCGATCGCGCCAAGCGGCAGTTCTTCGATCATCAGCCCCTTGGTTCGGGCACGCTCCAGCACACCGGAGAGTTCTTCGAGCGCCGCCGACGCCGAGGTATCAGACGCCACTTGCGCAATTGGAGCCGCCCCCATCGAGAGCGGACCAGGGGCACTGGCCCCAGCTTTTTCATTGCCGCTGAGATAGGTGGGCTGGGCTGGGGTCAGCCGTTTGCGTTTTGCCATTGTTATTGTCCTTCCTCATGCCGCTACTCGAAGCCACAGGCCCAGAGCATCGCAGCCCGATCCTAATACCGCCTCAGGAGGCCGCTCGTTCTTCCTGCACCGCCAGCTCTTCACGCCTCCAGACGCCATTGAGCAGCCGCTTGAACGCCGCATAGGTTTCATCAAATGTCTCGCGGCCTCGCGCATAGGTCTCACGGTTGAAGTCACGGTAATCCGCCTCGTAGATCCCGTTGACCTGCTCGCCGGCCTGACCGATCAGCGCGGTGAAGTCCTGGCGGTGCGGCGACAGGGTTGGCCCCATATAAGCCTGCACCAACCCCGCCAACTCGCCCTGCTGGGCGCCGTCGTAGCGGGTGATCACCGCCCGCACCGCATCCCATTCAAAGCCGATCTCGGGGCGACCCAAAGCACGGGCCGCGAGGTTTTCGCCCTCCTCAATGGAAGCAAAGGTGGAATGTAGCATGTCAAAGAAACGGCCGGTGGAATCAAACTCTAGGAAAGACGCCCCCATCGGCACCAGCAGAATGTCCGCCGCTGAGAGCCCATTGATGGTGAGGTAGCCAAGCGCCGGGGGCGTGTCGATGAAGACCACATCGTATTGATCGAGCACCCCGTCCGCCTCGAGCCGGTCGGTGAGCGCGTCCCACAGTTTCCACGAGCGCGCCGCCATCCGCCAGACTGGGATTTGGAACTCCGCCCAATACAAATTCAGCTGGGCGCCGATGAGGTCGATGTTGGGCCAATGGGTGGGCTGGATCACATCCTTGGCCGTCATCTCCATCGCGGCGGTGAGACTCTCGTCGAGGGGCTGCGGCGCATCCCCCCGATCCAGACGGCGCTGGTTTTCCACCCGCAGGTGTTCGCCGTAGTGCCGTGCCAGAAGCGGGAAGGCGGTCTGCCATTCGTCCTCGATCTTTCCTCCAAAAATGGAGGTCATCGAGCCTTGAGAATCCAGATCAATGACCAGAACCTTGTAGCCATCCAGCGCAGCCGACATCGCCAGATGCGCCGCGGTCGAGGTCTTGCCAACGCCGCCTTTGAAGTTTGCCACGGCCACCAGTTTGGCGGGCAGACCTTCGGGGCGGTAGGGGAGGTAGTTCTTGGCCTTGGAGCCTTGGGCCGCAAAAAACGCCCGCAGGCGCAGTACCTCATCCAGGGTGAACCATTTGGCACCGCCCTCGGTTTCCGAGCGCCCCTGCGGCAGGTCCGGATTGGCCTTGAGCACGCGGCGGAAATGGGCCTGCGCGACGGGGATCAGATAGCGGGTGATCTCCCAGGTGGAGAACAGACGCAGGTTCTTGGACCCCTCTTCATTGAGACCGCGACTGGCGAGATCCGCACGTCCCCGCGCGCAGCCTTCGGCAATCTCGGCAAAGCGCGCGGTGTCGGTCGGCTGGTCGAGCTCCGCCATCGCGGCATCGGGATCGATATTGAAATAGGGGGGCAGGGCGGCGCCTGCCTTGCTGTGGATATCTTTGGCCAT
>NZ_JBVFUL020000002.1:795000-853925 GCF_055693725.2 Epibacterium sp. HA2-3 | reverse complement strand
AGGGGTCACAGCCTTGCTTTACCGCATAAAGTTGATCCTCACCGGTGACCAAAACCGAAGTCGGTTCTGGCAGCAACCCTACGACACCGGTGACCCTCTCTTCGGGCTCGAGGGTTGTGAAACGTTCCATATCCTTTGAAACATGGATCACACCTGATCGTTTATCGATCACAATGTAGGCTTCCCATAGTTCGACATAGTCAATTCTGACTTCATGTGGCCACGGAGCTTCTACCGGGAAGTTAGAGACCTTATGGAGCGAGAGGTTGTCATCCAGCAAGAATATCCCGGCCTCAGACTGAATGATATTCAGCCCCCCTAACGAATTAATGGTGGGATGGTCACCGATTTCCTCATAGGGCAACACCTCCATTTGAGACAACGATACGCCATCGAGAACCACGATGCCCTCGTCTCGATGCACGAACACTGGATTTTCGCCGGAAATGGATATCGGGCTAGGGTGATAAAAAACTGTTTCGCCAACAACATCATTTTGAGAAGTTAAGCCTGGAATGAGGCGCGCCACTGTTTCGTCTGGGCCAAGTACGAGAAAGTGTGGCGGCCATGTTTTGGGTGTTTCCTGCCAAGATCCCAGGCCCGACTTTGTTAATTGAGACCAGGGTCCAATCCTGCCGATCCAATTCTTACTTCCCGTATGATAGTCCCAAGTCCCTGCGGGAAGACTAGAAACAAAACCCAATTCGTCTTCGAAGAAGCGGAAGATCAGCGGCGCAAAGGCAGTATTGGAGGGGAAAATCCGTACCATACCCTTGCCGACCTCAATTCTGGCATCCTGAAAGGTTGGAAGTAAACGATGCCCTTCAGGCAAGGCTACAGGCGTTCTGGTCCACTCCCCGGCAAACGGTCGGAACCAGAGCGAACTGCTTTCTCGCGGCGTTGAGCTGAGTGGCCCCGTTAAGGCCAAAGCACCATTGATCTCAGCAATGGTTCGGATGGAGATGGTCTGATCACCATTGAACACAGGCAGATCAACTTCCTCACTGGAGCCACTGGCTTGGATCCGCTTCAATGGGTCTGACGAAGTTGCTTGCCAGTAAACATCGCCGGCGCCTTGGTCGAAAAATGCGCGCTTAAAGCCTCGAGTAGCTTCTATGGGGTCCCAACTCGAAGCATTAGAGCCAAGGCGGAATATCACTCTCGGACGAGACCCAAACCCGAAGGCCTCTCCATTCGGCCCGACGTGGATACCGCGATCGAACGCAAATCCCCAGACATGCGGAAAATCGTCCTCCACTAAAGAAAGGCTCGAGCCATTGAATTCATACCATTCTTGGCGATTGGCCGCCTTGACAATCATCCCGTCAGAACCCGGAACAGTTCGTGGTGACGTCGCGATCCTGTATGGCTGTTCAAGTTCCACAGGTAGCTTTGCTTCGCTTCCCGCTACGGGTACGACACAGAACTCCTCTGCATTCGCCATGGTCGCCCCCAGAAAAGCCATCAATATGGAAAACTGATTATACACGCGTTCTCACCCCTCACATTTCTGCCAACCATGATTTTAAGATCAAGTGCGACCACCTCCAGAAATGGTTGGCTTGATTGCTTACATTTCTGATAGCAGCCATTCTTCCAACATGCAGCATCGGTTAAGATGGGCTCTTCGCGGAGCTTCGCCTCACCCGGAACAAACGGCGGCATCGCCAGATAGGTTCATGCAACGCGCGAGAGGGGCTCCCGCCCCTTTGACCCTGCATCACAGATGCCCGGCAAAGCCTTGGGCCCGGCGCCGCCCCTCGCGGGGCGGCGGGGCGCTTGCGGCTGCTCTAGCGCGGCCTCTGACAATCGCGGGGTGGAGTTGGGTCGGGATCGCTGGCACCACAAAAGGCGCAGTGCCAGCCATTGCCACCCGGCGCGCGCCGCCAGCGGCAATCGCGTGTCAGCGTTGTGGTTTTGCGCCGCCAGAACAGATAGCCCAGCACGCCGAGCAAAAGAAGGAGCAGAAGAACCGGCATGCTGGCGACCTATAGGTTGGCGCAGGCCGGTTCAAGGGACCGCCTCAAGTGCTGGCGCCCTCAGGCAGCTTCGTAATAGGCCAGCACGCCATCCACGGCGTCGATATCGCGGCTCACCACAGGGGCTTCGGGCGTGTAATAGGCCCAGCTTTCCTCAAGCACGGCAAGGGCGGCCGCAGCGGGGTTGATGGCTGCTTCGGCCTGATCAAGAGCGGTCTGGGTCATCGGGGCGGGGATCACGGTAGTCATCGCGGTGTCTTTCGTCATGTCAGTATCAGCGCCTCCCTCGGGGCCAATCTAGGCAGGATGCTGCACTGCCGCATCAGACAGTTTTGCAAAGGGGTTATGCGCCCCTTGCAAGCAAAGCGCGCCGGATCCGTTGCGCCCCCGGCGTACGCCCTGTTGAACCGGAATTTAGGCAAATCTGTCAGGATCGATGCGTCGCGACACCAAGACCCTCAGGAGACTGGCCCGCCAGAGACCACCCCCTCATTGGGTGCAGGCTGGGTCCGATCCGAGCTCACTTTCGGACTTGGGGCTTTCCACCCCAGCCAACTCTCCGCCCCAATGGGCGGCCGCCTGTTTTTGATAATGAACCAAGAAGTCCCGTTTGGCCGTCAGGCCGAACAGCCCCCGACCCTCCCCACGGGGGGGCTTCACCCCCACCCAGGATGGGGGGCCATTCTCGGTTTGCAGTTCGTATCAGAACGCAAACAAAAACCCCGCAGCCGCCATGGGCTACGGGGCAAATCTCGTGACCTATCGGCCTCGATCAGACAGTCGTGATCAAGCCGTCCCGGTCAAACGGTGCGTTCGACCATCAGTTTCTTGATATGCGCGATCGCCTTGGCGGGGTTCAGGCCTTTGGGGCAGGTCTTGGCGCAGTTCATGATGGTGTGGCAGCGGTAGAGCTTGAACGGGTCTTCAAGATTGTCGAGACGCTCACCTGTTGCCTCGTCGCGGCTGTCGATGATCCAGCGATAGGCATGCAGCAGCGCGGCAGGGCCGAGGTAACGGTCGCCGTTCCACCAGTAGCTCGGGCAGGAGGTGGAGCAGGACGCGCACATCACGCACTCATAAAGCCCGTCAAGCTTCTTGCGGTCCTCGATGGACTGCTTCCACTCTTTGGCGGGACGGTTGGTCTTGGTCTCAAGCCACGGCATGATCGAGGCATGCTGGGCATAGAAATGCGTGAGATCGGGAATAAGGTCCTTCACCACCGGCATATGCGGCAGCGGATAGATCTTCACGTCGCCCTTGATCTCGTCGAGACCATAGATACAGGCCAGCGTGTTGATCCCGTCGATGTTCATCGCACAGGAGCCACAGATGCCCTCGCGGCAGGAGCGGCGGAAGGTCAGCGTCGGGTCGATCTCGTTCTTGATCTTGATGAGCGCGTCCAGAACCATCGGACCGCATTTGTCCATATCGAGGAAATACGTGTCCACGCTGGGGTTTTTGCCATCGTCCGGGTTCCAGCGGTAGATCTGGAACTTGCGCACATTGGTTGCGCCTTCAGGCTTGGGCCACGTCTTGCCAGTGGTGATCCTGGAGTTTTTCGGAAGTGCGAATTCGACCATGATCGTGTCTCCTTGCTTAGCTGCCCACATGGGCTGCCAGCGGCAGCACATGCGGGGAGAGGGCTGGGCCCGGACAGATCCGGGCGTCATTTCGGGCGCAATCGCTGCGCGTGTTCATCGGGCGGGAGGTCACAGGTCTGCCTCCACGTCCAGAGCGGGAAGATCCGGCAGGCGCGCCATCAGCGCGGCATCTGCGGGGAAAAGCGCATCAACGCGATCCATGAAGGCGCGGTCCAATGCGGCGACCTGCAACAGGGCCTGATACTCGGGGTCCCGGGCCATCTCGCGCCAGCGCGCGGACGGCTGCAGCTCTGCGGGGTCCGTGGCGCCGTCTTGAAAGCTCGACCCGCCGCCGTAGGGCTGCACATCGCCCAGACTGTTGTCGCGCAGGCTCAGACCCAGATCCGAGAGCAGCCGCGCACGATAAAGCTCATCCTGCGCCCAGGCGTCATAGCAGATCGCAACCCGACCGTCCTGCGGCGCTTCGAGAACCTCGACAAGCAGGTCGCCGTAGGTGGCCACAGCGCGCGCAGCGACCGCCATCCGGTCCGCCGCGCGGTAACTCTCGTTGCGCTGCAGTTTTTTCAAAAGCGAGGCGCTCCAGTTCAGAAAGCTGCGATAGATCAACAGCTCAGCACTGAAATTAGCGCTGTTGTAGGGGCCGGACAGGTTGTCCTTGGTCACAAAACGCTGATGGATCGTGTCCTCATAAGACACCAGGAGCAGCGCCCCCTCGCCCGCCTCAGCCGCCGCCTCGACGGGATCGCCTGCAAAACGCGCGCCGTTGACCTCGATGCCATTGTGGCTCAGGAGCGGGTCGCGCGTTGGGCGACAGTTGTTCAGAAACACCGCACGCTCGGCGTTGCGCTGCAGCCAGTTGGCAATCGCGTGATTGCCAGAGCGCCGCATACCGATCATGCGCAGCGCGCGCGCAGGCCGGATGCCAAGCGCCTCCCAGACGTTTGGTGAGGTGGCGAAAGCCGCGACAGAGGTCATGCCATTCCCCCCATCGCCAGCCCCAAAGGGGGCGGCTGCACCATATGCGCGGGCTCCGGGATCGCTGTCTTCGGCGCGATCGCATCGCACCACGCCCGCGCGTCCGTCTCATAGCCCAGGCGCACCAGCGCCGCGCCAAAGCCTACGCTATATTCTTCGGCGATCTCGGCCGAGAACACCTGCCGCCAGCCGCGTTTCGCGCCCGGTGCCACATGGGCGTTCAGCCTGCGGTCCGTGGTGCCGTCAGAGTTTTTATCACTGAAGCCGCCAAAAAGCGCATGCTTGAAGAAGATCTTCTGCGCGACCTCGACCTCTGGTGCGTCAAAACCAAAGAACTCCAGCGCTGCCGCGAAGGTCTCGCAGCTGGTATCGGCCATCAGTGTCTCAAAGGTGACGTCAAAGGCACGCGGATGGCCATAGGGCCAATCGAGCATCTCGGTCAGGGTGCGCTGATGCATCTCCCCCATCTCGAACCGCAACTTGTCGTCGCGGCTGGGCAAGCTGCGCAGATGCTGCTGGTAGGTCAGACCACCAAGATCCGCGCGCGCTTTGTGCAAGAACCGCTCCGATCGACCCGGTGCGTCCTCGTGATAGCGCGCGCCCGAAATCAGGACATCGCGCGGATCACGGATTACATGCAGGAACCGCGCCTCCGGGGTGTCGAACAGATCAGGCGCAAAGCGCGCACCCCAGTTTGCAACAATCACGCGCCCCTTGGTGGGGATACGTGTCCAGTTCTGCGGATTGTGAACCGGAACAAAGGGAATAGAGAGCGCCTCCCCGATCTCGCGCCAGACACGCCGCATCCAGACGGTACCCGTCTTGTGATGCGTGCCGACGCAGAGAATTCTGGGAGGCGCAGAGGTCATTTAGAAGGTCCGAGCCTTGGGCGCGATCTTCTTGAGGCTGATGCCACCGGCGTCCTCATTGGTCAGCGGATCAACAATCACCGGACGATAGCTGAGGGAGGTCTTGTTGCCCTCAACCCGTGCCACGGTGTGCACACGCCAGTTTTCATCGTCACGCTCGGCGTAATCCTCATGCGCATGGGCACCACGGCTTTCCTTGCGCGCCTCAGCGCCAACGATGGTCGCCAGCGCGTTGGGCATCAGGTTGGTAAGCTCGAGCGTCTCCATCAGGTCGGAGTTCCACACCAGCGAGGTATCGGTGACATGGAGATCGTCGAGCTTGGCCGCGATCACCTCCATCTTCTCGACGCCTTCCTTGAGGGTCTTGTCAGTCCGGAACACCGCCGCATCCGCCTGCATGGTGCGCTGCATCTCAAGGCGCAGCTCCGCGGTCGGCGTGCCACCCTTGGCGTTGCGCAGCCCGTCAAAGCGATCAAAGGCCTTGTCGATGGATGCCTGGTTCAGCACCGGGTTGGGGGCCTCTGGGTCCACGACCTTGCCGGCGCGGATCGCCGATGCACGGCCAAAGACCACAAGGTCGATCAGAGAGTTGGAGCCCAGACGGTTGGCACCATGCACAGAGGCACAGCCCGCCTCACCCACGGCCATCAGACCCGGAACAACACCGGTCGGGTTGTCCTCAGTGGGGTTCAGCACCTCACCCCAATAGTTCGTGGGGATACCGCCCATGTTGTAGTGCACGGTCGGCAGAACCGGGATCGGCTCTTTGGTGACGTCGACACCTGCGAAAATCTTCGCAGACTCGGAAATCCCCGGCAGACGCTCCGCCAGTGCCTCGGCGGGCAGGTGGCTGAGGTTCAGGTGGATGTGATCGCCATGTTCGCCGACACCACGACCTTCGCGGATCTCCATAGTCATGGAGCGCGAGACGTAGTCGCGCGGTGCGAGGTCTTTGTAGTTGGGCGCATACCGCTCCATGAACCGCTCACCCTCGGAGTTCGTCAGGTAACCGCCTTCGCCGCGTGCGCCTTCGGTGATCAGACAGCCGGAGCCGTAGATGCCGGTCGGGTGGAACTGCACAAACTCCATATCCTGAAGCGGCAGACCTGCGCGTGCCACCATGCCGCCACCGTCACCGGTGCAGGTGTGGGCCGAGGTCGCGGAGAAATAGGCCCGGCCATAACCGCCGGTCGCGAGCACCACCATCTTGGCGTTGAAGACATGCATGGTGCCATCATCGAGCTTCCAGCACACCACACCCTGACACTGCCCGTCCTCGGACATGATCAGGTCGATGGCGAAATACTCGATGTAGAATTCCGCGTTGTTCTTGAGGCTCTGCCCATAAAGCGTGTGCAGGATCGCGTGGCCAGTGCGGTCGGCGGCGGCACAGGTGCGCTGCACCGGCGGGCCTTCGCCAAACTCGGTGGTGTGACCCCCAAAGGGACGCTGGTAGATCTTGCCTTCTTCGGTCCGCGAGAACGGCACGCCGTAGTGTTCAAGCTCGTAGACCGCCTTGGGCGCCTCACGGGCGAGATATTCCATCGCATCCGTGTCACCCAGCCAGTCCGAGCCCTTGACGGTGTCATACATGTGCCACTGCCAGCTGTCGGGCCCCATGTTGCCAAGCGAGGCGGCGATGCCCCCCTGTGCGGCCACGGTGTGCGAGCGGGTCGGGAAAACCTTGGTTACACAGGCTGTGCGCAGACCCTGCTCGGCCATGCCAAGCGTCGCACGCAGACCCGCGCCACCGGCGCCCACAACCACCACGTCATATTCGTGGGTTTCATATTCATATGCTGCTGTCATCGTCTTTGTTCCTTACCGCGCGGATCACAGGGCGAGCTTGACGAGGGCAAAGAGACCCGCGGCAATCATCGTGTAGGACAGGGCTGCAACGGCGATCAGCGTCAGCTTTTCCGCCAGCCCATGCATGTAGTCCTCCACCGCGACCTGCGCCTCGCGCATCAGATGGATGATGCCAACCACCAGCGTGAGGCCGGTAATGATCGCGGGCACCGGACGGCCATAGTAAGCCAGCACCTCTTCATAGGTGCCACCGAGACCAAGCCCAAAGGTGATCACAAAGGCCGGCACCAGAACCACAAGGAGGATCGAGCTCACCATCATCTGCCAGTGATGATGGGTGCCTGCCCCCCCGGCACCAAGGCCTTCTGCGCGTTTGCGGTCAGTTAGATAGTTCATGATTATGTGCTCCCTCAGACCACGAGCGCCGCAAGGACGGTCAGTACGGTTGCGCCAATAAACATGCCCACGCCCAGCTTCTCCGAGGTTTCGACCTCAAGGCAGTAGCCGAAGTCCCAGACCACGTGACGCAGGCGTCCGAGCATGTGATAAAAGATCGCCCAGGCCGCGAGGAGCATCACGATGTCTCCCAGCCAGCTGCGCAACAGCCCGTCGATGAACGCAAAGGCGCTCTCGGAGGTGGCAGCGGCCAAGAGCCACCACACCACAAGCAGCGCCACCGCAAGCGCCGCGATTCCGGTGATGCGCACCATGATCGACGACATAGAGGTGAGCTGCGGGCGATAAATGGTCAAATGCGGCGAAAGCGGGCGTTTGCCCCGATTGACATCGGCCATGTTGGCTCCTTTCCGGTTAGCTGTCGACGTTTTAGCCTATTTTTGCGCCCTGTCACGCAAACGAGTGGTAAAAATCCGCTGTTATCGCTGCCGTTCGGGGCAATTTCTACACGTTGTGATCACAAGCCAGATTGCTGTGATCACAAAGTCAAATCCCAAGCATAACAGTCAGAATTAATCACTGAGTCGCCAGAGGCTACCCCGCGATCCTTACACATCCGCTTAACGCCAGAGTGTCTCCAGCGCCTGCCAATGCGTCATAGGTGTCATATGCTCAAGATCGAATGAAAAATAATGCCCACCCCCGGTCTGATCCCAGCGGCGCGAGATCGCTTCTCCGGCCAGCGCACAATACAAAAGTGTGCCCACAGCGCCATGACCACAAAAGATCACATCCCGCCCGCGTTGTGCCGCTAATACAGCCTGCACCTCGCGGATGATCCGCGCCTGCGTGTCCACCGCCCGCTCCCATCCCCGCACCGAGACCTCAGGGTAGGCAAAAAACGCATCCGCCACGGCCTCAAACTCCGCCCCCGGCAGATACCCCGTGGCCGAGCGGTCATTTTCATGCATGTCAGGACGCACCTCAACGGCAGAGCCCGCTGCGGCAGCAAGCGGCCATGCCGTCTCCAACGCCTTACGCTCCGCACTTGTCACCACATGCCAGCCATTCCATGCGCCGCGCTTGGCCAGATCCGCCACCCGCGCCGCACCATGGGCGCTCAACCCCCAATCAGGAACCGCCACCGCCGGATCAATACCCACCTCGGGATGCGTCAGATACAGAACCTGCGCCACAGAGGCCCCTCCTCTTCTAACCCAAAATATCCCGGGGGTGAGAGCCGCTTCGTCAGAAGCGGCGCGAGGGGGCAGCGCCCCCCTTCCCGGTCTGGATCAGAGCGGCATCAGCGCCCAGTAATCCAGATCCAGCAGCACCTCTGGCACATATTTCCCATCCGCGCCTTTCAAGGCAAAGGGTGCACCGCCAGAGGTGGCCACGAGACGCAAGCGGATCGCGCCCACACCGGGCGCTGCGGTCTGCGCCTTATCCAGAACCTCGGACCACGCCCGGATCGTTGTACCAGAGACACAAGGGTTGGCATGGGCACCGCCATTCAGCCCCACGATCATCTGCGCATTCGCCAACCCGTTGAACGACAAGGCCCGCGCCACCGAGATCACATGACCGCCGTAAATCAACCGGCTGCCATCCGGGCGCGTGGTGCTGTCGAAATGAACCTTGGCCGTGTTCTGCCACAGGCGGGTCGCCAGCATATGCTCGGCCTCTTCCACCGTGACGCCATCCACATGGTCGATTTGCTCGCCAATGGCGTAGTCCCCCCAGCGATGCGGCTCTCCGGCCAGTGCAAAATCATAGGACGTGAAATCAAGCCCTGCAGGCAGCGCCAGATCTTCCGCGGCCAGGGCCGGTTTCAGCTCCGGCACGCAGGTCTCCGGTGCATCGGCGTCCAGGTTGCCCTTTCGGACCATCACCCAACGCACGTATTCGAGCACGCAGTCATCGCGCTGGTTGAGCCCGCGCGTGCGGACCCAGACCACGCCCGTCTTGCCGTTGGAGTTCTGTTTGAGCCCAATCACCTCGCTCTCGGCGCGCAAGGTGTCGCCCGGATAGACCGGCAAAAGCCAGCGCCCCTCGGCATACCCAAGGTTCGCCACCGCGTTGAGCGAGATATCCGGCACCGTCTTGCCAAAGACGATATGGAACGCCGCCAGATCCTCCAGCGGCGCGCCTTTGTCATGCGTCAGACCAACCGAACGGGCAAATTCATCCGAGGAATACAGCGCATGTCGCGCCGGATAGAGCGCATGATACAATGCCCGCTCACCGCCCGACACGGTGCGCGGCACCGCATGGCGGATCACCTCGCCCAGTTTGTAATCCTCAAAGAAACGCCCGTGGTTGGTCTTGCTCATGTCAGTGCGCTCCCAGTTTGGTGTCGGGCGTGTAGGTGCCGTCCACCTCTTTGACCACCGACTGACCGCAGCGCATGATGCCCTTTACGGGATCAAAGGTCTGGGTCGGACTGCCATAGAGCTCCCAGCCCTTGTTGAGCGCATCCGTCACCTTGTGACAAAACGCAGATGTGTCATCTTCGCTCAGAAAACGGTATAGTTTCATAGAGTTACCCCGGGAATGGTGAGGGCCCGACGAGCCCGTGAATATAGCCGATCACGCCCAGAAGCACGATCGAAGCGACAAAGAACATGGCGTCCTTGGCAAGGCTGCCTTTGGGATTGGGCTGCCAGTTCGGTTCGGATTTGTTGATGGTGATCACCTCGACCACGGCCCAAGCCAGAAGCCCCCCAAAGAGGATCACCGAAGCCAGATCGCCGTTGACCAGAAGATGCGCGACCGCCCAGATCTTGAACCCGGTCAGCATCGGATGGCGCATCTTGTGAAACAGCGCCCCCTTGTTGGGACCGGGACTGGTGAAATAGAGCGCAAACAGCATCAGCGTGTTGTTGACATGCACGAGGAAAGGTGCGGGCGCCCAGACATGGATGTACTCGGTGCCGCGATACCCGAGGACCATCAGGACCACGCTTACCAGCAAAACAAGAGCCACAAGCCCCCTGCCCTTGTCGCCAAGGCTTGCGCGCTGCGCGGGTGCCACGCGTTTGAACAGGTGGGCGCCCCACCACAGGATGATGCCAAGTATAAGAAGTGCCATGTCTTTCTCCAACGTCAGACGGGTGCCAAGGGGCCGGGTGCCGTCACGCCGCCCCCACCACAGCCCTAGCCGGAGATCGCTGCAATTGCATCTGCTTTTGCGAGAATCTCGCGCGCGGTGACCACATGGAGGTTCTCGACAATCTTGCCATCGACCACGGCCACCCCCTGCCCGCTGGCTTCGGCTTCCTCAAAGGCGGCGATCTGGCGTCGCGCAAGGTCCATCTCGGCGGCAGAAGGCGCAAAGGCCTCATTGGTCACATCAACCTGCGCGGGATGGATGAGCGTCTTGCCGTCAAAGCCCATGTCGCGCCCCTGCGCGCATTCCGCCGCCAGCCCTTCTGTATCCTTAAAGGCATTAAAGACTCCATCGACGATGATCTTGCCCTCCGCCTTGGCGGCCAGCACGCACAACCCAAGCCCGCTCATTAGCGGCAACCGGTCGGCGCGAAAGCGGGTCTGCATGTCCTTGGCAAGATCATTGGTGCCCATCACCATGCCCTGAAGCCTGGGATGCGCGGCGATTTCTGCGGCGTTGAGCATGCCACGCGGGGTCTCCATCATCGCCCAGAGCGGCACGTCGCCGGTGATCTCTGCCAGCGCATCAAGATCCGCGGGCGAAGACACCTTCGGCAGAAGGATCGCGTCACATCCCATGCGAGCCGCCGCCTCGGCGTCCGAATGCCCCCATGCAGTGTCGAGCCCGTTGATGCGCACGATCTTCATCCGGGCGCCATAGCCCCCCGCCGCCAGCGCGTCCGCCAATGTGGCGCGGGCGTTTTCCTTTTCCTCGACCGAGACCGCGTCTTCGAGGTCGAAGATGATCGCGTCCACCGGCAGAGTGCGGGCCTTGTCCAGCGCACGCGGCTTTGAGCCGGGGATATAAAGGACGGAACGATAAGGGCGCGCACGCGGATCCATAGGGCTCTCCCAGAGATGTCAAAGTCATAATATTACCGAAATGGCTACATTTGCAGCAGGTTGATTTCAAGGGAAATCCTTCTGCAACGCAGAAACTTCCTGCGGCGACTACAGGGTGAATTTGCTATGCTATTGATAAATATACCGTTCTCAAGGTTAACCAGTTCTTTGGACCTCTATGCCATTCTGACTCGTACCGGCGCTCTCCTCTGGCGGCTGTTTTCCGCTCTGGCGCCACGCGGACCTTGGGTCTGCAGTCATGATTACGTCACCAGAAAACCGGTCCATTCCAGGTCGCCGGGGTGCCTTTTGGCCCCTGTCACGGCCCTTGTGGGGGATCGTTCCGAAAGGGGTAAAACCTATGAAGAAGACGCTTTTTACATTCGCCGCTGGTCTCGCGCTTGTGCTGTCCAGTCAAATGTCCGCCGCTCAGAGCCAGAACTGCGCCCCCCGCGAAATGGTGGTGAAGCGCCTTGCTGAAAAATACGGTGAAAGCCGTCAAAGCATCGGCATGGGCCAGCAGGGCATGGTTATGGAAACCTTCGCCTCGGCAGAAACCGGATCCTGGACCATCACCGTCACCACTCCCAATGGCATGACCTGCCTGGTGGCATCGGGACAATCCTATGAGGTTCTGGCCGAAGCGCTTCCGGCAATGGACACCGACGCCTGAGCCTTCCCTGCGCTGAAGATCCCTCTAGCGGGCGGTCACGATCGGTGAACATGGTGAACCGGCTGGCGCATCCCTGATGCGCCGCCTGTGACCAACACCGAAACATGCACCCGGTATAACACGAGCCCGTATAAACGCAGGGCTTAAGGGTCTGTGCGACCTGAATCTATGGCGCCACTGAACGGTCGATCTCGTCATGTGATCACAAACCGCGCCTTGGCGCGTTGAACACATCCATTGCCTGAGCAGCCGCCGGGAAACCGGTCCTACACGGTCGCTACCGCGACGCGCGTGCCGGGATGGCAGGCGGCAGGACCGGGGCCGCAGCATAAAACTTACCTTGAAGCGCCCTTGAGCAAATCTCGAGCGATGAACCTCGCTGCATGAGGCGCGCACCGCAAGAGGCGCGATGCCCGCCCCCTTGACGCACCCCCTCGATTGATGCCTACCCCGTCGCTCCTCGATGGCGACGACGCCACACGACCCGCGATTGGGTCTGCGACCTCTTGCTCGGCGATCACTGTCGAACCCAAATTGAGAGGCCCGTGATTCGGCGCGCGAAGGGGGAAAGATCAAAAATCAGCTCCAAAATACGCCCACTCCTCGGCACAGAGCAGTTCAGATCCAAGGCAGTGAAGTCCTTTTGACGAGGGGCCGCACATATTCGTGAAGCTACCCCATACACGAGCCAATGTTCCCGAGATTGCAGAATTTTTACCGCTCGCTTCACAAAACCGACATGCAAACCCTTTGATCCGACCCCGATGCGGGGCCATCTCGCGCGATGCCGCAGCGCAGAACACTTGCGAAGCGGAGGCGAACGCCGTAGGCATCTGGGCAGAAATCAACCGGACCGGAGAGATAATCCCATGGCACGACCCAAAATCGCCCTCATCGGCGCAGGTCAGATCGGTGGCACCCTCGCACATCTTGTAGCCCTCAAAGAACTCGGCGACGTCGTTTTGTTCGACATCGCAGAAGGCACCCCCGAAGGCAAAGCGCTGGACATCGCAGAATCCGGTCCTTCCGAAGGCTTTGACGCAAGCCTCAAAGGCACCCAGGATTATGCCGACATCGCGGGCGCGGACGTCTGCATCGTGACCGCGGGCGTTCCGCGCAAGCCGGGCATGTCCCGCGACGACCTGCTGGGCATCAATCTCAAGGTGATGAAATCCGTCGGCGAAGGCATCCGCGACAACGCGCCGGACGCATTCGTGATCTGCATCACCAACCCGCTTGACGCGATGGTTTGGGCGCTGCGCGAATTCTCCGGCCTGCCGCACGAAAAAGTCTGCGGCATGGCAGGTGTTCTGGACAGCGCACGCTTCCGTCACTTCCTCGCCGAGGAATTCAACGTCTCCATGAAAGACGTCACCGCGTTTGTGCTCGGTGGCCACGGCGACACCATGGTGCCATCGGTGCGTTACTCCACCGTGGCAGGCATCCCGCTCCCCGATCTGGTCGAGATGGGCTGGACCACGCAGGACAAGCTCGACGCGATCGTTCAGCGCACCCGTGACGGCGGCGCAGAAATCGTGGGCCTCCTGAAAACCGGCTCCGCCTATTACGCGCCTGCGACCTCTGCAATCGAGATGGCAGAAGCCTATCTCAAGGACCAGAAGCGCGTCCTGCCCTGCGCGGCCTATGTGGACGGCGCTCTGGGTCTCAACGGCATGTATGTCGGCGTTCCGACCGTGATCGGTGCCGGAGGCATCGAGCGTGTGGTCGACATCAAGCTGAACGCTGAAGAGCAGGCGATGTTCGACACCTCCGTCAACGCGGTCAAAGGCCTCGTAGACGCGTGCAAAGGCATCGACAGCTCGCTGGCATAAGCCAAAGCATCTCGAAACTGAAGAAAACAGTAAGCCCGGCTTTTGAGCCGGGCTTATGCCCTTAGAACGCTCCGTTTTCAGGCCATTCTACAAGCCCCCGTTCAATGGCAGCGCTTTCATCGCCCCCCGAATTTCAATTGCTACAGACATAATTTATTTGAAAAATCTCTTGCGCCCGCGGCAGACCAAGAACCGCGAGGGAGAGGGTTTTGTTTTTGCCACCACTGGCCTTCAATATACCAACCTCGCCCGCCGTGCTGCGCGCAGTCTCAAACTGGCGATGCCAAAAGCGCAGATCGATCTATTTACCGACCAAAAGATCGAGGATCCGATCTTTGACGAAATACATCCGGTCACCCATCGCGGGCCCCGCCCCAAAATGGAAGCGCTTCTTTCGTCGCGTTTTGAAAAAACGATCTACCTCGACGCAGACGTGGTCGTTGTCGAGGACATCTCGGATGTGTTTGATCTCCTTGACACTCATCCAATCGCCGCAGCGCTCGGCGTGTCCCGTTCCAGGACCGAGATGACGTCATACCGCAAAGATATCCCACACGCGTTTCCAGTTTTGAATTCAGGCGTTTTTGCCATCCGCAGAACCCCAAAGACACTCGCTTTTTTGGAAGACTGGGATAGAAACTACGCGCAGTCAAAGATCGGAAAGGATCAACCGGTTTTGCGCGCTACTCTTTATGAGCATCAACTGATGCCTCTCGTGCTCCCCCCTGAGTACAACCTGTTAAAACAGTCTCTCCTGGACAAATGGGGGCGCATAAATGGCGGCATTCGGTGTCTGCATGTGCGCGCATTGCATGACGTCGCGCATCCAAACACGGATGAGCCGATTGGCTTGCAGGAGGTGGTGCGACCGAGGCATCTGCAGACCATGATAAAAGCGCGTGAGGCGGATCACTCCCTGAAGGGGTCGAGCAGAATTTACGATCTGCCTCCTGCGCGCCAGAGAGTGAAGCCCAACAAGACGGCGCGGATCAAGCTGTAGCCTGCGTTTCCAGAGTTTACGAAAAAGCGCGAGCCATGTACTTGGCCCGCGCTGCACAGAACTCGTTCAGAGCAGAGACGTCGTGACCGCGATCACGCCATGTTCTTCTGAATAAATTGCGGGCGACTATCCACAATCTTCATCTCGTATCCTGCTCCTTTGCGCGCTGACGTCCGCCAGGACGGGCCATAAAGAAAGGCGCAAACCTCTTCTGCCTTGGCGGGAACGCGCAGGGGAATACCCTGCATTTCAGCCTCTTGGAGGGGAAAAATCAGGGATTTCGGGACGTGAATCGTTGTTTCTGGATCGCGCCAAAGGCCGTTGAAGTTCCACCGTTGGATCAGGTGCGTCTTGGGCTTGTCGTTGTAAAGATAGATGTCGACAAACGTGGGCAAGCCATCTTGCACACGAGACGCTTGCAAGACGAGTGGCTTTCGCCAGAACTTCCGCTTCTTTGGCTTGGACCTGATCTCTCGACGTGCGGTAGTCTAGGCGCAGACGGTCCTGCCCAGCCGAGAACCGCCCCTGATAGCGGGAGGGAAATGAAATTTTTCCGACAGGTCAAAACTATGGCCTCCAGTCATTGGAAGGCTCTTGACGCGGCGCAGCATTTCTCAAACACGCCGGGCGCGCTTACGCGAATCGCTGAATTTTAGTCGTTTTCCATATGTGATCACACGTCTCTGGGCTGTGATCACAAAAACGAAAAATCTTCATCATTTAGCGCTCACTGGGCAGAAAAGGCTTTAACCTCTTGTTTGATGCAGGCGTACTAGCAAGGGACAATTGCAGCCAGACGGGACAGTTTCTCATGAACATCCACGAATATCAGGCCAAGGCCCTCCTTCGCAGCTACGGCGCTCCGGTTTCGGACGGGCGCGTGGTGATGAAAGCAGACGAAGCCAAAACCGCAGCAGGCGAGCTTGACGGCCCGCTTTGGGTCGTGAAGGCCCAGATCCACGCAGGTGGTCGCGGCAAGGGCTCCTTCAAGGAAGCCGACGCCGGTGAAAAAGGCGGCGTGCGCCTGACCAAATCGGTCGAAGAAGCCGCCGAAGAAGCCAAGAAGATGCTGGGCCGCACCCTCGTGACCCACCAGACCGGCCCGGCGGGCAAGCAGGTGAACCGCATCTACATCGAGGCGGGCTCTGGCATCCAGACCGAGCTGTATCTGGCGCTGCTGGTGGATCGCGTGACCTCCCGCGTGTCTTTTGTCTGCTCCACCGAGGGCGGCATGGACATTGAAGAAGTCGCCGCTGAGACCCCGGAAAAGATCCTGTCGTTCTCCGTTGATCCGGCCACCGGCTATCAGGCGTACCACGGGCGCCGCGTTGCCTTCTCGCTCGGCCTTGAGGGCGCGCAGGTGAAGCAGTGCGTCAAGCTGATGGGTCAGCTCTACCAAGCCTTCATCGAGAAGGACATGGAGATGCTGGAGATCAACCCGCTGATCGTCGCCGACAATGGTGACCTGAAAGTGCTGGACGCAAAGGTCGGTTTCGACGGCAACGCGATCTATCGCCACGCCGATATCGCCGCCCTGCGCGACGAGACCGAAGAAGACCCCAAAGAGCTCGAAGCGTCCAAGTACGACCTGAACTACATCGCGCTCGACGGTGAGATCGGCTGCATGGTGAACGGCGCGGGTCTGGCGATGGCCACCATGGACATCATCAAGCTCTATGGAGCAGAGCCTGCGAACTTCCTCGATGTGGGCGGCGGCGCCACCAAAGAGAAAGTGACCGAAGCGTTCAAGATCATCACCTCCGACAAGAACGTCAAAGGTATCCTCGTGAACATCTTTGGCGGCATCATGCGCTGCGACGTGATCGCAGAAGGCGTGATTGCAGCCGTGAAAGAAGTGGGCCTTGAGGTTCCGCTGGTTGTGCGTCTCGAAGGCACAAACGTCGAGAAGGGCAAAGAAATCATCGCGAACTCCGGTCTCAACGTGATCGCGGCAGATGATCTGTCCGATGGGGCCGAGAAGATCGTGAAAGCGGTAAAGGGCTAACCCGCCTTCCCCGAACTCTCGGGTTCGGGGAGCGCAGGATCTGATTGGTTTTCCAGATATGAAGCTGGCGACATACATGATCTCTCTGGACCGGGCCAAGGGTCGGCATGCAGCGATGCAGGCCGCCCTGAGGGATGCCGGTCTGGACGCGGAATTCGTGTCCGCCGTGGATCTGGCCGAGACCTCGGAAGCGGAGCTGTTGCAGCAGTGCAAGAGCTTTGGCCCCTGGGGGGTGTTTGCCCATGGCAACATGGCCTGCACCCTGAGCCACGCTAAGGTTTGGGAACAGTTTCTGGCGTCGGATGCAGACGTTGCCCTCATCTTTGAGGATGATGTCTTTATCTCGGCAGAGTTGCGTCAATGGACAGAGGATCTGAGCTGGTGGCCGCAGGGCTGCGAACTTGTGAACCTGGAGTTCTGGCGCAGCGAGACTCTCAAGGTGATGGTTGGCACCTCTGCGTCCGAGCATCTTGGTCGCCAGGTTGCACCGATGTTGTCGCGCAATCCTGGCTCTGCCGGCTACCTGGTCTCCCGCAAGGGGGCAGAGGCTCTGTTGGCGTCGCGGCCATTTACGATGTCGATTGATCAGTTGCTGTTCAATCCACTTGTTTCCCCTTTGGCGGTCTCTCTTGAACCCCATCAGATCACCCCTGCGCTTGTGACACAGGGCAATACACCTCCTGAGGAGGGCACCTTTCTGGGGCATGCGCAGCGCAAGCCCAAGGGTGCGCTCTACCGTAAACAAAAACGCCTGCGGGGCATGGCCGAGCTGCGCGCTCTGCCCCTGCATCTCCTTCGCCTGATCTCGGGGCGCGCACGGCTTGTGCGGGTTCTTTACGCGGATCGGGCGCTCACCGACGACAGCGCGGCGCGTGCCGCCGAGGCACAAACCGCATAATCGAAAGGAAAGGACATCATGGCAGTCCTCATCGACGAAAACACCAAAGTCATCTGTCAGGGCCTCACCGGCTCTCAGGGCACCTTCCACACCGAACAGGCCATCGCTTATGGCACCAAGATGGTCGGCGGCGTGACCCCCGGCAAAGGCGGTCAGACCCACCTTGACCTGCCGGTTTTCAACTCCGTGCATGAAGCCAAGCATGTAACCGAAGCCAACGCCTCGGTGATCTATGTGCCACCGCCGTTTGCAGCGGACTCCATCCTCGAGGCGATCGACGCCGAGATGGAACTCATCGTCTGCATCACCGAAGGCATCCCGGTTCTGGACATGATGAAGGTGCAGCGCGCCCTCGAAGGCTCCAAATCGCGCCTCATCGGCCCCAACTGCCCCGGCGTCATCACCCCGGATGCCTGCAAGATCGGCATCATGCCAGGCCACATCCACAAGCGTGGTTCTGTTGGTGTTGTGTCCCGTTCCGGCACCCTGACCTACGAGGCCGTGAAGCAGACCTCTGACATCGGTCTGGGCCAGTCCTCGGCAGTTGGCATCGGCGGCGACCCGATCAAGGGCACCGAGCATATCGACGTCCTTGACATGTTCCTCGACGATGATGAGACCCAGTCCATCATCATGATCGGTGAGATCGGTGGCTCTGCCGAAGAAGAAGCGGCGGAATTCATCGCCGAGCAGAAGAAAAAAGGCCGTTGGAAGCCGATTGCGGGCTTCATCGCAGGCCGTACCGCCCCTCCGGGCCGCCGCATGGGCCACGCGGGCGCGATTGTCGCCGGTGGCAAAGGTGGCGCCGAAGACAAGATCGAAGCGATGAAATCCGCAGGCATCGTTGTTGCCGACAGCCCCGCCACCCTGGGCGAAGCGGTTCAGAAAGCGATTGCAAACGGCTGATGCAGCCCATGTCGGCATATCGCCAACGATCATCTGATGATCTTCGGGGTGGGCATCATGTGCCCGCCCCCTTCCTGCGCTTGCTTTGCAGGCATACGGATCCTGTTGCTGATGCGGCCCTGTGGCCGCCTTCGCCGCAAGATCCACCTGGAACTTGAGACGGAACATTTCGCCCTTTCGGGCTTTCAGCCTTTGAGAACCGGCTGATCGCTTACGGTCCAAACCCATACGAGGCACTCAAATGACCGAACAGAGCCCCAACGACATCTTCCATGCGTCCTCCTTTATGCAGGGGCACAACGCGGAGTATCTGGAGCAGCTTTATGCCCAGTACGCCAATGATCCCAACGCAGTAGACGCCGCGTGGGCGGAATTCTTTCGCGCCATGGGCGACGCTGATGGCGACGTGAAGGCCGAAGCTGCAGGCCCCAGCTGGGCGCGCAACGACTGGCCGCCCGCCCCTGCCGACGACCTCACGGCGGCTCTGACCGGCGAGTGGCCTGCCCCCGTCGAGGCCAAGGCGGCCGGCAAGAAGATTGCCGACAAGGCCAAGGAAAAGGGTGTCGAAGTCTCTGACGAGGCGATCCAGCGCGCGGTGCTCGACTCGATCCGCGCTCTGATGCTGATCCGGGCCTACCGGATCCGGGGCCATCTGGCGGCTGATCTCGACCCGCTTGGTATGCGCGCCGCCACGCCGCACCCGGAGCTTGATCCGAAATCCTACGGTTTTGACGGCGCCGACATGGACCGCCCGATCTTCATCGACAACGTGCTGGGGCTGGAAGTGGCCACCATGCGTCAGATCGTGGACATCGTGAAGCGGACCTATTGCGGCACCTTTGCGCTTCAGTACATGCATATCTCGGACCCCGAGCAATCTGCCTGGCTGAAAGAGCGCATCGAGGGCTATGACAAGGAAATCACCTTCACCCGCGAAGGCCGCAAGGCGATCCTCAACAAGATGGTTGAGGCCGAAGGGTTCGAAAAGTTCCTGCATGTCAAATACATGGGCACCAAGCGCTTTGGTCTGGATGGTGGTGAGAGCCTCATCCCCGCGATGGAGCAGATCATCAAGCGCGGCGGCAACCTCGGTGTCAAAGACATCGTGATCGGCATGCCGCACCGCGGCCGCCTGTCGGTTCTGGCCAATGTGATGCAAAAGCCCTATCGCGCGATCTTCAACGAGTTCCAGGGCGGATCGTTCAAGCCCGAAGACGTGGATGGCTCGGGCGATGTGAAATATCACCTCGGCGCCTCTTCGGACCGTGAGTTTGATGGCAACAGCGTCCACCTGTCGCTGACCGCAAACCCCTCGCACCTTGAGGCGGTGAACCCGGTTGTGCTGGGCAAGGTCCGTGCCAAGCAGGACCAGCTAGGTGACAAGGACCGCACGGCGGTTCTTCCGATCCTCCTGCACGGCGATGCCGCCTTTGCAGGACAGGGTGTTGTGGCGGAATGTTTTGCGCTCTCCGGTCTGCGCGGTCACCGCACCGGCGGCACCATGCATATCGTTGTGAACAACCAGATCGGGTTCACCACCGCACCGCATTTCTCGCGCTCCTCGCCCTATCCCACCGACAACGCGCTGGTGGTTGAGGCGCCGATCTTCCACGTCAACGGTGACGACCCGGAGGCCGTGGTCCACGCAGCCAAGGTCGCAACCGAGTTCCGCCAGAAGTTCCACAAGGACGTCGTGATCGACATCTTCTGCTATCGCCGGTTTGGTCACAACGAAGGCGACGAGCCGATGTTCACCAACCCGTTGATGTACAAGAAGATCAAGGGTCACAAGACGACCCTGAGCCTCTATACCGAGCGTCTGGTCAAGGACGGTCTGATCCCCGAGGGCGAGATCGAGGACATGAAGGCAGCGTTCCAGGCGCACCTCAACGAAGAGTTCGAGATCGGCAAGACCTACAAGCCCAACAAGGCCGACTGGCTGGATGGGCGCTGGTCGCATCTCGACAGCAAGGACGAGGATTATCAGCGTGGCGAAACCGCCATCAAGCCCGAGACGCTGGAGGAAGTCGGCAAAGGTCTGACCACTCTGCCCGAGGGCTATCCGGTGCATAAGACCATCGGTCGCTTCCTTGATGCGCGCAAAAAGATGTTCGAGAGCGGCGAAGGCTTTGACTGGGCCACCGGCGAGGCGCTGGCGTTCGGCTCGCTTCTGACCGAGGGGTATCCGGTGCGTCTGGCGGGGCAGGACTCCACCCGCGGGACCTTCTCGCAGCGCCATTCGGGCATCGTCAATCAGGACACCGAAGAGCGCTACTACCCGCTCAACAATATCCGCGCGGGTCAGGCCAACTATGAGGTCATCGACTCGGCACTGTCGGAATACGCGGTTCTGGGCTTTGAATATGGCTACTCGCTGGCAGAACCCAACGCGCTGACCCTCTGGGAAGCGCAGTTTGGCGACTTTGCCAATGGCGCGCAGATCATGTTCGACCAGTTCGTATCCTCGGGCGAGAGCAAGTGGCTGCGGATGTCCGGTCTTGTGTGCCTCTTGCCGCACGGGTTCGAGGGTCAGGGGCCGGAGCACTCTTCGGCGCGTCTGGAGCGCTTCTTGCAGATGTGCGGTCAGGATAACTGGATCGTGGCGAACTGTACGACGCCGGCGAACTATTTCCACATCCTGCGCCGTCAGCTGCACCGGACCTTCCGCAAGCCGCTCATTCTGGTGACGCCGAAGTCGCTTCTGCGCCACAAGCTTGCCGTGTCCAAGGCACATGAGTTCACCACCGGCTCGTCCTTCCACCGGGTTCTGTGGGATGATGCGGAAACGGGTCTCTCCGAGACCAAGCTCGTTGAGGACAAGAAGATCAAGCGCGTGGTGCTGTGTTCGGGCAAGGTTTACTACGACCTTCTTGAAGAGCGCGACGCCCGCGGCATCGACGATGTCTACATCATGCGGATCGAGCAGTATTACCCCTTCCCGGCGATCAGCCTCGTGAAGGAGCTGGAGCGGTTCAAGGGCGCAGAGATGGTCTGGTGCCAGGAAGAGCCCAAGAACCAGGGTGCCTGGACCTTTATCGAGCCCAACATTGAGTGGGTCCTGACCCGCATCAAGGCAAAGAACACCCGTCCGATCTATGTCGGGCGCGCCACCTCGGCCTCGCCTGCAACCGGCCTGGCCAGCGAACACAAAGCCCAACAAGCGGCGCTCGTGAACGAAGCGCTGAGCATCTGAGGAAGATTGAGATCATGACCACCGAAGTGCGCGTGCCCACTCTGGGCGAATCCGTGACCGAAGCCACCGTCGCCACCTGGTTCAAGAAGCCGGGCGACACTGTTGCCGCAGACGAGATGCTCTGTGAGCTGGAAACCGACAAGGTCACTGTCGAAGTGCCCGCCCCGGCGGCTGGCACTCTGGCCGAGATCGTTGCCAAGGAAGGCGACACCGTGGGCGTTGATGCGCTCCTGGCCAATATTACCGAAGGCGGCGCCGCAGCAGCCGAAGCCCCGGCAGCGAAACCCGCCCCGGCTGAGGCGCCTGCCTCTTCGGGTGGGGATGCTGTTGACGTGATGGTGCCGACGCTGGGCGAAAGCGTCTCTGAGGCGACCGTTTCCACATGGTTCAAGAAAGTCGGTGACAGCGTCGCGCAGGACGAAATGCTCTGCGAGCTGGAAACCGACAAGGTTTCCGTCGAGGTGCCCGCGCCTGCCGCTGGCGTTCTGGCCGAGATCACCGCGCCCGAAGGCACCACCGTTGATGCCTCTGCCAAACTCGGCGTCATCTCCGGTGACGGTGCAGCGGTAGCGGCGGCCCCGGCTGCAGCGCCCGCTGCGGCGGAGGCTCCTGCCGCCGCCTCCAAGGATGTCGCCAATGCGCCATCGGCGGAAAAGGCGATGGCCGAGGCCGGTCTCTCCGCATCGGATGTCAAAGGCACAGGCCGCGACGGACGCATCATGAAAGAAGACGTGGCATCGGCGATCGCCGCCGCAAAATCCGCGCCCGCCCCGGCTGCGGCCCCCGCGGCCCCGCGCGCGCCGGTGTCTGCCGATGATGCCTCGCGCGAAGAACGCGTAAAAATGACCCGTCTGCGCCAGACCATCGCCAAGCGTCTGAAGGACAGCCAGAACACTGCTGCCATGCTCACCACCTACAACGAGGTCGACATGACCGAGGTGATGGCGCTGCGCAACGAATACAAAGACCTGTTCCTGAAGAAACACGGCGTGAAACTGGGTTTTATGTCCTTCTTCACCAAGGCCTGCTGCCATGCGCTGAAGGAAGTGCCCGAGGTCAACGCCGAGATCGACGGCACCGACATCGTCTACAAGAACTTCGTCCACATGGGCATCGCCGCAGGCACGCCCACGGGTCTGGTGGTTCCGGTCATCCGCGACGCCGATGCGATGTCCTTTGCCGATATTGAGAAGGCGATTGCCGAAAAAGGCGCGCGCGCCCGTGACGGCAAGCTCTCCATGGCGGAAATGCAGGGCGGCACCTTCACCATCTCCAACGGTGGTGTCTATGGCTCGCTGATGTCCTCGCCGATCCTGAACCCGCCGCAGTCCGGTATCCTCGGCATGCACAAGATCCAGGACCGCCCGATGGCGATCAACGGCAAGGTGGAAATCCGCCCGATGATGTATCTGGCGCTGTCCTATGACCACCGTATCGTCGACGGCAAAGGCGCTGTGACCTTCCTCGTGCGCGTCAAAGAAGCGCTGGAAGATCCCCGCCGGTTGTTGATGGATCTGTAAGAAAGCGATGCAAATGCAGTCCGGGAAGCCCATCTTGCTTTGGTTAATCATCATTGGTTACGCCATTTTTGCAATTTCCGGGTTGTCGCGGACTGCAGACGTTCTTTCTATGCCAATGCCAGAGAAACGTTATCCAGCACTACTTTCGAACGAGATTGCATATGTCCTCTCACTCGCGGGTTTCTTTGGCAGCGTCGTTGCAAGCGCTGGCGTCGCGATTTCAAGTTTCTTGAGATCGCGACGGGCGGTTGCATTTACGGCATTATTTCTTGCCTCGGAGCTATTGGTATTTCTTTCAGTTCTCGAAGCCACCGCCTTTGGTCGAGCGCTGCCAAATTTCATGTTTTGGACGTTTTTCGGCTACTGGGGAATTGTGATTTCCGTTTCAACATGTGCCATCGTCTACTTGCTTAAACAAAAGCAAGGTAACCTTCTGCAATGACCTCAACAGGGCGACAATGACGCCTCCTCAACCAGATATAGAGATCCGTGCCGAACTTGTCCGACTGATCGAAGGTCTGGACTACTTTCGCACGTGGCGCATTGCACAGCTGGAAGCCACGCTCCCAGCGGGAGAAACGCTGGACCTAGACACCGTTGTGGTGCCCGGGAGTTTCTTCCTCGATCTTTATGATCAGCAGTCTCGCAAAAGCGATCGCAAGCAAATTCTAAAAGAGGTCCAAAACTGGTACGCCCACACTGCCAATGAATTTCATTCGTTTATGAAATCCGGCGAGCAGGAGGTTGTTCAGGACATCAACGCTTTCCTCGCCCGGTTTCGCGCGGATATCGGGTTTGATTTCTTTTCGGAGTCCGGCCTCATACGCAAGACGATGAACAAGGCCGTAAAACGCGGTAAACTTGTAAATGACGCGGAGTGGTACGTGCTTCAGGAATTTGTGGTGGACGGTACAGAGGGAGATTTCACCCGAGAGGAGACCACCCATATCCGACACCTGATCTCAGAGTATGAGGGGGCACAATGACGCCAGAACTCAGCGCACTTGCTGCAACGGTCCTGATCCATGTGGTCACGGTCATCTGGTCGCAACGGGCGCTGGAAGCCGATATCGGTCGCGATGGCAACGTCGGGACCCGCGAAAATCTGGACGAGCGCCTGTCGGAACGCTGCAACCGCCTGCGACGCGCCCTGGCGAACCACACCGAGAATATCGGTCCGTTCATCATTGCGGTGCTGCTGGTCACGCTGACCGACAGTGCCTCATCCTTTACCGCGATCTGCGCCTGGACCTATGTGGCCGCGCGCGCGCTCTATGTGCCGGCCTATGCCTTTGCCTGGGTACCTTGGCGCAGCGTGATCTATGTCATTGGTCTCCTCGCCACGCTTTTGATGATTGGTGCGAGCTTTTTCTGACATGACCCCCGAACTCACCGCCCTCACCCTCGCTGCGCTGCTTCAGGTCTTTCAGATCGCCCTGATGGCGGTGCCCGCGAACCTTGAGCTGAAGCCCGGCCAGACGCTAGGGCCGCGGGACCGGAATCGCATGGGCGGCGATTTGCAGGATATGGTCTCCAAACGCACCGCGCGGCTCTTCAGGGCGATGAACAACCACTCTGAGGGGCTGATCCTCTTTTCGATCGCCTGCGTGGTCGTCACCCTTTCGGGACAATCCTCGCTCTTCACCACCGTCTGCGCCTTCGCTTACCTTGGCGCGCGGGTGCTTTACATCCCGGCCTATGCCTTTGGCTGGGTGCCTTGGCGCAGCCTGATCTGGGCCGTGGGCTATCTCGCGACCGCGGCGATGCTGGTGGCCGCCCTGATATGAGCATCACCAGACATATCCTGCGCTTAGGCCTGCTGGGGCTGGGGCTCGGCGTGGCCATCTTCGCCTATACCAAGGTGATGGCGCGCACGGGGTCCGGCACACCGCCGCCAATGGCCGAAGCCCACCAACAGGCGGATGAGATCCTCGTGATCAAATCCACCCGCGCGCTGCATCTGCTGCGCGACGGCGAAACCATCCGCAGCTACGACATCTCGCTTGGGGCCGCACCCGAAGGCCACAAACAATCCGAGGGCGACGAGCGCACCCCCGAAGGGCGCTATGAAATCGACTGGCGGAATCCAAACTCCATCGCGCATCTGAGCCTGCATATCTCCTACCCCAATGCCGCAGACCAGGCCGCAGCCAAAGCCGCGGCGCGCGATCCCGGCGGCAATATCATGATCCACGGCCTGCCCAATGGCTGGGGGGCCTTGGGCGCATTGCACCTGATGCTAGACTGGACCGACGGCTGCATCGCGGTCACCAACGCCGAGATGCGCGAAATCTGGTCGCTTGTGCCAGACGGAACCCCGATCACCATCGCGGAGGCGCTCTGATGATCCTTCAGATCGAACAAATTCGCTCTGGACATTGCAGAGCGCATCTTCATCTTCTAACCCAAAATATCCCGGGGGAGGCCCGTACGGGCCGGGGGCAGAGCCCCCTCCCCGCTCAACTCCAAAGGAGCACATGACCCATGGCATCCTATGACGTCATCGTAATCGGCGCCGGTCCCGGCGGCTATGTCAGCGCGATCCGCTGCGCCCAGCTGGGCCTCAAGACCGCCATCGTAGAAGGCCGCGAGACCCTTGGCGGCACCTGCCTCAACGTGGGCTGCATCCCCTCCAAGGCGCTCTTGCACGCAACCCATATGCTGCATGAAGCAGAGCACAACTTCGGCGCCATGGGTCTCAAGGGCAAAAGCCCCTCGGTCGACTGGAACCAGATGAAATCCTACAAGGATGAGGTCATCGGCCAGAACACCGGCGGTGTCGAGTTCCTCATGAAGAAGAACAAGATCGACTGGATCAAGGGCTGGGCGTCGATCCCCGAGGCGGGCAAAGTCAAAGTGGGCGACGACACCCATGAGGCCAAGAACATCATCATCGCTTCCGGCTCCGTGCCTTCGGCCCTGCCTGGTGTCGAGGTCGACAACGACAAGGGCCTTGTGGTCGACAGCACCGGCGCTCTGGAACTGCCCAAAGTCCCGAAGAAAATGGTCGTGATCGGCGCAGGCGTCATTGGCCTCGAGCTCGGCTCGGTCTACGCGCGCCTTGGCGCAGAGGTCACCGTGGTCGAATATATGGACGCGGTCTGTCCCGGCATGGACAAGGACGTCCAGCGCGGCTTCAAACGCATCCTTGAAAAGCAGGGCCTCAGCTTCATCATGGGGGCCGCCGTCAAGGGCGTTGAAACCACGAAATCCAAGGCCAAAGTCTCTTATGAGCCCAAAAAAGGCGGCGACGCAGAGGTCATCGAGGCCGATGTGGTGCTCGTCGCCACGGGGCGCAAACCCTATGCCGAAGGCCTTGGCCTCGACGCGCTTGGCGTCAAGATGACCGAACGCGGCCAGATCGCCACCGACGCGCAATGGGCCACGAACGTCAAAGGCATCTACGCCATCGGCGACGTCATCGAGGGTCCGATGCTCGCGCATAAGGCCGAGGATGAGGGCATGGCCGTGGCCGAAGTGATCGCGGGCAAACATGGCCACGTGAATTACGGCGTCATTCCCGGTGTGGTCTACACCACCCCAGAGGTGGCGACCGTCGGTGCCACCGAAGACGCGCTCAAGGCCGAAGGTCGCAAGATCAAGGTTGGCAAGTTCATGTTCATGGGCAATGCGCGCGCCAAGGCCGTGCATCAGGCCGAGGGTGGTTTTGTGAAACTGATTGCGGACAAGGAAACCGACCGCATCCTCGGTGCGGCCATCATCGGCCCCGGTGCAGGCGATCTGATCCACGAGATCTGTGTGGCGATGGAATTTGGCGCCTCCGCCGAGGATCTGGCGCTGACCTGCCACGCGCATCCGACCTATTCCGAGGCCGTGCGCGAAGCAGCCCTTGCCTGCGGCGACGGCGCGATCCACAGTTAAGCCCCGCGCGGGGGGCGCGCCCCGGCGCGTCCATCACCAGCGGCCCGCCACTTGGCGGGCCGTTTGCGTCCTCAACAGGAGACATGCCAATGACCATCAGCCTGCAAGTGCTCTACCCCGCCTCCGACGAGGCGACGTTTGACTATGACTACTATGTTGAGACCCATCTGCCGCTCATCGAGGAGCATTGGGGTGACTTGATTGAAACGGTCGAGGCGTCGCGTGGGCTGGCCGGGGGGCCGGATGTACCGCCGCCCTATCTGTTGATTGCGACCATCACCTTTGCTGATCAGGACGCGCTCAACACCGCTATGGGTGAAAAGGGCGGAGTGATTATTGATGATGTGGCCAATTTCACCAACGTCCGCCCGCAGATCCTCGTGGGCGAGTTGTTGATGAGCTGAGGCAAGCGCACTGGTAGCCGAAACAGGTCACCGGCGGATATCTGGGGCCTGTGTTTTGAAGAAACGCCTTCTGTTCGGGATCATTGTCGCAGGTTTTGCGATGGGGCTTGGCGCGGCATCGCAAATCTGGCCAACGCACTCACCCGCGGAACGCATTGCCGAACTGTTTTATGGTATCTGTCTTGCCCCCGTGCTGACCGGAGGCAGTCCAGACACGCTGCTGTCGGGGCTGTTTCAAAAACCGGACAAAAGCTGGATCGACACGCAATCGGGCAGTTTCCTGCGACTGGAGGACTCCCGTTGCACAATATCCACCTCCGCCCCTTATGCGCTGAGCTATGAAGACGCTGCAGAACTGTTGGAATTGACGCGCATAATCGTTTCGCGAGATTTCCCGCAGCTGGCTTTGGATCCCAAGGCAAAAATGGGCGACGAGGCCCTTTCCAAAGGGTGGTTCTTGGGGGCGCCACAATCCCCCGAGCGGTGGGGCATCTTCCACGTGGCCTATCCCCATTGGGGGGATAGCGCGGGCAGTTCTTTGATTTTCATGGCGCCGCCTGCACCGGCGTAACCCCCTACCACATGGTTTTGGCGGCACGGGGAGCCCATGCCTCATCGTAGGCGCGACCGCCTTCTTCGCCTGCGGTCTGCTCGGCAAGGATGTCGCCCACGGAGGGCAGGCCCTCGCTCTCGTCACCCGAAGTCCAGGTACGGGCGCGCATCAGGGCGCGGGCGCATTGGCTGTAGATCTCGTTGATCTTGATCACGATGACCGTACGCGGCAGTTTAGCTGCCTTATCAAAGCGTTGCAGCAAATCAGGGTCGGCGGTCACTATCGCGGTGCCATTCACCCGCACCACATTGTTTGAGCCGGGCACCAGAAACATCAGCGATACCCGCCCGTCGCGCACGATATTGCGCAAGGAGTCGATCCGGTTGTTGCCACGCCAATCGGGCAGCGCCAGCGTGCCCGGATCGAGTTCCAGCACCACCGGGCCATCATCGCCACGCGGGCTGTCGTCGGTGCCTTCGGGGCCGACCGTGGCCAGCATGCACAGCCGAGACGCCATGATCCACTTGCGATAAAGCGGCGTCATTTGCCGCGCCACCTTGCGTAAAGAAGGCGCTCCCGGTGTCCCGTAAAGCGCCTCTAGGTCTTCAATGGATTTTATCGCGTCCATCTTGTTCAAATCCCAATTCTGCCATCAATGCATCTGACCGGGCCTCGATACGCTGCTCCAACTCAGCCATGAAACTGTCGCGCGCCTGTCCCGGTGCGATCGGGTCGAGGAATTCGACCACCCCAAGTCCGGGTTTGCGCAAAAGGCCGGTGCGGGGCCACAACAGGCCCACGTTGGTGGCAACCGGGACGCAGGGCTGTTTCAGCTCTTCATAGAGCACGCCGCTGCCGACCTTGTAGGGTTTCTGCGCTCCGGGCGCGACACGGGTGCCTTGCGGATAGATCACCAGTTGGCCGGGTTCGGAAAACTCGCGCGCCACGTCCTTGATCATACGCGCAATCGCTGCGCCGCGCTTGCCGCGGTTGACTGGAATACAGCCCAGACGTTTGGCGTAGATGCCAATGATCGGAGTCCACATCAGCTCTTGTTTCATGATGAACTTCGCCTGTGGCAGGGCATTGAAGATCACCAGAATATCGAGAAAGCTCTGATGCTTGGCGGCCACGAGCACCTCACCTTGGGGAACCGGGCCGCGCACTTCGCAGCGGATGCCCACCATCCAGCGCGCCGACCAGATCGCCCAGCGGGCATAGGTCTTGCAGGCTTGACGCGCGCCGTTTTTGGACAACAGCGCATAGGGCGCAAAAGCGATCCCGAGCACCAGCATCGCCACATAGATCTGGATCATGTAGAGCAGCGAGCGCAGATATTGAAAAGCAAGGGTCACGCGAGATCTCCAAGGCGTTTGCGGGCCGCGCGGGTGGTGGCCACAAAGGCCACAAGCGCCGCCAGTGGCGGGATAGCAAGCGGCAGGAGCCAACGCCAGCCTTGAAAGCCAAGTCCCGTGAGAAAGCCGCCCTCCTCGGAGGCTTCGGGCATCAGGAAAACGCCGAGCATCCCCAACACGACGCCGACTGTGGCCCCAAAGAGCGCCCGAAGCGTAAAGCGGCGCACAAAGGCCTGCGCAATATAGCTGTCCTGCGCCCCCACGAGACGCAGAACCTCGATCACCTGCGCATTGGCCGCAAGCGCCGCATTGGCCGCAAGTGTGATCATCGCGGCCATGGCGCCACCGATCAGCAGGATCGAGACCACCCCGAGGCGACGCAGCGCAATCGCGGCCTCCACCAGCGGGCGGCGCCAGCGGGCGTGGTCGTCAAGCACCGCGCCGGGCACCTCGGCCTGCAGCCTCAGACGCAGGCCCTGCGCGTCATAGCCGGGCGTATCCTCCGTGACCTCGATCAATTGCGGCACCGGCAGCGTATCAAGGGGGATGCCCGCACCGAACCAGGGCTGCAACAGTGCCGCCTGCTCGTCCTGTGTCAGCGCGCGGGCATTGGCCACGCCCGGGGTCTGACGCAGGATCCTGAGCGCGGCCTCGGTCTGGGCCACACGCTGTTCAGCCGGAGCATTGATGCGCAGGGTGGCTGCACGGGCGAGCTCGTCCGACCAGCGATCCGCCACCCGGCCCGATGCAAGCGAGAGCGCCAGCGCAAAGACACACAGAAAGGCCATCGCGCCCGACACAAAGAGGGTCAGCTGCGCGGTAAAGCCAGACGGCGGCACCACGCGGTCCGCCTGTGCATCTCCCAAAATCAGCTTGCGCAGCGCATTCATAGGTCTGCCCCCGCCGAGATCAGTTGCCGGTTGGAAATCCTGAGCACCCGCGCCTGCACCTGGTTCTTGGCCGCGCGGATAAGCGGCAGATCGTGGGTCGCCACAAGGATCGTCTTGCCCATGTGGTTGAGTTCAACGAGCAAGCGCAGCAACCGTTGCGACATTTCCCAATCGACGTTGCCGGTGGGCTCATCCGCGATGATGACGTCCGGGCTCAGAATCACGGCGCGGGCAAGGGCGGCGCGCTGACGCTCCCCGCCCGAAAGTTCCGGCGGCAACGCATCCATACGCTCCGCAAGTCCGACCCAGTTCATCAACTCGTGCAGGTTGGCCTGTTCTTCCAGAAGGCCACGCCCCGACACCGTGAGCGGCAGGGCAATGTTCTCCACCACCGGCAGGTGGTCGAGGAAACGGCAATCCTGATGCACCACACCGACGCGGCGGCGCAGATAGGCCATCTGATCGCGATCGAGCCCTTTGACATCCATATTGAACGCCCGCACGCGCCCCGCCGTCGGGGTCAACGCCCCGTAGCAGAGCTTGAGCAGCGTGGTTTTCCCGGCCCCCGAAGGACCGGTCAGAAAATGAAAGGAGCCGGGGGCCAATTGCACGGAAAGGTCGCTGAAGAGCTCGCCTCCGCCATAGTTGTAGCCCACGTTTTCGAGTTCGATCACGGTACCATCCCAGCCCGGCGTGTCATTTGGTCGTCGTTGGCGATGCCGCCGTTCGTCGCGGTGTTTTGCACGACCGCTGCGGCAGTTTCAATGGTGCAGGAGAGCCAGCCCTGTGCTCATTGTGGATCTCGGCGGGGATTGGCTCTTTCTTGCCTTTCAGGAAGTTACTATGATTAGAGGGAAATTCACCCTTTTCGCGGCCAGAGCACCCGCCAAGGAGATCGGATGAGACTGATATGCCCCAATTGCGGCGCACAGTATGAGGTGCCCGAGGATGTGATCCCGCAGGACGGGCGTGATGTGCAGTGTTCCAATTGCGGTGATACCTGGTTTCAGCCCTCCACGCAGATGATGGCCGAAGAGGCCGAGGCCCGCGCCGCCACCCCGCCTCCGGCAACGGAAGCGGGTCCTGTCGACGCCGCTCACACGCGAGAGGACGCGCTACAGGAGCCGCCCGAGGACGCATGGCCAAGCGCGCCCGAGCCCGAGCCGGCAGCGGCCGAAGAGCACTGGCACGAAGATCCGGATGCGCCTGCACCGGGCACACCGCCAGCCGCCCCGCCAGAACCCGAAGCAGACCCCGCGCCCGCAAAGCGTCGCCTCGATCCCGAGATCTCGCGCGTGTTGCGCGAAGAAGCCATGCGCGAAGAGGCCCTGCGGTCTGGGCGCGACAGTTTGGAAACCCAGCCAGAATTGGGGCTTGAGGACCTGCCTGAGGATGAAGCCGCGCGCCGGGCCCGCCAATCCGAGGAGCGGGTGGCCCGGATGCAAGGCCTGGACCCTGCCCCGCAGGCGCATGCCGCGCCTTTGGACCGGGATCGCCTAGACCCGCAGCCGGGATCGCGCAGAGGGTTGTTGCCGAATATTGAGGATGTAGCCACCAATGCGCCGGGGGAAACCAAACCCGCGACGCCACCGCCTGCGGATGCCCCCGCGCCACCTGCGCGCAAACGCGGATTCTCGCGCGGATTTCTGTTGGTGATCCTACTGATGGCGCTGGCTATTCTGGTTTACAGCAATGCCGCAATGATTGCGGAGAGCCTGCCGCAAGCCGATCCTTACCTCAGCTCCTATGTGGCCTGGGTTGATCAGTGGCGGCTCTGGCTTGATGCGCAAGCACAGGCGCTGGCAGCAGAATAACAGCCGTCTGGTCGGTTCACCGTTTAGCTCGGCTTAGCTCGGGGCTGCTTACCGACTCCACGACGCATCCGGCGCCCATGTCCCACAGGTCCCACAGGCTGCGGCGCAACGGCGGCGGTGATCTTGACCGGGCAGATGGCAAGCGTGGCGCGACCAATCATCGGGATGCCGCGACGCGCTTTGCCGTTACCGGCTGAGCCGCTCAGAAGCGATCCAGCAGACGTTGCAGGTAGTTGCGCTCGCTTTCGCTGCGCTCACGCTCTCCAGCGCGGCGTCGGATTTCTTCCAGAAGATCCCAAGCCCGGCGATAGGCCTGCCCCTCGCCAATGCTGTCACGGCTAAAGAAGTCGCTGCCCTGCCCGCCCCGGTCCCGGCCCAGCGGGTCGAGTGCATTGCCCTGACGGGTGCTCTGTCCTTGCTGGCCGCCCGGTTGCTGGCCCTGCTGTTGCTGCTCGGCCATGGCCTCCCCCAAGGCGCGCATCCCGTCGCGCAGGGCTTCCATGGCCTCGGACTGGCGGTCGATGGCTTCGGCGTAATCGCCCTCGCGCAGCGCCTCTTCGGCACCTTCCATGGCGCGCCCAGCCTGATCGAGCGAGTCCCGTGCAGCCTCGCCCTCGGGTCCGCCAAGAGGCAGGCCATCGCGCTGGCGTTGCAGCTCGTCACGCAGAGCCTGCTGACGTTGCGCAAGATCGCCCGCGCCGTTGCCCTGTCCCCCGCTTGGAGATTGGCCGCCCTCGGCCTCTCGGCCTTCGTTTTGACCGCCTTCGCCCTGGGGGCCGTCGTCCTGACCGCCTGCGCCGCCGCCCTGATGGCTTTGCCCACGGCCAAGGCCGCCGTCCCGGCCCTCATTGCCCTGGCTTTCGCCCCGCTGGGCGTTGGGGTTGAACTGTTCTTGCAGGTCTCGGAAGGCCTGATCCGACAGGCCTTGCTGTTCGCGCAAGGTATCCGCCAAACCGTCCATGGCCTGCTGGCCGGGGCTGTCGCCCTGACCGGGCTGACCCTGTGTGACCTGCATGTTTTCCATCATCTGCTGGAACTCCCGAAGGGCCTGTTCGGCTTCGGCCATGCGGCCCTGTTCCATCAGCTCTTGGATGCGGTCCATCATGGCCTGCAAGTCCTGCTGGCTGAGCTGGATCGCATTGTCGCTGCTCTCGCCGCCCTCCTGGTCTCCATCCTGCTGCTGCGCCTGTCGCGACAGCTGGCGCATGTAGTCGTCGGTGGCCTCTCGCAACTCCTGCATCAGGCGGGCGATTTCCTCATCACTGGCGCCGTCGCGCATGGCCTGGCTCAGCCGTTCCTGCGCCTGCCGCATCCGTTCCAGCGCATCGCCGACATCGCCCTCCTCCAGCTGCAACGCCAGGGCCCAGAGCGCGCTTGCAATCTCGTCCTGGTGAACGGGGCTCAGGCCATGTGCGCTATACCGCTCCAATCGCTTCAAAATCGTGCGCAATTGCAAGTAGTTGCCCATGTCCGAGAAGAGCTCTTCGGGGCGGTGGCTGAGGGTGCGCAGAATCCTGGCGACTCGTGGCCCGTTGGCGCGCGCCCAGAGGAGATCGCGCCGTTGCTCGACCAAAGCCGCCGCCATCGGGTCAAAGAAGCGCCGAGCGGTCAAAGGGCCGTGCAAGGTGGCTGCAACGCTCTGTTGGCCCGCCGCATCCTCGGCACGCAGGCTGTAGATCACCGGCAGGTTGGCCCAGGGATGAGCGGAGAATTCTTCCTCAAGCACTTCACTGAAGAGGCGACGATCGCCGGTCAGAGAGAGCGGCAAAGGCAGCGTGATGGGATCGCGGGCATCCGGCGCGGTTGCCAGCCCATAGCGGCGGTTCAACGAGGCCTCATCGAGGGAAATCGTCACCGTGCCGCCCACGACGCCGTAGTCGTCCGAGGCATTAAACGGCAAGGTCAGCGTGCCATCCGCCGACAGATCCGGCTCTCCTGCGAGAGAGACAAGCGGTGGGGCATCGCGGATCACCTCCACGCGCCAACTGCGACCGCCAGTGCCATCAATGGTGAGATCCCCAGCCTCGGTCACGGTGAAATTCTGCTCCGGCGCGGAGGCAGAGGGCAGCTCTCCGGTGCGTCCAGAGACAGTCTCTGCCAGCGTCAGATCGCCCACATCGCCATAGAACCGTAAGGTGACGCGGCTGTTTTGCGGTATGCGCAGGGTATCTTCGGTAAGATCCCCCAAATAGAGCGTCGGCAGGCCGGTGTAGCGCGGCGGCTCGACCCAGCCCTCCCAGGTCGGGCCATTCAGACCCGCATTGCCACCGCCGGGCATGAGTTCGGCGACGCTGCCTGCGCGCCAGGCGGTGCCGAACAACAGTCCCGTGACCAGCACCAGAAGCGCCACATAGCGCAGCGCATAGGGATCGCGGTCAGCAATACGCAGATTGGGGGCGGGCGCCTCGGCCTCGGCGGCGCGGGCTGCCATCCGGGCCTGATGCGCCTGCCAGAGCGCGACGGACGCGGCATCCTCGGCCCCAGACACCTGATGATCCAGAATCGCTGCAATCGGGCGTCCGGGCAGGGTTTCGTCAAGGCGGGCCACGGCCTCATGCGGCTTTGGCCAGCGAAACCGCATCACGCCCCAGACGGTGGCAGCGACCGCGCCCAGCACCACCAGCACCGCACCGCCCCAGGCGACCTCGAGAACGACCCAGTCGAAAATCCCCAGAAGCACCAAACCGGCGGCCAGAAGCAGCACCGTCGCCAAAGGCCAGAAACTGCGCCAGAGACGTTCAGCCACCATGCCCGCGCGCGTCAGCAACAGCGCACGCCGCAGGGGCGCCAGCTGCCTCAGCGCTACTTCAACCGGGTGGTGGTCGGGTCCGTCGGGGGTTTTCTGCTCGCTCATACCGCTCCGCCTTGGGTGCTGGCCCACGCCCAAGCGATCCGCGCCCGCCAGAGATGATCCCGTCGGATCAGGCAGGGCGCGCAGCCCAGAGCGTTACAGCCACTCTGGGATGGTATCGCGATTTATCATCTCGTCAAAGGTCGGACGCTGCCGGATGACTGCAAATTGATCACCGTGGACCAGCACCTCGGGGATGAGGGGGCGCGAGTTGTATTCGCTGGACATCACCGCGCCATAAGCCCCGGCACTGCGAAACGCCACCAGATCCCCCGCAGCAAGCGGCGGCATCAGGCGTTGTTTGGCAAAGGTGTCGCCGCTTTCGCAGACCGGGCCCACGATGTCATAGGGTTGCGGTTCGAGACCGGGGGTCGGTTCCACCACGGGGATGATGTCGTGATGGGCCTCATACATCGCTGGGCGGATGAGGTCGTTCATGGCCCCGTCGAGGATCAGGAAATCGCGGCCTTCGCCCTCTTTGATGTAGATCACCTTGGAGACCATCAGCCCCGCATTGCCCGCCACCAGACGGCCCGGTTCGATCTCGATCTCGCAGCCCAGATGACCGAGCTCTTCCTTGATCATCTGGCCATATTCCACCGGCAGCGGCGGGGCCTCGTTGGAGCGGGTATAAGGGATGCCCAGACCGCCCCCAAGATCAAGGCGGCGAATATCGTGACCGTCCGCGCGCAGGGCCTGTGTCAGCTCCGCTACCTTTTGATAGGCAAGGCGGAAGGGCTCAAGATCCGTGAGTTGCGAGCCGATGTGAACATCGATCCCGATCACCTCAAGGCCCGGCAGGCTGGCCGCATGGGCATAGACCGCGCGCGCCTTGGCGATGGGGATGCCGAATTTGTTCTCGGATTTACCGGTCGCGATCTTGGCGTGGGTCTTTGCATCCACATCCGGGTTCACCCGCACGGTGATCGGCGCGGTGACACCAAGCTCGAGCGCAACGGCATTGATCACGTCCATCTCGGGCTCGGATTCGACGTTGAACTGGCGAATGCCCCCGGTGAGCGCGGTGCGGATCTCTTCGGCGGTCTTGCCGACACCGGAAAACACGATCTTGTCGCCCGGCACGCCTGCGGCCTTGGCGCGGCGGTATTCGCCCTCGCTCACCACATCCATGCCTGCGCCCGCCGCCGCGAGTGTCTTTAGGATCGCCTGATTGGAGGCGGCCTTCATCGCGTAACAAACCAGATGGTCGGTGCCCTCAAGCGCCTCGTCAAAGAGACGGAAATGGCGCAGGAGCGTCGCGGTGGAGTAGACGTAGAACGGCGTGCCCACCGTAGCGGCAATCTCGGCTACGGGGACATCTTCGGCGTACAAAGCGCCATCGCGATAGAGAAAATGATCCATGGCCCGCGTCTAGAGCAAAACCCGCCCTGTCGGCAAATGATTCCGCGCGCTCTGGTACAATCAGAGCTCGTGAATGATTGGCGGGGTGGCACAGACGCTTTTGGCGATTTCAACCACATGGCGATGATGGGTGAGATAGATCGCCTGTCCTCGCCTGCCGATGGCTTCCATCACCTGACAGGCCGCACTGGTTCGGGTCTCGTCAAAGGTCTCAAAGATGTCATCGCAGAAGAACGGCAATATGGTGCCCTGCGCCACCAGTTGTTCATGCGCTGCGGCCCGGAGCGCCAGATAGAGCTGGAACCGGGTGCCTTTGGACATTTCGTCGGCCCGTTTGCTGGCGCCGGTTCTGTCGACCGCCAAAAGGACCTCGCTGTCGCCGTCGATCTGTGTGCTGAGCGCGGGATAGGCGCCCTGCGTCAGATCGGCAAAACACTGTTCCGTGGCGGTCAGCATGCCGCTGCGGTGGCTGTCGCGGTAGCGCTTGATCGCGTCTGAGGCCAGGTGATGCCCCAAAGACAGCTCCAGATGTTCGAGCGCGGCCTCTTCGAGCTGCAGTTCCAGCGTTGCTTTTTGCTCGACCAGCGCCGCTGCCGTGCGGTCGCCGTTGATCTCTGCCAGCGCATGTTCTGCGTTGACCCGCTGTTGGATCGCCTGCGTGAGGTCTTCTTCGGCGTGGGTCAGATCGGAGAGGGTGCTTTCCAGGCGCGCGTTGAGCGTGGCAACCGAGGTCTCGGCAAGCTGCGCGCGCGCCGACTCCAGATCCGACAGGTCGAGCTCGGAGAGGATCTGACGGCGCAGGCGGTCGCGGGCCGCGCGGTCGGCAATGACCTTCTGGGCCTGCGCGGCGCATTGGCGCAACGCGTCGATGTCCTGTGCAGGTGGGGGCTCGGGAAAGCTCGCAGCGATCGCCCGGAGCTCCTGATCTATGGCCTCAACCCGCGCGGTGTTGTCCGCACGTTCTGCCGTGGCCGTTGCAATTGCACGCTCCAGACGCGCGGCCTTGTCGCGCGCGGTGCGGGCCGTCTCGGCCAGGGATTTGAGGTCGCCATAGGTCTGGGCCGGGTCCGAACTGACCCCGACCCCGTGCAGCTGTGCCAAGGCGTTGACCTCTTGAGCAAAAAGCGCCTGATCCGCCTCCATCATCCGGACCCGACGTGCGGCGGCGCTGCGGGTCTTGTCATGCTCGCGTAGCACCCGCAGTGGCTCCAAAGAGGCCATAAGCGCCTTGGGCGAGACCTGCCCTGCCAAAAGATCCTGCACCAAGGCCCGCCATGTGTCCCCGGCCTTTTTCTTGGCCTCTTGTGCGGCGTTGTGGCGATCCTGTCGCCGGTTCAGGTCGCGCTCCACCTGCCGCAAGAGCTTTTCTGCGGCGCTGCGCGCCTCGGAGGTCTGGCGCGCCGCCTCTGCCATCCGGCGCGCCTGTGCAAGGGCCGGATCAAGATCAGCCGGAAGAGACGGTACACGTTCTGCAAGGGCGTCCATCAACGCCTGCGCCCGCGCAAAGGTGGCCGCATGGCTGTCCTTGGAGTCCCGAAGCGCCTCGGCATCCGCGCGCGCGGTTTCATGACGCTCAACCCAATCGCGCCACTCTGCCGGGGAAAGCGGCGCAAGGCCAAGCTGGGTGGCAGCGGCGTTGACCTCTGCCGCGATGGCATCGCGCTGTTCTTCTAGCGCAGTGATCCGGGCGGCGGCCTCTGCGGCGCGGGCCTTCGACGCAGCCTCTGATTGCGCAATCTCTCGCAGCTGCGCCAGTTCTCGCGATTGGGTCAGTCGCGCGTCAGCAGCGGTGTCGTGGCGGCTCAGCGCTTCGTGGAACGTGGCGGCGCTCTCGGCATCCAAACTGTCTACATGCACGGCCCAGAGTGCGTCGCGTTTGGTGCGCAAGGCCTCGGCCTCACTGTCGGAGACCACATTTGCAGCGCGTTCAAGGGCCTTTGCCTGCGCGGCGCGGGCGCTGGCGTCCTCCTTGTGCTGATTGCGCGTCTCAGTCGCCCGGCGCAGGTCCTGAACCAGCGCTGCGTCACGATCCGCGTGCTCCTGCGCCTGACGCAAGCTGCTCGGGCAATGCGGCAGGGTATCAAAAGTCACGTCGCGCACAGACAGCGCTGCCAGGCTGCGGGCGGCCCGGGATTGGGCGGCGGTGATCGACTCCACTGCCGCTGCATGGGCCGTCGCCAGCCGCTCCGCGTCAAAATTCAAGAGCAGCTCTTGCAACTGCCCGGCCTCTGCAGCGAGCGGCGCACAATCGTGCACAGCATCCTGCGCTACGCGCAGGCGCTCCTCGAGATCCTCGACCTCGCGCGCTTCCAGACCTTCGTGGGTGATGGCCGCGCGCAGTTGCTCTCTTGCGTCCTGAAGCGCGGTGATATCAGTGCCGGAAAGAACCAAGGCCGCAAGGTCGGCGTTCTCTGCGACGAGACCAAGGTCGCGGGCGGCCTGCCGCATTGTCTCGAGCGCCTCCTGCTGCTCGGCCTTGCGCCGATCCAGATCAAGCGCAGCGGTGCGGTGGCGGGCACTCAGATCCTCAAGCGCCTCCAGTGCCGCAGGAAGCGCCTCAAGTGCGGGATCCAATACAAGCGCCGCTTGCTCCTCCTCAAGGGTCTGAAGTTCGTCGCTGAGGCGCGCGATGTTCTGCGTGGCGCTGCCTTGGTCGCTGCGCAACTCGACGAGCCGCTCGGGGTTGAAATCCAGCTGTGCGGGAAAATCCGCAAAGGGCGCAAGCGCCTGTTCCAACTCCTGAAGTTCTGCAAGAAGCGGCACGGCGCGCCGTTCGGCCTCGGTCCGGGCCCGGGTTGTATTGAGATCATCGCGACGCGTCCGCGCGTCTTCTTCAGCCTGTTGCGCCTTGGTGAGATCCCGCTTGAGGGATTTCCACGCGTTTGCAGAGACATCGCGGGCCTTGATCTCCTTGTCGAGCTCCTCAAGCGCGCGTTTCAGCTCGCGCATCCGCGTGTTGCGGGCGCGTTTCTTCCAAATCTCATCGGCCCGGCTGCGCACGCCATCAAGCACCTGGCTCAGATCCGCAACCCCCGCCGCGGCCGAGAACAGCAGCCGGCCAATATCGCCCTGAGCATTGGCGATCTCTTCGCCGCCGCGTTCAATCGTCTCGTCATCCAGACACAGAAGACGGCGGTAATCCGGTTCCGAAAGCCCGGCGAGATGCGCCGAAAGCGCGGCCTCCGGCAGTGGGGTGCCGCTCTCATCCACCAGCGCGCCACTGCGCGTGGGCAGGCGGGTGAACTGGCGCAGCTCTCCGTTGAAATCGAGCGTCGCAGAGATCTGTAGATTGTTGCGCGGATGGCGAAACGCGTAGGCCTCGCGCGTTGGAAAGCCGTAAAACAGCCGCAGGACGGCTTCCATCGTGGTGGTCTTACCGGCTTCGTTGCGCCCGTAGATGATATGAAAGTCATGCCCATCGTGGGCAGAGCCAAAATCGAACTGTTGATCGGTGAAATGGCCAAACCGATCCAGTGACAGACGTTTGAGGCGCATCAGCTTTCGGCCCCCTTCATCTGCGCCAGCACGCGATCTGCCCCGGCTTGGGTCAGACGCGCGACCAATGCGTCTCTAGCCGCTTCATCCGCGATCAGGCGTTCGCGCAACGTGGCTGGCAGGTCCTGAAGAACGGTTTCGACATACTGGCGGGCGTGTTCCTGAAATCCTGGCTCGCCACAAATCGTCGCCATGGTTGCGGCCAGTTCGTCAGACGCGCCGGAGGTGTCTTGTGCCGCCTCCGGGGCAAGATCAAAGATCAGCTTGTCGATCCAGAGATCCCCGCAGGTCTGCGCGAGCACATGCACCTGTTCTGTCCAGACATCGCGGTCGCGCAGGATCTGCCAGTGCCGCGCTGGTGCGCCCTTGAGCGTGAGGCGAACCACGCCGGTCGGGGCCACAAGCGCAGCACTGAGCACAGAGAGGTGAGCCTTGAGTGTCGCGCGCAGTGCCTCATCGTTGGCGGCCCCCGTCACGTCCAGCTCGGTTTCCACAAATTCCACCACGGAGGTCGGCACCTCCGAGAGCGCGATCTGCCCCTGCTCGATCGTGAGGAGAGTTGCGGATTTGGGGCCTGCCTCACCAATATCGCGCCCCTGCGGGATACCGGGCATCACGACCCAAGGCGCTTCGGCGTGGATCTGACGCTTGTGGATATGCCCAAGCGCCCAGTAATCAAAGCCCATCGCGGCCAGGTCCGAGACGCTGCAAGGCGCATAGACATCATGCCCCGCCGCCCCGGCCAACGAGCTGTGCAACATGGCAATGTTCACCGCCCCCGCCACAGGCGCCTTGAACCGCGGGAGCAAGCTCTCTGGCGCATGACTTTCGGCAAAGCTTACCCCGTGGATCCAGACGTCCTCGGACAGCTGGTGTTTGCCGCCACGGGCATCAAAAACATGCACATGCTGAGGCAAATCCAGCGTCCCGGTGATCGGGTTCTCCGCGTCGTGGTTCCCTTTGATGTAATAGACCTGGATACCAGCCTCGGCGAGCCGGTCGAGTTCGGCCAGAAGAAAGGCACCGGTTCTGGCGGTGCGTTCCCTGCCGTCAAAAAGATCGCCGGAAATCAAGATAGCGGCGACCTCTTCCGAGAGGGCGCGGTCGATCATCTGACTGAAGGCCGCGCGCGAGGCGGCGGCAACGGTCTCGCGCAGGCCCGCATTGCGCAGGGCGAGCGAACGCAGGGGAGAATCCAGGTGAACGTCGGCGGTGTGCAGTATCTTGATCAAACTATCCCCTCACTCCGCGCGACTGAACCAAGGCCAGCCGCGCGACGCAAGCGGATAATGTCAGTCAGACGGAAGCCGCGGCGCGCGTTGCCCCCCCCCGATACATTCGCGACACTTTCAACGGGTGGCGCCCCGGATGACGACAGGGCGCGCTAAAGCGCGATCCGTTTCACCCCCGCCGGAGGCAAGAGGCCAACTTCGGTTTCGACAGGCTCTGCGCTGTGGTTGAACCAGAAGACCTCGGTTGCCGTGCGGCGGGTGCGCACCCCTTCCGGCATCTGGCGCAACTCCAGACCCGCCGCCTGCGCAACGGTGGCAATCAACCGATCAAGCCCCTCTGCATCGAGCCAGCCGCCACAATAAGTCTGTCGCCCGGCCCGGAGCGCGACCGCCGCGCCCTCGGAGGTTTCAAAGACCACTTCTGCAGTGCCTTCAAGCTCCTCAAGATAGCCGCGCGCCGCACCGCCGCCCTTAAGGGCGATGGGCATATCCGGGCGCAGACTCTCCACCCGTGCCACGGTCACGTCCAGCCCCGGCAATGCAGGTGGCAGTGGGCTGGTCGGGATGGAGAAATGACCGTCACGCGCACCGCTGCGCGGACCATAGAGCACCTCGGCCTCACTTCTTGCGAGCGCTTCTTTGAGGGGCTCTGGCAGATGCATCATCCCGGGCGCAAGGATCATCTTGTACCCCGTGAAATCGCGGGTCTCCGGGGGCAGGATGTCGATGGTCTGACCAGCGCGCCGAAGCGCCTTGTAGTGTTCGAGGATCAGCTGGAAATAGCTCAGCCCTGCACCATGCGGCTGCGTCGACCACGCCCAATCGGCATCGTAATCAAAAAGGATCGCCACCGGTGCCTGCGCGGGCTGCACATCGGCTGCCGCGCCAAGCTCTGCCGCAACATCCATCGCTTCTTGCATGGCGGGGGCGTCCTGGCTGTCGGGACGCAAGAGGCCTGCGTGCATCTGTTCCTGCGCAAAAGGCGCCTGCCGCCAGCGGAAATAACACACAGCCTCGGCGCCATGGGCAAAGGCCTCCCAGGTCCAGAGCCGCACCATGCCCGGCAGGGGTGCCGGGTTGTAGGGCGCCCAGTTCACTGGCCCCGGCTGCTGTTCCATGACCCACCAGCGCCCGCGCCCAACCGCGCGATAGAGATCGTGATGAAGGGCCTGAAAATCCGGATCCCCCTGCCGGGCATAAGCGCGCTGTTCCTCGGGTGAGGCCCCCACGCGGTCTTCCAGAAAGCCCAGCGGGTAGCTGTCCCAGGTCGCGATCTCGAGATCCTCACCTAGTTTGAAGTGGTCGAAATCGGTGATCCGCCCCATGTAGTTATGAGAAATCGGCGCGGTTGAATGGGCCTTGATGATCTCGACCTGCGCGCGGTTGAAAGCCACCACCTGATCGGAGCTGAAGCGTCTGAACGCCAGCACATGCGCCGGGTTCGGCTCTGTCACGGTGAGGTTGGGCAGGCCGATTTCGTCAAAGCTGCGATACTCCATGGACCAGAACATATTGCCCCAGGCCTCGTTGAGCGCGTCGATCTCGCCGTCGAACTGCTCTGCCAGCCACGCCCGAAAAGCGGTTTGAGCCGCGTCGGAATAGCTGATCACGGTATCATGGCAGCCATATTCATTGTCGGTCTGCCACGCGGCCACATGCGGGTTGGCACCATAGCGCTCTGCCATCAGGCGGGTGATGCGCTGGCTCTCGGCAAAATAACCCTTGTGGCTAAAGCAATAGTGCCGCCGAGAGCCAAAGCCGCGTGGCTGGCCCTCGGCGGTGACAGCAAACATGTCCGGGTGACGCTCGGCCATCCAGCGCGGCGGGGTCGCTGTGGGGGTGCCGAGCACCACCCGCAAGCCTTGCGCCCCCAATGCCTCGATCGCGCGGTCGAGCCAGTCCCAGTGCAGATCGCCGGGAGTGGGTTCGAGTTTCGACCACGAAAATTCCCCAATCCGGATCCACGTCAGGCCCGCAGCTTTCATACGCGCGGCGTCTTCGGCCCAGATCTCTTCTGGCCAGTGCTCGGGGTAATAGCAGGTGCCAAGGGTTCGTTTCATGAGTGTCTCACAAGATGACTTGATGTTCGCGCTGCCCAACCGCGTTTGTTGGCGCGGTAAAGGTCTGACCGGCGGGTGGGGTGTCCACGCCCTCGGCGGCAGTGGTGATAAAGAGCGTCGAGAGATCCGCACCGCCAAAGGCCGGACAGGAGGCCTGTGGCGTTGGCACCTCCACCGTCTGCAAGAGCGCGCCCGTGGGGCTGTAGCAAGCCACGCGCCCCGCTCCCCATTGCGCATTCCAGAGGTTGCCGTCACGGTCCACAACCGCGCCATCGGCGCCGAAGGGTTCAGCGCTGAGATCCAGAAACACCTCTGGTGCTCCCAAAGGCCAGCCATCCTCGGCTGCAAGCGGCTGGCGCATGATCCGACACAGATCGGTGTCGGTATAATAGGCGCAGGCCCGGTCCGGCGCAAAACAGATCGCGTTGGAGATCGTCACATCGCTGACGAGTTTGCGCAGCTCCCCACGCCAATAGCGATAGATGGCGCCCGCGCCTTTTTGCGCCTCAAACCCCATGGTTCCGATCCAAAAGCCCCCCCAGGGGTCCGCGCGCCCGTCGTTGGAGCGGGTCTCGGGCTGGTCGGCCTCCAGCGCGCACATGAGGCGACGCTCTGCCGTGCCGAGATCAAAGCGCCAGAGGCCCGTCTCGCTCGCCATCAGGAGCGTGTCGCGATCAATCCAGCCGGCGGCCGAGACACATTCATCAAACTGCCAGATCCGTGTGTCATCGCCCTCGCGCGCCAGCATGCGCTTGCCGAGAATGTCGAACCAGAAAAGCTGCGCGCGCTCAGGGTGCCACAACGGCCCCTCACCCAAGGTGCAGGTCTCGGCACAAAACACCGTCGCGGTCATGCAAAGACCTCGTCATAGGCGCGCACCATCGCCTCGGCATTGGCGGCGATCTCATCCACATGCATCCCCGGCTTGTAGAGATTGGAGCCAATGCCAAACCCTGTGATGCCAGCCGCCTGCCACTGCGCGAAATTCTCCGGACCCACACCGCCAACCGCATAGGTGGCAACCTCGGGCGGCAAAACCGCTTTGAGCGCCTTGAACCCGTCAGTGCCGAGTTTGAAGGCTGGAAAGAACTTGAGCCCATCGGCCCCGGCCCGGAGCGCCGCAAAGGCTTCTGTCGGGGTAAAGACACCGGGAAAAGAGTGCATGCCCAGTGCCTTGGTGGCCTTGATGACCTCTGGGTTGCAGTCGGGAGAAACGACCATCTGCGCGCCGATCTGATGCAGGTTGCTGACGGCGCCTTGGTCGAGCACGGTGCCCGCCCCGATCATGGCCCGGTCGGCGGCATAGGCCACCATGGCAGCGATGCTGGCATAGGGGTCCGGCGAATTCAGCGGCACCTCGATGCGGGTGATGCCGGCGCAGATCAGCGCGTCGGTGACAGGCAGCGCCTCCTCTGGGGTCAGGCCGCGCAGGATGGCGATGATGTTACGACTCATGTTGGTTCTCACTTCATTTGCGCACGGGCGGCGCAGAGGCCAGCCAGTGTGATGTCCTGGGCGTCGAGGATTTCCACCGACGCGCCCTGCAGTCTGAGGGCGGTGGCATAGGCTTGGGCGATCTCGTTCTCGCCCACCATGGCCACCGGGCGGCCTTGCCAGTCCTCGCGCAGGGCTTCGACCTCCATACCGAGGAGATAGCCAGATGCACGCGCGCGCGCCGCAACCGGATCAAGCCCTTCGAGCAAGGCACCGGCGCGCAGCCCAAAGAGCGCATTTGCCAGGGACTCGGGGCGTGCGGCCCCCTGTTGGCAGCCGCTTTCGAATGCCGCCTGATCCCAGCCCGCGCCCGCAAGCGTGTGGCGCAGGACGGATTGCGCGCTGATGAGCTGAAACAATTCGCCCGAGAGAAAGGTGGAAAAGCCGGTGATCGCCCCGTCCTTGAGCGAAACCCATTTGGTGTGGGTGCCGGGCAGGCAGACCACCCCGTCAAAGCCGGGGTCGGCCACCAACACGCCGGCGATCTGCGTCTCTTCTCCGCGCATCACATCCGCGGGTGCAAGCTGTTTCACCCCCGAGAGCACATGCACACGCAGCCGGGGATCCTCGGTTTGCACCAACGTCGCGGTATCAAAGGACGGCGGCGCGCAGGGGCTTGCGGCGTAAGGCGCCTCGCGCCAGCCCTGACGCGAGCCAACCATGCCACAACAGATCACATCCAGCGCGGTTTCAGCTGCCAGGTAGGGCGCAAGAAGATCCAGCAGCACCTGCTCGTAGCCATCAGCGTTGAGCCGCGACATGCCCTGATCAGAATCGATCCGCTCCAGAGGCACGCCATCCGTACCCATAGGCCAGAGGCGCAGATGGGAGGTGCCCCAATCCGCCGCCACCCAGTCAACCGAGGTGTGCGCAGGCGCGGTCATCCCGACACCACGACGCCACCATCCACCACCAAGGCCTGACCGGAGATCATCCGGCTGGCGTTGGAGGCCAGAAAAAGTGTCGACTCCACGATGTCTTGTGGCGCGAGATGGTCCTTCAGGCACTGGCGCTCAAGATGGGCGGCGAGGGCCTCGGGCGTGGCCCATTTGTCAAGCTGCTTGTCCGTGAGCACCCAGCCCGGCGCCAGCGCGTTGACCCGGATGCGGTCCGGGCCAAATTCGCGCGCGAGGCTGCGGGTCATCCCATTGATGCCCGAGTTTGCGGTGGTGTAGGCCGGATAGCCGCTGTTGCCCATCATGTAGCTGATGGAGGTGAAATTCACGATCGCACCGCCACCAAGCGCCTGCATCCCAGGCAACACCGCTTGGCAGGCAAAGAAATAGGCCTTGAGGTTGATCGACTGCGACCAGTCCCAGAATTCCTCATCCACCTCGAGCGTGGCGTGGCGCTGATCGTTGGCGGCGTTGTTCACCAGCACCTTGATAGGTCCATGGGCCTCTGCCGCCTGTGAAATCGCGGCTTTGAGCGCCGCAATGTCAGTGATGTCACATTGGATGAAGAGGGGCCGCGAGCCCGTCTCTTCCGCCATCCTGTCGACAAAAGCGCTGGCATCAGAGCGCCCGACAAAGGCCACTTTGGCCCCCTGCCGCAAGAAGCCCTCGGTGAGCGATGCGCCGATGCCCGAACCGCCTCCGGTGATAAAAACGGAAGCGCCTTCAAGGTCGTGAAAGGTTGCGTTCAGGTCCATGTCAGTGGCTCTCCCTTGTGACGGGGCGGGTGTCCTTGCCCACCAGGAAGTCGAGATCCGCGCCCTTGTCGGCCTGCAGGACGTGATCCACATAAAGTTTCGCATATCCCCGCGTGTAATGGGGGGCATCCGGCTCCCATGCTTTGCTGCGGCGTTCCATTTCCTCGGCGGAAATCATCAGCTCCAGCACGCCTCCAGCGGCCGACACCCGAATGCGATCGCCGGTCTGCACCAGCGCCAGCGGACCACCCGCCTGTGCCTCGGGCGAGACATGCAGGATCACGGTGCCAAAGGCGGTGCCCGACATGCGCGCATCCGAGACGCGGATCATGTCCTTTACCCCTTGGGTCACAAGCTTGCGCGGGATCGGCATATTGCCGACCTCTGGCATGCCCGGATAGCCTTTTGGCCCGCAGCCCTTGAGCACAAGGATGGTGTCGGGTGTCACCGGAAGATCCTCGCGGTCGATATTGGCTTTCATGTCCTCGATGCTCTCGAACACATAGGCCTCGCCTTCGTGTTCGAGGAGGTGGTCCGAAGCCGCCGAAGGTTTGATGATCGCACCGTTGGGCGCAAGGTTGCCGCGCAGAACGCGCAGGCCTGCAGCAGGTTTCACCGGTGCCTCAAAGCTGCAGATCACATCGTCGTTGAAACATTCGGCGCCCTCGGCATAGGCGGTGATGTCGCCACCCAAAACTGTTTTCGCGGACCGCAAATGTGCCTTCTCATGGAGTGCCTTCAGCACCACGGGCATGCCACCCGCGTAGCAGAAGTCCTCCATCAGGTATTTGCCCGAGGGCATGCAGTTGACCAAGAGCGGGATTTCCGATCCGATCTCGAAATCGCGCAGGTCAAGGTCAACCCCGACCCGGCCCGCAAGCGCCAGAAGATGCACCACCGCATTGGTGGAGCCCCCCACGGCGGCATTGGCGAGGATTGCGTTCTCGAAGGCTTCTTTGGTCAAGACATCAGAAGGTTTCAGATCCTCGTCGATCATCTCGACGATGCGCTTGCCGGTGAGATGCGCCAGCGCCATGCGCCGCGCGTCAACAGCCGGGAGCGCGGCATTTGTCGGCAGTGACATCCCCATCGCCTCGACGAGGGAGGCCATGGTGGAGGCGGTGCCCATGGTCATGCAGACGCCCTTGGAGCGGCTCATGCCGGACTCGGCGTTCATGAAGTCCTTGAGCGTCATCTCGCCCGCGCGCACAGCTTCGGAGAATTTCCAAACATCGGTGCCGGAGCCGATGTCCTCACCGCGATACTTCCCGTTGAGCATCGGCCCAGACGACACCACGATCGCCGGCAGATCCACCGACGCCGCACCCATCAGCTGGCCGGGCGTGGTCTTGTCACAGCCCCCCAAGAGCACAACACCGTCAATTCCATAGGCGCGGATTGACTCCTCGACGTCCATGGCAAGGAGATTGCGAAACAGCATCGCCGTAGGTTTCATCTGGGTCTCGCCCAGCGACATCACCGGAAATTCCACCGGAAAGCCCCCGGCTTCCCAGACGCCGCGTTTCACACCTTCCGCCAGATCGCGCAGGCCAGAATTGCAAGGCGTGAGTTCGGACCAGGTGTTGCAGATGCCCACAATGGGGCGGCCGTCAAAGGCGTGATCCGGAAACCCTTGGTTTTTCATCCAGGAGCGGTGAATAAAGCCGTCCTTGTCGAGTTTGCCATACCATGCACGGCTGCGACGGTCTTTGGTCATAGTTTTTCTCCTTCGATCACCCAGATCGTTTCAGGAAATTGCCAGGGCAGGGTCAGCCCCTGCTGCATCAGGATCTCACCGCTGAGCGTAAGCGGCCCGTCCTTGAACGCGGTGCGCCCGCGCGACAGGTGGTGCAACGCCTCGCGGTTGACGAGATCGATCCGGTATTGGGCTTTGGGGTCAAGTCCAGTCAGGCGCAAGGGGCGCGGCAGGATCTGATGCGCGCTCCGTGCCTTGCCCGCAAACACCACAAAGCGGCTGGCATCCGAGGCCATCTGCTGCTCTGCGATCACGCTTTGATCAGGCGCATCCAACCGCAAGATATCCGCCTGCATGCGCCAGTTGCGATTGTTTTTCCACCAGCTTGTGACTCGCGTCAGCGCCTCGATCTCTGTCGGGGTCAGCTCGCGCGGATCCATCTCAAACCCCATGTGCCGCTGGGCGGCGACCCAGGCGCGCATGTGGATATCGATGGTTCGCCCGGAGGTGTGGCAGGTGCGCGGCCCTACGTGAGAGCCAGTCACGGATAGTGGCAACAGGAGCGCCGCATCATGCTGAATGCGCAGCCGCTCCAGCGCGTCATTGCTGTCCGAGAGCCAAACCCGCTGCGTCAGGCTCAGGATACCCGCGTCGATCCGCCCGCCGCCGGAGGCGCAGCTCTCGATTTCGACCTTAGGGAACGCGCTGCGCAGGTCGCGCAACAGGGCATAGATGCCATCCGTCTGAGCCGCATCCGCAATCGGCAACAGGCGGTTGTGGTCCCATTTCAGGTAGTCGATACGGTTCTCGCTCAAGAGCGCGGACAGCACTTGAAAAAGATGCTCTCGCACGTCTTCGCGCGACAGGTCCAACACCCGCTGCTGGCGGCCTTCGATCTGATCCACAGGCCCCAAGACCCAGTCGGGATGCGCCCGCGCCAGATCACTGTCGAGGTTCACCATCTCCGGCTCGACCCAGAGACCAAATGTCATCCCGAGGCGTTCGACGTGATCAATGAGCGGGCCTAGCCCCTCGGGCCATTTGCGCCGGTCGATCTGCCAGTCCCCAAGGGAGGTGGTGTCATCATCGCGTCTGCCAAACCAGCCATCATCAAGCACAAACCGTTCTGCACCCAGGGCCGCGGCGCGCTCGGCAATGTCGCTCAGGACAGTGAAATCATGATCGAAATAGACCGCTTCCCAGCAGTTGTAGTGCACCGGACGCGGGGTTTCGGGCTTGGGCCAGACAACCACATGATCGCGCAGCAGACGCTGAAAGGCCACTGCACAACCGTTGAACCCTGCTTGCGACACCGCCAGATAGAGGGGCGCGCTGCGGAACCTGGTCCCTGCGCCTTGCGTGCCCGTGGCATGGCCCCACTGGATCTGGCGCCGCCCCGAGGGCAGCTCTTCGGCCAGCATCACATGCCCGCCGGACCAGCCGTAATGCATGGCAAAAACGGTGCCGTGGGTGTTGGTCGCGCCCGCTTCGGGAAAATAGGCCAAGGGCGGGTGCTCGTGCCCCGAACGCCCGGTACGGGCCTCGCGCTTGTGAATGCCCGCGCGCCATGGGGTGTGTTGCAGTTGGAATTCACCGATCCAGCGGCCACAGACATCGACAATCTCCTGCCCCATCTGAGGACCCGGCAGAACGGGCGCAGCAAGATGGTGCAGGATGATGTCCTGCTCCGAGGTCAGTGTGGTCGAGGCCGCAATCGTCCCGCCCCGCTCCTCAAAGTCAAAGAACAGCGTCAGTCCTAGCGCACGATCACGGCAGGTAAACTGCGCGCCGTTGGTGTCTTCGAGGCGAAAGCGTGGATAAAGCGGCGCTCCGTCACGATAGGCAACCAGCCCCGGCTGACCCTCAAAGGAGAGCGCAGCCTCCGGGCAGAGCGACAAGGGCGGCAGCCGGTCGATCATCCCGCCTGTCACCTCTTGTTCAACGGCGCGCGCCAGTGCGGCCAGATCCGTCTCCGGCTGCAGCGCAGGGCCCCAGTAGAGCGCGCCGGGCAGACCGCCATCGGACGACAGCACCAGCGTTTGACCCGGCGCATCGATCCGCCAGAGTTGCAGCCCGTCGCTCATTTCACGGCCCCAAGCGTCAGCCCGGCGATAAAGTGCCGCTGCATCAGGAAGAACATCGCAACCGGCGGCAGTGCCGCCACGATGGAGCCTGCGCTCATCAGGTGGTAGGCCGCGCGATATTGCGCATTGAAAGAGGTGATCCCCGCCGTCACCGGCTGGCTTTCGGCCCCTTGGGTCAGGACCACGGCCCAGAAGTAATCATTCCAGATAAAGGTGAAGATCAGCACCGCCAGCGCCGCAATAGCGGGCTTCATCAACGGCAGCACCACAAACCAGAAGATCCGCCATTCTGCGACGCCCTCCACCCGCGCAGCCTCGATCAGCTCGAACGGGAGCGCCCGAATGAAGTTGCGCATGAAGAGCGTGCAGAACCCTGTCTGAAACGCCACATGAAAGAGCACCAGGCCCAGTTTGGTATTGTAGAGCCCCATATCCAGGGTGAGGTCCCGCACCGGCACCATCAGGATCTGGAACGGAACAAAGTTTCCTGCAACAAACATGAAGAACAACAAGAGGTTGCCCCGGAATTTATACACCCCAAGCGCAAAGCCCGTCATGCAGGAGAGCGCCACTGCACCGATCACCGTTGGCACCGTGATCAGCACCGAATTCAAAAGATAGCGCGGCATGTCGGAGGCAAAGAACACCTTACCGTAGTTCTCAAACCCTTTGAAGGCAGAGGGCCAGCCCCAGTAGTTGCCGGTGGTGAAATCCACATCCGGCTTGATGGAGAACACAGCCACCGCGATCAGCGGCAAAAGCCACAGAACCAACGCCATTGGCACCAGCGCCTGATAGGTGGCGGCCCAGGCGGGCGAGGATTTCTCGATCGGACGCGGGAACATCAGCGGCCCCCCTTCTCTTCTTGGTACATCGACCACAGGAAGTAGGCGATGAAGGACAGCATGATGAGGAACAGGACCACGGCAATGGCGGCGCCATAGCCCATACGGAACCCATATTCCGAGAGCGCTTTTTCAAACATGTAAAACGACAGCACCCGCGACGACCCAAAGGGACCACCGTTGGTCATGATCGAGATCAGATCAAAGGACCGGAGCGCACCGATGATTGTGACCACAAAGGCAATAAAAGTCGCAGGACGCAGCTGCGGGATGATGACATACCACAGCATCTTGAGCCCCTTGGCCCCATCAAGCCGCGCAGCTTCCACTTGTTCTGGATCCACGGCATTGAGACCGGTGAGATAGAGGATCATGCAATAGGCCGTCTGCGGCCAGAGCCCGGCAAAAATGATCCCGTATGTGACAAGGCTCGGATCGCCCAGAACGTTGAGCGTGCCAAAGCCAAAAAAGCCAAGGATCTGGTTCAAGAGCCCAAACGTGGGGTCATAGAACCAGCTGAACACCAGTCCGACAACCACCTGACTAATCACAAAGGGGAAGAAAAACAGAGACTTATAGAGCCGGATGCCGACAATGTTCTGGTTGAGAAACAATGCGATCGCCAACCCTGCAGGGATCGCAAGCAAGTAGAGCAGCAGCCATTTGAGGTTGTTCCACATGGAGACCTCAAAGGCGCGGTCGTCCATCAGCTCGACGTAGTTCTCTACACCGACATAGACCGGCTCGCCCAAGCCGTCCCAACGGTAAAACGACAGGTTGAAGCTCTGCAGGATCGGAAAGATCACGTAAAACAGGAAGAACAACACCCCGGGCAACAAGAACAGGGCAGGTGCAAGCGACTGACGGTTGCGCCGTATCCAGCCCGGCGCGCCATCTCTGAGGGGGGTCGAAGTGTCAGCCAAAGGAGTCTCTCCCGGATACAGGCACCGCGCCCCGCCGTCAGGCGGATCGGGTGGGCGATCAAAAATATATCGGTAAAGCGGCTCGCATGGCCGCAGGGGGATGCGGGCGGGAGGCATGCTCCCGTCCGACTGTCACGCTTAGTAGATCCGCTGGCGGGCCTTCTCGAGACGGTTCAGGATGTCGTCGAGATTGTCGGGGAACACCATGAACTCCTGGAAACCTTCCATCGCCACCGAGGCCATTTCGGCCGGGGCGTCGCGATCAAAGAACTGCGCGATGCCGCCGGGGCTGTTGGAGGAGAGCATCTCGAAGCCCTGGTTCAGCATCTCGTCGTCATCCACCGAGGAGGAAGCATTGACCGGCAGCTGCCCAAGTGCGTCGCCCGCATTGATCGCGGTCTGCACGTCCGCAGAGACCACATAGCGCAGGAACTCACGCGCCGCTTCCTTGTTCTGGGCCCCGGACGGGATGTGGAACGTATCGGTCGGCGCATCTTCGGCCAGCTCGACATCCGGGTTGATCGCCGGGAACTGGTAGAAATCAAGTTGCTCGTCGCTCAGACCCGCTTCGCGCAGCGGGGCCACGGCAAAGTTCCCCATGAGGTAGGCCGCCGCTTCGCCATTCACCATGAAGGGCAGCGCTTCCTGCCAGCTGTAGGACTGGTGGTTGTCGATAAAGGCGCCCATGTCGATCAGCTCGCGCCAATTGGCAAAGGTTTGCTTCACGCGGTCATCGGTCCATTCCACATCCCCATTGGTCAGCGCCATGTGGAAGTCGTAGCCGTTGGTACGCATGTTCAGATAGTCAAACCAGCCGCCGGCGGTCCAGAGGAACTTGGAGCCGATGGTGAAGCACTTGCGGCCCGAGTCGAGAATCTTCTGGCAGTTGGACTTGAAGGTTGCCCAGTCGCTTGGCTCTTCGAGACCCAGTTCGTTGTAGATGTCCTCGCGGTAGTAGACGCCCCACTGATAGTAGGTATAGGGCACGCCCCACTGCTTGCCATCAAGCGTCATCGCGCCCTTGGTGGACGCAAGGTTTTCCGCAATCGCAGGCTCTGCCCAGAGGTCAGAGACATCCTCAAAGAGACCGGCCGACACATAGGGGCGCATGCGGTTGGCAGCGTACCAGTTGGCAACATCCGGCGCATTGGCGGTCAGGAAGTTGCGAATCTGGGTCTTGTAGGCTTCGCGGTCGATGACGGTCAGTTCGACTGTCAGATTGGGATGCAGTGCATCAAAATCGGACGCCATCTTCTCCATCACCGCGCGCGGTGCCGGGTTCGACATATCCGAGAAAATCTTGAGCGTTCCGGTCAGCTCCGATGCCTGAGCAGATGCGGCCAGCCCGACGGCCATCGCAAGTCCTGCGGCCGTTCCCTTCAGCAAGTTCATGGTATCCTCCCATATTGACTGTCGGCCAGTGGTTTCATTATATGGAACCAGTTTCCAACTATTGAAACCATGGAAGAGTCTGGCTATGAATGTCAACAGTCTCTTCGCTCTTGAGCTTGGAGACGTGAGGGAGGACAGCAATGGCAACGGCAAATGCGCCGCAGCGCAGCAATGACGGAACCGTCGGAAAAGCCTTGGAAGTTTTGGATCAGGTCGCGGAATACGGACGGCCTGTGCGCTTTGGCGAATTGCTCGCGGCGTCGGTGCATCCAAAGGCCACGCTCTATCGGCTGGTCCAGACACTGACGAATCAGGGCATGCTCAGTTTCGACGAGGCACAGCAGACCTACGCCCCCGGGTTGCGGTTGGTCCGGCTCGCGCATGCGGCCTGGAGACAGAGCTCGCTTGCGCCGGTGGCCCGTCCGCATCTGGATGCGCTGTCTGCAGAGGTTGGTGAGACCATCCACCTGGCGCAGCTCGATCAGGGGCAGGTGCTCTATGTGGACAAGCGCAACGCCCGCACCCCGATCGAGATGTTCAGTCAGGCTGGCAAGATCGGCCCCGGCTATTGCACCGGGGTCGGCAAAGCGATGATCGCCCATCTGGACGAGAGCGCCCGCGAGGACGCGATCCGGCGGCAGGCGTTTTTCCAGCACACCGTGCATACTCTGGCCAATGAAGCCGGTTTCCGCGCAGAGCTTGACGACATTCGCGCGCAGGGCATCGCCTTTGACCGCGAAGAACACGAACCCGGTATCATCTGCATCGCCGCCCCGATCCTGTCATCAAAGGATCGTGTCATGGGGGCCTTGTCGATCACCTCATCAACAGAGCGGCAATCTCTGGAGGGTCTCACCTCTCTGAAACCGCTGCTTTTGAAGACTGCAAACGAGATCGCTGAGGCTGCCGAGAGCTGGCAGTTCCCCACCTGACCCACGACCGGCGTCGGGCACCATCGCTCCCGCGCTTTTTGAAAAGGACGAAATCATGACTGGTGTCACGCTGACAAATGCCGTCAAGAAATACGGCGAGGTGCAGACCATCTTTGATGTAAACCTCGAGATTGAGGACGGCGAGTTCTTCGTCTTCGTGGGGCCTTCGGGCTGCGGGAAATCCACCTTGCTGCGCATGGTGGCGGGGCTTGAGGAAACCACGGCGGGCAAGATCCACATCGGCAGCCGCGATGTGACAGATCTCGATGCCGCCGAGCGTGGTGTCGCAATGGTATTCCAGTCCTACGCGCTCTATCCCCATATGACGGTTGAGGAAAACATGGGCTTTGGCCTCAAGATGACCGGCCACCCCAAGGCCGAGATCAAGGAGAAGGTCGCAGAGGCCTCGCGCATCCTGCAACTCGATCAATACCTTAAACGCAAGCCCAAGGCGCTCTCTGGTGGCCAGCGCCAGCGCGTCGCCATCGGCCGCGCCATCGTGCGGGGCCCCGAGGTGTTCCTGTTTGACGAGCCGCTCTCCAATCTTGACGCAGAGCTGCGCGTTGACATGCGGGTGGAGATCGCGCGTCTGCACAAGGAAATTGGCGCAACGATGATCTATGTTACCCATGATCAGGTCGAGGCCATGACCCTTGCGGACAAGATCGTGGTACTGCGCGCCGGGCGCGTCGAGCAGGTCGGCAAGCCGATGGAGTTGTATAACGATCCCGACAATCGCTTTGTCGCCGGGTTCATCGGCTCTCCGAGCATGAATTTTGTCGAGGGAGAGGTTCGCGGTGGCAAGGTTGTGGTGAGCGCCTTTGGCGGACGCGAGATCACCACTTCGGTAGCGTTGCCGCAAGACGGGGCCAAGGTCATCGTGGGCCTGCGTCCGCAACACATCCGACTGAGCGCCGATGGTCCTGCCACGTTGGATCTGCGCGAACGCTTGGGAGGGGTCTCTTACGATCACCTGATCTGCGCAGAGGGCGCCAAGCTCATCGTGGAAACCCGCGAAGAAGACAGCCTAGAGGAAGGCGACTCCGTCGGCTTTGACTTTGAAGACCGCGACGTGTTCCTGTTCGACGCGCAATCCGAAGCACGGTTGCGCTAGGGCTGCTCACGCGCCGCATCAAACGCGCGCCGCGCATCAGGGCTGCGCGCGTTTGCACCTGCCCCCAGAAACCGAAGGCCCATAGCATAGATGGGCTCTAAGCGCCCCAAGCCTGTAGAGATTGTCACGAAGTTACGGCAGGTTACGTTTCTGACGGGTTGAGGCATGCCACTTCTGGATGAGATCCATCAGATTGGTGTGACTGAACAGACGTTCTTCCGCTAGAGAAGAAATACGGTAGGACGGGCTCCGGTCAATTGCAGGAACTCAAGCGTCTTCAGAAGGACAACGACCGGCTTTGGAGCGAAGTGTCGGAACTGGCACTGGACACGTTGATCCTGTCCGAGTCGGCGATTGAGGAGCTTGAGCGGTGTGACAGGCTACCGGAGCTTATTCTTCTGGACATCAACATGCCCCGAATGAACGGCTTTGAGTTCCTGGAGATTGTCGATGAGAAGTTGAGCCAGGCGCAACCGCCAGTAAAAGTTGCTCTTTTGACGACGTCAAGCAATCCCGCGGATGCACGCAAGGCTGAGTCATTTGCGTCAGTCGGCTGGTTTCTGTCGAAGCCTTTGGGACGAGATATGCTGGACCAACTTGTTTCCGAGCTCTCGTGACCATTGTGCGTTGTTTTTCGGTTTTTTGAACGCGAGAAGCCGCCCGTTGGGCGGCTTTGACGTGATGATATTTGTTTTGATTTGGTTGCGGGAGTAGGATTTGAACCTACGACCTTCAGGTTATGAGCCTGACGAGCTACCTGGCTGCTCCATCCCGCGTTGTTTGTTTTGTTTTTTTGTTTAGAGAGGATTTATTTGGGTTCTTATTAGGTTTGGCGGTGCCCTACTCTCCCACACCTTAAGATGCAGTACCATCGGCGCAACAGCGCTTAACTTCCGGGTTCGGGAAGGGACCGGGTGTTTCGCTTGTGCTTTGGCCACCAAACCGAATAAGAACCCAACTGAGTTTTTGCTCAGGGTATCAACGTATTGATCGTCCTTTTTTTCAGGAGATCAACGTGTTGACCCTTTTATGAGGGTCAACGGGTTGTCCAAGTTTTGTTTTTGCTTTTTGGTTTTTGGCTGTCTTTTACTGGATCAGATCAAGCCAATCGGGCGATTAGTACCGGTCAACTGAACGCATTGCTGCGCTTACATCTCCGGCCTATTGACGTGGTGGTCTTCCACGGCCCTCAGGGATACCTTGTTTTGAGGGGGGCTTCCCGCTTAGATGCCTTCAGCGGTTATCCTTTCCGATCATAGCTACCCTGCACTACCGTTGGCACGATAACAGGTCCACCAGTGGATCGTTCACCCCGGTCCTCTCGTACTAGGGGCAACTCCTCTCAAGTATCCTACACCCACGGCAGATAGGGACCGAACTGTCTCACGACGTTCTAAACCCAGCTCACGTACCTCTTTAAACGGCGAACAGCCGTACCCTTGGGACCTGCTCCAGCCCCAGGATGAGATGAGCCGACATCGAGGTGCCAAACACTGCCGTCGATATGGACTCTTGGGCAGTATCAGCCTGTTATCCCCGGCGTACCTTTTATCCGTTGAGCGATGGCCCTTCCACTCGGGACCACCGGATCACTATGGCCGACTTTCGTCTCTGCTCGACTTGTCAGTCTCGCAGTCAGGCAGGCTTTTGCCATTGCACTCAACGAGCGATTTCCGACCGCTCTGAGCCCACCTTCGCGCGCCTCCGTTACGCTTTAGGAGGCGACCGCCCCAGTCAAACTACCCGCCACGCAGGGTCCCGGATCCCGGTAAGGGACCGCGGTTAGACATCAAGAGTGCGAAGGGTGGTATCTCAAGGATGGCTCCACAGGAACTAGCGTTCCTGCTTCGATGCCTACCACCTATCCTGCACATCACAATCCTGATGCCAGTGCGAAGCTGTAGTAAAGGTGCACGGGGTCTTTCCGTCTAACCGCGGGAAGCCTGCATCTTGACAGGCAATTCAATTTCGCTGAGTCGATGTTGGAGACAGCGGGGAAGTCGTTACGCCATTCGTGCAGGTCGGAACTTACCCGACAAGGAATTTCGCTACCTTAGGACCGTTATAGTTACGGCCGCCGTTTACCTGGGCTTCAATTCGGAGCTCTCACCCCTCCTTTTAACCTTCAGGCACCGGGCAGGCGTCAGACCCTATACGTCGTCTTGCGACTTCGCAGAGCCCTGTGTTTTTAATAAACAGTCGCCACCCCCTGGTTTGTGCCCCCGGATTCCACTTGCGTAGGACCCGGGCCTCCTTCTCGCGAACTTACGGAGGTATTTTGCCGAGTTCCTTCAACATCGTTCTCTCAAGCGCCTTGGTATTCTCTACCAGTCCACCTGTGTCGGTTTAGGGTACGGTCTGATGGAGGGCTATTTCCAGGGACCAATCAGCGGCCCGCCCAATCCGATAAGGGCGAACAACCTTCATGATCCGTCACATCCTCCTGGCCCAGGAATATTAACCTGGTTCCCATCGCCTACGCCTTTCGGCCTCGGCTTAGGGGCCGGCTTACCCTGCTCAGATTAGCTTTAAGCAGGAACCCTTGGACTTTCGGCGAGAGTGTCTCTCACACTCTTTGTCGCTACTCATGTCATCATTCTCGCTAGTGATCTCTCCACGGGATCGCTCACGCGCCCGCTTCATCGAAAGAACTGTTCCTCCAATGACCCCGAGGGGTCTAAGGAGGAGCTGTTCTATGTCACACTACGCTCTGCTACCATGCACTATGTGCATCCTCGGCTTCGGCTCATGGCTTGAGCCCCGTTACATCTTCGCCGCAGGACGTCTTATTTAGACCAGTGAGCTGTTACGCTATCTTTAAAGGATGGCTGCTTCTAAGCCAACCTCCTGGTTGTTTTGGACATCCCACCTGCTTTCCCACTTAGCCATGAATTAGGGGCCTTAGCCGGAGGTCAGGGTTGTTTCCCTCTCCACTACGGACGTTAGCATCCGCAGTGTGTCTGCCATCTAGTACTCCCGGGTATTCGGAGTTTGGTTAGGATCAGTAAGCCTGTGGGGCCCCATTACCCATCCAGTGCTCTACCCCCCGGGGTATTCGGATGACGCTCTACCTAAATAGATTTCGCAGAGAACCAGCTATCTCCGAGTTTGATTGGCCTTTCACCCCTAGGCACAACTCATCCCGACCTTTTTCAACAGGTGTGGGTTCGGACCTCCAGTGCGTGTTACCGCACCTTCATCCTGGTCATGCCTAGATCACTCGGTTTCG
>NZ_JBVFUL020000002.1:535000-790000 GCF_055693725.2 Epibacterium sp. HA2-3 | reverse complement strand
TCGTCGAGCCGCGCCAAGGCCGGAGCGGCCCTGGGCATATTCATCGCAGCCCATCGAAACGGCTTTTCAGCAAAAATGCCTTCGAGGTTCCACGGGCAGGTCTTCATGCAACGTCCACACATCGCCCCACCGGGCGTGGTGATCCGATAGGTCGTACATTTCTGGCTGTCAGATTTCCAGATCTCGTAGCCGTTGAACATCAGCTTTGGACCGGCTGTGATGGCGCCAGACGGGCATTCGCGCGCACATTTGTTACAAGACTCGCAAAAGCTCTGCAGACCAAAATCAATCGGTTTATCATGCGCCATGGGCATGTCGGTCGTCACCACGCCGGACTTGAGGCGTGGGCCGAGGAAGGGATTCAGGATGACCTCACCGATCCGCGAGACCTCTCCCAGTCCGGAGAGCAGCAACAGCGGCGGCTGCAACACTTCGCCATCCATCACGGTATGGGCCTTGGCCTTGTAGCCGAGGTTGCGAATTTGCCGCGCGATCACGCCCCCCAGAAGAGAGAACCGAAGATAGGCCCGCATGGATTGCGCTACAGCGATCCAGTCATCACCCGAAGTGCCTTCAGTGGTGTCAAATCCCTGATCCACAATCATCGAGATCGCATGCGGCTGATCCGGCACGATAGGCGTCCCGGTGGCATCGTGACTGTACCAAGTCCAATCCGGACACCGGCTGATGCCAACCGCATCGATCCCCAGCCAGTAAGACGCAGCTTTCACCATATCAGCGTTGCGTTGGGCATCTGTGGGGCGCGGTCCCACGGCGGGTGTTCCGTCCTGCAACAGCACGAAGGCGCCCAGCATGCGCCGTTGCGCCATCGCGGGCGCCGCTTTGCGCACATAAAAGCCCCCGGTCGCCGCCTTCTGATTGCCCTTGCCCATGTCGCCGAACTGAGCCCGCGCGAACATATCCGCCCGCTTTGGCACCCGCGCGACACGCGCCTCATCAATATAGGTGGTCGGAGTTTCCACCCGTTTCAGCGTTTCAAACGGGTGTGGACCATCGCGAAAGTCGCGATCCTTATAGGGGTCACCATTCAAGGCAGAACGCTCTGCACCAGCGCCAAGCCACCAGCGCAGATCGCGACCTGCGCGACCTGGCTGTTCAGAGAGAGGGGCAAGTGGGCGGTCTTCTGCCAGTTCAAAATCCGTGGTGACAGCCGCCAGACCAAACCGTGTACCGAGATAGGGCGCAACCAGTTGGCCCTCTTCCATACGCACAAGCCCGGCCGCAACCGCAAGCCGGTTGAGGTCCACATCCGAGGATGTCCCCGTGTGGGCCTTGGCATCCCACCCCAGCAGTCGGATGTAATTGGCCAGAACCACAGCCGTTTCGGCGCTGCGCAAACAGGCGCGATGTGCTTCCGCATCCGTGATCCAGTCACAGCCCGCCTCGTCCGGGCGCGGATCGCGCGGCATTTCATAAAGGAACACAATGGCATGACGGTGCGCCCCGATGGTGGTGGGCGGAGCCTGCATCGCATCCTTGAGATCCGCCATGATCATGTCGATGCCCGAAGCCAGCGTTTTGGTCTGACGGGTTTTCAGGTCCTCCGCCAGCCGGTCGATGTCGGGATTGCGCCAAGGTTCGTACAATCGGGCCTCTTCGCGCATCGGCCCAATACCTACCATCGACGCATCCGCAAAGTATCCAAAAGCCTTGAGATGGTTGGAGCGCTCCTGCAAATCAGCAGGCACATCGCCGCGGGTGCCATTGACCAGCCCATCGCGGATCGCATCCATCATCGCCTGATATTCGCACATCGCATTGACGATGCTGTCTGGCTTTTGCGGACGGCGAAAGTTCAGCGGCATCGCAGCGGGCACATTGCTCAGATCTGCCTGATGGCTCCGCCGCAGGCGTTCAAGCGGAAAGGGACCCAGATGCACGGGCCGGTGCCGCGAAGAAAAGAAACGAATAGACATGCTGGCTCTCCTGAAGGACGGCGGGGCAAAGTGCGGGCGACGCCACCCGGCAGGTGTCAGATGCTATCGACCTCGCCAGAGGGATGCAGGAGAAACAGATTCCATGTGCCGCCAAGTGGCACATGGTGCGAGCGCCATGAGCGCTTTGCCACGCGCGTCGCGACGCCCCCAATGCGCGCGATTGCCAAGCCTGGAAAACTTGCCCATAAACGGGGGAATTATCATCCACCCGCCATCGTGGCCGGTTTTATTTCAAGACCTTAGACAAGACGGCATGCCCGGATATTGGCGCGCCGGGAAAGACGTCACATGAAAGCACTGACCAGAAGAGCAGCCATGATCGGGCTTGGAGGTGCAGCGGGCTGGGGGATCTCGCGCTGGCTTGGCGCGGACCTCCCGGTCTATGACGGCACCGCGCGCATCAGCGCCCCGACCGGGCCCCAGATCCTCAATGACGCCAGCGGGCTTTCGGCGACCCCCATCCAAAAACACCTGATCCTGCGCGACGATGCGGATCAGAGCCTGATCGCAGCCCTGCGCCGCGAACTCTCGGAGGCCCGCACCGAGGGGCGTCCGGTGAATATCGGAGCGGCGCGGCATTCCATGGGGGGACAAGCCATCCCGCGAAACGGCACGGCCATCACCTTTGACAATGGCGCGGTCGCGCTCGACAGCGCGCAGCAAACTTATCGCGTACACGCGGGGGCGCGCTGGTCACAGGTCATCGCCGCACTGGATCCGAAGGGCTGGTCGCCCAAGGTCATGCAATCCAACAACGACTTTGGCGTAGCCGCGACATTTTCGGTAAACGCACATGGCTGGCCGGTGCCCTTCGGACCGATGGGCGCAACCGTCAAAAGCCTGCGGATGCTGCTGCCCTCCGGCGATCTCGTCACCTGCTCTGCCACAGAGAACAGCGAACTCTTTGGGATGGCCATGGGCGGCTATGGCCTCGTGGGCCTGATCGTCGATCTAGACGTCGAGATGGTGAAGAATGCCCGCCTCAGCCCTACGTTTGATCTGCTGGATGCCGCAGATTTCCCGCGCGCCTTCCGTGCGGCGGTGGAGGACCCAGCTGTCACGATGGCCTACGGGCGCCTCAACGTGGAGCGCGCGAGCTTCTTTGAGAAGGCGCTGCTTGTCACCTATCGCGAGACTCCAGATCAGACGGAGTTGCCGCAGGCGTCCGGCTCGGGGTGGATGGCGCATGCCGCAAGCCGCCTCTATCGGGCGCAACTCGGCAATGAGACGATCAAGTCTTTTCGTTGGTGGAACGAAACGCGCGTCGGCCCCGCGCTTGGATCGGGCGAAGTGACACGTAATTCGCTCATCAACGAGCCTGTCGCAACGCTGGACGACCGAAATCCCGACCGCACAGACATCCTGCACGAGTATTTCGTCGGATATGACGCCTTTGACGCCTTCGTGACAGCTTGCCGCGAGGTGATCCCCGCCTCTTATCAGGAGTTTCTCAATGTCACGCTGCGTTATGTGGCGCAGGACGATCAAAGCATGCTCTCTTTTGCCACCACGCCGAGAATTGCGGCCGTAATGTCCTTTAGCCAGGAACTCAGCCAGCGCGCAGAGGCGGATATGGCACGCATGACCCGGGCGCTGATCGACCGGATCGTCGCCATCGGTGGGGCCTATTACCTGCCGTACCGCCCTCATGCGACGCTAGAACAGTTTGTCGCCGCCTACCCCCAGGCGCCGCGTTTTGCGCAGGCCAAACGCGCACTGGACCCAGATCTGGTGCTGCGCAACAACCTTTGGGACAGCTATCTGGATCGCCTATGACTTTGCTTCAAAAACTCTCAGTTGGATATTTTGTGGCGCTGATGATCGCCGCATCATTGAACTATATCCCCGGCCTGACCGACGAAGCCGGGCTCGCCTTTGGGATTTTTGCACTCGATCTTTATGATGACGCGCTGCATGTGGCCTCAGCTCTCTGGGCTTTGATTGCTGGTCTGATGTCTCACCGAGCGGCGCGCAGCTTTCTGATCCTGTTCGGCCTTGCCTATCTTGGCGATGGGATCTTTGGCTTCTTTACCGGATATGGCTACCTGGACCTTGGGATCTTTACCAACGAGGCCCTCGGGATGGAGATTTCTCTACGCCGCGTGCTTGCAAACCTCCCCCATCTCGCGCTTGGGGGCGTGGCGGTCTGGGCGGGCCTGCGCAATCTGGGCCAGCGACAATGAAACTTCTCTGGCGCTGGATCAAACGCCTGGGGCTGGTGGCGCTGTTGCTGATGCTCTCCCTCAGCGCACCGATCCTCTATGTCGAGACGATGTGCCGGGGCGATGCCACGCCGCAGCCATATGCCGCACGGCTTGACCCCGCCCATCACCGACCGGAAACCCGCACTCTGATGACCTTCCCGGAGTGGTACATCGTACATGCCTATGACGACTACGCGGAGGTTCTGCGCACCGGGGATCCGCACGACTATGCCTATCTGCCTGCTATTGGCGGATTTTGGACGTCGCTTTGCGCGCTGAACGCGGAAGCCGCCGCATATGGCGATGTGGATGGTGGAACAAAACAGATGGTCTATGTGATCGGGGTAAGCTTTACCGCCGAACTGGCGCTGAAAGCCACCTATGAGGAAACGCTGGGGCGTCTTTTTGCAATGCTGCGTGGACCGGAGCACAGCCCGCTTGATAAAGTCTCCGCCCGGCAGGCGGCAGACTACGCGAGCTTCTTGCAGCAGGTGCCATGGTACAAATGGCGTTTTCGCGCGGATGCAACGGAGTTGGCGCAAAAAGCGACCCCAGCCCTGCGCGACCGTGAACGCAGGCTCGCCCTGGGGCTCGAATACCGCGCGAAGGCAGCCTATGCCGATGTCATCGCAGACGCTGTTGCGCAGGTGGGAGCTGATGCTCTGACCTTGCGAATGATTGTCGCAGGTGCAGGTGCCGAAACGCTCGAACGCTTCGAAGGGGTAAGGATCATTTCCGAACGTCCCGAGGGGATTGAGATCGAGACCCCACGCTATCGCGCGCTCACCCATTTGCTAAAACGCATGGCCACAGAGGGCATTGAAATCGTCGAGGTTGCCGGCAACGACGATATTCTCTTCACTGCATTCTCAACGCGCGCGACCGAGCCGGGCGCACTGCTGAGCCGGACGCGGCAGGGATATGGCGATACGCGTCACCTTTTTAGCCTGAAAGTTCCAGATCTTGCGGAGCGCTTGCGCCAACTGGAGATCCAGGGTCTGACCCTGGAGCACATCCATGACTATTAAGGCGATCCTTATTGCCGTTCCGTTGATGGTGGTCGGGTGGTTCTCAGTCCTGATTGTAGTCGCGCTGCTCAGCGATGAGGCCCCGGCCTATGTTGTCGTGCTGCCCAAAGCGACACTGCTGCGCAATTTGCCAGAGGAAAGTGCAATCCTCTCGTCGACGAAGCTCACGATAACCCTGACGTCAGACCAGACGGTCTTTGCGCGCGATCTCTATGCGGCGGGCGCACGCTTGGTATTGCCCGCGGGTCTGCCGGGGTGCCTGCCATTGCCAGCGGGTGCATCGCGCAGGCAGCAATGAGTGCCTTGCGACAGGTGCCGCATGGTCAATTCAATCTGCGCAGAAGTTCAAGCGATGGATCGCCGGTCACGGCAATACCCTGACGACGCTGATAGGTGCTGATTGCCTCACGCGTTTTGGGGCCGATCACCCCATCCGCCGCGCCGATGTCGAACCCGTTTGCGGTCAGCCCCTTCTGCAGCGCGATCCGGTCCGCTTTGCGCAGTCCGTAGCGATCCGGAGGGAAGGACGCGCGCAGCGGCCCGCCACCAGCAATCCGATCGGAAAGGTGCCCAACGCCGATCGCATAGGAATCGGAGTTGTTGTATCGCTTCAAAGCGCGGAAATTACCCGTGGTGACAAACTCCGGTCCACCCGGCTGGGGCTGAATGACCGATCCCGAGGGTGCACCGGGGCCGGTCTCGCCGCCCCATTTGAGCCCTTTCTGCCAGCCATTTCGCGCGAGATAAGCCGCCGTGGACGCCAAAGCATCGCTTGGGTCATCCGACCAGATGTCGCGCCGTCCATCGCCTGTAAAATCCACCGCAAAAGACAGGTATGATGTGGGAATGAACTGCGTGTGCCCCATCGCACCCGCCCAGCTTCCGGTCATATTCTGAGGCGCAATATCGCCGTTGCGCAGGATCTTGAGCGCGGCAATCAGCTGTTTTTCAAACAGCGCCCCGCGGCGTCCATCATAGGCCAGTGTCGAGGTCGCCGAGATCACCGGCACATTGCCACGACGTTCGCCGTAATAGCTCTCAAGCCCCCAGACCGCCGCGATCACATGGGCCTCTACGCCATAGCGGCGCTCGATGGCATCGAGGGTGCCGCGATGGCGCGCATACGCCGCGCGCCCCTTGCGAACACGTTCGTCCGAGACGGCAATAGAGAGGTAATCCTCAAGCGTGCGGCTGAATTCGGTCTGGTTGCGATCTCGTTTGACGACGCCGGGCAGATAGCCGGTTCCACGAAATGCCCTTGAGAGGAGATCCTGAGAAAACCCCTGCCGCTCTGCACGCTCACGAAAGGCCGCAACCCATTTGGCATAGTCGGCATTGCGGATCGGACGCAGGTCTTGTGGCAGGCTTGATGTCCCGGAGGGTCCGGATCGGCCAGCTGTCGTGACAGGCCCTGCGCAGCTTGCCAGTCCAAAAGCGGCTGCGACCGCACCAAATTGTCGTCTGTTCATCGACATGCTTCACCCTCCGCAAGCTGCCCTCTTAGGTTGCAGGAAATTTGCACCGCCGCAACCAGTTACGGGATGCCACCCGCAGAGCGGCGGCAGCATGCCAAAGGGGGGCGCCAAGGCGCCCCCCTTTAATCCGAAATGATCCAGTTTTACGGCTTAGCTGCCGCCGCCGGAGGCGCGTTTGGACAGCATGTTCATGACGTTGTTTGCCACTTTGGTGTAAGGCGGCCAGAACAGATCTTCGGCAAAGAAATTGGGGTTTTCGTCAAGCATCGGGTTGGCGTCCACCAAAGTGGTCGCCGCCACCATGCCCAGACCGTTCACGATGCGCTCTTGGACCTCTTTGCCAATGAAATAGTTGGCAAAAATCTCCGCCGCTTCGAGTTTGTCACCCTCGAGCTTCTTGGAGAAGTTGATGGTATCGAGCCAAACCGTGCTGCCTTCGTCAAAGTTCACGAGGCTCCAGTTGCCCCCCTCGGCAACATGGGCCGATGCGCCCGGACCATAAGAGGCCACAAAGGCAAAATCATCGCGGAACTCAGGTCCTGCACTCCAGAAAAAGCCCACCTGATCATAGAGCGTCGACAACGTTGTCTGCAGCGCGCCATCAGCCTTTTGAAGCTCGGCCACTTTCTTGCGATCGCCAGACGCATCCTGAACCGCAAAGGGAGGCTCGCCCATTGCCATCAGCGCAAGTGCCACATTGGGCTGCACCTGACCGGATGTCAGGGAGATACGACCTTTCCACTCTGGCTTCAGCAGCTCGGCGACCGATGTCGGATGTTCGGCAACCACATCGTCGTTGGCCCAGATCCCGTAGGCACCGCCGCCAAACGGCAGATAGAGCGGACCTGCGTCGGACATGCCCATCTCAATCGCGCTCAACTCAGGCAACAAAGCTTGCGCATTGCTCAGACGTGGGGAAGAAACGTCAATCGGCTGCAGAAGGTTCGAGAACGGCACGCCTTCCATGTTGATGTAGTTCAGGGTGAGGAAGGACACGTCCACATCGCCCGAGCGGATCACGTCAAACATCTGTTCCGGCCCTTCAGCGAGCGTATCCATCACGCGCACTTCGATGTCGTACCCCTGCTCTTTCAGGAGAGCATTGACTGCGGTGACCTCCTCAGGCGCGACATACCCATCCCATGTAAAAATGTTCAGATACTCCGTCGCCTGCGCCATGGTCCCGCCGAGGGTCAGCGCCGCGCCAATAAGAAAATTCCGCATGTGAGAGAACTCCTGTCAATAAATCCAAACGGCTGCACAAATGCTGGCAGCGTCTCTGCGCCACCGTCGCGTGGAGGAATGAACAGAAGGTAAACCAGGGCACCTAAGACGCGGAAAACCCTGTAGAAATTTAGGCAACTTGCGAGAGCTTTGCGATCTTCATGGCGCTCAACGCTGCACCAGGTAGAGCGGGCGGGCTGTGATCCCGCCAACCCCGAAGTTCAGTTGAGGTCATCCCCCAAAACGCATGCGTTACGCAATTGCAACGAGTTCCACGTCAAAGATCAGATCCTGACCGGCCAGACGGTGGTTTGCATCCAGTGTCACGCTTGACTCGTCCACATCGACAACTGTCACCGGAAGCACTTGGCCTTCGGGGGTCTGCATTTGCAGCATGGTGCCGATTTCCAGCGGGATATCATCTGGGATGCCTTCACGCGGGACCGCCTGACGAGCGGAGGGATTGATCGGTCCGTAGGCGTCTTCGCAGGCAATTTCCAAAGTTTTCTTGTCGCCCTCGGCCATGTCGAGCATGCCTTGATCCATGCCCTTGATCACATGGCCAGCGCCAACGGTGAATTCGAGCGGATCGCGACCCTCGGAGCTGTCGAAAACAGTGCCGTCCGTCAGCTTGCCAGTGTAGTGAATGCGAACCGTGTCGCCATTTTTTACCGCGGTCATGATGACCCCCTTTCGGGTTCTTTGGTGTGTTTCAGGCACGCAGGCCCAATGATAAACGCACACCCTAACGGCCATGGCCCCAGAGTAAACCCGTACCAACACAATTTAGGCCATTGCGACCGGCGCCGTCTGTGGCACTTTCCACCCTGAAAGAGAGGGCCCGGACATGACGATCAAAACCTGCATCTTTGACGCCTATGGCACCCTGTTCGACGTGAGCGCCGCGGCCCGGCAAGCCGCAACAGAGCCCGCTTTTGCACAGATCGCAGACAGCTGGGCCACGCTGGCGCAGGATTGGCGACAAAAGCAGCTGCAATACACCTGGCTCAGGGCCGTGACGGGCGCGCATGACGATTTCTGGCAGGTGACGCAAGATGGCCTGGACTGGGCGATGGAGGCCGCGGGGCTCCAAGATCAAACTGAACTGAGGCAGCGGTTGCTTGATCTTTACTGGGAACTCGCCGCCTACCCGGAGGTTCCAGCCATGCTGCGCGCCCTGAAAGATGCGGGCTACGAGACTGGCATCCTCTCGAACGGATCCCCCAAAATGCTTGCGGGCGCGGTAGAGTCGGCCAACCTCGGCGACACGCTCGATGCAGTGCTCTCGGTCGAAACCGTCGGCGTGTTCAAGCCATCCGCGCGTGTCTATGATCTCGTTGGAGAACGGTTTGGGACCCGGAAATCCGAGGTTCTTTTTGTCTCGTCCAATGGTTGGGACGCCGGCTGTGCCGCCGGATACGGCTTTGTCACAGCTTGGGTCAATCGCGCAGGTGAACCCATTGACCGCCTGCCCTGGCGCCCCGCCCATGTGCTTACCGACCTCCAGCCCATTCCTGAAATCGCCGCAAACGCCTGATACCCCGAGAGGATCACACCGCATGAGCCGCTTTGAAACTTCGGATGGTTTGTCGCTCTACTACGAAGAGCATGGCAGCCCGGATGGAATCCCGCTGATCTGTTTGCCGGGACTGACCCGTGACGGGCAGGATTTTCGCTACGCGCTGCCGCATCTGGGTGACTACCGCGTGATCCTAATGGATCTGCGCGGCAGGGGGCGCTCTGATTATGCGCAAGACCCGGCCAGCTATAATATTCTCACCGAAGCCGGAGATGTGATTGCACTGATGGATCATCTGGGCCTCACGCGCGCCGCCCTTCTAGGCACCTCGCGAGGGGGTCTGGTTGCCATGGCCATCGCCGGCACCGCCCGGGATCGGCTGCAGGCCGTCATCCTCAATGATGTCGGCCCCGACATCGCAGAGGAGGGCCTGGGCCGGATTTTTGATTATCTGGGCCACAGGCCCGCCGCCAAAACCCATGCCGCCGCCGCTCGCATACTCGAAGCCGCAATGCGCGACAGTTTTGCAAACGTCCCCGAGGGTCGGTGGCTTGAGGAGGCGCAGACGTTTTACAAGGAAACACCGGATGGGCTGGAGTTGCGCTACGACGCACGCCTGCGCGAGGCCATGCTGGCGCAGGCCAAGGCCCTGTCGGAGATGGAAGAAAAACCAAGCCTCTGGCCGTGGTTCGCCGCACTTGATGGGCTACCCTGCGGGGTCATCCGCGGCGCCCATTCTGACATTCTCTCCCGAGAGACCTTCGACGAGATGCGCCGCCGCCTGCCCGCACTGCAGGCGGTAGAACTCTCGGATCGCGGCCACATTCCATTTCTGGATGAACCCGACGCGCTTCTCCTTATCCATACCGTATTGAAAGACATAAAATGACATCCCTTGCCATGATCGAAGCCGCCGCCGCGCGGCTCAAAGGACACGCCCGCTACACGCCGCTTCTGTCTTCGCCCTTCCTGGACGAGATCGCCGGACGCCGGGTCTTTGTAAAGGCGGAATGCCTGCAGCACACCGGTTCGTTCAAATTTCGCGGCGGCTGGGCCGCGCTTTCGGCCATGGATCCTGAACTGCGCAAACGGGGTGTGATCGCCTATTCCTCTGGAAATCATGCTCAAGGTGTCGCCGCCGCCGCCAAGGCCCATGGCGCCCCGGCCGTGATCGTGATGCCCGCGGATGCACCACAGCTCAAAATCGACAACACCCGCGCGCTCGGCGCTGAGGTCGTATTGTATGATCGGGTCGCAGGGGAAAGCCGCGAAGCCGCTGCAGAGCCTCTGGTCGCCGAACGTGGCCTGACACTCATCAAACCCTATGACGAACCGGAAGTGATCGCAGGCCAGGGCATAACCGGGCTCGAGATCGCGGAACAAGCTGCCGCAGAAGGTGTCACAAAGGCCGACGTGCTGGTCTGCTGTGGCGGCGGGGGCCTCACATCCGGCATCGCTCTCGCGCTTGAGGCCCATGCCCCGAACATGCGGGTCCGCCCCGCAGAGCCAGAGGGCTTTGACGATGTCGCACGCTCGCAATCGTCGGGTCAAATTGAAACGAACCCTGCCCCCACGGGGTCGATTTGCGACGCAATCCTCACCCCCGCCCCGGGCGACATCACCTGGCCCCTGCTCTCACGCCTCTGCGGCCCGGGCCTCACCGTCACCGATGATCAGGCCCTTGAGGCCATGGCGCTCGCCTTTCAACGCCTCAAGATCGTACTGGAACCCGGCGGTGCCGTGTCCCTGGCCGCAGCACTGTTTCACCCGGACCAAATCGACGGCGATGCCGTGATCGCGGTTGCAACAGGCGGCAATGTCGACCCGGGTCAGTTCACCGCAGCTCTTACTCGCTTCCTGTAACCTTCTTCTGACCAGAAATATCCCGGGGAGCACGAGGGGCAGCGCCCCTCGTCTTTACATGACCCGGTGTACATGGGTTCCTTTCGACAGGCTGGTGTCTCGCCGAAACTGGCACTAAAGTCCCGTTTCCACTGAAGAAGAGCAAAACCATGCCCCTTGCCGATCTGGGCGACGTCCAACTGAACTATCGCCTTATAGGCCCAGAGGACGCACCCGCCGTTGTCTTTGCCCATGCGCTTGGCACCGACCAAACGATCTGGGACAAGGTACTGCAGCGTCTGCCGCAAAACATCCGCGTCCTCACGTTCGATCTGCGCGGGCATGGAGGGTCTTCTGTGCCCCCTGCACCCTATTCCATGGGCAACCTGATCCGTGACGTTGAACGCCTGATGGAGACTTGCGCAATTCAAGACAGCCTTTTTGTCGGCTTGTCCATCGGCGGAATGATTGCGCAGGGACTTGCGGTCAAGCGCCTCGATCTGGTGCGCGCACTGGTGCTGTCGAACACGGCTGCAAAAATCGCCACGCCAGAGATCTGGACGCGGCGCATGGACACTCTGCGCCGCGGCGGCATGCCAGCGATCAGCGTCGATACTCTGCAACGCTGGTTCCCACGCAGTGCATGGAAATCAGATGTGTATGCTGCGACGCAAACCCTGCTGGAGCGCACCGATGTCGAAGGCTATCTGGGCTGCTGCGCCGCCATTGCAGGCACGGATTTCTATACCCCCACCTCCGGCCTGCGCCTGCCAGCTCTGGGCATCGCAGGCACCGAGGACGGCTCTACGCCGCCCGATCTGGTGCGCGAAACACTCGATCTCATTCCCGGATCTCAGTTCACGCTCCTGCGCCGTACCGGCCATGTCCCGCCGATCGATCAACCGGAAGCCTTTGCAGAGCGCCTGACCAGCTTTATGAAAGACACCGGGCACCTAGCGAAATAGACGACTTCGCGACGAAACGCGCAGCCTGCTGTGAGAAGGGGTCAAACCCCATGCTGAGGGACCTGCTTTGACGGGGCATGGTATGGGCGGGTGACGTCCTTCAGTGTGACCTCCAGAGCTTCTACCGACAGACGAATCCCACCGTCGCCGGCGAGAGTCAGCAACAGTTCCCCTGCCCCGTCCTCGCCTGGTTCGAACGTGACCGAGAGCACCGAGAGGATCATATCGCGATCGCGCCGATCGATCCCCTGCGAAGCAACGCGCAGGACATTCTCGATCACCAGGACGGATTGCACCCGCTCATACGCACGCCCCCGGCGCTCGGCAGCATCGCGGTCTTCCCAGCGAAACCGGTTGAGCAATATGGCAAAGCGGCGCGCCGAAGCGCGCCAGCTCATTTCCGTCACCGGGAACACCGCATCCTGAGCGAGCGAAGAAATCACCTCCAGGTCCTCCGCCGCATAGGCGACGAGGTTCAGCGGGCGTTCGCGGCCATCTTCAAAGGTGGCGTCCGCCATTACTCTTCCTTGATCCGTTCAATCTTGGCGCCCACCTCAGAGAGTTTGCGCACCACATGTTCATACCCACGGTCCAGATGGTACACGCGACTGACCCGCGTTTCCCCCTCTGCGGCAAGGCCCGCCAAAATCAAAGAGACCGAAGCCCTGAGATCCGTCGCCATCACCGGCGCGCCCTTCAGACGCTCGACACCGGTGACCCGTGCGGTACCACCGTGGACATCAATCTGTGCCCCCATCCGCATCAGCTCCGGCGCATGCATGAATCGATTCTCAAAGATCTTTTCTTCGAGCACCGATTCTCCTTCGGCGGTACACATCAGCGCCATCATCTGCGCCTGCAGGTCGGTCGGGAACCCCGGGAACGGCTCCGTGACCACATCCACCGCTTTGACGCGACCAGTCTTGTGGCTCACCTTGAGGCCTGCTTCGGTTTCAGCAATTTCAATGCCAGCTTCTTCGAGCTTCTGGCAAAACGCTTCCAGCAGATTGCGCCGCCCGCCGAGCAGTTCCACCTCGCCCCCACAAATCGCTGGCGCCAGCATATAGGTTCCAAGCTCAATGCGGTCCGTCACAACTGGGTGGGTCGCCCCATGCAGTCGATCCACGCCCTGAATCGTAATCGTGCTGGTGCCGTGGCCCTCAATTTGGGCTCCCATCTTGATAAGGCACTCTGCAAGATCAATAATTTCTGGCTCGCGCGCGGCGTTCTTAAGCACGGTTGTGCCTTTGGCGAGTGTCGCCGCCAAAAGAGCGTTCTCCGTCGCACCCACTGATACAATTGGAAAATCTACGGTCCCGCCCGTCAAACGCCCACCCGGCGCTTTGGCATGGACGTAGCCATCACGCAGGTCCAGCTCTGCGCCCATGGCCTCCAAAGCCTTGAGGTGCAGGTCCACGGGACGCGCCCCGATCGCACAGCCACCGGGCAACGAGACCACCGCATGCCCATCGCGCGCCAGCATCGGCCCGAGCACGAGGATCGAAGCCCGCATCTTGCGCACGATGTCATAATGAGCGGTATGATTGTCGAGCCCATGGCTCGACATCGCGAGAACCTGCCCGTCTTGCAGAGAGGAAACCTCTGCCCCAAGCGACTGCAGCAATGCCGTCATGGTACGAATATCGCTCAGACGCGGCGCATTGGTAAGCGTCAGCGGTTCTTCGCTCAACAAAGTGGCGGGCATCAGCGTCAGGCACGCGTTTTTGGCCCCGGCAATCGGAATCACTCCGTTTAGCGGGCCGTTGCCAGTTACCAGAATCGAATCCATCTGCTCTATCCTTCAGCGTCGCCTGAGGCGGCGTCTTTTTGTTCGGACCGGGCTTTGGCTTGCGCCTTGCGCCGGGCCATATTCGCTTTGAGCGCCGCTTTCAGGCGGTCTTCGCGAGAGGCCTCGGACCGGTTACCGGAGGGTTTCTTTTTCTCTGCCATAACGCTTGTCTAACTTAGTCAAAAAAAACCGTCCAGATGCTCTTGCGCTCCCCGGCGAATATGCATAGAAGCCCCCTCACGGCGCTGCTGTAGCTCAGAGGTAGAGCACTCCCTTGGTAAGGGAGAGGTCGAGAGTTCAATTCTCTCCAGCAGCACCATCTTCCTGTAGATATCAACCTTAATGCCTATCGCACTGTTACGTATAGGTATTTGGCGTGGCATCCCAACGCCACATGTACTTTTTGCACCGGATTTGCGGGCCGGTCTCACCGCTCGCCTCACTCGATATTCCTGCGACAAAATTGGTGCTATGGCGATCAAACTTGAGGCAGTCGTTCAGTCAGGGTAATGCTCCGACAAAAGGAGCGCCGTGATGCCCGTATTTCTGACTTCTGCTGAGGCAGACTTCGAACAATCCTTCACCACCCTCTTGAACGCAAAACGAGAGGACAGCCCAGATGTGGACGCCGTCGTCGCGGACATTATTGCGGATGTGCGGGGACGCGGAGATGCGGCTCTGCTGGAGCTGACGCAGAAATTTGACCGCCTAGACCTGCCCGATTCGGCAGCGCTGAGAATCACCGCAGAGGAAGTCGACGACGCCATCAAATCCGTGTCAGAGGCCGAGCGCGCAGCACTTGAACTCGCAGCGGACCGTATTCGCGCCTATCACGCCGAGCAAATGCCTGAAAACAAGAGCTGGACGGATGCCAGCGGCGCAACCCTCGGGTGGCGCTGGTCGGCTGTTTCCGCGGCAGGACTCTATGTGCCCGGCGGGCTTGCCAGCTATCCGTCCTCTGTGCTGATGAATGCCATTCCCGCCAAGGTTGCAGGAGTCGAACGTCTTGCGGTGACGGTTCCGACGCCGGACGGGCAGATCAACCCTCTGGTGCTCCTGGCGTGTCGGGTTTCTGGCGTCGACGAAATTTACCGCGTTGGCGGCGCGCAAGCGATCGCCGCGCTTGCGTATGGGACCGAAACCATCGCCCCTGTGGATAAGATCACAGGCCCCGGCAACGCCTTTGTGGCAGCCGCCAAGCGGCGCGTATTTGGTAAAGTCGGCATCGACATGATCGCTGGGCCCTCCGAGATCCTTGTGATCGCGGACAAGGACAACAACCCAGATTGGATCGCATTGGACCTGCTCAGTCAGGCGGAGCATGACGAAAGCGCGCAATCCATCCTGATCACCGACGATGCGGAATTCGGATCTGCGGTGGCGGTGGCGGTTGATAAACGACTGGAAACGCTGGAACGCCGCGCCATCGCCGGCGCCAGCTGGCGTGATTTCGGCGCTGTAATCGTTGTGCGTGACATGGACGAGGCGGCGGCGCTTTCCAACCGGATTGCACCCGAGCACCTTGAACTCTGTGTCACCGATCCCGAAGCGCTGAGCAAGAAAACGATCCACGCGGGCGCAATTTTCATGGGCCAATATACGCCTGAGGCCATTGGAGACTACATCGGCGGGCCAAATCACGTCCTGCCCACGGCGAGGTCTGCGCGCTTCTCCTCCGGTCTGTCGGTGATGGATTTCATCAAGCGCACAACTCTGAGTCAGATGACCCCCGACGCCTTGCGCAGCATTGGACCAGCGGCGGCGACGCTGGCCGAGAGCGAGAGCCTCGAAGCGCACGGGCTGTCCGTTCTCGCTCGCCTTGAGGCACTCAACCGCTGATGCACAAAAGCTCAGCTGAGCGGGCTGCCCTCCGCTCAGCTGAGCCTGTTGCGCGCCGAAGCCGCGTGGCCCCGGACAAGAGTGATGAAACGGTCCTGCGGTTAACAGAACCTTGAAATCCCGGCCTGGTTGTTCGCTTTTTGGGAGAGTCCCCGTGTTTTAACGCAATGATGACGTGACACTTGCGCAATGATTGCGCAGGGTTACGAAGCGCGCCCGATTGTGCGAACGGGGACGATCCGCTAGATCATGGAAGACGAGAGAACTGGGACCAGAGCCATGAGCCGGATCAGCCAAATTGAACTAGACGACCGCAACCTGCCTCCGCCTACACCGGAGATTGAGCAGGAACGCAAAGTCGCGATTTTCGACCTGATCGAAGAGAACAGCTTTGTCCTGCCCAAACGGGACGAGCGCGACGTGCCCGAAGGTCCCTATCATCTCTCCCTGTCGATTCGCGAAAAGCGCCTGGTGTTTGACGTTCAGACCGAAGGCGGCGACAAGGCGGCAGAGTTTCACCTGTCTCTTTCGCCGTTTCGTCAGGTGGTGAAAGACTACTACCAGATCTGCGAGAGCTATTTCACGGCTGTAAAAACTCTACCGCCCAGCCAGATCGAAACCATCGACATGGCGCGTCGTGGCATCCACAACGAGGGCAGTCGGGTCCTCCAGGAGCGCCTTGAGGGGAAGGCCGAGGTGGACACGGACACCGCCCGCCGCCTGTTCACGTTGATCTGCGTTCTGCACTTCGGAGGCTGATGCGTGACGGAGCTGCCGCAGTCCATCTTGTTCTGCTGTGACCACAACGCGGTCAGATCCCCGATGGCCGAGGGGATCATGAAAAAACTCTATGGCACAGGCACCTATGTCCAATCCGCCGGAGTGAAAAACGATCTGGAGATTGACGGGTTCTGCATCTCCGTTTGTCAGGAGATCGACGTCGAACTGTCGCGGCATCGCTCGCGTTCGTTTGACGAAATGGAAGAATGGGGCGACGATATCTCCTCGTATGATCTGGTGATCGCGCTGTCGCCTGCCAGTCAGCGTCGGGCGCTCGAACTCACCCGTTTTTTCCACCTTGATGTCGAATATTGGCCAATAATGGACCCAACTGGGCTCGGAGAGACGCGCGAAGCCAAGCTAGAAAGCTATAGGCAAACCCGAGACCAGATTCTCGAGCGGCTGATTGCGCGCTGGGGAAATCCGATGGAGACTTGAATGAACGACACGATCGCGCGCTATTTTGACGCTTTCAACGCAGGCGACACCGATGGAATGCTTGCATGCCTGTCCGAGGACGTGGCGCATCACGTCAACGAGGGCAACATCCGCGTCGGCAAAGAGAAATTCGCCGCCTTCTGCGCGCATATGAGCCACTGCTACAAAGAAGAGCTGACCGATATGGTCATCTTTGCAACGCCGGACGCAACGCGCGCGGCAGCCGAATACACTGTGAACGGCACCTATCTTGCAACAGATGAAGGCCTGCCCGAAGCCCGACAGCAGAGCTATAAACTCCCGGCTGGGTCGTTCTTTGACCTGCGCGACGGGCTCATCACCCGCGTGACCACCTATTACAATCTCTCCGACTGGATCAAACAGGTCTCGGCCTGATGGCACTGAGGGTCGACACCCTGACGGGAGCGGCGCTTGAGGCGGCGCTCGGGGACGTCGCGCGCTTGCGGATCGAGGTGTTTCGGGCCTGGCCCTATCTCTATGACGGAGATCTGGCCTACGAGCGCGACTACCTGCAAAGCTATCGTGACAGCGACAGCGCGATCCTTGTCGGTGCCTTTGACGGGGATCAACTGGTGGGCGCCGCGACAGGTACGCCAATGGTGGACCACGCCGACGATTTTGCCGCTGCTTTTGCTGAGACGAATATTGATATTGCCGAGGTTTTCTATTGCGCGGAATCAGTGCTCTTGCCCGCCTATCGAGGCCAAGGCGCGGGGCATGGGTTCTTTGACGCTCGCGAGGCCCACGCCCGCACGCTCGGCTTTGGAAAATCCGCGTTCTGCAGCGTGATCCGCCCAGCAGACCATCCGCTGCGTCCCGCGGACTATGCACCACTTGATCCCTTCTGGCGCAAAAGAGGCTATGCACCCCTGCCGGGCGTCATGGCGCAGTTTTCATGGAAAGATGTGGACCAGAAGGACGAGACGGCAAAATCACTACAGTTCTGGTGTCGTGATCTCTGAACACCTCGCCGGACGACAAAGCACCAAACGCGGCCCCTGTTCGAGCCGCGCACAATAGGCTAGCCCTTAGCCGTACTTGCATTCGGAGGCCCCATGAAGATCGCAACAGCCGCCTACCCGCTCGACTGGCTCGACAGCTGGACCCATTATGAGGACAAACTGTCCAAATGGGTCTCGGAGGCTGCTGATGGCGGCGCGGAACTGCTGGTCTTTCCCGAATATGGTGCGATGGAGCTTGCCACTTTGGATGGAGCCGACATCGCAGGCAATCTCGAAGCCTCGATCCAGGCGGTGTCGGACAAAATGGAAGACGCTGCGCAACTGCATCTCAAGCTCGCGGCAGAGCACAACGTGCATATTCTCGGCGCATCTGCGCCCGTTCATGCTGGCTTCACGCGCCCGGTAAATCGGGCGGAGTTCTACTCCCCCCAAGGCAAACGCGCGCATCAGGACAAACAGATCATGACCATGTTTGAGCGCGATCCCTGGGATATTGCGCCCGGCGGCCCGCTCAAGATCTTTGAGACCGCGCTTGGCAAGATTGCAGTCCTCATCTGCTATGACAGCGAATACCCGCTTTTGGCGCGGGCCCTCTCGGAGGCGGATATGATTCTTGTGCCCTCTTGCACGGAGGCCCTTGCGGGATACTGGCGCGTGCGCATTGGGGCGATGTCTCGCGCGCTCGAACAGCAATGCGTCACGGTGATGTCATCTGTGGTTGGCTCTGCTGCATGGTCAGAAGCCGTGGACGAAGGCTGTGGGATGGGCGGTGTCTTTGGACCACCAGATACCGGCTTTCCCAGCACAGGCGTGATCGCAGAAGGCACCCTCAACCAGCCCGGTTGGACCTTTGCAGAGGTGGATCTGCAGGCTGTCCAAAATGTGCGCAGCGCCGGCGTTGTGCGCAACAAGACTCACTGGGGTGAGCAGGACTCGCGCCTGCAAAATCTTGTTAACCATAACTTGCTATAAAAGCGCTCTTGAAAATTGGGGCAAATAGGCCCATTTAAGCGCACATCCCGCGTCTTTTCGGGAAAACACAACTATGGAGACAACATGGCCAAGGAAGATACGCTCGAATTTCCCGGTGTCGTGAAGGAACTCCTGCCAAACGCGACGTTTCGGGTCGAGCTGGAAAACGGCCATGAAATCATCGCTCATACGGCAGGCAAGATGCGCAAGAACCGCATTCGTGTCCTCGCAGGCGACCGGGTCCAGGTGGAAATGACACCTTATGACCTCACCAAAGGACGGATCAACTACCGCTTTAAGTAAGCGCGATTCGCTTTTGATGTTAAGAGCCCGGCCCGGTGCCGGGCTTTTGTTTTGGCACCTCTTTCGGTTTCATGGTTTTCTGCCGCAGCCTGCCAGCGTAGACAGGGCGGCAAAACAGCAGGAGTTCAGGCATGGCGTTTATTCTTGGCTCAGGCAGCCCGCGGCGGCTGGAACTGCTCGCCCAATTGGGTGTAACGCCCGATGACATCCGCCCCCCCGACATTGACGAGACACCCCAGAAGGGTGAGCTGCCGCGCGACTACTGCGCCCGTGTCACCCGCCAGAAAGCCGAGGCCGTCACATCGAACCCCGAAGATCTGGTTCTATGTGCCGACACCACCGTAGCACTGGGGCGGCGCATTATGGGAAAACCACGCGACGCAGGTGAGGCCGCAGAATTTCTGCTGGCGCTCTCCGGCCGTCGCCACCGTGTCATCACCTCCGTGGCTTTGCGCAAGCAAGATCGCCTCTGGCAAAAGGACGTGGTGAGCCAGGTAAAAATGAAACGCCTCTCTGACGAGGAACTGAACGCCTACCTTGCAACGGGTGACTGGCAAGGAAAGGCGGGCGGCTACGCAATCCAAGGCCCCGCTGGCGCGCTGATACCGTGGATCAGTGGGTCGTTCACCGCCATCGTCGGCCTGCCACTGGCGGAGACCGCCACATTGCTGCAAACCGCAGGATACCCGCTTTATAAGGACACAGCGTCATGAAGGGCACCCAGATCATTCTCGACCATATCAATGGCCGCGAAGCTGCCGCACGCATGGTGGACGGCGTGCTTGACGATTTCCTGATCGCAGGCGACGCGCCCTTGCCCGGTACAATTTACCGCGCCCGCGCAGACCGCCCTGTGAAGGGCCAAGGCGGCATGTTTCTCACCACTCCAGACGGCCCTGCGTTCCTGCGCCAGGTCAAAGGCTTGGCCCCTGGTCAGATGCTTCTTGTGCAGGTCACTGGCTATGCCGAACCCGGCAAAGCGCTGCCAGTCACGCAAAAGCTCCTGTTCAAGAGCCGCTATGCCATCGTGACGCCTGATGCACCGGGCTTGAACATCTCTCGCTCGATCCGAGATGATGATGAGCGCGACCGCTTGCTTGAAATCGCCCATTCCGAAATGGATGGCGTCGAATACGGTCTGATCCTGCGCTCCGTCTGCGCGGGCGCCGACCCCGACGAGATTGCAGAAGACATAGCCGCAATGGTCACCGCCGCCCGGCAAGTGCTGGAAGATTCCTCGAACCAATCAGAAGTCCTGCACGAAGGAGACGCTCCGCATCTGCAGGCATGGCGGGAATGGACCGCTCCGGCCGACATCGAGCAGGAACCCGGTGGCTTTGAACGCTGCGGCGTGCTCGATGCGCTGGAAGCGCTTCAGTCGGGCAAGATCGCCATTGGTGGCGGAGCCTATCTCTATGTGGAACCGACCCGCGCGCTTGTGGCGGTGGATGTGAACACCGGCAGTGACACTTCGCTCGCTGCGGGGATCAAGGCAAACATGGCCTGTGCGCGCAACCTGCCGCGCGCTTTGCGCTGTTTGGGGCTGGGCGGTCAGATCGTGATTGATACTGCGCCGATGCCCAAGAAAGACCGCCGTGCCTTTGAAACCGCGCTGCGCGCGGCCTTCAAATCTGATCCCGAAGAAACAACCCTCGCCGGTTGGACCACGCTTGGGCATTTCGAATTGCAACGCAAACGTGCCCGTCTGCCCCTGTCGGAGATTCTCTCATGAGCTGCCCCATCTGCGGCAAGCCCACCCAGCAGAGTGTTCGCCCGTTTTGCAGCAAGCGCTGCGCCGATCTTGACCTCGCAAAATGGCTCAATGGCGCTTACGCGGTCCCAAGCGAAGACCAAGAAGACCTTGAAAACGCTCTAGAAGACCAAAAAAACCTCCCCCCCACGGAACATTAGTTATTTTCTTGAAAAAGCCTCTGGACACTCCCGCGAACAAGGCATAGAACGCCCACACCCAAGGCGAGACGCCTTCCCGTGCCCGGGTAGCTCAGGGGTAGAGCAGTGGATTGAAAATCCTCGTGTCGGTGGTTCGATTCCGCCCCCGGGCACCATTCATCACCCTAGATGTAATGAAATCAGCGCTTTAAGAGACAGATTTGTCCCACCGCCGTCCGGCATGGGCAAAAGTGGGACCTTTTTGTTCGCGCTCTGTGCTTGAAGACACCATTGTCTTGGCCGTCGGCCATCCTCCCCATCTTCGCTGTCAATGCCTTTCGCTCTCTTGTTTATCGCCCTTGAGTTGATCGTCCGCGACCTTGCCAGCGGTCGCGTGGCCTTCAATGTCCGGCCCGCACCATCCGCCAATGCGGACCGTGTGGGACATGAAGCCCCCGCTTCTCCCGCCGTCTTTCCGGGGCGCGTCCATCAAGGACGCCAACCCAAGAGAGAAAGGAAAAGACAATGGGACTTGATATGTATGCAATGGTGACTGACGAGCAGTTCGACAGCGAGGTGGATTTCAAGCCGGAGCGGCCCACCGAACTGCACTACTGGCGCAAGCATCCGAACCTTCACGGCTGGATGGAACAGCTCTACTTCGACAAAGGCGGCAATGCTGACAGCTTCAACTGCGTCTGCGTGGCGCTGACAGAGGCCGATCTGGATCGCCTGGAAGCCGATATCAAAGAGGTTGGCTTACCGCCTACGCGCGGGTTCTTCTTCGGTGCCTCCGATGGCACGGAGACCGAAGACGATCTGGCCTTCGTCGCGAAAGCACGCGAGAGGATCAAGAGCGGCTACACAGTCTTCTATGACTCGTGGTGGTAGTGATTCCGCCGAAGCGGTCGAAAGCCGCTTCGGCAGGTTTCAACCCTTGTCGCGAGACAAATGCTTCATGCCGGATGCTGCTAGCACCTTCTGGCGGGCAGCACGGGTATAGCGCGAGGCTTCCTTCATCGTGCTCCAGCCGAAGATCGCCATGAGCTGACGCTCGGTCGCGCCATTTTCAGCCGCAAGCGCTGCACCAGCCTTGCGAAGACCATGTGCCGAGCAGTGCTTGAGCCCTGCCGCGTCGCATTGTTTGCGAAACCAGTTGCCGAACCCGTTCGAGGTGAACGGTTTACCGAAAGCCGTCACCAGAAAAGCAAGGTTGCCCGTCGGCGTTGCATCGATCACGGCTTCTAGTTCCGGCAGGACGGGGATCGATAGCGTAACTGGTTTTCGGCTACGGTTCTTTTGCTGCGTCAGCGTCAGCCAGCCATCCTTGATGTGCTGGGGACCGAGCCGCACGACATCTGAACGGCGCTGTCCGGTGTAGAGCAGAAGCGCGAGCGCGAGCCGTGCCTTCGAGCCAAGCGCATGATGCTGCTCAAACTGCGCAACTTCTTCCATCGTCCAGGAGTGAAAGCCATCGCTCGCCGAGCGGATATAAGGTACGTCTCGTGCGGGATTGCGATCGGCGAACTCATACTCGACGGCGAAGTTGAAGATTTGCCGCAGAGCTTTGACGACGCCGTTGGCCGCTTCCGGCGTGTCTGCCCTGTCATCGCGCATCTTGCGCACATGACGCGCTTCAAGCAGCGCGTACGGGTTCTTGCCGTTCTTCTCGCAGACGCCATCGAGAATGCGGCGGCGGACATATTGAGTGCGCGGTGCCAGGCGCTTGAATTCCGCGGAAGCGAAGTGTTGCTCGCAGAGCCATTTGAACGTGCCCTTGTTGCCACGCCGGTCGAGCGCAGGCGCTTGCAGCTTGTCCGGCGCGTCATGCAGAGCTCTGCGATATTCATCCAGAAATTCCTGCGTGCCGGGCTGGCTCTTAAGCCTTACCTTCGGCTGACCGGGCTTGCGCAGGTAAACGCGCACATTGCCATGGCGGTCGGTGTCTTCGACCACGTGTTTCAGGCGAAAACTGCCTGTGCCATCTCTCATTCTGAATGTCGGCATCGCTCTATGCCCTCTATTGCATCAATCATCCCATGGGTTGTCTTGAACGGTCTCTCCATCAGGAATCAGCTCGAAGGCCTGGTCAAGCCTTATCCTGTCCCAAACCGTTCGGCTGTTGATCCGCTTTGGTGGCGGCATCCGGCCATCGTTCACCAGAATGTCAAAGAGCGAAGGCGATACGCCGACATAGGCGGCGGCCTCCACACGGGAAAGGCCGCGCGGCGCCAGAGAATGGGGAAGTATGTTTTTGCTTTTGACCATCTTGCCCCGGAATATGGAGCAAGACCTGCCTTGGCGCGCGGACACAAGCTGGACAAGGTAAGCCTCGTCAATTTGGTGAGAGTGTTCTCATGAGCGCTGCGAGCGTTTCGCGTGCAGCCATGGCGCGCAAGACAGGATCGCGGATTTCGAGATTCTGTCTGAGCCGCGTGCAGTGTTCCGGCCGAGTCATGTGCCTCTCCAGAAAGCGCAGCGCCTGGCTGACTTCTTCACTACGCGCGTCCTCGTTCGCGCAACGTAAGATTGCATCGTTGAGGATCGATACAGCATCGCGGATGAGCCGCTGATGGGAAGTGCCATCAGCCGAATGCCCAAAATAAGCTACCTTATCTATATCGCTAGAAGAGAACATTATAAGAACATATTCGAGATTCGGTGACGGAGCAACAAAATCCCTCACCCAAGATCAGGTGAGGGATGAGCCTTAGATTGTGGGCGTGTTCGCCGAGCGTTGGGCGATGGCGCGGCTGATCTTCTCGATGCTGGCGATTGCGTTGCGGCGATCCACGCTTCCGGCTTCGCTTGCAACCATCTCTTCGTGAGCCTTGCGGAACAACGTTCGGAGTTCTGGGATGCTGCGTCCGTCCAGAGCTGCGGCTGTAAATATCTTTGACATGGTAATCTCCTTGTCTGTCGTAGTTGACCCCGACCACCGGGACCTTTCGCCGTTCCCCCACATCATCATCGGCAGGGAGAAGGTTCCCGTGGACGGCAGGTCGAGCGGAGGCAGACAAGCGGGACGCCATACAGAAAAGAGATCAGCTTAGATCATCGGCGCAGGTAGCCCAGATGCGAAGTGACTGTTTCAGGTCATGAAAGATTGTCGGAAGATGGCTTGGAGAGCCGTTTTCGCGAGCGCAGCATAGATAAAATGCAAGATAAATTTAACGAAATACTAAGGACGGACTGCCAAGCTTAAAGAATATTTAGATGATTTTTTTAGGGCTTTTGATGACGAGAAAATATCCGGGCAAGCCATCACCGTATCTGACGGTGGATTACTCCCGATTGGGCACAATATCGCTGGACGAGTTCCGGCAAGCGATCCTAACCGATCTCCATGTTCTGGAGGACGTGCACAACGTCCAGTTCATCACCGCACCGCTGCTAAGGGTCCAAGTCACCGATGAGTTTGGTGATCCGCACTCTGTGCGCAATCTCGGTGACGGCAAGCCCATCTACCGTATGCATACACGTCATTTTCGGCCGTCCTGTTGGGGCTACGAGCCGTAGGGCGATGCAGGAAGGAGGGCATTATGGAGCCGCCATGCTATCTGCGTATCGATCAAGTAAGAACACTTTTGGCCGAGATGGGCATCGAACTATCCGAACGCCAGATCAAGCGGGCTGCTGACCCTGATCCCAATGGCAAGCGGAAACTACCATTCTTTGTCGATCCGATAGACGGGCGACTAAAGATCGAAAAAGGGACGCTTGTACGAATTTATCGTGAAGTGCAAATAGATGCTGAAAATAATTCCAAGATTTGATAGCGTGGAGAACTTTTCAAGAACAACAATTGCAATCAATAATGTCAGATATAAGAAAAAGGACAGGTAAAAAGGGCACGACGTACCAAGTCAGATACCCAAATAGCGCAGCTAAGACAGGCTACGCTTACAAGACGTTCCGAACGATGAAGGAAGCGCGGGCGTTTAGTGAAACGTTGGGAATGCGCCCTAACGCACCGGTCGATACATCCATCAGGACAGTCCCGCAGGCAATCGATCGATGGCTAGAGATTTGCTTCAAGGAAGGTCGCGATGGCCGCGATCCTGTAACGCCATACACTCACAAAATCTATTCCTACCGTGCCGATATCATGAAGGCTTATGATTGGGAGAAAGACCTGCACGAACTGCAGACGCCAGATGTCGTCAAGTTTCGGTCCTGGCTCTTGCGAGATTATACACGAGATCAAGCCAAGAAAGTGATGTCGTCCTTCCATTCCGTCGTGAAGGAAATGGCGTTGCGGGGCCACGTAGCAAGCAATGTTGCCAGCGGAGTCAGTGTCCGGTCCGACTCACGTTACGACAAGCCGATTGAGCTCCCGAGCGCAAACGATATTGCTGCGTTGCTAGCTGCCGCTGACCGTCTTGCAAACTCTTCTAACCGACAGACTGCGAGAACATGGGAACGCTATCGACCCATCCTTTATCTTGCAGCAGACAGTGGGATGCGCCCGCAGGAATATGTCGCGCTTGCGCGCCGCAACATCACAGATGGCGGTGTATTGGTAGACCGCGCTTTGGAACGCGGCGAAGCGCGAATCTCAGTGACAAAGACGCCCGCCGGTAGGCGGTTCATCGATCTGACGCCGGATGTCTTCGATATGGTTCGGCACTACGCTGATCACATCGCAGTCGATGGAAAGTATGATCTTGCCTTCCCGACGAAGTCAGGAAGATGGCTGACGCCCGATCATTGGCGCAAGCGCGGGTTCTATACAGCTTGCATTGAAGCTGGGCTCGTCGTGGAAGAGACCGTCGATGGGAGGATAGTGCAAAAGCCGAAGTTCAAACCGTATGATCTGCGGCATTTCAGTAAGCGCTGTCCCGGCCCCACGTTGTAGCGCCTATCCCGTACTGCGAGATCTTGCACATCTCACAGTGGGGAGTGCGTTTCGCAATGTGCACTACAAATTCGTTTCTCAAATCGTTGGGCGTGGAGATCTACGCGTCGGGTCACCGGCGGTGGCCGGATGAAGCCAAGGCCCGGGCAGTGGCGGATACGCTCGAACCGGGCGCGACAGTGAATGGCGTGGCGGCGCGGTATGGAGTCTTGCCAAACCAGCTGTCGGCCTGGCGCCGGTTGGCGAAGCAGGGGAAGCTGGTGTTGCCAGCAGCGGAGCTGGACGAACCGGTCTTCGCCCCGCTGGTAGTCTGCGATGTGCCGGAGGTGCTGCCGGAACCGGACATGGCGGCACCGAAAGAGGTGATCCGGATCGTCTCAGGCGAAGTCAGGATCGAGCTGGCGCCCGGCACGCCCGCGACCCGGATCGCCGAGATCGCGCATGCGCTCGGGACCTCGCCATGCTGATGCCCTCACAGGGCCTCCGGATTTTGGTTGCGACAAAACCGGTGGACTTCCGCAAAGGCCATGACGGCCTGGCAGCGCTCGTGCAGTCGACGCTTGCCGAGGATCCGTTCACGGGCACGGTCTTCGTGTTCCGGTCGAAGCGCGCCGACCGGTTGAAGATCCTGTTCTGGGACGGCAGCGGACTCGTGATGGCCTACAAACGGCTGGAAGAAAACACCTTCACTTGGCCCGCGATCCGCGATGGGGCAATGACCCTGAACCGGGCGCAGTTCGAGGCCCTGTTTGCCGGTTTGGACTGGCGCAGGGTTCGATCTCTGGAGGTGCGCCGACCGGCTGTGGCAGAGTGACTCAGCCTATTGAATAACCGGGCATTGGCGCCCCGGGCCCGGTATAATCCAGCCATGCCCGACGCCCCGCCCATCGACCTGTCCGCGATCCCTGAGAGCCAGCGCGCCGCCGTTCTGGCGGTGCTGCAGGAAAACGGCGCCCTGAAGGAAGCCAACCGGCGGCTCGAGCATCTCGTGGCCGAGTTGAACCATGTCGTGCATGGCAAACGGTCCGAGAAGCTGAGTGATGACGACCGGCAGCTTGCCTTCGAAGACCTGGAAACCGCCGTCGCCGAGGTCGAGACCCGCAGGGAGCAGGCCGCCCCCTCCACCCAGACCCCGCGCGCGACACGGCAGCGCAATCTCGGCCATCTGCCCGCGGACCTGCCGCGCATCGAGCGTGTCATCGAACCGGCGAGCCTTGAGTGTCCTTGCGGCTGCGGCCGCATGCACCAGATCGGCGAGGATCGGACCGAACGTCTGGACATCGTGCCTGCGCAGCTTCGTGTGCTGGTCGACATCCGGCCGAAGTATGCCTGCCGCATTTGCTCGGACGGGGTCACCCAGGCGCCCGCCGCGCCGCGGCTGATCGAGGGCGGTCTGCCGACCGAGGGCGCCATCGCTCATGTGCTGGTCTCGAAGTTCGCGGACCACCTGCCGTTCTACCGCCAAGGCCAGATCCTGGCGCGCTCCGGCATCCAAGTCGACCGCAGCACCCTGGCGGACTGGGCAGGCACCGCCGCCTTCCACCTCGGCCCCGTGGTCGACCGGCTGGCGGAACACATCAAGTCCTCCGGAAAGCTGTTCATGGATGAGACCACGGCTCCGGTCCTCGACCCCGGACGCGGCCGAACCAAGACCGGCTACCTCTGGGCCCTGGCCCGCGATGATCGCGGATGGGGCGGAGAAGACCCGCCCGGTGTCGTCTTCACCTACCAGCCCAGCCGCGCCGGCGCCCACGCGGAACAGATCCTTCAGGGCTTCGACGGTATCCTGCAGCTCGACGGCTACACCGGTTATGACCGGCTGACGCGCCCGTCCCGCAAGGGCGGCGCGCCGATCACGGTGGCCCACTGCTGGGCGCATGCGCGGCGCAAGCTGAAGGAGGTCTTCGACCGCGACGGCTCGGAAATCGCCGCCGAGGGCCTGCGCCGGATCGCTGAGCTCTACCGCATCGAGGCCGAGATCCGGGGCATGGGCCCGGGCCAACGTCTGTCGGCCCGTCAGGCCCGCAGCGCGCCCCTCGTGGCCGAGTTCGGTGATTGGCTGCAGGCACAGCGTCTGCGTATCTCGGCCAAGTCGCGCCTCGGCGAGAAGCTGACCTACATCCACCGCCAGTGGGGCGGCCTGCAGACCTTCCTCCACGACGGCCGCGTCGAGATGGACTCCAACGCCGTCGAAAACCTGATCCGCCCGATCGCCCTGACAAGAAAGAACGCACTCTTCGCCGGCCACGACGAGGGCGGCCGCACCTGGGCCCGCATCGCCTCCCTGATAGCCACCGCGAAGATCAACGGCGTCGCGCCCTTTGCCTATTTGAAGGCGACCCTGGAAGCCATCGCCGCCGGTCACCCGGCCAGCAGGATCGACGAGCTGCTACCTTGGAACTTCACCCCGTAAAGCTGAACAGGCGTGGGGTGGCGACAGCGCTTACAGATCTCTTGCGCACCGACCCGCGTCTTCTTGAAGAACGCGCCTTCCAGGATGAATTCAATCACGAGGCGGCCGGTGATCATCACTACGACGATGATGATCGTGGCGGTGATGATGATGACGACGGTCAAAAGAAGAAGCGGAACTGGAAGCAGCGCGCGAAAGACAAAGGCCTGAAGCAAGGGCGCGAGCGTGGCGGTTATGGGTACCGGCGCGGGAATTAAGGCCGGTTGTTGTCTTCGCTACCTTCAAGCCATTCGATTGGAACCAACTTCTTGCCGTCACGCCACTCTTCAACCAAGACGGTGTTTTCAACGCCGCCCCAGACGTTGCGATCTGCATGGTCGAGTAGAATGACTTGGAAGTTGCCTTTGGCCGTTTGCGTCTCGCGGCTAACAGCGAGGAAGACTTTACGGACGGCCTCAATGTCTTCGTCTCGCCAGTCTGGATCAACCTCTTCCGAGTGACTTCCTTTCGGGAAATAAACTTGGCTTGGTTGATCGTAGATGATGAAGTTTGGCACCGGGTGCGCAGGGGTCTTCATGAAAAAACGCTGCAATGCCAGCGTTACCGAGATGTGGTAGGCAAGCCAGTTCGCGCCGCTTCCGATTTCCCACAGATAGTCGTCCCGCGTATCGTGGACTATCTTTATGGTCAGGTCGGGTACTACCAACTGTATTGGCGCATCTGGCCACTCTGCATCCAAAGTTGGCAATATTTGCCCGGCTATCGTTTCAACAGTGGAAAGTGAAGCGCGTAGCCTCTCTTGGATCATTCTCTCAGAGACTATTGCCCGATACCTACGAACTTGTTCGCGAAGACTATTCACCTCTTCGGTTAGCTCAGCATCTTCACCCGATCGCTCATACAAGCTGATCGCCTGTTCCAGGCGTCCAAGATACCTTTCGATTTGATCTGCACGGTAAATCTCAGCGCGAGCTTCAGTTGATCGGCGCTCTAAATCGCCAATCTTTGCCCGAATTTCGTTGAGCCGGGCAATGCTCTCCTCCGCGTGCGTTCGAAGCCGCAACTGTTCGCGGTCCATTTTGTCAGTAACGGTTGTACGAGACTGGATTTCGAGCTCTAGGCCCTCCAGCGCCTCGCACAGCGCATCAAGGTGCTCTCTTCCTTCCGGAGCAATTGCCGTAAGCGCGTCTTGTGAATCGTTGCCCAATTCTCTCAACCATGTCGAGACAGCAAGCCGATCACGTTGAATATGTAGAGCGCCGCCATAAGCCTGACTGCTGTCAACTAACCGGTTTATTTCTAAAAGACGTTGGCGGAACCGGGACAACGCTAGGGCTTCTTCGCTCTCTTGCTCCCGCAAGCCGTCCAGTTCGCCCAGAACGCCTTCTATTGATTCGAGTGAAGGTCGAGCAACGCGGTAGCTTGCTTCAGAAAGTGTTCGCAACGCATCCAGCATGTCCGGCCAAGTATCAGGAAGCGCGTAGTCCGTTTCGAGTAGCCCAAGTTCTTTCCCCTGCTGCAGCCACAGTTCGGCCTCACCGACCCAAGATTCCACCGACGCATTCACAGCTTTCAGAGCTGCCTCTTTTTGCCTTAGTAGTCTATGCAAACGGTCAAGTTCCCACCTCGCTTCCAGTACCTCCTGCGTCACCGCGTTCAGCACGTACGGGAAGATCGCTTTTAGTTTTTCTCGATGTTCGGTGGTATCGGCTTTGAAGAAGAGTACGTCCGGGTTCGCAACAATATTTTGAGGCTGGAAGGTGAATGCCATCAAATCCCGAAACCCGGTTCTTTTCCCCGCGTAGCCCTCTGAGCTAGGCTCCATTCCTAAAGAAGAAAGGCCAGCCAGCCTGTTAAGCTGACGCTTCACCTGATCGGTGTTCGAATTTTTCTGAGAAATTCTTTGGGGCACCTCGATAGTGGCGCCCTCTAGAACGAACATATCCCCCGTTTGCTTCTGATCTCCCGGTTCGCGTCGCGCCAGAAGCTTTTCACCTTCGGCTGTACTCACGACAATTCCAAACCACTCACAGCTTTCGCGGATAGTGCCGACTGGGATGGCGCATTTATCTGCGCATAGACAGTAATCGATGATTGGGATCACGGCTGATTTGCCAGTTTTCGACGCGCCGCTAATCACATTTACCTTGCCAGCTTCGAATTCAATAATTCGAGGGCTGTGGTTTGCGCGCGGCCAAAGCACCAATTTTGTTATTTGAAATTGCATTATGCCTCTACTCTCAGAGCGTGAAAAATTTCAACAGGCCTCAGAGCTGAAAACCACGTTCCCAGCTTTGCCGCTCCCTTTGCATGATCCTGAATCCTTTCCGGCAACTTTGGTCTGGGCAAGTCATGCGCACGTACCTTGGCGTTTTCATAGTCTATTGATAAGAGGCCCGAGCTTTCGCCGTATGCTAGTGAGCTCAGCGTCAAACGCTTTAGCTTCAAGCTTCGCTCATGAATGGCGAACAGCTCTTCTCGTTCGTCGGCGAGCTTCTCGCAAAGCTTGCCCAGACCCGAGCTGGCATAGGTGCGCTTTACTAGATCAAGAGTAGGCCGGTGTAGGCATAGTGGCAGAATCAAGAAAGTCAGTAGATAATGGCTGGACTCGGCAGAAAAGTTACCTTGGAACGATCGGCCATACTCCCAAATCAACAACGCGCCCAAAGCTGGATTTTGTACCCGCTCAATCTCGGAAAGGTAGGCATTTGGCTCGAATTCAGTCATCATTTATCCTTGGTCAGCAGAGCCTTGAAGTTAGGGTGCCACCCGATTTCACTACGGTCGGCGAGTGAGTTCAGGCTCCCCGGCAGAAAGTGCAGCGGTACTACCCGACCTTCGAGCGGAATTTGTTCCGTGGCACAGCATTTTGTGTATAGCAAAAGCCCCTTTTCCACATCGTTCAGGGCCTTCTGCGTAATGTTGAGCTCCGTCTTCAGGTTACTATGGCGGCGGCGCAACGCGTCATCGTAGTCGTCCATGCTTCCCTCGAACACGACGCCGGATTCCGCCCATTTAGTGCGGTCACCTGTAGCCTGCAGGTAATCACTGGTCGCACGTGTTTTTGTTTCAACGTCTGCTTCAACAAGATCGAGTTGGCGCACAAACACGGGCGCTTTGGCAATGGTTGACCCAACCGCCTCTTCGCTAGGGGCTTCGGAAAAGGACTGCAAAAACCTCTCGGGGTCATAGGCCGAAATAAAGGCATGGAACCGTTTCCTAAAATTCGCGGCTTTGATAATCGCTGGTTGTCCCGCCCTGATCAGCGCATCTACTTCTCGTTTTGCGTCGCCGATGCCATGTTTGATAGCGGCCTCCATGATTTCTGGGCGCAGCGTGGCATCAAGGTGGGCTTCGATTGGAGTAAGCGGGCTCTCGTCTGTATTTATAAGTATAAAATTTCGAAGGAGACTCCTAAGAGCATCGGGATCACTGGACAGAACCTTTTCCAAATAAGGTTCACACTCTGGCGCACTGCCTAGTTTTTGTCGTTTTTTCTTAATCACCTCCAGAATGGAATCTATTTCTTTGTCGCTCTTTGTATCGCTTAGCTTCGCGGCAAAACCGGCTTTTTTGACTGGCGTTACGTATAGTTGAAAGACTGTCTTCGCTGCATCTAGGTGGCCCGCTTCGATATTCTCGATCCAGTTTGCCAAGGTTTTCCAGAAATCGACGGCCCAGTTCGAAATTGGGTTACCTGATAAGGCGCTCTTGCATTGTTCCGCAATTCGGACATGCCCAGAAGCGTGTACGGAGACATCGTCTACATACTCAAGTCCGGCGCTTTCCTCAGGATCGCAGGTAATCAGGTGGTGGAAGAGGCGAACGGGTTGAAGCGCGAAGCCAAGATATTGGCCCGGCGCGCTACCCTTCACTTTCGTTTTTGTCATCGTTTCGTTCAACTTGCCACCTGTCCCTGAAAGACTTCACTTGCGTATGTCTTGCATAGTTTGTCTCTGGTAATCCTAACGCCCTGAATTCATTCTGTGAACACTCTACGAAAGGTTGTCCACGGCTCGGTGGCCTATCGTACGCGGGCCGACAAAAGGGTATTTAGAAGAGTGCTTCAAGCTCTTCGCGCAGGGCGGCGTGCTTTTGAGGATTATTGGCGATTAACTTCTTGAGATTAAACAATTTCCACTTCACTGCAGGAAGATCGGCAGCCTGGGGACGGTTAATCGCCTCAAAGTCGGGGGCGGCATCATGCAGGCCCCGGAGGAAACGCTTGGCATTATCATCTAAGCGGCACCGGATATCTGCGATCAGTTGTTCGCGCGCTTCCTGAAGTTCGTCGAGGGCAACGTGCGTTTTGGTCATGCCCTCGAATTCCTTGGCATAGGGCTGGTCGAGATCGATCAGGTTCGGGTTCAACAGTTCATGTGCTGGGCGCCCAGAGCTCGCAATGTAAATCAGGAATGTGCGAAACAGATCGTCCGTCAGGCCTTCATTCTCGTAGAGTAACTTAATATCATAGAGGTCTCGCGGATGTTGGCGGTCGAGAGCCGCGTGTAGCTTCCCACCGAACAAATCTTCGAATGAGACGATTTGCATCTCCGCGTACCCGAATGCTTCCTCTACAGCCTCGGAGACGGGAAGGGTTTCAGGTTCGTGGACAACACCACGTGTCACGGGCGAGGTCTCGATCTTGATCTCCGCACCGTTCAAGCGAGCCAGGACACGAGTGGCGCCGCCCCCGCCGCCTTGGATTCGCTGCGCGTTTGCTCCTGTGATGCCGTCTTGGATGGCGGCAGCGATGCGATCCATCGCTTCATTGATCTCAGTCAGGCTTTCGGCGCGGTCTTTAATTGGCAGGTAAGTCAGGTCGATATCGACCGACAAGCGCGGCAGATCACGGTAGAACAAATTGATTGCCGTGCCTCCCTTGAGTGCGAATACTTCTTCTTTTGCGACATACGGGAGTATGCGCACGAGCAGCGCGACCTGGGCTTTATAAATGTCACGCGCCATCGCTGGCCTCCATGCTTACAAATTCTTCCGGCACCATGATCCGGTAGCGTGGGTGTATCTTGCCACCCTTGACCAGAGCGCGGTCGCCGCTGCCGAGGTTGAATTCTTCCGGATCGAGACGCTTGCGCCAGGCGTGGTTGTGGCGGTCGGCGAAGACGAAGAAGAGGCGCTTCACTTTGATCTTCTTGCAACTGTGAAGCAGCGCTGACAGCGTTCGCGGGCGCAGCGTGGTCAGGCTTTGAAACACCATGTCGAGGTTATGGAAGCTCTCGTGGTCAGGCAGTTCGTTTATCGCTTCCATGATCGCCCGCTCAGGGGATGACATCTTGAGCTTCCAGTCCCACGGGAGGGTGGTGCTGGCGTCAGTCTCGTCTTTGGTTAGGCCGAGGGACGGATCGGCGAACAGCGAGGTGCTGCGGGTTTCTAATGGTGCGTTCAGTGGCAGTTTGGCGAGCCAGTTCGGTATGGTATCGCCATAGACCCAGACAGGGGCGTTGCTGCCAAGGCGCAAATAGTGGTCGTAGCCTTGCTGGCCGAGGGCAGTCGTACCGCCGACATGGACGTCATAGCCCATGATGTGCTGCAATGAGAGCAGGCAGGTCTTCCAGTCGAGTGTGTTGGCTTTCGAGGCGTTCGGTGCAGGGCGGCGGAAGACGCCGCGATGGACGCGGTCTAGCCAGCCGCGTTTGACGTAGTCGCGGAACGTCTCATAGGTGACGCCGTGGTCAGTGAGCCATGCCGCATCGACCAGATACCCTGCAGGCACTGCTTCAAGAACTTTCTTCAGATTTTGCGATCTTTCGGTGTCCATGACGCCTATAATGACATATTTTTAAAGAGCACGCCACAATTCTCTTTAAGAAAGTCTGCTTTTCAGCGTCCTTGGCGCTGCAATTAAGGGTTTTGTAAAGGCGAAGGACTGTTCTGGGCCTTACCAGCAAAGCAGGGCGGGCGTTGGTGCCTGCTGCGCCCTCGCCGCCGCACCCCCATCAGCAAGTGAGGGGTGACGGACGGCTCCGGCGAAGCAGGGCGGCAAGTGCCGGAAAAATATTGATAAATTTGCTACACAAATGTGTATCCATTGGCTACACTGCTATCCGATGAAAGATGTAGGGTTTCGCATTAGGGTGCAGCGCGAGCTGCGCGAAAGCTTTCTTGAGGCCTGCAAAGCGGAAGACAAGCCAGCCGCGCAGGTGCTTAGAGAATTTATGCGAGCCTATGTTCGCGATCATAACAATACAGAGGGAGCGGATGCAGACGCAGTGCCAAGTGGAGAAGGGGCAAGCGGTACAGGGGCTGGCGGACAAGACGTTGCACCACGGCGATAGCCAGTCGCTGACCCTTGAGGCTGTGTCATCCCGAATGCCCGCGCGCAAGGCTGCGACCGCTGCCGAAAGTGGACCGATGAAGAAGTCAAAGTACAAAGCCGATATCGCGGGGGGCTCGTTAAAGCTCCAAGAGAGCCGCATTGTCGCTGGGCTCCTGCTGGATGAAGTTTCAGCGGAGGAATGGCGCTATGCAATTGAAGACAAAAATGTCCTGCAGAAGCGCTCGCCCGGCACAGCGATGCGTCAAGCGTCGCTCCTAAGGGCGAGGCTTCAAACCATGGGACCGGGGCTGTGGCAGATTGTCCAAGAGGGATCGAAAGAAGCTGCGACCCACGCTCTCTTCGCGGCTGCAATCAAGCATAGCGCAATTTTGGCGGCCTTCCTGGACCGCGTTGTCAGGGAGCAATTTCGCACCTTTAAGCACGACCTGCCGCGCAAGCTCTGGCTCGAATTCGTTGAGCATCTACGAAATGAGGACGAGGCCATGCCAGTCTGGAACGATGCTACAACCAACAAGCTCGGTGACAGCATCTTCCAAATTTTGAAGGAGGTCGGGTTCATCACCGACACGAAGACCTACCGTTTGCAACCGGTACAGATGTCGTCCGAGGTTCTCGCCTACCTGCGGGATCATGATGAGAGATACGTCATCGAGAGAATGCAGGTGGCGTTATGACTGACCTCGACGAGCGCCTTAACAAGATTCTAGACCGTGTCACCTCTGATGACTTTCTTTCTGGGCGCAAACTGTCAGGGGAAATCCCATTCTACGCGTTCGACTACGACCCTAAAGAGGAACTTGCCGTTCGTGAGCATATCAATTTCGTCCTTTCCCAGATCGCTAAGAGGCGACCCGAGCTGCGCGTTCAGCACGTGAACCTGTGGGAGCTTGTCGTAGACTACCTGAAAGATCGAAAGCTTTATGATCGAGCGGTTGAGATGCAGCGGGCCAAGGGCGGCGGTGCAGCCCTAAAAGCGCTCAAAGCACCGCTGGACGCCTCTAAGCTGGCGAAAGCACTCGTCGAGAAGGCACCGCCTGTAGATCAAGACCTGATCATTGTGTCAGGTGTTGGCGCTGCGTACCCGCTAGTTCGTACCCACAACCTCCTGAACAACCTGCACTCGCTTATGGGGGGCACGCCATTGGTGCTATTCTACCCCGGCAAATATGACGGCCAGAGCCTGCGGTTGTTTGGCCTCCTGAAAGACAACCCGTATTACCGCGCCTTCCGGCTGGTGGACTGAGAAGAGAAGTAAGATATGCAAGTAAAGTCCCTTTTTGAAAGACCTATCGACAGACCTATCAACGGTGTGATCAAGGCCGAGCAATTTGATGCTGAATCCGTCTGGCAGGAGCTTGAAGAGTATGTCGTCACCAAAGAACTCGACGTTCATCTTAGAAAATTCTTCGAATCGTATCTGAACGCGATCGACAATTCGCGCGATCCCGACATCGCAAGCAAGGTGGGCGTTTGGGTTTCCGGTTTTTTTGGCTCGGGTAAATCCCATTTCATTAAGATTCTTTCCTACCTTCTCGAAAACCGTGAAGTCACCAAGGATGGGCAGACCAGGCAGGCCATCGATTTCTTTAAGGACAAGATTCAAGACGCCATGCTGGCAGCGGATATTAAGCGCGCCGTCAGCAGCAATATCGATGTAATCTTGTTCAACATCGATAGTAAGGCCAGCAATGCCGACGGGCGGGACGTGATCCTCCGCGTGTTCTTGAAGGTCTTCAATGAGCGACTGGGCTATTGCGGAGACCACCCGCATATCGCGCACATGGAGCGCTACCTCGATAAGAAGGGTGAGTTCCAGTCTTTCAAAGACGCTCTGAAGGCTGAGCATGGCCTCGTCTGGGAAGATGAGCGCGATGCTTATCAGTTCCATTCGGATGCGTTGGCAGATGCGCTCTCCAAGGCGCTCGGCGAGGACATTAAAGACGCTGATGCCTGGCTCGAAAGGTTCGAGCAGGATTTCTCCCTCTCGGTTGAGAGCTTTTCCAAATGGGTCAAGGAGTACCTAGACAGCCAAGGTCCAGACCACCGTATCATTTTCCTCGTCGATGAGATTGGACAGTTCATCGGTCAGGACACTCACCTGATGCTCAACCTGCAAACGATCACCGAGAACCTCGGAACGACTTGCGGTGGACGTGCTTGGGTATGCGTGACGTCGCAAGAAGACATGGATGCTGTGCTCGGCGAGTTGCGTGCATCCAAGTCCAATGACTTCTCCAAGATTCAAGGACGTTTCAAAACGCGCTTGTCTTTGTCGGGCGCGAACGCGGACGAAGTCATTCAGAAGAGGCTTCTCTCCAAGGTGGAACTGGCCAAGGAAGAGCTGGGCAAGGTTTACGACCAGAAGGCCGATATCCTCAAGAACCAGCTCAGTTTCAAGAACGTTGGCATGACCTTTAAGCCCTATGCCGACAAAGATGACTTCGTCGATGTGTATCCGTTCGCGCCGTACCAGTTCCAACTGGTCCAGAAAATCTTCGACAGCAGCCGCCGCTATGGTGCTACCGGCCTTCATCTTGCAAAGGGCGAGCGCTCGATGCTGGACGCCTTCCAGACAGGCGCGATGGATGTGGCGAACGAAGAAATCGGCGTTCTAGTGCCACTGTACCGTTTTTATCCTGCCATCGAGAGCTTCCTCGAAGGCGTAGTGCGCAGAGCGATTGAAAGCGTCAAGAGCAACCCCAATCTCGAAGAGTTCGACGAAAACGTTCTCAAGACGCTTTTCCTCATTCGCTACGTTGATGAGATCACCGGCAACGTCGATAATCTCGTAACGCTCTTCGTCGATGAAATTGACGCTGATCGCCTAGAGTTGCGCAAAAAGATCGAGGCCAGCCTGCAACGCCTGGAGAAAGAGACGCTCGTCAATCGTAATGGCGAAGACTACTTCTTCCTGACCAACGAAGAACGCGACATCAGCCGCGAAATCAAAGATGTCGATCTCGGGTCGGGTGAGGAAACCAAGCTCCTCGGCGACATCATCTTCGATGAAGTGCTTGGCACCCTGCGCAAGTACCGTTACCCCGAAAACAATAAGGATTTCGGGATTTCGCGGCTTGTGGACTTGCATCCCTATGGCAGCCGCAGTGAAGGCGATCTGGTAATCTCGGTCATCACGCCGCTTTCCGATGAGTACGACGCTTTCGGCGATGCTCGGTGTATTACTCAAAGTACAGCCGATGATGGCCAGGTCGTGATCCGCGTCGATGATGACAAGGCGCTTGCCAGAGAGCTGCGCACCTACCTGCAGACCGACAAGTATATCAAGCGGAAGAATGACGGCACCGCGACCCACACAACGCAGAAAATCCTGCGGGAACGTAGTGATGAGAACCGAGAACGCAAAGAGCGCCTGAAGACGATCCTTGAGCGTCTTATGAAGGAGGCGAAATACTATGCGGCTGGTCAGTCCCGTCCCGCACCTTCCGGCTCGGTCGGCGCTGCGGTCGAGGAGGCGCTTGGCTATCTCGTCAAGAATAGCTTCCCCAAACTCAGCTACCTCAAGAACCCTGTCAGCAATCCCCAGGCTGAAATTCGTTCTGTTCTAGCCGCACCGGCGCAAGACGGCCTAGGTCTCGATGGCGGTTCGGTTGCCAACGAGGAAGCGCTCAAGGAAGTTTTGAACTTCGTTTCCCTTAAGAACTCTCAGAATCATAAGGTTGTTCTTTACGATCTGGTTGAAGATCGCTTCGGGCGTCGTCCCTACGGCTGGAACGACTGGGAGACTGTTCTCCTTGTCGTGCGCCTTGTCATGTTGGGCGAGATCAGCCTCGTTAGTGACGGCGACAAAACCCTGACGCCCGACCTGATTTACGGCGCCATTGATGGGCCGAACAAATGGCGTCGGATCAATGTTGTTAAGCGACAGACCGTTGATCGTGGCAGCCTTCAAAAAGCGCGCGGCATCGCCAAGGACGTTTTTGAGGCTATCGCTCCTGACGGCGAAGACGCCTTGAATACGCATATACGTGCGCAGCTTGGCACTTGGCAGGCAGACCTCTCCGGCTGGAAACCACTCGCCGAGACTGGCAATTACCCCGGATCGGCTGGTATCGCTGACAATCTCGGCGTGATCGCGAAGGCACTGAGCATCAATGACAGTTACATGTTCCTGAACCACTTCATAGAATTTCAGGATGACTTCCTCGACGTGGCGGATTCCTACGCGGAGCTTCGCAACTTCTATGAATCCCAGCGACCGACTTGGGAGAAGCTACGAAAGGCTAAGCAGCGTTTTGATCTAAACCGCTATGAGCTTCTGAAGGACACTGATGCAGCACAAGCACTGCAGCGCATGGATAACATTCTTTCCGCCGAGAAACCCTACGGCATGATCAAGGATGCGGTCACGATCATTGGCCGAGTTGAAGAGGTGAATAAGGCGCTCCTTAAGAAGCGTCGTGACCATGCGATTGAGAAGATCGACGAACACCTCGGAAAAGTGAAAGCTGAGCTCGACGAGGCTGGCGCCGCGCCGGAACTTCGGAACCAATGCCTGCATCCGATCCAGACCATACGATCCGGCATTGAAGGTGAAGAGAGTATCGCGCATATCTTCCAGATGCAGACGGCAGCCCGAGACGCTGCCGATGAAGCCTTCATTGCCATCGAGCAAGCTGCGAAAAAGTATGTCCCTGTTCCTCCTGATGGGGGTGGAAAAGCGACGCCACCCGAACCTGACGCTGAGCCACAGGTCAAGAAAGCTCCTGCCAAGAAGCGGCGTATCGTGGAACCCAGCCACATTGCTGGTTCTACATATCTTGAGACCAAGGAAGAGGTTGATACCTTCCTCGAAACCCTTCGCAAGGAGCTCGAAGACGCCATCACTAACAACGAACGCGTCGAAATACGCTAAGAAAGACGAGCAGGATGACGATCAATACTAATGCGCTCAAGACATATGCCCCCAAGGCTCGCAAGGACTTCATTGCGGCCATGGTCGCCCGTGCCGCGAAGTTTGGCATTTCGAAAAAGGAGATAGTCGAGCAGCGAGAGCAGGGCGAAATCGTCATTGTCGGATCAGATGCTCTCCCCAAGAAAGTCGGCGAGCAGCGCAAAAGACTAGCCATCCGCATAAAGCAGAATGGTTTCGAGCAGGCGATGGAATCGGTGGCCTACACTTGGTTCAACCGCTTGGTTGCCATCCGCTACATGGAGCTTCACGGGCTCCTTGAACACGGCTACCGCGTACTTAGCCACCCGTCTGGCAAGGAGCTCCCTGAAATCCTGGAGCACGCCGAGCACCTTGATTTCCCGGGGCTCGACAAGAGCAAGGTTATCGATCTAAAGATCGATGGCACCAAAGATGCCGAGCTCTACCGGATGCTCTTGATCGCTCAGTGCAACGCGCTGCACCGCGCGATGCCGTTCCTGTTCGAGCGCATCGATGACGAGACCGAGCTCCTCCTACCTGACAATCTCCTGCACTCAGATTCCCTGATACGAACACTCGTCGCCGCCATCGACGAGGCGGACTGGCAGGATATCGAGGTCATCGGCTGGCTCTACCAGTTCTACATCTCCGAGAAGAAAGATGAGGTCTTCGCGGGGCTGAAGAAGAACCAGAAGATCACGGCTGACAAGATTCCGGCTGCAACCCAGCTCTTCACCCCGCACTGGATCGTTCGCTACCTAGTCGAGAATTCGCTCGGGCGTCTCTGGCTTCTGAACCGACCAGATTCACGGCTCGCCGAGCGGATGGACTATTACATCGCGCCAGAGGAGCCTGAGACCGACTTTCTGAAGATCGGCAAGCCCGAAGAGATCAAGGTCTGTGACCCAGCCTGCGGTTCCGGGCATATGCTGACCTACGCCTTCGATCTTCTCTACGCGATCTATGAGGAAGAGGGCTATGACCCGAAGGAAATTCCGGCCCTCATCCTCAAGCATAACCTGACTGGCATTGAGATCGATGACCGCGCAGGTGCCCTAGCGGCTTTCGCCTTGGCAATGAAGGCAGCAAACAAACTCGGGCGGCGCCGGTTCCTGCGGATGGACGTCAAGCCCAATGTCGTTGTGCTGCATGATGTCGCCTTCACGCCCGAAGAGATGACAGACGTGCAGGCTGTAGTCGGGCGCGATCTCTTCACAGATGAGTTGCGTGAAACCCTGTCGCAGTTTGAGCAAGCCAAAAACTTCGGTTCGCTGATCGTGCCCAGGCTGCGCGATCCGGCCGAAACATTACGGCTGGTCGAGGCGCGGGACTTCAGCTCTGACCTGCTGCTGAAAGAAGTGCAGGATCGCGTGGTGATGGTTCTGCGCATGGCCGAGGCGCTTTCGCCGAAGTATCACGTGGTGGTGGCCAACCCGCCGTATATGGGCGGTACAGGAATGAATTCAGAGCTTAGAGGCTTTTTGAGGTGTCATTTCAAGGACACGTCCAATGATCTCTATGCTGCATTTATGTGGCGCCTTGTACAACTCGTGAGGGAGCACGGAATCTCCGGGATGATGACACCGTTCACCTGGATGTACCTGACGTCTTTCGAGAAACTCCGCAAGCGGCTTGTCGAAGAGATGGACTTATTAAGCCTAGTAAAGCCCCAGTATCATACTCTATTTGACAGCGCAGCTGTTCCAATCTCGGCTTACTGCATCGCTCGCCATGCACCCCGAGAGCAAGCGTCAACCTTCTTCGATCTTGAGCAATTCAAACGCCGAGAAGATCAAGCCCCTCGTTTGAGGCAAGCGATTGAAGATCAATCATTACCTTGGCGGTTCGACTTGCCGACCAAGAGACTTAAGGCCATACCCGGCACTCCAGTAGCATTTAGCTTGAGTCCCAATGCGTTTGCTGACTTCGAGACAATGGCCCCACTTTCTGAAGAAGCAAAGCCAATGGTCGGCCTCCAAACGGGAGATAACTCACGGTTTATTAGGCTCTGGCACGAAGTTTCCAAGGCCAATTTTCGAAATTCGAAGGGCGGTAGTGGCGATTGGATACCTTATTGTAAAGGTGGAGATTACAGGCGCTGGTATGGAAACCGCAGCCAGGTCGTTTTTTGGAAAGATGATGGGGCAGAAATAAAGTCTCATCCGAGTGCCGTCGTAAGGAACTGGAAGCACTATTTCCGTGAAGGAATAACTTATACGAATATTAGCTCATCCTTCTTTGCTGCTCGCTACACAGACGATGTTGGTATTTTTGATCAAAAAGGAAGTATGATTTTTCCTGATGATATTCAGAATACACGCTACTTTTTGGCGCTAATGTTATCTTCCGCCGTGTCTTATTTTTTGAAGGTTCTCAGTCCTACAATGGACTTCAATCCGGGAACTTTGGCCAACTTGCCAATTCCTTCAAGCGTTCCAAACTTCGGTTCCCGACCTGTTCAAAAGATGATCGACAGTTCCAAGTCTGACTGGGACTCCTACGAAACTTCTTGGGATTTTGCCTCGCTGCCGTTGCTCGCACCGGAACTCAAGGCCGACACGTTGGAAGTCAGCTATAAACTAGTCCGCGCCCAATGGCAGGGCATGACCGACGAGATGCAAAGGTTGGAGGAAGAGAACAATCGCATCTTTATCGACGCTTATGGTTTGCAGGACGAGCTAACGCCTGAGGTGCCGATTGAGGAGATCACGCTCACCTGCAACCCGGCCTATCGCTATGGCGTGAAGGGCACGGAAGTGGAGCGGGAGGAGCGTCTGCGCTCCGACACGATGAAGGAGCTGATCTCTTACGCCATCGGCTGCATGATGGGGCGCTACAGCCTCGCAGAGCCCGGTCTCATCTATGCGAATGCTGGGAACGAAGACTTTGATGCGTCGCGCTATGGCGACTTCCCGGCAGATGATGACGGCATCGTGCCGATCACCGAAGTTGAGTGGTTCGACGATGATGCCGCGCTGCGGTTCGAGGAGTTCCTGAAGGTCGCTTGGTTGCCCGAAACTCTGCGAGAGAACCTTCGTTTTGTCGCTGAGGGCCTGGCCGCCACTGGTGGCAACGATCCGCAGAGGTCGATCCGAAACTACATTTCGAAAAGCTTCTTCAAGGATCATATGCAAACCTACAAGAAGCGCCCGATCTATTGGCTCTTCTCCAGTGGTAAGCTGAAGGCTTTCGAGTGCTTGGTTTATCTCCATCGCTATAATGAGGGCACCCTGTCGCGAATGCGGATGGAATACGTGACGCCACTGCAAAGCCGCATGGCTGCACGGATTGATAGTCTTAACGATGATATCGCCGCGGCGTCGTCTTCTGCCGCCCGCACAAAGGCACAAAAGGAAAAAGACCTCATGATGAAGCAGCTTGAAGAGCTGCGCGCCTTCGATGAGGAACTACGGCACTTTGCAGATCAACGCATTTCTCTCGATCTCGATGACGGCGTGAAGGTCAATTACGGCAAGTTCGGAAACCTCCTTGCTGAGCGCAAAGCCATTACAGGGGAGAAGTAATGGATAGCGCGCAGATCAAATCGAACCTAGAACGTCTTTTCGCAAAAGGTGCGCGCGTCGTGTTTTGGCGCGACGAAGATGGTGAGTTCGAAGAGATGCTGTCGTCACTGAAGATCGATGGGGTCGAGTTGCGCCATATTGGTGAAGAGCCTGCGCTGGCGCTGAAGTCAGAGCTGGAGCTCGAAAGCCCAGACGTACCGTTCCTTCTATATGAGAAGGGTCGTGTGCCTGATCCTGAAATGGACTGGCTTCTCGACGTGCGCTTCTATGCGGAACCCTTTGCTGCTGATCGTTCGACCATGATCTTGCGCGAGCTCGGTATTCTGGAGCAGGCGCTTAGGGATCACGTCGCAGCGCGCGGCAAGTTCTTTGCGAGCAAGGAACGTCTCGCGAAAGCGCAGAAGTTCATTGAACCCTCTGATGATGCCGCTGCAATCGACCGTGCTTTGATGGCAGCCATATTGCGTACAGAGCAGACAGACATATTCTCCTTGGTTCGGGCGCTTCTTCATACCATCGACCACGACAATCTTGATGCGACGCCGACAACATGGCTGGAAATCGAGAAGTACGACTTGGCAGACAGTTTATGGACCCAGGTACGCGATACCTTTGGATTTGATGAGGCAGAGCCTAGTCTCAAGTCCTTCCTGATGCGCTTGCTGATTACTGATTTCGCGCGCAGCCTCGATGGCGCGTGTCCGAAGGCGCTCGCTCATCTTGTATTGCCGAGCAAAGGGGCTTCCAACGCCGTCGTTTGTGTCGGGCAATGGCGTGATAGTGCAAGGCTGCACGAAAGCTATGATGCGCTATCCGCGGCCGTCGCTGAACTCGTCAAGCTTGGAGACCACCTTGGCGATCTTGATATCGATGAAGTGGCGGAAGCTCGCACCTTCTTGCTCACCGAGAAGTACATCGCTAGTCGTCTGCGCGACAGGATCATCGATACGGCTGAGACGATCAATCTTGAGGCAATCCGAGACATCGTCACTAGACGGCAGAACGGTTACTGGGCGAATAGCAGACTGCCGTCGAGCCACAATGCACCTCGACTGGCGCTTGACCAGGTCTATACCGCACTGATGTCCGCCGCTGAGTTCCTTGATTTGCGCGGCAAATACCCGACAGGCTTTAATTTCAAAGACGGAAAAGCATTCTTTGATGCCTATGTTGGCGAGCTCTATCAGTTCGATCAGCTCTATCGTCATTTCTGCGACGCCGCTGATTCAGCGGAAGCCGAGGGCTGGGATATTCTTAAGGCGCTGCGCGACAAGATCGAAGATGCCTATGGCAACTGGTATCTTGGTCATCTCGCAGTACGTTGGGGTGAAGCTCTCGATGGGGGTGGCTTGCTGGATACGTGGCGACTCCCAGCGGTGGATAGCCAACAGCACTTCTTCAAGCGGAATCTGCAGCCAAGACTTGATGAGGCAGATGACCGTCGCGTCTACGTCGTCATCAGTGATGCTTTCCGCTACGAAGCGGCGCAGGAACTTCTGCAGGAACTGAACGGGCGCTATCGATTTTCAGCGACACTCAAGCCGCAACTAGGGGTTCTGCCGTCGTACACTGGTCTTGGGATGGCAAGTCTTCTTCCGCACAAGACACTGAGCTACACCGATGCGGGCGCTGTGATGGCGGACGATATGCCGACGAGTGGTCTCGCCAACCGACAGAAAATTCTCGCCAAGGTGGATGGTACGGCTATCAAGGCTGACGACTTCATGGCGATGAGCAAGACTGTCGGCCGTGAGTTCATCAAGCCCTATAGAGTCATCTATATCTATCACAACCAGATCGATCAGACGGCTGACACCGGCAACGAGGAAAAGACCTTCGCGGCGGTTCGCAACACGATCGCCGAACTCGGGAATATCGTTGCTAGGATCGTCAATACGCTGAACGGCAACTACGTCGTCGTGACGGCGGACCACGGTTTCCTGTTCCAGGAGAGTGCACCAACAGAGAGCGACAAGAATCCCATCACAGACAAGCCGTCGGGCACTGTAATCAGTAAAAAGCGCTACCTCCTTGGGAAGGCGCTGTCCCACCATGCAGGCGCGTATCATGGAAAGACCAGCGTTACGGCCTCGGCGAATGGTGACATGGAATTTTGGGTGCCTCGCGGCACAAACCGCTTCCACTTCGTTGGCGGTTCACGATTTATTCATGGCGGAGCCATGCCGCAAGAAATTGCCGTGCCTGTCATCCAGATCACGCAGTTAAAAGGTAAGAGCGCGGTTAAGACGCGCACAAGAAGCGTGGGGATCAGCTTGCTCGGATCGAGCCTGAAGATCACGACGAGCCGCTACCGCTTCAAGTTCATCCAGACAGAGGCCGTGTCAGAGCGCATCAAGCCGCTTAAGGTGAGGGTGGCAATCTACGATGGCGAAGACCCTGTCACCAATGTCGAGACGCTTTCTTTCGACAACGATTCAAGTGACATGAACGAGTGGCGCAAGGAGGTCTGGCTGACCCTTGCCAGTCGAACCTTCGACAAGAAGCGCCGCTACCAACTAATTGCCCGCAACGCCGAGACAGACGTCGAGGAGGTGCGGATGGACGTAACCATAGACCTGGCATTCGATAATGACTTCTGAACTAACAATTGATGTGGGGCTAGATGAGCAACTGAACCGGAATTTTGCGGGCAAGGTCGTTCGGAAAGACCTGACCAAACTCCTTAAAGAAGGGGCGAACGTCCCCGTCTATGTCCTTGAGTACCTGCTCGGGATGTACTGCGCCTCGGATGATGACGAGATCATTCAGGAGGGCCTGAAGACTGTAAAGAAGGTGCTCGCCGAGAACTACGTGCGCCCCGACGAGGCCGAAAAGATCAAATCGAAGATCAAAGAACGCGGAAGCTTCAAGGTCATCGACAAGGTCACCGTCAGGCTCAATGAAAAGCGCGACATCTATGAAGCACTGCTTTCAAACCTTGGCATCAAGGATGCCGAAGTGTCAGCTAATGACGTGAAGCGCTTCGAAAAGCTGCTCGTAGGCGGCATCTGGTGCATCGTCACTGTTCATTACTACCATGAAGAAGGCCAGAAGGGTTCGCCGTTCACCATCGGTGACCTGAAGCCGATCCAGATGCCCAACATGGACATGCAGGAGTTCTTCGAAGGACGGATGGCTTTTAGCGAAGAAGAGTGGATCAACGTTTTGCTCCGCTCGACGGGCATGGAGCCGACGGTGCTAGACGAGCGCGTGCGGTGGCACTTGCTCGCGCGAATGATCCCCTTCGTCGAGAACAACTACAATGTCTGTGAGCTAGGGCCTCGCGGCACAGGCAAAAGCCACATCTACAAAGAGTGTAGCCCGAATAGCATTCTGATTTCGGGTGGCCAGACTACCGTTGCGAACCTGTTCTACAACATGAGCCGCCGCCAGGTCGGTCTTGTCGGGATGTGGGATTTGGTCGCTTTCGACGAGGTAGCTGGCATCTCCTTCAAGGACAAAGACGGCGTACAGATCATGAAGGACTATATGGCGTCCGGATCCTTTGCACGTGGTCGTGACGCGATTTCGGCGTCAGCCAGTATGGTCTTCGTCGGAAACATCAACCAGCCGGTCGATACGCTCGTGAAGACCAGCCACCTGCTTGCGCCTTTCCCCGAGGCGATGATCGACTCTGCGTTCTTTGATCGCTTCCACGCCTATATTCCAGGGTGGGAAGTGCCTAAGATGCGGCCTGAATTCTTCACAAACCGCTATGGGCTGATCACCGACTACCTGGCTGAGTTTATGCGCGAGATGCGAAAGCGCACCTTCGCGGACGCCATCGACCAGTTCTTCAAGCTCGGAAACAATCTCAATCAACGCGATACCATCGCCGTGCGCAGGACGGTGTCGGGTCTGCTGAAGCTCCTCTACCCACATGGCGACTATGATAAGGAAGCCGTACGTCGTTGCCTCGAATACGCACTTGAGACGCGTCGCCGTGTGAAAGAGCAGCTCAAGAAAATCGGTGGCATGGAATTCTATGACGTTCACTTCTCATACATTGATAACGAAAACCGAGAAGAGCACTTCGTAGCCGTGCCCGAGCAGGGTGGCGGAAACCTGATCCCTGAAGGTCCACTGAAGCCTGGTGTCTTGCACACTGTCGCTACCGGCAGCTCGGGACACCTCGGCCTATATCGACTCGAGACGCAAACGACAGCAGGCAACGGCAAGCTAACGACTTCAGGGCTTGGCTCGAACGCTGCGGCAAAGGAGGCTCTTCGCGTCGCGTTCGACTATTTCAAGGCCAACATCTCTCGTGTCAGTGGGAGCACGAAAGCAGGTGATCATGACTTCCATGTTCACTCGGTCGAGCTTCAGAATACGGGGCCAACCAAAACAATGACACTCAGCGGCTTCATCGCCTTTTGCTCTGGCGTCATGCAGAAGCCACTGCAAGGACAGCTCGTCGTTCTTGGTGATATGAGCCTGGGCGGAAATATCGTTCCTGTAGAAAATCTTGCCGAATGCCTACAGGTTGCCTTCGACAGTGGGGCCAAGCGTATCCTGCTGCCTATGGCAAGCGTGGGCGATATCCCGACGATTCCGGGTGAGTTATTCGCGAAATTCCAAACGTCATTCTATAGCGATCCTGTCGATGCGGCATTCAAGGCGCTCGGTGTGGAGTAGAGCTTCGTCATTTAAGGGGTAGAGCAGAGCCGTGACAAACGCGATAAAATCCGAAGCCGATGCCCTGAAGGACATTCTCGCGTGGTCGCAGGCTAGGCCTGTCTGGCAGTGTGACGCTCTGAAACGATTGATAAAAAAGGATACCCTCAGCGAGCAGGATATCGATGAGCTGACAGCGCTGTGCCTCGACGACGCTCTTCAAAGCGCTGCGCTCGAAGAAGCCGATCTGTCGTCGCCTGCCTCCGGGCTACCGCCTGTTCAGCTGAAATCGGTCGGCAACGTCCATAACGTCAACGCTCTTGCCGAGAACCAGCGGCTTAGCTTCCTCGATAAGGGCATCACTATCATCTACGGTGACAACGGCGCCGGAAAGTCGGGGTATGTCCGCATCCTCAAACAGGCCTGCCGCGCGCGAGGCCGCCACGATCCCATCCTCACCAACATCTATGAGGCAGCGAGTGGCCCGCGGACAGCCGAGATCGGCTTTCTGTCCGGTGGTCAGACCCAATCGGCACAATGGCAAGACGGCGCCCCTGATACCGATCTTCTAACTGCAGTTAGTGTGTTTGATACGGCGACCGCCAATGTCCACGTCGATGCCACGAACGACGTGGCCTACACGCCGCTGCCGATGAAGCTGCTAGAGCGGCTCGTCCAGGCCTGCCGCGCGGTAAAAGGCCGGCTCGATGCGAAGGTGACTGAGATCGAAGCACAGACTCCGCACGTGCTTTCCGAGCCTTCATGTGCAGCAGATACCGCCGTAGGAAAGCTGATCGCCGATCTCGATAAGGACACTACGGTAGATGACATTTCGCGACTGTCGGTACTTTCCGACGATGAGATCAAGCGCCACGCGCAACTTGCCGCAGACCTAAGCCAAGACCCGGTCGCCCTCATCAAGCGCATGGAAAGCTATGTCAGACGTCTCGGGCTGTTGTCAGCGGATATCGCCGCTTTGGAAAGTGCCGCATCCGCCGAAACGCTGGACTGCTTGAACGCCCTCGATGAGGATTTTCGCCGGAAGAGGGAGGCTGCGCGCATGGCTGCAAGCAGCCACTTCGATGCCGATGTCCTACCGGGAACAGGTGGAGAAGTCTGGCGTCTCTTGTGGGACGCGGCGCGCGTATACTCCACGCAAGAAGCCTATCCTGAGCAGACCTTTCCGTCGGTCGCCGAGGGGTCCCGTTGCGTGCTATGTCAGCAAACGCTGACGCCGGAGGCTTCAGGCCGTCTCGAACGGTTCGAGACCTTCATAAGGGACCGCACACAACGAGACGAAGAGGCCGCGCGCGACGCAGTCTCCGAGTTCATCGCGAACTTGATCGAAGAGCTCCCTTCCGCGCGCCGTGTTCGCGAGGAGGTATTGTTCCTAACAGATGACTTGGCCGAGAGCGAGCTAAGCCAGGCCTTTCGCCGGTTCGCGCTGACAGCCAAATGGGTTCTTCGGGAAATCCTTCGGAAGCGCGCAGGGACCATGCCCGGCGCTCTCGCGTCGCCTCTCGAAGCGCTTGAACAAGCGGCAGTCTCGATTAGCCAACGCATCGACACCCTTCGTGCCGATGAGGACAGCCCGGAGAGACAAGCCCTGCACCAAGAATACCAAGAACTCTCCGACCGAAAGTGGCTGGCCGGTGTCAAAGACGATGTCATCGCCGAGATCGGTCGCAAGAAACAGCTCCATGAACTCAAGCAAGCCATCCGGGATACCAGGCAGAACGAGATCACAACCAAAAGCACCGAGCTCGCCGAAGCCCTCGTGACTGACAGGCTTCGAGGCCGGTTCGCCCAGGAGGTTGACCATCTCGGGATTGCAGGGCTTGCCGTTGAGCTGAAAAAGGAGCGCAGCCAGCACGGCGTTCCCCAATTCAGGGTCAGCCTTATTCACAAACCCGATGCGAAGGCTGGGTCTATCTTGAGCGAAGGTGAGCATCGCTGCGTTGCGCTGGCCGGTTTCATGGCCGAGCTCTCTACGACCGACAACCATTCGGGTATCATCTTTGATGATCCGGTTTCCTCGCTCGATCACCTCCACAGGGAAGCCATCGCCAAACGGCTCGCGCGAGAGGGCAGGGATCGACAGGTGATTGTCTTCACCCATGACTTGCCGTTCCTGTTTTTGATGGAGCGCGCGTGTAGTGAGCCCGACGATGGCCTGCCGCAAACACCCGTCGCCATCAGGCACGTAGCCAAACGCGGAGACCGACCCGGTCATTGCGAAAATCAGGCCCCGATGAAAGCGCAGAGTGCTACCAAACGGGTCGAAACCATTGGAAAGCACCTCGCCAACACGCGACTGCAGTATGATCAAGACCCCGAAGTTACCTGGCTCTTTACCGCGAAAGGCATCCTCGGTCAAATTCGCGACACTTGGGAGAGTGCCGTCGAGGCCGCCGTGGCGCCGGTCATCAAAACCTTCTCTCACAAGGTCAACACGAAAGGTTTCGCCAAGCTCTCCGTGATCACAGAGGCCGATGCAGAATCCATGCGTGCAGCCTACGGTCGTTGCTCCGAACTCCTCCATCACGCCAGTGATGCAATGAACCCCTCGATCCCAACTCCTGACCAGATCGAAGTCGAACTCAAAGCTCTTGCCGAGTGGCTGGAGGACATTTCGCAGCGGCAAAAAGCCGTCTCATAGCTGCCTCTCATACCTGAGCGGGATACTTCTCACGCTCGTCGGCAAATATAGTCCAAGGCTAGCCCGCCGGTTCAACATTGGTCGTGGGTGGGACGCCGATCCGAAAAGATTCAATAAACCATGGGAACAAAAACTGTCCCACCGATCCCTAAGGCATTGAACTTACATTGCTCTGCGATGCCGCCCCCGGGCACCATTTATCCGTACTAAGCCGTTGATAATCGCCAGCTTTTGCATCTAGCAGAGCGAGGCGTAGAACAAATTGGCGTACAAATACCCCCAGCATGTCTTCGTGAAGGACGGCATTTTCTACTTCAACAGGCGGGTGCCTGCGGATCTTCGACGGCACTATTCATCGGACAAGATTGCTTACTCCCTCCGGACCAGATCCCGTGCTGTCGCTATCGCCCAAGCGAATGCCGCAGCAGTGAAGCTGGACGAGTACTGGTATCACCTTAGGTCTCACGACGCAGAACTACCCGGGAAGCACCTTCTTCGTAATGGGCTTTCGGGATCCCGTAGCGACACATCTACAGGAGCCGTCACCACCGACGCTTTGACGCTCACTGAGGCTGTCGTCACATACATCCGTCTCAAGGGCGTTGGCCGCCCCAAGACCTTCGAGAGGGCCGCACAACGCTCATGCGGCTATGTAATCGACGTCTGTGGCGACAAGCCTTTGCCCGACTATACCAAGGCCGATGCGAACCGCTTCCGGGATGCCCTGATTGCCAAAGGTCTGACTGGCAGTTCTATCACCCGGATTTTCGGGACGGTGCGGGCGGTGTTCAACTTCGCGGTCGCAGAGGAAGGGATCGAAACCTCCAGCCCCTTTTCCAAGGTCTACTACGACCGCCAAGCCGGGGTTTCAGAGCGGCTGCCCATTCCCGTAGGAGACATTCGCAAGGTCCAACAGCAATGCCGTGAGCTTGACGATGAGATGCGTTGGCTGGTGGCCTTGGTGGCGGATACGGGAATGCGGATCGGCGAGGCTGCCGGTTTGTTGCGTGACGACTTTCACCGGGATGAGGAGGGAAACTGGTCCGTGAGTATTGTCCCGCATCCATGGCGGTCCCTGAAGACCGACAGCAGTCGGCGTGTCGTACCACTGGAGGGATCTGCACGGTGGGCTGCCGAGCGGCTCAGGGCCAATCAGGTTGATAGCCCATTCGCATTTCCGCGCTACAACGCAACCGGCAAGACCAACGCGAATTCTGCCAGTGCTGGGTTGAACAAATGGCTGAAAGCCCATGCGCCGGAAGGGGCAACAATGCACGGATTTCGATTCGGTCTCAAGGATGCCCTGACCCGTGCTCCGGTCAAACACCGCTCCGCCCTCATCAACCCTGAACAGGTGGGCGGGCTGATGCGCGCGATTGAAGGCTTTGACGGTCAACCGACCACGCGCATTGCCCTCCAGCTCTTGGCGATGACCGCTTTGCGTCCCGGCGAATTGCGCATGGCCGAATGGGCCGAGATAGATCTGGAAAAAGCGATTTGGACGGTCCCGGCTCATCGCGCCAAAATGCGCCGCCCGCACATGGTGCCCTTGGCGCCAGAGGCGCTGGGCAAGCTGAACGAATTGCAAACTCTAACCGGTTGGGGCGAGTTGCTGTTCCCCTCTATCCGATCTTCGAAACGCTGCATGAGCGAAAATACCCTGAACGCGGCTCTGCGTCGAATAGGCTATAGCGGGGACGACATGACCGCGCACGGCTTCCGGGCAACCTTCTCCACCGTGGCAAACGAATCTGGTCTCTGGAGTGCGGATGCAATCGAACGCGCACTCGCTCACGTAGAGAGAAATGAGATTCGTAAAGCCTATGCACGCGGTGCCCATTGGGACGAGAGGGTCCAAATTGCGACGTGGTGGGCAAAGTATTTGCAGGAGCTCGCTGACGGCTCTGGACAGCGTCAGACGGAGTAGGATGCAAAATATTCTACACTTGTCCAATAGATACAAAAGGATCTTGTCGGGCTTAAATCGCAGGGTTAGTATCCGATCATGAAATAGACGCAAGATGTGTCGTTTCCCGTCCCTCCGTGGACACCCCGCTTGGCGGGAGGAAGCGTGCATCTTGTCAGATCATCTCCTCCTGTCACTACTGGCAAAATATAGGAGATGGTTATGACCTCCCCAGACCGCATTCTGAGATGTAAAGACGTGATGGCTTTGACCGGCCTTTCACGCAGCACCCTCTACGCTATGATGAGCGAGGGCAAGTTTCCGCCTTCAGTCAAGCTGAGCAAACGCGCAGTAGGCTGGCGTGCAGCAGTTGTTCAAGCTTGGCTGGACGCGCGATGAAGTGCTCGGCCCAATGCGCCATGAGCGGCGCAAGTATTGCCTACGAACCTAAGACAACTCCCCTTCGGATGTCAGAGAGCATCCCTCCTTCGATCCGTCGCAAGGAGGTGCATGATGTCAAATGCTGACGGAGGGTACACCGGATTTGTTCGAAAGGTTGGAGGCAGGCTCTCCTCCCCATCAGCCCCCACATCCGACTGAAACAAAGCAGAAACCTGCAAAACGAATTCGGCGCGGGGCAAATCAGAAGTAAGCGCTGTCGCCACCCCACGCCTGTTCAGCTTTACGGGGTGAAGTTCCAAGGTAGCAGCTCGTCGATCCTGCTGGCCGGGTGACCGGCGGCGATGGCTTCCAGGGTCGCCTTCAAATAGGCAAAGGGCGCGACGCCGTTGATCTTCGCGGTGGCTATCAGGGAGGCGATGCGGGCCCAGGTGCGGCCGCCCTCGTCGTGGCCGGCGAAGAGTGCGTTCTTTCTTGTCAGGGCGATCGGGCGGATCAGGTTTTCGACGGCGTTGGAGTCCATCTCGACGCGGCCGTCGTGGAGGAAGGTCTGCAGGCCGCCCCACTGGCGGTGGATGTAGGTCAGCTTCTCGCCGAGGCGCGACTTGGCCGAGATACGCAGACGCTGTGCCTGCAGCCAATCACCGAACTCGGCCACGAGGGGCGCGCTGCGGGCCTGACGGGCCGACAGACGTTGGCCCGGGCCCATGCCCCGGATCTCGGCCTCGATGCGGTAGAGCTCAGCGATCCGGCGCAGGCCCTCGGCGGCGATTTCCGAGCCGTCGCGGTCGAAGACCTCCTTCAGCTTGCGCCGCGCATGCGCCCAGCAGTGGGCCACCGTGATCGGCGCGCCGCCCTTGCGGGACGGGCGCGTCAGCCGGTCATAACCGGTGTAGCCGTCGAGCTGCAGGATACCGTCGAAGCCCTGAAGGATCTGTTCCGCGTGGGCGCCGGCGCGGCTGGGCTGGTAGGTGAAGACGACACCGGGCGGGTCTTCTCCGCCCCATCCGCGATCATCGCGGGCCAGGGCCCAGAGGTAGCCGGTCTTGGTTCGGCCGCGTCCGGGGTCGAGGACCGGAGCCGTGGTCTCATCCATGAACAGCTTTCCGGAGGACTTGATGTGTTCCGCCAGCCGGTCGACCACGGGGCCGAGGTGGAAGGCGGCGGTGCCTGCCCAGTCCGCCAGGGTGCTGCGGTCGACTTGGATGCCGGAGCGCGCCAGGATCTGGCCTTGGCGGTAGAACGGCAGGTGGTCCGCGAACTTCGAGACCAGCACATGAGCGATGGCGCCCTCGGTCGGCAGACCGCCCTCGATCAGCCGCGGCGCGGCGGGCGCCTGGGTGACCCCGTCCGAGCAAATGCGGCAGGCATACTTCGGCCGGATGTCGACCAGCACACGAAGCTGCGCAGGCACGATGTCCAGACGTTCGGTCCGATCCTCGCCGATCTGGTGCATGCGGCCGCAGCCGCAAGGACACTCAAGGCTCGCCGGTTCGATGACACGCTCGATGCGCGGCAGGTCCGCGGGCAGATGGCCGAGATTGCGCTGCCGTGTCGCGCGCGGGGTCTGGGTGGAGGGGGCGGCCTGCTCCCTGCGGGTCTCGACCTCGGCGACGGCGGTTTCCAGGTCTTCGAAGGCAAGCTGCCGGTCGTCATCACTCAGCTTCTCGGACCGTTTGCCATGCACGACATGGTTCAACTCGGCCACGAGATGCTCGAGCCGCCGGTTGGCTTCCTTCAGGGCGCCGTTTTCCTGCAGCACCGCCAGAACGGCGGCGCGCTGGCTCTCAGGGATCGCGGACAGGTCGATGGGCGGGGCGTCGGGCATGGCTGGATTATACCGGGCCCGGGGCGCCAATGCCCGGTTATTCAATAGGCTGAGTCACTCTGCCACAGCCGGTCGGCGCACCTCCAGAGATCGAACCCTGCGCCAGTCCAAACCGGCAAACAGGGCCTCGAACTGCGCCCGGTTCAGGGTCATTGCCCCATCGCGGATCGCGGGCCAAGTGAAGGTGTTTTCTTCCAGCCGTTTGTAGGCCATCACGAGTCCGCTGCCGTCCCAGAACAGGATCTTCAACCGGTCGGCGCGCTTCGACCGGAACACGAAGACCGTGCCCGTGAACGGATCCTCGGCAAGCGTCGACTGCACGAGCGCTGCCAGGCCGTCATGGCCTTTGCGGAAGTCCACCGGTTTTGTCGCAACCAAAATCCGGAGGCCCTGTGAGGGCATCAGCATGGCGAGGTCCCGAGCGCATGCGCGATCTCGGCGATCCGGGTCGCGGGCGTGCCGGGCGCCAGCTCGATCCTGACTTCGCCTGAGACGATCCGGATCACCTCTTTCGGTGCCGCCATGTCCGGTTCCGGCAGCACCTCCGGCACATCGCAGACTACCAGCGGGGCGAAGACCGGTTCGTCCAGCTCCGCTGCTGGCAACACCAGCTTCCCCTGCTTCGCCAACCGGCGCCAGGCCGACAGCTGGTTTGGCAAGACTCCATACCGCGCCGCCACGCCATTCACTGTCGCGCCCGGTTCGAGCGTATCCGCCACTGCCCGGGCCTTGGCTTCATCCGGCCACCGCCGGTGACCCGACGCGTAGATCTCCACGCCCAACGATTTGAGAAACGAATTTGTAGTGCACATTGCGAAACGCACTCCCCACTGTGAGATGTGCAAGATCTCGCAGTACGGGATAGGCGCTACAACGTGGGGCCGGGACAGCGCTTACAATCAGAAAGTCGCCGCCAAACAGCCGGTGTCAGGTGGGAGTGCTTCTACCGCCTACCTGACAGACGAAGACGTTGCGCGCCGCTTTCGGGTGAGCCGCCAAACGATATGGCGATGGATAGGGACCAGTCACTTTCCTGCGCCTTTCAAACTCTCGGCAGGCACGTCCCGCTGGCGGCTGGAGGAAATCCTGACGTTTGAGCGCAAACTGCCCCGCTATGCCCCAGAGGATGGAGCCAAGAATCCGGAAAGGAAACGCACATGAGCCGTCGATACAAGATCAAGGCGAAGAAACACCGCGTCTATGACGTTCGCGCCGTCATGGAGCTTTTCGATGTGTGTCGCAACACCGTCTCAAATTGGGTCGGCGCTGGGCTCATGCCCTCCCAGGGACAAGGGCCGCACCTCTTTCGCGGCTTAGAACTGAACAGGTTTCATGCCGCACGGCGCGCTCAAGGACGCCACAACCTGAGGCTGGATCAGTTCTATTGCCTGTGCTGCAAGGTGGCGGTGTCTCCTCATCCGCTCAGTATCAACCTTTGGCAGACCGAAAGAGAAAGTCGGATGGCTGGAGGTGCCTGTTCAGAGTGTGGCGCAACGGTGATGAAGTTACTGGATGCGACGGGATATGAGCGATTGAAAAACGCGCTCAGTCCCAATGCCAACCTCAGTAAAATAGACGAAAGGAAGGAGGAAGACTCAGTTGATATTGGGACAGAAGCCCCACTTAGAGTCCCGGAATGGCCTTCGATGAACGATAGGATCATCCACGATTGGCAGCTCTACGCGGGCCGCTATGACGAGAAAACCATGGATGCTCACCTTACATCCATCCGCGATTTCGAGGACTTTCTTGAGGGTCGGTGCTTCTCTCAGGTCCGCGACAAGGACGTCGGGAAATACCGGACTTCGCTCTTAGCGAAGGGCGAGATGCCTCAAGAAGACGGTGGCCTCAGTGCATCCACCATTCGCCATCGGGCCTCTCATCTGGCAGCATTCGTCAAATGGCTAACCATGCAGGAGGGATATGGGCGGCTTGGCGTCACCTTGCCCGACTACTTCGACCTACCAAGGCAAAAGATGGCTAAGGCCTTGGCGCGACCGGACAAGCTCTACCCGTCCGTAGGAGAGGCTCAGGCGATGGTACAATCCATGCCAAGCCTCACGCTTGCCCAACGCCGGGACCGCACAATCGTCGCCTGCGCGTTTCTTACTGGTCTGCGAGCGGCAGCTCTTTCCAGCATGCGTCTCAAACACATTGATTGCGAGGCAGAGACAGCGGTGCAAGATGCTCGCGAAATGCGGGCGAAGAATGGAAAAAGCTTCACCGTCCGATGGTTTCCGGTGCCTAGCGAGATCAGTCTCGTCGTGGTGGAATGGAAACGGGAACTGGAAAGCAATGGCTTTGGCGGAGAGGATGCTCTGTTTCCTGACAGTAAGTATCTCTCGACTCCCAAAACCAGCCCGGCACCTCTTCCGATCCTAGAAACGTCAGGGGCGGTCAATGAGGCCTTTCGCATCGCAAGCACAGGCGTTGGGCAGTCCTACTCGCCCCATTCAGCGCGCCATTGCCTCAAAGCGCTGGGCGATCAGATCTGCACCCGCTCTGAAGAGCGTAAGGCCTGGTCACTGAACCTCGGGCACGAGAGCATGGTCATCACGGAAGCTCACTACGGCAAGATGACTGAGGCCACTCGAATGCAGGTCTTGGCCGCCATCAAGCAGAAGGATGAGACCTCGGACGATGAAAAGGATCTGATGCTCCGTTACTTGCTCCACGCATTAACCCCTGGCTCACCCGAGTACCGCGCAGCTCGGCAGCTGGTCAGGCAGCGAGAAGCCGCGCTCGATGATGGCGTGCTAGAGTGACGAACTCTCCGCAGGAAAAATGTCCCCAAACCATTGGAAGGGGCAACGCAGGCCACATGGCCCGATGCCCCATTCAATTCACCAAGGCGCTGGGGTGTCGCCCCCCCCAAGGGAACGGCTCATAAAAGAGCGATGGGTCCTTCAATGGGACACCGACATCGGTACAGTATAGCCCAGCCAAAGCAAAAATAAACTTACGAAAAGCAGAGAGCGCGCCAAGCGCAGCCAACACAACAGCTTCCCGGTTTTCTGAGTGAAGAGCACCAGTTAGTTCTGCTTTTCTGACCAAAGGATTTGCCTCTGAGTGGGCGGCTTACGCCGAAGCGCCCACCCCGTGCTGTCGTCGCGGGCGTCCCCAAAGCAGACCAACGCTGCCGCTCCCTCCACCGAAAATAGAGACGGCAGCCAGCCCAACCACGACACTCATGTAAAGCGCAGCGAAGGGATCGCTGCGCGCGCGAAAGGCTTCCCGAAAGCGGACCTTCAAATCTGATCAATAGGGCCAGGCGATGCTGCACCCTGAACTGATGTCAGCGAAGCGCAGATAGTGACCTTTGCAAAGTCTTCGGATCTGGCGGCACGGCGAGCACTCACTGCCGCAGGCGCATAAGGAAAAGCTGCCCTTCGCCGCACGTGCGGCCGCCGAAAACCCTTAGATGTCGGCTAAGCGGGACATTGCTGCCGCTGGCTTATCCGAACAGTCCCTGTCCGTCTGGCCAAGTCCAGATGGCCGGATCAGCAAGGATGGCTGATACAACGGCTTCGGCTCGTTGTCGGGTGTCGGCGTTTTCGCCAAGTCCCATGTGATGCGTCTCAATCTCAATAAGGTATTCGATGACAGTTTCGCGAGGCGTACCCCTCCGTAGTTGGGAAGCCGCAGAAATCAGGTAACTATCATACTCGTCGGCAAAAGACAGATTGGGTTCCTTGTCCCACTTGCCTGGAAAGAAACCATTCGGTGTCATCAGACCAATTGGGTCCCAATGTCCCCAACCGATGTCGCGAAGTTTCGACAGTTTGACCTTGGGTTGCGGTGAGATCTCCGTCATTTGATGCCTTTCTCAAGGCCGGTTTCATACACTACTAATGTGAAACCGAATGTCCGTGAAGGGCTCACAGCTGCCTTGCGGCACTGCGGCAGCGTAGTTGCAACGAAACCGCGCTTGGTCTTCGCTGCCAGAGGTCGCCAGCAGCCCAAAGCAGACATGGTCAACATGACGTCAGCACTCGAAGGTCGAGCGGATTGTGAGCTTTCGCTGCGGCGAAAATCCGATCAACAAAAAGGACGGAAGCAGACATTGGAAGCGTGCCAAGGTCGAGATTTTCTCCCCGCCGCCCTAGGGTCAGGATGCATTGATTTCGGTCTCGCTGCATGATTCACGGCTCCGAAAAGGAGTGGTGACATGAGTGATCTTTTCTGGCTGACCGATGAGCAGATGGGCAAACTTGCGCCTTTCTTCCCGAAGTCGCACGGCAAGCCAAGGGTCGATGACAGACGGGTGTTGAGTGGGATTATCTTCATCAATCGCAATGGCTTGCGCTGGCGGGATGCACCGCGAGAATATGGCGCTCATAAAACGCTCTACAGCCGCTGGAAGCGTTGGAGCGAAAAGGGCATCTTCGCGCGGATGATGGCCGGCCTGGCGGCGGAACACGGTGAGAAGACGACCGTGATGATCGACGCGACATACCTGAAGGCCCACCGAACAGCGACCAGCATGGCCGCCAAAAAGGGGGGCGTGGCCGCCTGATCGGACGGACCAAAGGCGGCATGAACACCAAGCTGCACGCCATCTGCGACAGTAAGGGGCGACCAATCGACCTGTTCGTTACCCCCGGACAGGTGAGCGATTACATCATCACTCGCACGGAGATCCCACATGACAAAAACGTCCGTTACTGATAACCGTGCAGGCTAAAATATCATGAGTAGGTTGGAAACGTACGCACAGGTCAACAACTTTTTTTCTTGGAGTAATTTCTCGTTACAGGGACTGGCTTAATGCAAAAAAGTTTCGTCCAGAAATAATTATTGCAGCTCCAGTTTTTATAACTTTCACCTTAGTTTTATTTGCCCCCAAATCCTTCTTCGACTGGTATTATTCATCAGATTTAGTTTCCATTATTTCGCCGTTTTTTATCATTCCAGCCATCCCCTTCTATCTGGTTACCTTCCAGTACTTCTTAAGAAAGGATAAATAGTGGGCAGCATAGATATCAAGTCATCTAGGGTCAGGATTCATAACCAATAGATGACGAGAGCCGCGAGCGCGATGGCAGAGAGAAACACCTTGGGGCAGCGGTCATAACGGGTCGCGACACGCCTCCAATCCTTAAGCCTGCCGAACATGATCTCGATCCGGTTGCGACGCTTGTATCTGCGCTTGTCGTATTTGACCGGCGTCTTGCGTTTCTTCCGGCCTGGGATGCAGGCGCGTTTCCCCTTGTCCTGTAACGCTTCTCTGAACCAGTCAGCATCATAGCCGCGATCCCCGAGCAGCCATTTGACCTTTGGCAGGCCGCGCAGCAAGGCCCTTGCGCCGATGTAATCGCTTACCTGTCCGGGGGTAACGAACAGGTCGATTGGTCGCCCCTTACTGTCGCAGATGGCGTGCAGCTTGGTGTTCATGCCGCCTTTGGTCCGTCCGATCAGGCGGCCACGCCCCCCTTTTTGGCGGCCATGCTGGTCGCTGTTCGGTGGGCCTTCAGGTATGTCGCGTCGATCATCACGGTCGTCTTCTCACCGTGTTCCGCCGCCAGGCCGGCCATCATCCGCGCGAAGATGCCCTTTTCGCTCCAACGCTTCCAGCGGCTGTAGAGCGTTTTATGAGCGCCATATTCTCGCGGTGCATCCCGCCAGCGCAAGCCATTGCGATTGATGAAGATAATACCACTCAACACCCGTCTGTCATCGACCCTTGGCTTGCCGTGCGACTTCGGGAAGAAAGGCGCAAGTTTGCCCATCTGCTCATCGGTCAGCCAGAAAAGATCACTCATGTCACCACTCCTTTTCGGAGCCGTGAATCATGCAGCGAGGCCGAAATCAATGCATCCTGACCCTAGACCGGGCCGTGTCCTCGGCTGCGCCTGCGGGCCGCACCAACCCGGTCGAATAGCATTGCCTCGCCCCCCTCTCCCGTTCGCCGACCTTTGGACACATGGGGCAGATCAGCAGGAACCGGCGGGCTCAAAGACTGAACCTGCAAATCAGCCCTGATTTTCCGAAAGGAAGGTCAGATCAACGCAACAAGCCACACGGCAAAAACAGCGGATTGGGTCAGTTTATGACGCCTAGGTCAATTTCGTCTGACGTTCAACAAAGGGGGTAGTGGCGGACCGAGGAGGATTCGAACCCCCGACCCCTTGATTCGTAGTCAAGTACTCTATCCAGCTGAGCTATCGGTCCACTGGGGCGCGGTTTATAGCTGCCATCGGGTGGGTGCAAGCACAAAATGACCTGCAAACGCCTATTCTGGAAAACTCCAAATTCGGCGCTCTGGTGAAAGGGGCGCCACGCGGCTTCGACGTCCGCGCTTGCGCCCCTAACGATCCTGACCTCACCCCTCGCGATACAGAAGAGAATGCCCATCGTGAAAGAGGTGTACCTTCTTCGGATCCGCGTAGAGTCGCACTTGGCTTCCACGCAAACCTTTGTGAATACCAGACAATTTTGCAACAGGCGCATCTTGCCCGGCTTGCGCCTTGAAATAGAGCACCGTCACTTCACCAAGTGCTTCGACGATGTCGACCGTAGCGTCGATCATCGCGCCGCCCTCCCCCTCCTCAAAGAGATCCTCTGGTCGCACGCCCACATTGACCTTCAGCCCCATGTCGCTCGTGCGGGTGGGCACGGTGGAGGCGATCTCTTCGCCATTCTCCAGGCGAATGCGGGTCAGATCGCCCGTTGCGATGACCTCGCCCGGCAGCAGGTTCATCGCCGGAGACCCAATAAACTGGGCGACAAATTCGTTTTCGGGCCGCTCGTAGAGTTCGAGCGGCGTGCCCACCTGCGCGATCCCCTTATTGGCGAGCACAACGATGCGTGAAGCGAGCGTCATCGCTTCCACCTGGTCGTGGGTCACATAGATCATGGTGCTGTCCGGCATCGCTTCCTTGAGCTGCGCAATCTCGATCCGCGTCGCCACCCGCAGGGCCGCGTCCAGATTGGAGAGAGGCTCATCAAAGAGATAGACCTTTGGATCGCGCACAATCGCCCGACCGATTGCCACCCGCTGCCGCTGCCCACCTGAAAGCGCCTTGGGCAGACGGTCGAGATAGTCCTCAAGCTGCAGGATCTTGGCTGCCCGTGTGATCGCCTCGTCAATCTCGCTTGCGCTTTTACCTGCGATCTTGAGCGCAAAGCCCATGTTGTCGCGCACCGTCATATGTGGATAGAGCGCGTAGCTCTGGAACACCATGGCGATGCCCCGCTGGGCGGGCGGGATGTCATTCATCACCGCGCCGTCGATTTCCAATGTCCCGCCGGTGATGCGTTCCAGCCCCGCGATCATGCGCAGGAGCGTGGACTTGCCGCATCCCGACGGACCCACAAAGACAATCAACTCCCCCTGCTTGATGTCGAGATTGATGTCTCTCAGGACATTCACCGCGCCAGCGTAGGTTTTCTCTACTCCGGTCAGTTTCAAATTCGCCATGGTCTCCTCCCAGAGAGTGTTATACGCGCCGTGCGAGGCAGGCTTGCCAAGGGCCAAGTTTCACCAGATCACCATTGATTTCGGCAGTGCCGATGTCAGCACCTAGCTGCTCCCACGTTCCCGCAGGCAAGCTGACCTCTGCCGCCGCCTCGCCAAGATTGAAGGCACAGAAGATGTCCTCGGACTCGGCGCTGCGCAGAAAATGAACGACAGACCCGCTTGCCACGACCTTGTCGTGGGTTCCGTGCGACAGCGCCGCGTGGGCGCGTCGCAGGGCAATCACGCGGCGGTAGTGGTGCAGCAACGCATCGGGGTTTGCTTCTTGCTCTGCTACGGACAGCGCCGCATGCTCGAGGCTGACCGGCAGCCAAGGACGCGCCTCGGAGAAGCCACCATGCGTATTGTCGCTGCGCCAGACCATCGGAGTGCGGCATCCATCGCGTCCTTTGAATTCAGGCCAGAACTCAATCCCATAGGGATCTTGCAGATCTTCAAAGGAAATATCGGCCTCTGGCAGCCCTAGTTCTTCGCCCTGATAGATGCAGACAGAGCCGCGGAGGCACATGATCAAAGTCGCATGGAGGCGCAGCGCAGCGTCCGACAACCCCCATCGGCTGACGTGCCGCTGAACATCATGGTTGGAGAAGGCCCAACAGGCCCAGCCATCGGCTGCTACCTCATCTGTGCGATCAAAAACCTCAGCCACGCGCGCGGCGGTTAGCGGATCTTTGGCCAGGAACTCGAAGGCATAGCACATGTGGACACCGGTGTTGCCAGCCGTGTACTGCCCCAATAGTTCCAGCCCGCGCTGCGCATCGCCGACTTCGCCAACCGCGGTCTTGGCCGGGTATTCGTCCAAAAGCGCACGGAACCGCGCGAGAAAATCGAGGTTTTCCGGCTGGTTCTTGGAGTAGAGGTGTTCCTGATGGTTATAGGGGTTCACCGAAGGGGCGATATTGGCATTGCGCTGATCCTTGGGAAGCGCTGGGTTCGACCGCAACTCCTTGTCGTGGATGTAGAAATTGATGGTGTCCAAGCGGAACCCATCGACTCCCCGCTCGAGCCAGAAGCGGGTCACATCCAACAGCGCATTCTGCACGTCCGGACAGTGGAAATTGAGATCAGGCTGCGAGACCAGAAAATTGTGCAGATAATATTGCTCGCGGCGCGCGTCCCAATGCCAGGCGGAGCCGCCAAAGATCGACAGCCAGTTGTTCGGCGGCGTGCCGTCTTCTTGGGGATCGGCCCAGACGTACCAGTCGGCCTTTGGGTTGTCGCGGCTCTGACGGCTCTCGGCGAACCAAGGGTGCTGATCCGAACTATGCGACAGCACCAGATCGATCATCACCCGCAGGCCGAGATCATGCGCCCGCGCCACCAGCGCGTCAAAATCTGCGAGGTTGCCAAACATCGGATCAACATCGCAGTAGTCGCTGACATCGTAGCCATAGTCTTTCATCGGCGACGTGAAAAAGGGCGAAATCCAGATTGCATCCACCCCAAGAGAGGCGATGTGGTCCAGACGTGACGTGATACCCGGCAGATCCCCGATGCCGTCGCCATTGCTGTCTTGGTAGCTGCGCGGATAAATCTGGTAGATCACCGCACCGCGCCACCAATCCGGGTCATTGGACAGCACCGAAGCAGGGTTGATTGTGGTCTGAGCGTTCATGTCTTGAGGTCCGTCGTCAGGAGGTAAGTGTGAGGTTTGGGGTCGCTATTTGACCGACCCGGCCAGTAGCCCGCGCACGAGGTACTTCTGCATGGCAAAGAAAACGGCAAGCGGCACGGCGATGGAAACAAAAGCCGAGGTGGCGAGGATTTCCCAATTGCCGCCGCGGGTGCCAAGAAGCTCGACGATCTGCTTGGTCATCACCGTTGTTTCGCCAGTCGCGTCAATCAGGAATACCATGGCCACCAGAAGGTCGTTCCAGGTCCAGAGGAATTGAAAAATCGCAAAGGAGGCGAGCGCCGGGAAAGAAAGCGGCAAAATGATCCGGGTGAAGATCTGAAAGTCGGTCGCCCCATCCACCCGCGCGTTCTCGATGATGTCGCGCGGTATGCCGACCATGTAGTTGCGCAAGAGATAGATCGCGAGAGGCAAGCCAAAGCCGGTATGCGCCATCCAGACCCCGAGGTAGCCTTTGCCGATGCCGATCTCGTTGTGAAACTTCAAGAGCGGGATCAACGCCAGCTGCAAGGGCACCACCAAAAGGCCCACGATGGCCGCAATCAGCAGCGCGCGGCCCGGGAATTCCATCCACGCCAGCGCATAGGCTGCAAAAGCCGCCACAAGGATCGGAATAATCGTCGCCGGGATCGTCACGGTGAGCGTATTAAAAAAGGCCCGCGCCATGTTGTCGGTAGACCCACCTGAAATCAGGATCGTCTCATAGTTCTCAACTGTGAACTCTGGGGGCACAACAACAGTCACAAAGACCCGCGCGCCCCGGCGTCCTTCCATTTCGGTGGAGGAGGTCATCCGGTAGCTTCCATCTGCCTCGACGGTCAGCTCTTCACCGCCGCGTAGGGTCGCGGTCTCCCCCGCGCTGTAGGCGTCAATCTCGCGGGCATTGGTGCCCCAGACAGAGATTTCGGCCGAAGTTTCGCCCTCAAAGAGATTACCTTCGATCACCCAGAGGTCACCCACCTGCACCTGTGTTTCTGGCGCAGCTGTGCGCAGCGTCTGGTTCTGCTCGGTGGGAAACAAAGCCTTCCACCAACCGGATGTGGCGATCTGATCACCGGTGCGGAACGACGACACCAGCAGCCCCAGCGTCGGAAACAGCCAGAGCCCAACCAACACGATGACAGAGATGCGAAGCGCCCACATCAGGCCAGGCTTTTGTCCTGCGATTGCATTCATAACCCCATCCCCCTCAGCGCATTTCGCGACGTGCGTTGTAGACGTTCCAAACCAGGATCGGCATCACCAGAAGCATGATCACCATGGCCGAAGCCGATCCCACGCCCCAGTCATTCGCCCGGAACAGCTTGTCATACATATAATTGGCGAGAACCTGCGTCTCCCACTGGCCATTGGTCAGCGCAAACACGATGTCAAAGACCTTGAGCACCACGATTGTAATCGTAGTCCAGACCACGACGATGGTGCCCATGATCTGCGGCACTTTGATCTTGAAGAAGATCTGAAAGGGTCCGGCACCATCCACGATGGCGGCCTCGACGGTTTCTTCGGGGATACCGCGCAGGGCTGCCGACAGGATCACCATGGCAAAGCCGGTCTGAATCCAAACCAGAACCATCATCAAGAAGAAGTTGTTCCAGAACGGGATCGTCAACCATTGCTGGGGTTCAACGCCACCGAGCCAGATATAGATCGCATTGAGAATGCCGATTTGCTCGGTGCCCGGCGGGCGGGCGTCATAAACGAGCTTCCAGATCACCGCAGCGCCCACAAAGGAGATCGCCATTGGCATAAAAATCAATGACTTAGCGATATTTCCCCAAGCCAACCGATCGGTGAGCTGCGCTGCCAGCAAACCAAAGGCGGTAGAGGCCGCAGGCACCACCAGAAGCCAGAGGAAGTTGTTCTGCAGCGCCTCCCAGAACTTTGCCTCTGCGAGCATCTGCTTGTAGTTGTCGAGCCCGACAAACTCCGAGCCGCCACCGGGCACCCGCTCGGTGAGGGACAAACGAATTGTCTCAAACACCGGATACGCGAGGTAGAGCCCCAGGGCGAGAAGCGCAGGCAGCAAAAAGAGCCATGGGCGTACCATGTTGGCGCGGCGGATATTCTTGGCAATGTCCTTGCCACGGGCGGGGAAAACAAAGGTGTCGAGGATGATATTCGAGAGGTAGAAATAGCCGACACAGCCCCCGACGCCGAAAGCGATGGTCAGCAGCCCTTGAATGGCTGGATGCATGACTGGCTCCTGAAGAAAACATGGGTGCCGGCGCCACAGAGCGCCCGTTTGGGCGTGGTGAGTGGTGAAACGCGATTGCTGCGTGGCCACCGGCAAGGGGCAGGGCCGGCCGGAGGGACGGCCCTGCAGGAGAGGCGCTCTTGGTTACTTGAGCGCGTCCCAGGAGGACTGGATCTCGGTTGCAACCTCTTCGGCAGGTTTGCCACCTGCGTAATCCACCATACCGGTCCAGAACGACCCGGCGCCAACGCCACCCGGCATCAGATCGGATGCATCAAAGCGGAAGGTATCTGCAGAGAGAAGAATCTCGCCCATCTTCTTCAGCGTGTCGGTGGCATAGAGGTCGGTGTTGACGCTCTTCAGCGGGGTCAGGAACCCTTGCTGCGCCATCCAGACTTCATGAGCGATCGGCGCCTTCAGGAACTCCATCAGCGCCTGAGCACCGGGGCTGTCATTGGTGATCGACCAGATGGTGCCCGCGCCCAGTACCGGATTGCCAAGTTCTTTGCCTTCGTAGGCAGGGAAGTAGAAGAAATCAGCATCCAGACCCATTTCGGTGCCTTCTGGGAAGAAGGCCGGAATGAAGGACGCCTGACGGTGCATCATGCACTGCGGCGGGCTGGCAAAGAGACCTTTGGGGCTATCGCGGAAGTCGGTAGACGCCACGGCACCAGCACCACCAGAAACGAAGTCATCGTTCTTGGCGAACCAACCGAATTCCTCGATCGCACCGATGACGGCAGGATCATCGAACTTCAGCTCATTGGAGACCCATTTGTCGTAGACTGCGGGTTCCTGCGTGCGCAGCATCATGTCCTCGACCCAGTCGGTCGCAGGCCAGCCAGTCGCGCCACCGGATCCCAGGCCGATGCACCATGGAGTGTTGCCATCGGCCACCATCTGCTCGGTCAGCGCCTTCAGCTCTTCCATGGACTGCGGAGTTTCATATCCGAAGTCCTCAAAGTTTTCCGGGTTATACCAAACCAGAGACTTCACATCGACCTTGTAGAACAGACCAAAGAGCCCGTCATTGCCATCTGCGCCCGGATAGGTTCCGAGATCCACCCAGGACTGACCCGCGGCGTAGTTGTCGCGCACCCAATCGGCGGTTTCTTCACCAAGCGGCGTGATGAAGCCACGCTTGGCCATATCAGACACCAGACCGGGCTGCGGGAAAACAGCAACATTGGGGGCAGAGCCTGCCTCGGCATCGACCACGATCTGCTGCTCAAAGCTGTCGGAACCTGCATAACGCACGTCCGCACCGGTCGCGGCTGCGAAATAGGCCAGTACGTTTTCAACAACCTCCTGGTCAGGCCCGAGCCATGGACCAAACACGGTGACCTGCTCACCGTTCAGGTCGATCTTCTCCAGCTCTGCGTAGCTGTCCCAGTTGAAGGCGCCTTCGCCGACCGGAAAAATCAGATCCTGGGCGCTCGCCGTTCCTGCCATCAACGCGGTGATCGCTGCGGCTGACATCAATACTCGTTTCATTGGGTCTCCTCCCTTTACTCTCCGCATCCACCATAGAGCCGCATCAGTCTTGATGCCTTCGCTCGGCGGCGCGTCCTCAAGCGATTCAAAGCGCTTTGATTGATTTCAAAATTTCGGATTCGGGCCCAAGTGTCAACAATTCTCTGCTCGGATTATTAGTTTACACTTGAACTAGCGATGTTGCCTTTGACATAACTTGAATAGAGCTTCGGGTTCGGAGACCGACTTCTCGCAGACTTTTTAAAGCGCTTTGGAGGCCCAGCCCCATGAACCTCAAAGAACTTTCGGCAGTCCTTGGCCTGTCACAAACCACCGTGAGCCGAGCGCTAAACGGCTATCCCGAAGTCAGCGAGGCTACGCGCAAGCGCGTGATGCAGGCCGCCCAAGATCACAATTATCGCCCCAACACCCGTGCCAAGGCATTGGCGACGGGGCGCGCGATGGCAATCGGCCATGTGATTCCGCTCTCGACCCAGCACGAGATGATGAACCCGATTTTCAGCGACTTCATTGCGGGCGCCGGAGAGAGCTACAGCCAAGCAGGCTACGACATGGTGCTCTCACTGGTCGCCGACGAAGATCAGTCCCGCGCCTATCACGAAATGGCCGCCAAGCGGAACGTGGATGGCATCGTGTTGCACGCACCAAAGATGCGCGACTCTCGGATTACGATGCTGCAAGAGATCGGCCTGCCCTTTGCAGTGCATGGGCGCGCCACCGATATTTCCAGACCTTACAGCTGGCTCGACGTGAACAATACCAGCGCGTTTCGGCGCGCAACCGACTTTCTGCTGGATCTGGGCCACCGCCGGATCTGCCTTGTGAACGGTCAAGAGAGCATGGATTTCGCGCACCGCCGCCGCCAGGGCTATGAGGCGGCGCTGCAGGCACGCGGAATCCCAGTTGATCCCGCCCTGATGACGGCAGGAGAGATGACCGAAGTCTATGGCTACGACACCGTGCAACGCACGCAGGCACTGGAAGATCCGCCCACCGCCTATCTGGTGTCCTCGATCATCGCCGCCTTTGGTGTGCGCCGCGCAATCGAAGAATCCGGGCTCAAGATGGGGCGCGACATTTCGGTTATCACCCATGACGACGACCTGTCTTATCTACGAAACGGGGCCGATGTGCCGGTCTTTACCGCCACTCGTTCCTCGGTGCGCGATGCCGGGCGCAGGTTGGCCAAACTCCTGATTTCACAGATCGAAGACCCGGGCGATGCGCCCTTGACTGAGCTTTTGGAAGCCGAACTCACTGTCGGCCGCTCAACAGGCCCCGCCCCCAACAGGACATCAACGACATGACGGATTTCACTTTTACACGCCGCGACTTTCCAGAGGATTTCCTGTTCGGCTGCGCGACGTCTTCCTATCAGATTGAAGGCCATCAATATGGCGGCGCAGGGCCGACCCATTGGGACAGTTTTGCCGCAACACCCGGCAATGTGGTGCGTTCTGAGGATGGCGCACGCGCCTGTGACCACTACCACCGCTTTGAGGAGGACCTCGATCTCGCCGCTGCAGCGGGGTTTGAGTGCTATCGGTTCTCGACCAGTTGGGCACGCGTGCTGCCCGAGGGGCGTGGCACGCCCAATGCCGAGGGGCTTGATTTCTATGACCGGCTGACCGACGCGATGCTCGAACGCGGCCTGAAGCCCTGCGCGACGCTCTACCACTGGGAGCTGCCGCAGCCACTGGCCGACATGGGCGGCTGGCGCAATCGCGATATCAGCAACTGGTTTGCCGAATTCACCGAAGTCATCATGTCCCGGATCGGCGACCGGATGTATTCCGTGGCACCCATCAACGAACCCTGGTGCGTTGGGTGGCTTTCGCATTTTCTGGGCCATCACGCGCCCGGTCTGCGCGACATCCGCGCCACCGCACGGGCCATGCACCATGTCCTGTTGTCCCATGGCCGCGCCATCGAAGTGATGCGGGGCCTTGGAATGAACAACCTCGGTGCGGTGTTCAATTTTGAATGGGCGGAGCCGCTGGATCAGAGTGCCCAAGCTCAGGCCGCGGCAGAAACCTATGATGCGATCTACAACCGCTTTTTCCTCGGCGGGGTCTTTAAAGGCGCTTATCCCGAAGCAGCCTTGCGCGGGCTCGAACCCCATTTGCCGCAGGGCTGGCAGGACGATTTCGCCACCATCACCCAAAAGGTCGATTGGTGCGGTTTGAACTATTACACTCGCAAGGTGATCGGTCCAGACAATGGCCCCTGGCCCCATTACGCAGAGCTGGTGGGCGAACTGCCCACGACCCAGATGGGGTGGGAGATTTATCCAGATGGGCTTTACAAGTTCCTGAAGCGCACAGCCGAAGACTACACCGGAGGTCTGCCGCTCATCGTGACCGAGAACGGCATGGCAAACCCGGATGTGCTTCTGGAGGGCGAGGTGCCGGACGCAGCCCGCATCGCCTACGTTGAGGCACACCTTGCGCGGGTACGCCAAGCGATTGCAGAGGGCGTCCCGGTGAAGGGTTACTTTCTGTGGTCACTTCTCGACAATTACGAATGGGCGCTCGGGTACGAGAAACGCTTTGGTCTGGTGCATGTCGACTTTGAGACGCTGAAGCGCACGCCGAAGGCCTCTTATCGTGCCTTGCAACGTGCGCTTACCGCATCCTGAACTCAAAGAAGCGCCGCACTTCTTTTTCTGAGAGGTGCGGCGCAGGCCATTTAGGCCGCGGCCTCGACCGGAGTTGGGGTAGGATCGCGGTACAGATTGGCCATCCGCGCTGCCGCCTGTGCAGCCTCGCGGCCCTTCTTCACAAAATGCGCGTGATAGAAGGTCTGGTGTTCCTCGCTCGGCTGGAAATGATGCGGCGTGAGAGATACCGACAGCACCGGCACGCCTGTCTTGAGGCCGGCCTCCATCAACCCGGACACCACCGCCTGTGCCACGAAATCATGGCGGTAGATCCCGCCATCCACGACCAGAGCAGCCGCAGCGATCGCGTCATACTCACCCGTGGCCGCAAGTTTCTGAGCCAGCAGCGGCATCTCGAACGCGCCGGGCACGTCGAAGACGTCGACGGCGGCTTCAAGCCCAAACTCGGCGAGTTGGTCTTGGAACCCGATCAATGCCTGATCCACGATATCGGCATGCCACTGCGCCTTGATGAAGGCGAATTTTGGGGATTTTGTCATAGCTATTGATCCTTTCAACATGACAGAATCCCAGAGCGCAAAAGACCACATGCACCCATCGGTACACGCAGTACATTCTCTCCCATCCGGACTATGACCGTCGGCCCCGGAATTCCACCGGATCTGCTGACCCACCCCGTAGAGGTGGCGCTCGCGGGCTATAACCGCCGGTGGGGAATTTCACCCCGCCCTGAGAATGGAAAAGAGCTAGGCAGCCTCTGCGGCATTGTCAATGCACAGGGCACGCCGAACCATCGAGCGCCCGTTAGGTCATCCGGCTGCGTTTCGTGCCAAACGTCACAAAACTGTGCCCCTATCCCGCTATTTGCTGGGCTGGAAACGTTTCCATCTCACGACTCGCAAAAGGTTCAAATGACCGACAGGACCCGCATAACCATCAAGGATGTCGCCCTCGCTGCCGGATGTGGCGTCGCAACCGCGAGTCGCGTGCTAAATAAATCCGGCCCCGCCAGCGCTGAGACCCGCGCACGTGTGGAAGATGCAGCGCGGCGCATGGGTTTTGTCTTTTCCGCGACCGGACGCGCCTTGCAAAGCCGCAAGAGCATGACCGTCGGCTGCCTTATTCCGTCGCTCGCCAACCCGGTGTTTGCGGAGGCCGTGCAGGGGGCTCAGGAAGAGTTGCGCAGCCACGGGTATCAGCTGTTGGTCGCCAGCTCCAATTACGATGACGAAACGGACAATGACATTCTCACAACTCTCCTGAGTAAGGATGTAGACGGCCTGTTGGTGACAATGGCCGCGCCACAGGAGAGTGTACCGCTCGCACAGGCTCGGGCGCGCGACATCCCCGTCTGCCTGATGTTTCACGACCCTCTGCCCGACTGGCCCAGCGCGCATGTGTCCAACGCGCAGGCCGCCGCAGAAGTCGCGCGCCAGTTTGCCCTCTACGGCCACGAGCGCACCGGATTTCTGGCGTTGCGATTTTCGACCTCGGACCGCTCACGCAACCGGTTTGACGGGTTTCGGGCGCAATGTGCCGCCCTCAATCTGGCCCCACCCAAGCTGATCGAGATCACCGAGACCGAAGCCAACACGCCCAGTATCCTTGCTCAGCGCCTCTCGAACCACCCGGATCTGACCGCGATCTTTGCCTCCAATGACTTCCTGGCAATCGCCGTGCAAAAGGCCGCGCCTTTGATGGGGCGGCATGTCCCGCAGGATTTGTCGGTTGTGGGGTTCGATGGGATCGAGGTCGGGCGTTTGCTGGATCGCTCGCTTGCCACGATCGAGACCACCCCAGAGGCAATGGGTCGCCAGGCCGCACAGACGCTTTTGACCGGACTGCAGGGCGGCGCAATGACAGAACTTGCGCCCCTGCCTTTTACTTTCCGCGCCGGGGCAACCTTGTCCGGACCCCGCGCGAAAAGCCCTGACGACGACCGGGGTGCTGCCCAGTCGCCGTCTGTTCCCCCGTTCACGTCCAACGACAAACAAGGATGAACCCATGAAACATATCGCTCTTACGGTTCTGGCTGCAACCGCTCTTGCGGCACCGCTGACCGCGTCTTTTGCATCTTCGGCGCAGGCCGAAGACGCCATCTGCTACAATTGCCCCCCGCAATGGGCGGATTGGGCGTCCATGCTGGAGGCCATCGAGACCGAGATCGGTGTCAGCCTTCCGCATGACAACAAGAACTCCGGCCAGACATTTGCACAGCTTGTGGCTGAAAAAGACAGCCCCGTGGCAGATGTGGCCTATTACGGTGTGACCACCGGCATCAAGGCGGGCAAGGAAGGTCTGGTCGAGGCGTACAAGCCCGCAGGTTTTGACGAGATCCCGGAGGGGCTCAAAGACCCCGAAGGCAAGTGGTTCGCAGTGCATTACGGCACCATCGGGTTCTTTGTGAATGTGGACGCCCTTGGCGGCGCGCCCGTCCCGCAGTGCTTTGCAGACCTGAAAAAGCCTGCCTATCAGGGAATGGTGGGTTATCTGGATCCCTCGTCGGCCTTTGTCGGATATGCCGGGGCCGTCGCCGTCAACCTTTCCTTTGGGGGCGATCTGCAAGACTTTGACCCCGCAATCGAGTATTTTTCCGAGCTGGCAGAGAACGCACCGATCGTGCCCAAGCAGACGTCTTATGCGCGGGTCGTTTCGGGAGAGATCCCGATCCTGTTTGATTACGACTTCAACGCCTATCGCGCGAAATACGAAGAAGATGGAAATTTTGAATTTGTCCTGCCCTGCGAGGGGTCGGTGCGTGTACCCTATGTCATGAGCCTCGTGGGCAATGCGCCTAACGGCGAGACCGGCAAGAAGGTTCTGGATTTCATTCTCTCTGACAAAGGGCAGGCGATCTGGACCAACGCCTATCTGCAGCCCGCGCGCCCGGTTGAGCTGCCTGCTGAGGTGGCGGAGAAATTCCTGCCCGCCAGCGATTATGCCCGTGCACAGGCTGTGAACTATGCAGAGATGGAAAAGGCGCAGGCCGGTTTTGGCGAACGCTACCTGAACGAAGTTAAATAATCCAACACCGGGAGCGCGCGTCCCTGTGTGCTCCCGGTACTTCAGGAAAGAACTCCCGTGACGGCCCGTTCCTTTGGCGTTTTATGCCTCCTTCCTCTGTTGATCTTCACGCTCGCTTTTCTCGCGCTACCCTTGGTGCGCCTTGTGCTGTCCTCCTCCGAGGGCGCAGAGGGCTGGAGCGTTTATGTCAGGATGCTGCAAACCCCGCGGTATCTCTCAGCCCTTCTGCAAACCCTTCTGGTTTCAGGCGCGGTGACTCTCGCGGCCTTGGCCGTCTCCACCACTGCAGGGCTTTTTCTGACCCGCAATCGGTTCTGGGGACGCAGTGCCCTCTTGTCGATCCTGACACTGCCCCTCGCGTTTCCCGGTGTTGTGGTCGGCTTTATGATCATCCTTCTCGGGGGTCGGCAGGGGCTGGTAAACCAGATCACCCCAAGTCACGTGGTCATTGCCTATTCCACCTTTGGGCTCTTCCTCGGCTATCTCTATTTCTCCATCCCACGGGTGCTGCTGACCGTGATGGCCGCGGCCGAGAAGATAGATCCTGCACTGGAAGAAGCCGCGCGCAGCCTTGGCGCGCCAGCCCATCGAGTGCTCTGGGATGTACTCTTGCCAGCGCTGCGCCCAGCCATGGTCGCGGCGGGGGCGATCGCCTTTGCCACCGCCATGGGGGCCTTTGGTACTGCCTTCACCTTGGCCACGGACATCGATGTCCTGCCGATGGTGATCTACACCGAGTTCACGCTATCGGCGAATTTCGCCATGGCTTCGGCGCTCTCCATCGCATTGGGCATTGTCACATGGGGAGTCCTCTTGATTGCGCGCAGCTTTTCCGGCGGCGCGATAGCTGCAGGAGGATAAGACATGCGACGACTGCCTCATCTCTTATCACTCATGGTCACGCTGCTGGCCTGCGCCTTCTTGCTGGTGCCCACGGTGCAATCGGTGCTCGCGGGGCTGACCGCCAACTACTTCCGTGGCCTTTCTTCGGGTCTTACACTCAAATGGGTGGCTGAGGTCTGGACGCTTTATGCAGACAGTATCTTTCTCTCCATCTGGCTCGCTGTCGCATGCCTTGTGATGACGCTGATCCTGGGCGTGCCCGCAGCCTATGCGCTGGCCCGAAATCCCGGCCGACTGTCGCGTATCCTGGAAGAGTTCATTTCCCTGCCGCTGGCCGTGCCGGGGCTGGCGCTCGCACTTGCGCTCTTGCAGCTCTACGGCGCGCAGCAGGGGTTTCGCGCGCATTGGAGCTTTATCCTTGTCGGGCATGTTCTTTACACCCTGCCCTTCATGGTGCGCGCGGTGCAGGCTGTGCTGGCTGCAATCGACCTCAAGACGCTTGAGGAAGGGGCGGCATCTCTTGGCGCAGGGCCGGCGCGGCGCTTTGTCGATATTGTGGTTCCCAACGCCCTGCCCGGTATTCTTGCCGGGAGCCTCACGGTCGTCACACTCTCTATCGGAGAGTTCAATCTCACATGGATGCTTCACACGCCGCTTTTAAAAACCCTGCCTGTAGGGCTTGCGGATTCCTACGCCTCGATGCGGCTGGAAATCGCCTCCGCCTATACACTGGTCTTTTTCGTGATGATCGTCCCGCTTCTGATGGCGATGCAATGGGCCTCTGCCCGCGCCCAAAGGATACTGTCATGACCCTTACCCTCTGCCGCGTTGCCAAAACCTATGGCGATGGCACCCGCGCCCTCAATCCTACTGATCTGGAAATTGATCCCGGCGAGATCATATCGCTCCTTGGCCCTTCAGGTTGCGGCAAGACCACCCTCTTGCGGCTGATTGCCGGGCTTGAAGTACCGGATAACGGTGCGAACATTCGGTTTGGCGACGAGGATGTCACCCGCCTACCCGTTGAAAAGCGCAATATCGGCATGGTGTTTCAATCCTATGCGCTGTTTCCCAACATGTCCGTGCGCGACAACATCGGGTATGGTCTCAAGATGCAGCGCCTGCCGCGGGCCGAGATCCAGCGCCGTGTCGACGAAGTCATCACGCTGTGCCGCTTGGAACCTTACGCCCACCGCGCGATCACCGCGCTCTCTGGCGGGCAACGCCAACGGGTCGCACTGGCCCGCGCATTTGCCCCACGCCCGCGCCTGATGCTGCTGGATGAGCCCCTGTCGGCGCTGGATGCCGCCCTTCGTCTGGAGCTGCGCGACGAGTTGGCCGCGCTCTTGCGCCAGTTCGGAACCACGGTGATTTTTGTCACCCACGATCAGGACGAAGCCCTCGCCATCGCGGACCGGGTCGCAGTGATGGAGGGGGGGCATATCCGCCAGATCGGCACTCCAGAAGAGCTCTATCGCAATCCCAAATCCGCTTTCGTGGCGGAATTTGTCGGCCACGCGATGCCATTGCGCGGAGAAATTTCCGACCGGACGCTCCGTCTCCCCGGCGGTGCCCTGCCGCTGCCGGACAATGCCGCAAACGGTGCTGTCTATGTGCGTGCAGAAGATCTGCGCGTCGACCCAAAAGGCCCGCTCAGGGCACAGGTGGAAACTGTCACCTTCCTCGGCACCCATTACCGGCTTGGGCTCACCGGGCTGACGGATCAGCGCCTGTTTGCCCTGCACCACGGAATCTCTGCGCCCGTTGTCGGCGACACCCTACACCTGTCCATTCCGCCTGAGGCCCTGATTTGCCTCCCCCAACACTAGAGTTTGCACATGACGTCCTTCATTCAACTTACCGACACGCATATCGTCTCTGAAGGTTCACTCGCCTATGGGCGCTCGGATACCGCGACGGCGCTGGCGCGCGCGGTGGACACAATCAACAGCAGACTGCCGGTCCTCGATCCCGTGGACTGCGTGGTGGTGACAGGCGATCTAACGGATCACGGCAGCGCGGAGGAATATGCACATCTGCGCCAACTGCTTGCGCCATTGAACGTGCCTCTGCGGGCTATCCCCGGCAACCACGACACGCGCGAGGCCATGCGTGCAGCTTTCGCCACCGAAGATTGGATGCCTGCGTCTGGCCCAATTCAATGGCATCACGATTTTGGTCCCTTTGCGATGGTGGGCCTCGACACATTGGTTGAGGGCGCTCCCTACGGGATGCTGTGTGAGGCCGGGCTTGGGTTTCTGGCGCACTGTCTGAAGACCACCCCGGACCAGCCGGTTGTGGTCGCGACGCATCATCCTTGGATTCCTTCGGGTATGAAGGACATGGACCGCAACAATCTACGCAACGGGCCCGCAATGCTGGATCTTCTGCGCGAACATAACGCCCCGGTGCACGTCATCTCCGGCCACCTGCACCGCGCCATGAGCGCCCTCGTAGACGGGATTCTGCATCAGGTGGCCCCCGCACCCTGCCATGCGGTGCATCTCGATCAGCGCGCAGATGCGGTCAACAGCCTCGTGCTGGAGCCGGGTCAAGTGACGGTCTACAACTGGCGCGAGGACACAGGCGGCCTGGTCAGCGACTTGCTTCCCATCGGAGATTATCCCGGCCCTTGGCCCTTCTATGACTGACGCGTGCCCCGGCAACCGGAGCACGCGCACAGATATGTTCGACCTCAGAACCCGCTGACCTCAGGAAGCCAGGTCGCCAGGTTCGGCACAAATGTGATCAGCAAAAGCGCCGCGACCAAGGCCAGAAAGAAAGGCGGCAATTCGCGGATCAGAGCGGACGGCTTCAGATGCACCGTAGAGGACACCACAAAGATCAGGCTCCCGACCGGGGGCGTGGTCAGCCCCATCGTCAGGTTCACGATCACAATGATGGCAAAATGGTTTGGGTCGATCCCAAGCGCAAAGCTGATCGGGGCCAAGATCGGGACAAGGATCATGACGCCCGGCAACGGATCCATGAAGAGCCCGAAAGCCAGCAGCAGCAGGTTCACAGCCAACAGAAACACCACTGGCGACAGCTCCCAGCTGATGATCGTTTCGGCGAGTTGCTGCGGGATGCCTTCGATGATCAGCACCCAGGCAAAGGCCCGCGCCGCCCCCAGGATCAACAGAACCGCCCCGGAGGTCGTTGCGGCCTTGAGCAAGATGTTCGGCAGGTCACGAATCCGCAGCGAACGATAGACAAACATCCCCACAATCAGCGCATAAAATACCGCGATGACCGAGGCTTCTGTGGGCGTGAAGGCCCCAAACCTGATGCCTCCGACGATCAGGACGATCAGCGAAAGCGCAGGAAGCGCATAGACAAAAATCCGCCCGATCTCGAGGAAGGTCGGCATGACATCACCGCTCATGTAGCCACGCTTGCGGCTCACATAAGCGTTGGCGACAAGCACCATGCAGGTGATCAAGACGCCCGGCAACACCCCCGCCATGAACAAGGACCCAACAGAGACATTCTGATCCTGCATGGCGTAGATGATCATGGTGATCGAAGGCGGGATGATGGGCCCGACTACCGCGCTGGCAATCGTGAGCGCCCCGGCATAAGAGCGATCATACCCGCCTTTTTCCATCATCCGGATCATCATCGAGCCGGGTCCAGCCGCATCGGCCAAGGCGCTCCCGGAAATGCCTGCAAACATGGCGGAGCTGACCACATTGGCGTGCCCCAGCCCACCTCTCAGATGCCCGACGAAGGACTGCGCCAATCGCAACAGCGCCATGGTGACGGCCCCGCCCGTCATGATCTCTGCCGCGAGGATAAAGAAAGGCACCGCCAAGAGCGGAAAACTGTCAAGGCCAGAGAACATCTCTTTGACCACAACGAGGTGCGGGTAAGACGACCCAAAGCTCAGTGCCAGAAAAACAGCGATCATCATTGCAAAGGCCACCGGCAGTCCAAGCGCCAGCAAGACAAAAAGTGCAGGGAAAAGGATCTCAGCCATTTGCGCCTCCTGGCAAAGCGGTTGGCGCATCAGAAGGCTTGCCTGTGGGCTTAAAACGTCCAGCCGTGATGAACGGATGCGCTACAAGAAGCAGATGCACCATTAACAAAAGAAACCCGACGGGCATGGCCGCATAGATATAGAGAAACGGCAGGCGCAGCGCAGGCGTGACCTGATATTGCATCCTCTGCGCATATTGCAGACCGACGTGGACCATAAATCCAAAGAACAAGAGCAGCCCCAACACGATCGCTCCTCTCAAGAGCCGCTGTCCCAAGCTCGGCAATGCGTCTTGCAGATTTGTGATCGCCACATGCCCCCCTGCGCGCAAGACAAGCCCCGCGCCGGAAAAGGTCATCCAGATCATCAGATACCGCGCGGCCTCATCCGCCCAGGGCAGTGAGTGCCCGGTAAAATACCGCAGCGCAATATTGGCACCGACGACGGAGGTCATCGCTGCCATCAACACCATCAGAAGGCCGCCATTCAGCGCCACAAAGTAGTGTTCCAGCTTCTTCATTTCACGCCCCCGGGGGTAGACCAGCGCTGCACCAACAGCGCTAGTCGTGTGTTCATCACTCAGCCGCGACGATCGATTTCACGAGATCCTCGCCATAGGTCTTGTAATAGCCCTCGTAGGCAGACTGGATTGACGCTTGGAACGCGGCTTTTTCATCGGCGCTCAGCGCGTTCACTTCCATGCCGCGTTCCTTGAGCGTTTCAACACCGCTGGCTTCGATGCCATCGACGTATCCGCGCATGGCACCCACGGCGTCGGCGGCGGCAGCTTCAAACGCAGCCTTTTGCTCGTCATTCAGACCTTCCCAGAAGGGTTTGGACACCAAGAGCATCGCAGGCGAATAAACGTGACCGGAGAGGGTCAGGTATTTCTGCACTTCGTCCAGTTTCACCGAAACAATCACCGAGAGCGGGTTTTCCTGCCCGTCGATCACCCCTTGCTGCATGGAAGAGATCACCTCGGGCCACGCCATCGGTGTCGGCGCGGCGCCCATCGCGTTGAACGCCGCGAGGTGGACAGGGTTTTCCATTGTGCGCAGCTTCAGCCCCTGAACGTCGGCAGGAGTGTTGATTGCATTACGGTTGTTGGTGATATGGCGAAAGCCCTGCTCGCCCCATGCCAGCGCATGTAGGCCAACAGCGTCAAACTTTTCAAGGATGTCCTGACCGATGGGGCCGTCGAGCACTGAGCGGGCGTGGCCAAGATCCCGGAACAGGAACGGGATGTCGAAAACACCGGTTTCAGGGACAAAGTTGGCCAGCGTGCCGGAAGACACGATGGTGACTTCGACGGTGCCCAGCTGCAGGCCCTCGATCACATCGCGCTCACCGCCCAGACCGGACGACGGGAAATGCGTGAAGCTGAAATCCTCACCGGTCTGCTCCAGCACAACCTCCTCGAATGTCTTGGCAGCCACGCCGTAATGGCTGTCCTCTGCAAGTGCATAGCCAATCTTGATCTCAGTCTGTGCGGCCAGCGGAACGGCAAAGGCAAAGCTGGCACCTGCGGCCAGGAGACTGCGGGAAAAAACGGTCATGGTAATCCTCTCTAGTGTTGGTCCATGGTTTTGAAATAAGGGGGCTTTTCACAAGCTTCCCCAGCCTGCACGTCACAAACATGCAGGGTTAAACATCGGTCAGCCGTGTGGCTGCCTTAGGATGAGCTGTTTTTGAACAAGGCGCAGAGCTCTGGCACATAGGCTTGACCGTGGCCATCGGCTACCGCATCGGCCAGAGCCTGCGACACGCCGTCTGCAACGGTATGCTGTGCTCCCGCTTGCTCTGACATCGCACGGTAATAATCGATGTCCTTCTGCGCGTTGGACACAAAGAACGGCAGACCCTCGCGATCTCCTTCGGTAATAAAAGGCGCAAGGCGTTCGAGCGCGACACTTGCCCCGCCTCCAGAGGCCAGCACATCGACAAAGACGGCAGGATCAACGCCCGCATCCGCAGATTGCGCAGCAGCTTCAGCCAAGAGGGTCATGAACCCGACAGAGACGTAATTATGCAGGAGCTTCAGGCGATGACCGTGGCTGAGCGGTCCCACATGCGCCACCTCCTCGGTAAAGGATGAAAGCACCGGACGCACCCGCTCCAGCGTGTCCGTCGCACCCCCGACCAGCAGGTTCAGCGTGCCCTCATGGGCGTGTTTGGCCGTGCGCGTCATCGGCGCATCGAGGTAATCGCCTCCTGCGGCGCGCACTATCTCGGCCATGCGCAGAGTCGACTCGGGCAGAGCCGTCGAACAATCGACTATCACAGCGTTCTGTCGCAATGCAGTCGCCACGCCCTGATCGCCAGCAACAATGGCCTCGACCTGAGGTGAGCCGGTCACGCAGAGGATCACCACATCCGACATCGCAGCCACTTCGGCAGGTGTCGCGCAGGCCACGGCACCCAGTGAAACAATTTCATCTACGGGCTGATTGCCCGGATGATCCAGAAAACTCAGCGCAAACCCACCGCGCGACAAAACATTACGGGCGATGCCGTGGCCCATAAGCCCGACGCCGATAATACCAACATGCATGATGTCACTCCTCATCCTTGCGGCCACAGCGCTGCGGCCCTGCTCCGGACCTAGATCCGGGGCGCTCCTCCCTGATGCCTCAGTCGATCAGTCCGTGTTGATCCAGATCGCCTTGGTATCGAGGTATTCTTCCATGTGCTCGGTGCCGCCTTCGCGCCCGTAGCCTGACATCTTGACGCCTCCGAAGGGCACCGCAGGGTCGATCGCGTGGTACATATTGACCCAGACCGATCCCGCCTTCAGGCGATGCGCCAATTTGTGCGCGGTCCCGAGGTGGTTCGAGAACACACCAGCAGCCAACCCATAAGGTGTCGCGTTGGCCCGCTCGACAACCTCATCGAGACTGTCGAACGGCAGCGCCGAGATCACCGGGCCAAAGATCTCCTCGCGCGCGATGGACATCTCGTCCGTGACGCCACCAAAGACAGTTGGCTCGATGAAGTGTCCGCCTTCAAAACCCGCGCCTTCCACCCGTGCGCCACCGGTCAGGATCTCCGCACCTTCGCTTGGGCCGGCAGCGAGGTAGCCCGCAATACGCTCTGCCTGTCGTGCAGAGATGATCGGGCCTACGTCCGTGCTCTCTTCGATGCCGTGACCAATACGCAGATTGGCAGCGAATTCCGCAACACGTCGCACAAATTCGTCGTGGATCTCGCGCGCCACAAACAGCCGCGACCCGGCGATGCAGATCTGGCCCGAGTTTGCAAACACCGCCATGGCTGCGACGGGCACCGCTTTGTCAATGTCTGCATCCCGGCAGACAATCACCGGGGATTTGCCGCCAAGCTCCAGCGAAACCCGTTTGAGGTTTCCGGTTGCCGCGCGGGCGATGGCCTGCCCTGTCGCGGTGGAGCCGGTAAAGACGATCTTGTCGACATCAGAATGCGCCGCCAGCGCCGCACCCGCCTCGGCGCCGTACCCGGTGACGATATTCAAAACCCCATCGGGCAGGCCCGCTTCCTGCATGATCCGGGCAATCATCAGCACCGTCAAAGAGGCCTCCTCGGAAGGTTTCAGCACCACCGTGCAGCCGGTTGCGATGGCTGGCGCGATCTTCCAGATCGAACCCGCGATCGGCGCGTTCCAAGGAATGATCGCGCCCACCACGCCCACCGGTTCGCGCACGGTCGAGGAATGGATCTCCCCCGGAAAGGAGTTGGGGATCGTGTGGCCATGGATGGTGACTGCCTGCCCCGCATAAAAGCGCAGCATCCCCAGAACACGGCGGCTGTTGGCGAGCGTGCGCTGAATCGGCATCCCCATATCAAGCGTGTCGGACAGACAAAGCGTTTCCCACTCCGCCTCAAAGCGATCCGCGATCCGGAGCAGCAGGGCCTGACGCTCAAAGGGGGTCCATTTCGACCACGGCCCCTCAAAAGCCGCGCGCGCCGCCGCGACAGCCGCATCAACATCCGCTGCGCCGCCTTTGGGCACCGTTGCCAGCAAAGCGCCGCTCGCAGGATTACGGGCCTCGATCACCTCGCCGGATTGCGATTCACACCATTTTCCGTTGATGAACATCGGGCGAAACCCGCCATCATACAGAGCCGAAGCCGCCGCTTTCCAATCCGTCATGCTGTGTCCTTTGTCGTCTCTGGGTGCTACCCGATTATGGGGGCTGCCCCACCCCCGAGGGGGCCTGCATAAAATTTCTTTGCCATCATCTACACTCAGGTTTGCCGAGAAAGCCAGTCGCGCGCGTTGCCAATTTGTGAACGCCCATCTGCCCAGCAGAACGCCTAAGCTGTACAGTGGGACACCACCGGCGAAACAGCGCCGATGCTCTGTGATCGCGCATACCTCCACGGCTTGCACCACACAGGACGAAGACGTAACTCCCTGCCATGGCGTCAAAGATCCTCATTCTCAGTACCCGCGACGATGGCAGTGGCCGGATTTCCCTCACTCACAAGGCAGAGGGCGCAAGCGGCATCAGTCGTATTTCGGCGGACCTGTCGCGCGATGACCTGTTGCAGCTTGTGCTGTTTTGCGAGGGCTGCGATCTGCGCAGGATCTATGGCAGCCCCGCGCCTGCGGAGCTCACGCTTGACGGCCTGTCGGTGGCCTATGATCCACGCCAGGATGAACTGCTGCTGTCGCGCCAAGTCGGCTTTAGTAAAAAATCGGCGCGGGTCGGCTATGCGGCCTTCCTCGCCGAGATGGCCGGAGTTGTGGAAACGGTGATCGATCAAGCCGAAACTTCGAAACATGGACTCACGCTCAAGACGTTGCTGAAGGACACAGAGCTCCCCGATGCTGCGGTGACGCATCTCTCCGCCGATCAGATCGCCGAGGTGCGGCATCGGCTGCATGAAATGGCGCTCCTGATGCTCTATGATCGCGCGATGGAGAAAGGTGCGCGGTTTGCCAAACTCTTGCGCACCAAAAAATTTCGCCCGGAGGCGCAGGCCTGTGCCGATGATCTGGTCGCCGCGTTGGCACAAAGCCTGCTGGCACGCGGCGACTGATCCACGAGATGAGTGCTCCACGTCACAACTGGCCAGTGCCCCGTTGAGACCGCCCGTGAGAGCGCGCTGATTTATTCTCTTTCGGCCGGTTGTCAGCTTGTTCCGATGGGGCTTTCCATCAGCGCTTCAAGATCGCGATACAATGCGCTCGGGATTTCCAGATAGCCACGCTCCAGATTGCGCGCACGCGCTGCATAGCGTCGCTGAGACGGCAGCCGCGCACCTTGAGCGATAATATCGGCAAAGAGACGCTCTGCTCGTGCATCATTCTGCGCTACGCGCCCGCCAGAGAATTTCTCTGGGTCGAACGCCAGAATGATTTGCCCATGATACGGCGCGCATCCCGGGCGCCCGGCAGCGGCTTCACTCTCCAGACTGATGAGGTCATCAATCAGCGGCCCCGCCATCAGCTCGATCATGATCGACAGTGCAGATCCCTTGTGGCCGCCAAATGTGAGCATCGCTCCGTTCAACGCCGCGTCGGGGTCGCAGGTCGGTTGGCCGCGTTCATCAATAGCTACCCCTTCGGGCAGTGGTTTTCCGGCCCGCTTGTAAAGCTCGATCTCCCCCCGCGCAAAACCGCTGGTGGCAAAATCAAAGGTAAAGGGGTCTTGTCCCTGGCGTGGCCAGCTGAAGGCTATCGGATTGGTGCCCAGGGTCCCTTTTGTGCCACCTGCGGGCGCCACCCAGGAATGGCTTGGCACCATGGACAGACCTGCAAGACCTGCGGCTGACAGCGCCTCAACCTCTGGCCAGAGCGCTGAAAAATGAAAACAATTGTTCACGGCAAGCGCGGCCAAACCATAGCGTCGCGCCTTTTCAATCAACGTGGGCATTGCCTCTTGGACGGCCAGCAGGGACATCCCTTCGCGCGCATCTGCCCGAATGATCGCAGTGTCCTCGGAGTGGATCCGAGGGCTCGCAGCCGCATCGATTTTTCCGTCCTTCATCGTGTTGGCGCACATGAAGAGACGAAACAGCCCATGTGACTGACAATCATCAAGCTGACAGCGATAAAGCATCTCGGAAATGGCCGCGACATGTGCCGAGGCGTAGCCGCAATGTGTCAGGACTCGCTCGGCGAGTGCGCGCACCTCGTCCAGCGTCAGTTGCGTTGTGGCATCTTCAGTTTGCGTCATCCTCACCCTCTCGACTTGCGTGATGGATACGGGATACATCATGCAAGTCGACACGGCTACCCCCGCCGTGTCCGCACGTGGGGTTTTCAACTTGAAAGAATAGGAAAATTCCGTAACGTATCCAAAATACCGACAAATAGGGCAAAGTGTATTCTCATGGCTGGCAAACGCGCGGTTTCTCGCAACACCCTTCCGGATGTCATTGCCAATGATCTGCGAGAGCGCATCCTCAGCGGTGAGCTCGCCGAAGGCGAGATCATTCGCCAAGAAAGCCTAGCCGATGAATATGACGTCTCGCGCATGCCCATTCGCGAGGCCCTTAAACGCCTGGATGCCGAAGGGTTGGTTCAATTCACCAACAACCGCGGCGCTTCAGTCACCAAGCACTCCCTGCCGGAGATTGCCGAGATCTTTGACCTGCGCATCCTGATCGAAGTCGATCTGTTCCGCCGCGCGATCCCGGCCATGACCTCCACGGATTTTGCCCTGTGCTATCAACTGCTCGAGGAAATGGACGCCTCCTATGATGCCAACGATGTGGGCAAATGGGGGACCTTGAACCACCAGTATCACTCGGCGCTTTATGCAGCTGCGGATCGCAAGTTGACCAATGACGTGCTGCAGGGGATCAGCCTGCACTCGGATCGGTTCGTGCGGATGCATCTGAGCGTGATGGAGCAACGCGAACCCGCAAAGAAAGAGCATCGCGACCTGCTGCGTTACGCCGAGGCGCGGGATGTCGAAAAAGCCTGCGCCACGCTGCGCGATCACATCACGCGCACCAAGGATGCCTTGCTGCGTCTTGTTGCCGAGAACCGCGCTCTGGCAGGCGATCAAGCCAACTGACAGAACCCTGCTCTCACCCCGAGATCAGGCCGCGACGGGAAACGGGTTGCATCATCCAAAATATGTATACATTATCCTGCATCAAATCCTACCGAGTCAAACCAGAGGCAAGACCATGTTCCACCCTCACGGAAACCACCTGATCGCCGGGCAATGGGTCACAGGAAGCGACCACTTTGCCTCAAGCCCCGCACATGGCGAAAGCTACGCCTTCTCCGTCGGCCGCGTATCTGACGTGGACGCCGCCGTCGAAGCCGCAGAAGAGGCGTTTGCGGCCTATAGCGCAACCTCGCGTGCCGAACGGGCGGCGTTTCTCAATGCCATCGCCGACGAGATCGAGGCGCGCGCGGATGACATCACCGCAATCGGCACGCAGGAAACTGGCTTGCCCGAAGCGCGCCTCCAAGGCGAGCGTGGACGCACCACGGGCCAATTGCGCCTCTTTGCCGACCATATTCTTGCGGGTGACTATCTCGATCGCCGCCACGACGAAGCGCTTCCGGACCGTGCCCCCCTGCCGCGCCCCGACCTGCGCATGGTGCAACGCCCGATCGGCCCGGTGGCTGTCTTTGGCGCATCTAACTTCCCCCTCGCCTTCTCCACCGCTGGCGGCGACACAGCCGCCGCGCTTGCGGCGGGTTGTCCGGTGGTTGTGAAAGGCCACAGCGCCCACCCCGGCACCGGCGAGATCATCGCAGAAGCCGTTCTGGCCGCGATCCTGCGCTGCAAGATGCCTGCTGGCGTTTTCAGTTTGATCCAAGGCGGCAACCGCCAAGTCGGCGCGGCGCTTGTCCAGCACCCGCTGATCAAAGCCGTCGGCTTCACCGGGTCTCTTGGCGGCGGTCGAGCCCTGTTCGATCTTTGCGCGCAACGCCTTGAGCCTATTCCCTTCTTCGGGGAACTGGGCTCCGTCAACCCGATGTTTATCTTTGATGCCGCGCTGAACGCGCGCGGCGAAGCATTGGCCGAAGGCTGGGCCGGATCGCTGACGATGGGCGCGGGACAGTTCTGCACCAATCCCGGCATCGCGGTTCTTCGCGCTGGCGCAGATGCAGATCGCTTTGTCGATGCAGCCGCAGCAGCGCTTGCACAAACCGCTGCGCAAACCATGCTGACCGACGGTATTGCTCATGCCTACCGCGATGGTCAGCGTCGTATGGCAGGTGTCGAAGGCGTCCGCGAGGTGCTCGCCACCGAAAGCGACGCGCGCAACGCGACCCCATTTCTCTACATGACGGACGCGCAAAACTGGCTGCAAAACGAGACACTCTCCGAAGAGGTCTTTGGCCCGCTTGGCCTTGTTGTCACCGTTAAGGACATGGACGAGATGCGCGCGGTTGCACGTTCGCTGCAGGGACAGTTGACCTGCACCCTGCATCTGGACGACGGCGATAGCGATACAGCCGCGACCTTTGTACCGATCCTCGAGCGCAAGGCCGGACGGGTGTTGGCCAATGGCTTCCCGACTGGAGTTGAAGTCGCTGATACAATGGTACACGGCGGCCCCTACCCGGCTTCGACGAACTTTGGCGCCACCTCGGTTGGCACCTTGTCGATCCGCCGCTTCCTGCGTCCGGTCTGTTACCAGAACATCCCCGAAGCCCTGCTGCCTGCAGATTTGCGCGACGCAGGGTAAACCTCCCCCCCGACCCGGAGCACTACACCGGGTCGGGGATGTCCGGACCGCGGCAGTTGGAGCAAGGCACGTCAAGATCGATTGGCGGCCAAGGTCTGGCGTTTGGGTATACTCGCGCCAAAGAAATCGGTATCACGAGACGCGTTTGTGATATTTTTGGATTTCTTTTGATGAAGAGCTTTAGATCAGCGGCCCTCATTGGGGGTGTGGTGGCACTTACCGGCATGGCCGCAATCATTGGGTTGGTCTTGCTGATCGATAGAGGCCCATCCCCAAATACCGACACACTACGGGATATGCGGTTGGCGATGACGGTCTGCGCACTGGTGGCGCTCTGCATCGGTCTGCAATTGCGACAGATCCCGGCGGCACAGATGTGCGCATATGTGAGCGCATTGATCCTTCTGGGATCTCTCTGTGTCTTTGTTTGGGGCGGGTATCACGCTCAGATAACACACTCCAGCGAGGGTCACATCCGAGACTGATTCACCGCGCGGCCATCGCATGTTCGCACCTTCCATTTGCGCCTAGCGGCAAAAGCACGCCTTAGCTGCAACGCCCATCCCGTCTTGATTGATCTTCACCCGCGCGTCATGGTTACCTTTCCGGCGAGCGCGTCCTGCTTTGTTGCTGCTTACCTAATTGTTCGCCTTCGCCGCTTTGCCTTCGGGCCTTGTGTCAGACGCATCTTGGATTTGGGCTGTCATGAACCTTGATCAGATAATTGCATGTCCGATGTGTGACGCCCTGCATCTCGATCAGGAGGTGCAAAAACAATCCGTTGCACAATGCGCCCGCTGCGGGACCGTGTTGGCCGCGCCAAAGTCAGGAGCAATGACACGGATCGCGATGCTTTCGATAACGGCGCTGATCCTGCTGATGGCAGCGGCAAGCTTTCCGTTTCTCTCGCTCAGAGTACAGGGCTTTTCCCACCAAGCTTCTGTTCTTGATACGATCCTTGCCTTTGCGACGGGTCCGATGCTGCCGCTCTCATTGGCCACGGGGTTCTTGATCCTGCTTGTGCCCGCGGCCCGTTACTGCGCATTGATCTACACGCTCACCCCAATGGCCATCGGCTATCGGCCGGCCCCGCATGCAGCGACGGTCTATATCTGGGCCGAACGCCTCAGGCCCTGGGCCATGGCAGAGATCTTTATCATCGGAGTGGCTGTTGCGTTGGTCAAAGTCTCCGGCCTCGCACGGGTGGAGCTTGGGCCCGCGTTTTGGGCTTTTGCCGCACTACTGGTCGTGACAATCCTTACCGATAGTTCAATTTGCAGGTTAACCGTTTGGAAGACTCTCAAAACACGCAGCACTATTTGACGGCCACTGAGGCCGGGCTGTCGGGCTGCCGCACCTGTGGCAGCGTTGCGCCCTCCGGCAGTCAGGTTTGCCCGCACTGTCGCAGTCGGCTGGAGTTTTCGGAAACCGCATCCCTGCAACGGGTATGGGCGTGGCTGACGGCGGGGCTGATCGCCTATGTGCCGGCCAATATCTATCCGATGCTGCGCACCAAGACCTTTGGCCAGACCTCCGAGAACACATTGATGGGCGGTATCATTGAGCTGTTTCATCACGGCTCTTACGGTGTGGCCTTCATCGTGTTTTTCGCCAGCATCCTGATCCCGATCGCAAAGTTCCTCGCAATAGGATTTCTTGCAATTTCAGTCCGTAAGCAAGTGACACTCGATCATCACAGGCGACTGGTCCTGTTCGAGGTGGTCGAATTCATCGGCAGATGGTCGATGATCGACGTCTTTGTTGTGGCGATTTTGACCGCATTGGTACAACTGGACTATGCCGCCGCGATCAGTCCCGGTATTGCAGCTGTGAGTTTTGCCTTGTCGGTGGCCTTCACTATGCTGGCAGCCCAGAGTTTTGATCCGCGCCTGATGTGGCTGGCGGACAATGAGAAGACATCATGAGCCCCAAAGAGCCTGCACAGCTAAAGATTTCGGACCAACGCCCTTCAATGTGGCGCAACCTCTCACTGGTCTGGCTAGTGCCCCCGGTTGCCCTGATCGTGTCGCTTGGCATCGCCTGGAAGAGCTATTCAGAGCGCGGAGAGTTAATCCACATCGCTTTTGACAATGGCTCTGGGGTGGTCGCCAATGAAACCACGCTGCGCTATCGCGATGTGGTGATTGGTCGGGTGGAGCAGGTCGGCTTCTCCGAGGACCTGAGCCGTGTTTCAGTTGCCGTTCGCGTCGACACGGACATCGCTCCCTTTCTGGATGAAGATGCGACCTTCTGGGTGGTGCGCCCGGAGGTGAGTTCGCGCGGGATCTCGGGGCTGAGCACGGTGCTGTCCGGCGTCTATATCGAAGGCGCCTGGGACGAGACCGCCGGATCCGCGCAGACCGAATTTGTGGGGCGGGATCGCCCCCCTCTGGTGCAGCCCGGACGCGCCGGGCGCCGGATTACCTTGCGGACCGAAGATGGCAGGATGATCACCGAGGGCGCGCCTGTCCTGTTTCGCGGCATCGAAGTGGGCCGCCTTGAACACCCCCGCCTGACCGTAAGCGGCAACAGCATCGTGGTGGATGCCTTTATCGAGGCACCGCACGATCGCCGGATCAACTCGGCCACGCGCTTTTGGGATAACTCCGGCTTTACCGTCTCCTTCGGAGCGGAAGGGCTGTCTTTGGATGTCGACAGCCTTGCATCCCTTGTTTCCGGCGGGATCGAATTTGACTCTGTCTTTGATGGCGGCAGCCCGGCGAGCCCCGGCGCGGTCTTTGACATCTATCCGGATGAGGCCACCGCAAGGCGCACTGCTTTTGCGCGCTCCATGGCCGGAGGCGTTGCGATCTCTGTCGCGTTTGACGATTCTGTTGCGGGTCTGAGCAGTGGTGCACCCGTAGAGCTCGGCGGTATCAAGGTAGGCGAAGTCGGCAGCCTCACCGCCGCGATCCAGAATGAGACCGACACGGCAGACGTCAAGCTGATGGCCAAACTCCTGCTGCAACCAGGGTTGCTGGGTCTTGCGCCAGGTGCGAACGAAGAGGACGTTTTGGACTTTCTTGAGACCGCTGTTGAGGGTGGAATGCGGGCGCGTCTCGCTTCTGCCGGACTCCTGAGTTCAGAGCTGATGGTAGAGCTGGTGCGCCTCGATGATGCCCCTCCCGCCAGATTTGATCGCACAGCAGAGCCCTTCCCGGAAATGCCAAGCGCGCCATCGGATCTGCCTGATTTCTCTGCAACAGCAGAAGGCGCCATGGAACGGATCAGCCAGCTTCCGGTGGAGGAATTGATGGCGCAGGCGATCAATACCTTGGCCAGCATCGAGGCTCTGGCCGCCGCCGAAAGCACCCGGCAGGCCCCGGCAGCCGCTGTCGCCCTCTTGGAAGAGACCCGCGCCCTGCTGAACGATCCAAGCACGCGCGCCCTGCCCGGAGAGCTGCGCTCCACCGTCTCAGATCTGCGCGCAATCCTGCAGGAGTTGCAACAGGGACGCGCGGTTGCGAACCTGACCGCCGCGCTTCAAGATGGGGCGCGTGCCGCAGATGAGATCGCGACAGCCTCAGAGAATCTGCCCGCGTTGGTGGACGATCTGCGCGACCTCGCCGCCAAAGCCAACAACCTTGAAGCGGAAGAGCTGATCCAATCGGTCAACACGCTGATGACCAGTGCCGATGCGCTGATTGGCACAGAGGCGGCTCGTGCGCTTCCGAGCTCATTGTCGGCGGCGCTCGAGGAAATCCGCACCACTCTCGCGACACTGCGCGAGGGCGGATTGGTGGACAACGCAAATGCCACCATGGTCTCGGCCCGTGATGCCGCGCAATCGGTTGCGCAAGCCGCAGAAGGCCTGCCCGCGCTCTCCGCGCGGCTGGAGCGCCTCATGACCCGGTCGGAATCGCTGGTGGCGGCCTATGGGGATCGCTCCAATTTCAATATGGAAACGCTCGATATGCTCCGCGAAATCAAATCCGCGGCGCGCGCGGTCTCGCAGCTTGCCCGCAAGATCGAACGGGATCCGAACTCACTGGTATTTGGTAGATGATATGAAAAAACTGGTTTTATCTCTGTGTGTTGCTGGCGCTCTTGCAGCCTGTTCAAGCGCCAATGACCCTCGCTACCTGATCGCGGCCACCCCCGCAGAGCGGGTGAAAAATCTCAGTGCGCGCACGGTCGAGGTACAGCTGGTGTCCCTGCCTTCCTACGCCTCTGCGTCGGACATCGTCTCCGAAGGAGATGGCGGCGCGCTCTACTCTCAGGAACGGGCACAATGGGCGGATGATCCGGCGCGCGGCATGTCGGTTGCAATCGCGCGGGGGCTCAGCGATCGCACGGGTGCAGCTGTCGCGGTGGAGCCATGGCCACTCAATACGCCGGCCGATGCACGGCTCGATGTACGCATTGACCAGAGCTACGCACGCGCGGATGGGCTGTTTGAGCTCTCCGGGCAATATGCCGTTTCATCCCCAGACGGGCGCGTACGGGAATTTGTCAAACGGTTCCACATTGAAACCCCGGTCACTGAGCGCGGCCCAGCAGCCGCCGCGCGCGCGCTTTCGGCTGCATTGGCGAAACTGTCCCGACAAGTGGCCGTGTCGATGTGAAGATCCCGTGCAGGTCGGCGCGCCGGGATCAGGCCGCGCCTTTCAGTAGCTCTCTTACGGCCCCAGTCGCCGGCCGGTCACGCAGCGCATCCGGGGTGTCGAACTGCACGATCTGCCCCTGATCCATCACGGCCACGCGGTCCGCAAGATCCCAGGCTTCGGCCTGATCATGCGTCACCATGATCGCGCCCACCCCAACCTTTTGCTGCAATGTGCGCACAGAGCTGCGCAGAGACCGGCGCACCTGCGCATCCAGTGCACTAAAGGGCTCATCCATCAACAGAAGCTGCGGATTGATCGCCAGGGCCCGCGCCATCGCCACGCGCTGGCGCTGCCCGCCAGAGAGTTGCTGCGGAAAACGGTCGCCAAGATCCTGAAGGCCGATCATCTCCAGAAGCTCCGAGACCTTGGCGTCACGCGCTGCACGACCAGGGCGCGCGCGACGCGGCAAAACCCGCAGACCGAAGGCGATGTTGTCGGCCACCGTCATGTGGCGAAACAACGCGTAGTTTTGAAACACCATGCCAAAGCGGCGCTTGCCCGCCGCCAGCCCGGTAATGTCGCGACCATCAAGATGCAATTGCCCCCGATCCGCCTGCTGCAGACCCGCTATGATATTCAACAGAGTGGTCTTTCCCGAGCCGGAAGCGCCGAGGAGCGCTATGAACTCGCCCTTTTTCATCGCAAGCGAGACGCCCTTTAGCACCTCGGTGCCATTGAAACTCTTGTGAATATTACTGGCTTCGAACGTCATCTCGCATGTCCTTTCTCTGGCCCAAAGCGGTTCAGGAGCCCGCGCAACACCAGCGTCAGCAGCGCCAGAGCCGTGAGCACAGTTGCAGCGGCAAAGGCTCCGGTGGCGTTATAGTCATTGTACAAAAGCTCGATCTGCAGCGGCAGGGTCATGGTCTCGCCCCGAATGGAGCCAGCCACCACGCTTACCGCGCCGAATTCGCCCATCGCGCGCGCCGCTGTCAGCACCACGCCATAGACAAGCGCCCAGGAAATATTGGGCAGCACCACAAAACGGAAGAGATGCCAGCCATTTGCGCCCAGTGTTATGGCGGCTTTCTCCTCGTCCTCGCCCGACACCATCAGCACCGGAAGAAGCTCGCGCACCACGAAAGGGCAGGTCACAAAGAGCGAGACCAGAACAATCCCGGTGAGGTTGAACATCAACTGTATGCCCTGCGGCGCAAGCACGCCGCCAACAGGACCATAGGCCCCATAGACCAACAAGAAACACAGACCCGCCACGATAGGAGAGATCGCAAAAGGGGCCTCGATCAGGATTAACAGCGCGCGCCGACCAAAGAACCTGTAGCGCGCAATCAACCACGCCGCCGCGACGCCGAACATCACATTCAGCGGCAATACAATCAGCGCCGTCACCACCGTGAGGCGGATCGCTAGCAGAGTCTCCTGGTCCAGTATGTTGGCGATATAGGTCCCCCAGCCCTCGCTGAAAGCGCGGTGGAACACCGCCGCCACGGGCACAGCGATCACCACGGTGACAAAGAGAAACGACAGAGCAATCAATATAAAACGCGTCATGATCTACCCTTCCGTCCGCAGATAGCGATAGAGCCGGGTTTGCACCAGGTTGACCACGATCAACAACAAGAGCGAAAGCCCCAGAAGGCTACCGGCAATCGCCGCCGCCGCCGGATAGTCGAACTCATCAAGTCGGATCAAGATCAAGAGCGAGGCGATCTCGGTCTTGAAGGGGAGGTTCCCGGCGATGAAGATGACCGCGCCGAACTCTCCGAGCGAGCGCACAAACGAAAGCGCAACTCCGGTCAGGATTGCAGGCAGCAATGGACGCAGGATCACCCGCACAAACCGTTGCAGACCACTGGCCCCAAGCGTGAGCGCCGCGGCTTCCTCATCGTGGTCCAGTTCCTCGATCGCGGGCTGTATCGCGCGCACCGCAAAGGGCACCGAGGTGAACACCATCGCGATTACAATGCCCCACCAAGTATAGGCGATCTTGATGTCAAACTCCGCGAGCATCCCGCCGATCCAGCCGGATTTGTCGTAGAGCGCCACCAATGCGATCCCCGCCACAGCAGTCGGCAGCGCAAAGGGAATGTCGACAAGCGCGTCCAGGGTTCCGCGCCCCCAAAAGCGATAGCGCACCAGGACCCAAGCCAGAAGCAGACCAAAGACGGCATTGATCAGCGTTGCAAGAGCCGCCGCAGACAGTGTCACCTTGAGCGCAACAAGCACGCGGCGAGATGTCATCACCTTGATATAGTCAGCCGGGCTCAGTTGAGCGAGTTGCCACATCAACCCGCTTAGGGGCAATAGGATGATCAGCGTCACGAACAATAGTGTCACGCCAAGAGAAAGGGAAAACCCCGGCAGCACGCGCGGGGCGGTTCGGGTCAGGGACACCACGGTGATACTCCGGTATGGGTTTCGTCCGGCCCCCTCGGGGCCGAACATCGTCACAAACGATCTGGGTTAGTTGGTGAAGACCCGGTCGAGCGTACCACCCTCGCCAAAGTGGGTCTCCTGCGCTTCGGCCCAGCTGCCAAAGACTTCTTCGACCGTGATCAGACGCACATCAGGGAACTTGTCGGCTGTTGCAGCCACCACCTCGGGGTGATGCACACGGTTGTTGAAACCGGCAATGACTTCCTGCGCGTCCTTGGAGTAGAGAAAGTCGAGATAGGCCTCGCCAACGGCTCGGCTGCCCCGTGCATCTGCCACCTTGTCAACCAGCGCCACAGGGAACTCTGCCAAGAGGGAGATTGCAGGCACCACACGATCAAAGGCACCTTCATCCTCACTGGCGCGGATGTTCTCGACCTCGGCCTCGAAGGTAATCAGCACATCGCCAAGCTCACGCTCGACAAAGCTCGTTGTCGCACCACGCCCACCGGTGTCGAACACCACGACATTGGAGAGGATCTTACCGACAAATTCCTGCGCCGCGGCCTCATCGCCTCCAAACTTGTCAAGCGCATAGGCGTAGGCCGCGAGATAGGTGTAGCGCGCATTGCCGCTGGTTTTTGGGTTCGGGAACACGAGTTCCACGTCATCACGGGTCAGATCGTCCCAGTCTTCAATACCCTTGGGGTTGCCACCCCGCACCAGGAAAGCCGGGAGCGAGTAGTAAGGCGATGCGTTATTGGGCAGCTTTTGCTGCCAGTCCTGCGCCACAAAACCCTTGTCTGCGAGGATCTGCACATCCAGCACCTGATTGAAGGTCACGAGATCCGCCTGCAGACCTTGCAGGATCGCGCGAGCCTGTTTGGAAGAGCCAGCATGGCTTTGTTTGATGGTCAGTGTCTCGCCCGTCTCTGCCTGCCAGTTTTCGGCAAAAACAGGGTTCAGCGCCGCGTAGAGTTCACGGGCAATATCGTAGGAAACATTGAGGATTTCCTGCTCTTCGGCTTCGGCCGAACTCGCAAAACCAGCAAGCGCAATCGCGGCAGCACCGAGGCTGCGAACCAGAACCCGAGAGGACCGGAGAAACGGTGTGGAGGAGAGGGGCATTTGAGGCTCCGTTACTGAATGCATCCCTGCATATCTGTTGGATTTTCTCCTGATTGCAATGGGTTGGACAGGATTGAAGTCTCTCATTCCATATCTCTCGCAAAGTGAGAAACAACTGTTCTAAAAACTGCGTGAGATGCAAAACGCTGCTTTCTATGCGTCCAAATTAGCCGGAACTGATCAGCCTTGAAGACATCAACACCGGGTTGAGATGCAAATCATCGGCGAGAGCCTGCACAATTCCTGCACAAAAGCCCCGCGAAACCTGCGCGACTGCCCCCACAAAGCTGCAAGGCAGGCGTCCAGACTGCCTCCAATGAAACAAACCAATGGAGGCAGTTCATGGCACAGGATCTAATCCTTCACGGCGTTCCAGATCGCATCAGGTTGGACGGGTGGTGGCTCGAGACGACAGAAACACCAGAGCCGGACATCGCGCAGCCTATGAGGGCAAATGGCTCGTTGATGGCGTCATTGCGCATGCGGCAGGTGATCCCCCTGCTTGGCGCGCTTGTGGCACTTGCGGATTGGCTGTTCTGGCATCAGCCGGTCGGTCTCTCACTCGCCATTTTTGCCGTCGTTGTCTCCGCAGCGATTCTGGCGGTGAAACCTGAGCGACCAAGCTTACGGAGCTGGGGCCTCGCCATGGGGTTTGCGTTGCTTTGCAATCTGCCAGTGGTGATCGAGCTTCAATTTCTGTCACTCCTGTTTAGCCTCGGAGGTCTCATCACGCTTGCGGCTTGGGCGTTGGCGGGGTCCAGCTTGACGACGGGGCTCATACTGAGGATGGCACTTCGCCTCCCTGCCTTTGGGCTAGTACATTTGGTGAAAGATACCGCCGATGCGCTACCGCCCGCAACATACTCGTCACGGCTCCGGCACATGGCGGCCACGCTGCTATTGCCGCTTCTGATGGGGGCCGTGTTTATGGGCCTTCTCGCAAATGCCAACCCAGTCCTACAGGCGGCGCTGGACAGCATCGATCTGCGCCACCTGCTCAGGGCTGAATTTTGGACGCGCTTTCTGTTCTGGGGGTGCGTGGCGTCACTCCTCTGGCCGCTACTCAATCTGAGCGAGTCATGGATTGGGGCACAAACCCGCCCAGCGCGCGCAACAAAGGCGGGTCCGCACCGTAGCAGCTTCTTGATCAATCCGCTTTCCGTGCGCAATTCGCTTTGGCTGTTCAATTTGATGTTCGGCATCCAGACCCTGATGGACCTCAGCATATTAACCGGCGGAGTGTCGCTGCCCGAGGGCATGAACTATGCCTCATATGCACATCGCGGCGCATATCCCCTTGTGGCAACGGCGCTGCTCGCCGGACTCTTTACACTGCTCACCCGAAACATGATTGGCCAAGACAAGGTTCTGCGGTCTCTGGTCTATCTGTGGCTGGCGCAGAACATGATACTTGTTGCAACAGCCGCGATCCGATTGCAGCACTATGTTGAGGCCTACGCCCTTACCTACCTGCGTGTCGCGGCATTTATCTGGATGGCTCTGGTTCTGACAGGGCTGCTGTTGACGATCTGGCAAATCCATCGCGGGTTTGGGACATCATGGCTATTGCGACGGTGCTTGGCTGCGCTCGCCATCACGCTCTACCTCTCCAGCCTCACAAATTTTGCCGACATAGTCGCCAGATATAATCTCACCCATGGCAGCGCGCTTCGGGGGCCTGACACCTACTATATCTGCAGTCTCGGTCCGGGGGCCTACCGCACGATACTGGATCATGAAGCAAGCACCGGACATGATATTTGCACACGCATGATTGAACGCGACCTCGAGCGCATTTCAATCCGGAACTGGCGCGAATGGGGCTATCGGATGTGGCGGCTTGAGGCCTATGATCGGGCGCAGAATTGAGAGGCCCGATTTTTATGTCCGCACGCATTCTTGTTGTCGATGACGATCCCGACATTCTCGAGGTGACGCGGTTCGCCATTGAAAAGGCCGGGTTTGAAACCTGCTTTGCCAGCGATGGGCTTGCGGCCATTGCCGCGCAGCGGCGAGACGCACCCGATCTCGTGGTGCTGGATATCGGGCTGCCGGAAAAGGACGGACTCGAAGTCTGCCGGGACATCCGAAAATCCTCAGATGTGCCGATCCTGTTTCTGACGGCGCGGGATGAAGAGATCGACCGGATCGTAGGGCTGGAGCTTGGCGCAGATGATTATTTGACCAAGCCCTTTTCACCGCGAGAACTGGTCGCCCGCATCAAGGCCATACTGAAGCGCAGCACACCCAGCATCACCCAACTCCCCACGGCATTGACACATGGCGCATTGGAGTTGGATGCCGAGCGCCACCAATGCGCCTTTGCCGGCGTGCCCGTATCTTTGACCGGCTCCGAGTTTCGTTTGCTGAAAGTCCTGATGACGCGCCCAGACCTTGTTCTGACCAGAGCACAGCTTGTGGAGGCGCTCTATGGGTTTAATATCCATGTGTCGGACCGCACCATCGACAGCCACATTCGCAACATCCGCGCAAAGATGTCAGAGGTCGGCTGCACCGAAGCAGTGGTCACCGTACATGGCGTAGGCCTCCGGATGGGCGCATGCCAGCAGACATGATCCGCAAGTGGCGCCCGCGCCTCTGGACTGTTGTCCTCCTGGTGCTGGCAATTGTGCTGTGCCTTCCGATTGCCGGGCTGATCCTGTTTCGGTTCTATGACAATCAGTTGGTGCAACAGACCGAAGAAAGCGTGCTGGCGCAGGCTGCGGTGATGGCGGCCACCTATGCAGACCTTTACAGCGAGGCTGCGGGGCTCGCCCCGCCAAAGCCAAAGCCCGTGTCGGCGCAAGACGCCATCTTTCCGTCGCTGTCAATCAACAGCGCCACCGTCTTGCCACCTCGTCCCGACGCGGCCAACCCGTCAACATCAGTGACTGCAACTTACCAGCGCCTCGCACCGCAACTCTCTCGGATCGCAAGTTCAGCGCAAGCGCAGACACTTGCGGGCTATCGCTTCCTTGACACGCAAGGCAATGTGATTGCTGGGACCGCCGAAATTGGCCGCGGTCTTGGCCATGTCAGCGAAGTCCGCGCCGCCCTTGATGGTCATGTCGTTTCTGTTGCGCGCACGAGGGTGCGAGACAGCAGCCCGCCTGCGCTTTATACGCTCAGCCGTGGTGCTAGGGTGCGCGTCTTTGTGGCAATGCCTGTACATGTGAACGAGGCTTTGATCGGGGCGGTCTATGTCAGCCGTACACCCAGCCATATTTTTCGTTTCCTCTATGGGGAGCGCTTCAATTTGCTAAAGGCCGCTGCCTTTGTTGCACTGTCTACCACGCTGATCGGATATGTGTTCTGGCGCTTCATCACCCGCCCCATCCGACTGCTAAAAGAGCGTAGCCAACTGGCCACCCAAGGCAATCACGCCTTTGAGGCACCAGATCATCTTGGCACGCGCGAGATCGAAGACCTAAGCCTCAGCTTCAAATCGCTGACCGAGCGGCTACAGAACAATCGCGATGCGCTCAAGACGTATACGGCCCATGTCACCCACGAATTGAAATCACCCCTCACTGCACTGAAGGGCGCAGCAGAGCTCTTGCGTGACGATGATCTGAGCCAGAGCCAGCGACATCGGTTGCTCGACACGATCGAGAAGGGCGGCACACGCATAGAAGATCTGCTGGCCCATATGCGTGCCTTCAGCCTTGCGGACCAACAGGCGATGTCCGGGCGCTGTAGTCTTGAGCAGATCCAAGATCAGATCACGCGGGCGTTTCCAGCTCTTAGTATCATGATCGAGAATGGCTCTCTTGGTCTACCATCAGAGGCCACCACACTCTCCATCCTGTTGACGCATCTTTTGCAAAACGCACAGCAACATGGCGCAAAAACCGTCAAACTACGCACAGCGCACACAAACGGATCAATCACCCTGCGGATCTCGGATGACGGCGCGGGGATCAGTGCGGGCAATGCCGACAAGATCTTGCAGCCTTTCTTCACCACCCGACGCGACAGTGGCGGAACAGGGATGGGACTCAATATCGTAAAATCGACGGTGGAGGCCCTTGGCGGACACTTGTACATTCTACCGCAAGACACGGGCGCAGGGTTCGAGCTGGAGTGGCCCAATGCCACCCCGTCACTGGATCGAACTCAAGCTCCCGGCGCATAGGGCCCATAGGTTGTATAGCCCTGATGATCGCCGCCAAAAAGCGTCTCGCTGTCAAATGCGGACAGCGGCAAATCCTGGGCAAAGCGATGCGGCAGATCGGGGTTGGCGATAAACGCACGACCAAAGGCCACCACATCCGCCAGACCAGCGTCCAAGATCACCTTAGCCCTTTCTTTGTCGTAGCCTCCGGCGACAATGATGCTGCCGGAAAACACCTCACGCAGAGCGCTGCGAAAGGCGCGCGGTGTTTCAGGAGCATCATCCCAATCGGCCTCGGCGATATGGATATAGGCGATCCCGATACGCGCCAGCGCTTTGGCCATCTCAAGAATCGTCTCGGGCGCGCTAGGATCGTCCATTCCACGCTGGGTGATAAAAGGCGAGATCCGCAGCCCGACGCGATCCGCACCGATTTCCGCTGCGACGGCCTCGACCACCTCGATGGCAAACCGGATGTGGTTCTGCGCGCTGCCACCGTAGCGGTCCTGCCGTTTGTTCGAACTGGAACGTAAGAACGCATCAATCAGATACCCATTGGCTGCGTGGATCTCGACGCCATCAAACCCGGCCACCTTTGCATTGCGCGCAGCCGCAGCATAGTCCGCAACAACCTCCGCGATCTCGGTCGTCTTCAGCGCACGTGGCACCGGGCATTCCACCATGCCGGCCCTGTTGGTTTTGGGATCGACGACCCACACGCTTGCATCTGGTGCTATCGCCGAAGGGGCGACAGGCAGCCCATCGGCATGGAACATTCCGTGGCCCATCCGGCCAACATGCCAGAGCTGGTTCACAATGCGTCCGCCTGCCTCATGAACCGCCTGCGTGACCACGCGCCATCCTGCGACCTGATCATCGGAATGAATGCCCGGCGTGAAGGAATAGCCTTGTCCTTGGCGGCTGATCTGGGTGGCTTCTGTGATGATAAGCCCGGCACTGGCCCGTTGAGCATAATACGCCGCCATCATGTCGTTGGGGAGGTTTCCGGGCTGGTCCGTCCGGCTGCGCGTCATTGGAGCCATGGCAATCCGGGACGGAAGCGAAAGCGCGCCCACTTTTATGGGGTCAAAAAGGGTGGTCATATGTCTGGTCCTTCGATGCCTGATCGTTTTGGCCGTTTCCTTGATGAAACCAAGATGCAGATTGCGGATCCGTAAGATAATTGTCTAAAATTCGAAATTATAATTCGGACAAGGCGAATAATGCTGTTAGATAATCTCTCTCTGTTTCTCCGCATAGTGGAGAAAGGCGGGCTCGCAGCTGGCGGGCGAGAACAGGGACTGTCACCGGCGACCGTCTCAGAACGCCTCGCTGCGCTTGAAGCCCACTTCGGCGCGCGATTGCTCAACCGCACAACGAGGTCCATCAGCCTGACAGAAGAGGGCCGCGAACTCGTCCATGGCGCCCAGCGGCTGCTTGCGGAAACAGAGGAACTCGAGTCGCGGATCCGCCTTGGGACTCAACAGATTGCCGGGCCGATCCGCGTCAGCGCGCCTTCGGATTTGGGGCGCAACCGGCTTGCCCCGATCCTAGACAGGTTCCTCGAGCAGAACCCAGAGGTTTCGATCGACCTCCATTTGAGTGATGGTTTTGTGGATATGGCAACCATGGGGCTGGATATGGCGATCCGCTATGGTGAGTTGGCGGACAGCAGCCTCATCATGCGTCGGCTCGCAGACAACGCGAGGATTGTCTGCGCTGCACCAAGCTATCTGGAGGCCAACGGCACCCCAGGCGATCCTTTGGATCTGGCGCATCACAACTGCCTGTTGATGCGGTTTGGATCGGATGTGGATCGCGCCTGGCCCTTTGACATGGATGGGCGCAGGAAACGCGTTGTGGTGCGTGGAAACCGCATCGCCAATGATGGTGATCTGATCCGCCAATGGGCTCTGGAGGGGCGCGGGATCATGCGCAAGTCGCAATGGGATGTGCAGCAGGACCTCGCAGAGGGGCGGCTTGTGCCACTTCTGCGGAACTTTGAGATCGAGCCGATCCACTTGCAGGTGGTAATGTCGGCGGGAAGACCTCAGCCGCGCCGGGTGCGCGCCTTGCTTGATACCATCGTGGCAGAGTTTCAGCCCTCTCGCTCGGACAGTTGATTGGAACGCGCATTTCAACGCTAGAAATGCACCTGCTTTGCTCTGCATAGCGCCCGTACGGCACTCAAGCTTCTTCAGACTTCGGCACCGCCTGCTTCTTTCTCTACCAGCAGATCAATGAGCCTTTGCGCGGATTGGGGCAGATCGGCCCAGCGACGCACTAGGATAGAGCGATCTCTTACGGCCCAGTCGTCCGCCAAAGCCAGCAACGTGATGTCCATGGTCTGCAGGTGGCGCAGCGCGGCAGACTCCGGCACGACCCCGATCCCAACGCCTGCCTCGATCAGGCGACACATGGCTTCAAAACTGCGCACCTGAATTCTGAGTTGGCGATCAAACGCTGAACGACGCAACTGCCGACGCAGGAAATCGAGCAAAGTGCTGCCATCGTGAAGCGCGATATGCTCAAATGCCAGGGTTTGCTCCAGGGAAACCTGATCATGATGGGCCAAAGGATGCCCGGAAGGAACCGCCAGCATCAGCCGGTCCGTCGCAAAACGCAGTCGCTCCAATCCATCACGCCCTTCGGTGCCAGAAATGATCCCGATATCCGCAGTCCCATCGGCCACAGCACGGATGATCTCTTGGGTCAGTCGCTCCTGAAGATCGACCCGAACGCCCGGATGGTCCGCCAAAAAACGCGCGAGGATCGCGGGCAGGAATTCCGTCACTCCTGTCGTGTTGGCATAGATACGCAAGTGTCCCATCTGAGCATTCGTCATGTCATCCGTGAGGAAATCAAACTGTCGTAGGACAAGGCGTGCATGCCGCAACAAGGCGTCACCCGACGGTGTCAGCTCTACCCCTTTGTTCTTGCGCACAAGGAGTTGCTGGCCAATCTCTTGCTCCATGGCTTTGATGCGGGCGCTGGCAGCGGGCGGCGACAGGAAGGCACGCGCAGCACCGTGGGTCAGGTTGCCGCACTCGGCGATCATCACAAAAAGCCTCAGGTCCGCAAGTTCGATGTTCATTTGCATTCACCTTTGAAGAACACAGCATTCATGAACTGCGAATTTTCTGAATTCAAGACCTGTGCAAGGATCACGCGGATACCTGACACAATAGAGGGCAGAGGCAGATGGACCGTCTGGCAGATTGGATCGGCCGAACAGAAACCCGCACCGAGTGGATTGCGCCTTTTCCTGCCAACGCACTGGCGGCAACGCTTGATTGCTCCGGCACGGAATATGGAGAGGACTCCGAACTGCCTCCGCTCTGGCATTGGATGCATTTTCTGCCAATCTACAAGCTGTCAGAAGCCGGGTATGACGGGCATGCTGCTCTGGGTGGGTTTCTTCCGCCAGTGCCTTTGCCACGCCGGATGTGGGCGGGCAGCAGATTGCAGTTCCATGCCCCACTGCGGATCGGGCATGTGCTCACCAAGAAATCGACGGTTCAATCGGTGATTGCCAAGGAAGGCCGCAGTGGCCCCTTGGTCTTTATCACGGTCAGGCACCAGATATTTGATCAGGACACCCTTGGCATTGATGAAGAACACGACATCGTTTACCGCCAAGAACCCTCGCCCGACGCACCGGTGCAAAAACCATTGCCCGCGCCAGAAACCTCTGACTTTTCACGCGAAATCACTCCTGATCCGGTTCTCCTGTTTCGCTATTCAGCGCTGACATTCAACGGGCACCGGATCCACTACGACCGGCCCTTTTGCACCGTCTCCGAAGGATATAGTGGCCTCGTCGTGCACGGCCCATTGCTTGCTACGCTCCTTCTGGATTTGTTGCGCCGAGAACGTCCCAGTGCAACGGTCACGGGGTTTGAATTTCGTGCGCTCTCTCCGGTTTTTGACAATGATCCGTTTTCGGTACACGGCGCCATTGGCGAGGATGCGAAGACCTACAGCCTTTGGGTGCGGCGCGCGGATGGCGCGTTGGCAATGAAGGCCGAGGCGCGCGTGATATGACCTGAACACTAAATCTGGTCTTTCCCCTACATATCGTGATCAACAGATAAGTAGGACACATGGAAAAGGCGGGACGTTGATGTCCCGCCTTTTCTTTGGCTTATCCAGAGAGATTTTCGTGGCGAGCGTTCACCCGCCTGCAAAACCTCTGATTAGACGGTTCCGCCAAGACTGCCTTCGAGCGCGACGAGCTCCTGTCCGCCCGCCATCAGATCTTGCAGTTCTTCGGGGGTAATCTGCCCGCGCTGCGCGGTCCCCAATGTCTGACCTCGGTTTAGCACAGTGAAACGGTCCCCTACTGCAAGCGCATGGCGCACATTATGGGTGATGAAAACCACTGCGATACCTTGCTTGCGAACCTTGTCGATGGTGGCGAGCACATTTGCAGTCTGGCGCACACCCAGCGCCGAGGTCGGCTCGTCGAGGATCAGCACCTTGGCTCCGAAATGTACCGCGCGCGCGATGGCGACCGTCTGACGCTCCCCACCCGACAGGGTGCCCACGGCCTGATCCGGGCCGCGCAGGTTGATCCCCATCTTGCGCATCTCATCCATAGTCACTTGATTGGCGTAATCATGGTCAAAGAAGTTCAGCGGCCCGATCTTCTTTGTTGGCTCGTTGCCCATAAAGAAGTTCCGGCTGACGGACATCAAGGGGATCATTGCCAGATGCTGGTGCACCGTTGCAATGCCAGCCGAGATCGCATCGCGAGGGTCGCCGAAACTCATGGGCTTTCCTTCAAAGTAGATCTCGCCATGGGTCGGCTTGTGGACGCCGGACATGGTTTTGATGAAGGTCGATTTGCCCGCCCCGTTGTCGCCCAACAGACAATGACATTCACCGGGGAAGACCTCGAGAGAAACGCCAGCCAAAGCGATAACGCTGCCGAAATGCTTCTCGATATTCTTCATCTCGATGATGGGTGCGTGTTCGGATGCCATTTTAGCGCTCCCCCGTGATGATGCGACGGATATAGGTGTTCAGGATCACGGCGCCCAAAAGGATCACTCCGAGGAAAACGCGGAAGAGACTGCTTTCAACGCCTGCGAAAAACAGACCCTGCTGGACCACGCCAAAGATCAGCGCCCCAAGAGCCGCGCCCAGAACAGAGCCATAGCCCCCCGTCAGCAACGCGCCCCCGATGACCACGGCGATGATGGCCTCGAATTCTTTCAACAGACCACGGTCTGCGCCCGCAGAGCCGAACTCCATCACCTGACAGACCGCAAATACGGTGGCGCAGAAGGCGGTGAACATGAACATGAGGATCTTGACCTTGTTCACTGGCACACCCGAGTTGCGGGCAGCCTCCGCATCTCCACCGGCGGCAAAGATCCAGTTCCCGAACTTGGTCTTGGTCAGCAGAATATGGCCAAAGAGGATCAGCACAATCGCCCAGATGATCAACATCGGAACGCCATCCACAACGGGCTGGCCCTGCCGGGTGCCACGTTCAAATGTGGCGATGAGGCCCGCTTCCCCCATCCACTGAAACAGACCTGTCAGGACTTTGCCCCCAAAAATGGGAGCAAGCCAGTCGCCCTCTGCCGCATCCTTGATCCCACCAATAATCGTTTTGCGCTCAATCACTTGCGGCAGAAAAATCGCAAAACCGCGCAGGATGAACAGGAAGGCCAGAGTCACAATAAAGCTGGGCAAGCCTGTACGGATCACGATGAAGCCGTTTAGCGCGCCGATTGCGACGCACAGCACAAATGTGAGCATGATCGCCATCCAGACCGGCCAGCCAAGCGTCACGCTAAAGATCGCGATCAACATACCGGCAAAGCCGATCATCGAGCCGACCGATAGGTCAAACTCGCCTGCGATCATCAGCAGGCACGCGCCAACGGCGATAATCATGAACTGTGCCGAGACCGTCGCCCAGTTCATCATGCCCTGGCTATTGAACATGCCGCTGTCGAAGGCGAACAAAAGGAAGAACGTGAACACGGCGACGGTGCCGACCATGCCGCCAAGCTCCGGGCGGATCAAGGCTTCGCGGAGGCGGGATCGGGATTTGATCCTCTCGTCGACCGCGGTATCGGTGGATGCGTTGGACATGGGTGCCTCTAAGCTCCGTTGTCAGGATAGAGAAAGGGCGGCCAAATCGCTCCGGCCGCCCTTGGGAAGGAAATCAGCGATACTCGCCTGCAAACTGCTCGATCTTCTCGAGACCATCGGCGGTTACAAAGCCGGGACCAGAGTTGATGTTGTTGCCGGGCAGGACGCCATAGCGGTGGTAATTCGTCATGACCACAACCGGCAGGTAAGCCTGGAGGAAAGGCTGCTGGTCAATGCCCCACTGGATTACACCGGATTGGATGCCTTTGACGATTTCGCCGCCCAGATCGAAGGTGCCGAAGTAGATGTCACCCGCCATGCCGTTTTCTTCAAGCGCCAGGAGCGTTGGGTCGGCACTGGTCGGCCCCAGGGTCAAAACAGCGTCGGTGTCGGGATTGGCCGAAAGATAGGCCAGCACACGGTTCTTGATTTCAGCCGGGTCCTGACCCGCGTCAATCATTTGCGTACCGAGCTCCACCCCGAGACCATCCGCGAACCCCTGGCAACGATCCTGCGAGGAAGGTTGTACAATATAGTGGTTCACACATAGGAAGCTCTCGACACCGTCGCCTTTGGCGCGCAGACCCGCAGCGTAGCCCGCGTCGTACTCCGGCTGCCCCACATACATCAAAGCCCCGACAGAGCGTGCCTGATCCGGGGTGCCCGTGTTCATGATGATCACGTCCACGCCACTGTCGACCGCCGTTTTGATGGGACCGGACAACACGTCATAATCTGCCAGCGTGGTGATAATCCCATTCGGGCCTGATGCGGCCGCCTGCTCGATGATCCGCGCCATATCGGCTAAATCGCCCGTAGGTGGGTTGCGGTATTCCACTTCGACGTCCATCTGCTCGCCGGCCAGTGTGATGCCGTTCTTGATCGTATTCCACCAGCTGTCGCTGTCAGGCGCGTGGCTGACCAGGATGTATTTCTCCCCTTCGGCTGAGACCGTCGTGGCCACCATCAGGGGCGCTGCGGCAACAACCGCCGCCAGCGCAAATTTCTTTGTCAATGAAGTCATGATTTCCTCCCCAAATTCACCTTGCTTCTGGTGCGAGAGCGGTCCTCCCCGCCTCTCCGACTCAAGATTAACCACATCCCAATCTACTTTGCAACCGGTTGCAAAATTTTGTGGAGCATTTGATACTGCGGGAACCTTGTAAACCCGCTACAAGGAACAGACAGGTTAGCTAAGAAGGCAAACGGGATGGCCGTTACGTTGAAAGAGGTTGCAGAACGTGCGGGGGTTTCCCGTTCTGCTGTATCGCGCACCTTTACCGACGGGGCCTCTGTGTCCGACAAGATGCGGCGCAAGGTTGAAAAGGCCGCCCGCGAACTGGGCTACAGCCCAAATGCGCTGGCCTCCTCGCTGACAACAGGGCGCACCAAGCTGATCGGGCTTGTCTCGAACAACTTTCACAACCCCATCTTTCTCGAGGTCTTTGATCTCTTCACGCGCGGCCTTCAGGATCGGGGCCTGCGCCCATTGCTTGTAAACCTGACGGATGAAACAGACCCCGAGCATTCCGTGAACATGCTGCGTCAGTATTCCGTCGATGGGGTGGTTGTGGCCTCGTCCACGTTGCCCCCGGGGTTTGCCAAAGCCTTTCGCGACGCAGGTGTGCCCGTCGTTCATAGTTTTGGCAGATCATCCTCGGCGCCGCAGGTGCATGTTGTTGGGATCGACAACGTTGAATCGGGGCGCATGGCGGCACGCGCGCTCATCGCGCGGAACTATACGCATGTGGCCTTTATGGGCGGTCCGGAAACTGCGACCTCCACGCAGGATCGCCATGCAGGCTTCATGTCGGAAATGTCCAAACACCCCAACATCCGGGCGACATACTCCTTCGCCGAGGCCTATTCCTTTCAGGCGGGACGCTCCGAGATGATGAGGCTTCTACAGGCTGGGCCTGCCGAGGCGTATTTCTGTGGCGACGACGTCCTCTCGATTGGTGCGCTCTCGGCCATCTCAGACAGCGGCCTCAGCGTACCGAAGGACATCGGCATCATCGGATTGAATGATATGGAAATGGCTGGCTGGGAGAGCATCGACCTGACAACGGTTCATCAGCCGATCCGACAAATCGTCTCTTCATCCATTGAATTGATGGTGGCGATGCTCGATGAGCCGGACCGCTATCCCGAGGCCCGCATCTTTCCCTGTTCGATTGTCGAGCGGGGCACATTGCGCCCCGCCCCCAAAACCTAGCGAAACATCGGTGGGCGCGCGTCCATCCATTCACCGCCAGCCTTGGCCGAAGACACCGCAGTGTGAACCGCAGCCATGGAACGCACTCCGTCCGCCGCATTGGGCAAGCCATCTCTGGCCGCCCCGGAAATTGCGTCGGCCAGATCGCAATAGATATTGGCCACCGCCAGTGGAAAGCCCTCAGGGTGGGCAATCGCAACGCGGCTGAGACGTTGCGCCTCCTCATGCAGACCTGCTTCGCCCTTCTCGATGACCTGTGTGCGCCCTCCGACGGGCGTATAGATCAACTGGTTTGGTTGTTCAGACGCCCAACGCAGCCCCCCTGTTTCCCCAAACACCTGAATGTCGAAACCATGCTGGCGCCCGATGGCCACGGACGACGTCCAGAGCCGGCCTACGGTGCCGCCTTCGAGGCGGAAGTTGACCATCGCGTCATCCTCTAGCACCCGCGAAGAAATCGTAGAGGCAAAGTCCGCCGAGAGCCGCTCCACCTCATCACAGCAGATAAAGCTGGCCATGTGCAGAGCATGAATGCCGCAATCCGCGAACTGTCCGGACACCCCAGCCATTTCAGGGTCATAGCGCCACCTCACCCGAGGATTATCCGCATCTGTGGCATCCCCGTGATGACCGTGGCTAAAGTTGGTGACAACGAGGCGGATCTTGCCAATTTCTCCAGCACGCACCATTGCGCGGGCTTGCCGCACCATCGGATAGGCTGAATAGCAGTAGTTCACGGCACAGATCTTACCGGATTTCTGCGCAATTTTGACAATCTCCTCGCCTTCTTCCACCGTCATGGTCATCGGTTTTTCGCAGAGCACGTTGAAACCGGCCTCGAGGAAGTTCTTGGTGATCTCAAAGTGCGTAGCATTTGGCGTCGCGACAGTCACCAGATCAACACGGTCCTCACGACCACGCTCACCATCGAGCATTTCGCTCCAATCTCCGTAGGCGCGATCTGCGGCAATGCCGAGACTCTGCGCATAGGCCCGACCGACATCGGCGCGATGATCCAAGGCCCCGGCCGCGAATTCAAAACGCCCATCTGCCAATGCTCCCAAACGATGCGCCGGGCCAATCTGGCTGCCTTCACCGCCGCCGATCATGCCCCATTTCAGTTTCGTCATGGCTGCATCTCCTCAGTTGAAGCCGATCGTTTCGAGATATTCGCGGTTCTTCAGTGCGTCTCCAACCGGATCCGGATCAAGGGTCGGGTCGCAGTCCTGCTCAACCGTACACCATCCCGCAAATCCTGCCTCCAAAAGCACCTGACGCACCGCCGGAAAATCGACATCCCCAAGGCCCAGATTGCAAAAGATGCCCTGCCCGCATGCCTCGTAAAAACCGGTGCGATTGGCGATAACCTCCGCCTTTACCTTCGGGTCTATATCTTTGAAATGCATGTAGGAAATCCGACCAACATGGCGCTTCATAAACGCAACCGGGTCAAACCCTGCATAGGAGTGATGACCGGTGTCGAAACAGATCTTCAAAAGCGATTCATCCACCTCACTCAGAAGGCGCTCCAGCTCGGGTTCAAAGTCCATAAACCCAGCAGCATGCGCATGGATGCCCACAGTCAGACCGTATTCTTCAGCCCCGATCCGAGCACTCTCTGCGATGCGGTTTCGGTAGGCGGTCCATTCGGCTTTGTCCATCTGCTCAGCCTCTGCCGCGCGACCCGCGGTTGGCGCGCGACGTGGCGAGATCGAATCGATCAGGACAAGATGCTGCGCACCATGCGCTCTCAATGCGCGCGCAGTACGATGGGTGGCATCCACGACATCCTCCCACGCCGCTGGATCATGGTACGCGCGAAAAACCACGCCACCGATCAGGTCGAGATCATGCTCGGCCAAAGCCTCCCCAAGCTCCACAGGATCCTCGGGCATGAAACCCACGGGCCCCAGTTCTATCCCCTTGTACCCTGCCTCAGCACAGTCCTTCAGGACTGACCGCCATGTCGGATTGCGCGGATCATCCGCAAATTCGACACCCCACGAACAGGGGGCGTTGCCAATTCTGATGCTCATCGTCTTGCGTCTCCGCTACTTAGAAATCTTTGATATCTTTCCAGGTTTTGCTCTCGGATGCGGCCAGCCCCGCAGCAATTACCCGGTTTACGTCATGCCCGTCGCGAAACGTGGGCCACTGCGCTTCACCGGTCTCGATCGCGCGCAGGAAATCCCGCGCCTCAATGATGATCTGGTCCTGATAGCCCGTGCCGTGCCCCGGCCCCTGACAGAAAGGTTCGTAATCCGGGTGGGCGGGACCAGTGAGGATCTTGCGGAATCCTCGCTCTGCTTCTGGACCTTCCATACGATAGAGCCACAGCGCGTTCTGATCTTCTTGATCAAAGCGGATCGCACCTTTTGTTCCTGTGATCTCATAGGCATAGCCCATCTTGCGTCCTGTCGCGATGCGGCTGAAATACATCTGCCCCATGGCCCCGTTCTCAAAGCGGCAGATCATCTGAGCGTGATCGTCATTTGTGACCTGGCCGCCCGGTCGTTCTTTGTGAACGGTTTCAACCTCAGCCATGACGCGCGCGATCGGTCCGATCAGCGCCAGCGCCGCATTGACCATATGTGGCGCCAAGTCCCCCATGGTTCCATTTGCCATGCCACTGGTTCGCCAGCTCGCCGGGGTCTCGGGGTTAGCATAAAAATCCTCGGTGTGTTCGCCGCGGAACCAGGTGATCTCACCAATGTCACCGGCAGCAACCAAGGCGCGGGCAAATTGGCTCGCAGGGGTGCGGATGTAGTTGAAACCCACCATATTCGCGACTCCGGAGGCTTCGGCGGCCGCGACCATGGCTGCACTGTCCGCGAGCGATGCACCCATGGGTTTTTCACACAGCACCGGTTTACCCAACGCAAAGCATGCCTCTGCGATCTGACGATGAACCTCTTGTGGCGTAGCAATGACTACCGCTTCCACGCGTGGATCGTGAACAAGCTCTCTCCAATCCGCGGTCGCACGGGCAAAACCATAGGCCTGCCGATAGCGCTCGGCACTATCTGGCGAAGAAGCGCAGACCATTTCCAAACGAGGGCGAAGAGCCGTATTGAACACCGCCCCCACCGCGGCCATGGCCACCGCATGCGCCTTGCCCATGTAGCCACCCCCAAGGATACCGATACCGATTTCCGACATGCGATTTTCCCCTCCCCTGTGAAAACTGTTTGCAACCGGTTGCAAAATTCGTATCGTGTGAATCGAGATCTAGCAAGCCACATTTGGCAATGCGCCGCTTTTTCCCATGGGAGATACGCTGACATGTCTGCGCAAGACGACACCATCCGCCTGACCACAGCACAGGCCATCATCCGCTGGCTGTGCAACCAGTACATTGAAATCGATGGCGAAGAGATGCGCCTGTGTGGCGGTGGCTTCGGCATCTTTGGACATGGCAATGTGACCTGTCTGGGCGAGGCGTTGAACACCGTCCGCGATGCGCTTCCGCTCTATCGCGGACAGAATGAACAAAGCATGGGATTTGCAGCTGCAGGATATGCCAAGACCTGGTTACGGCAGCGGTTCATGTTCTGCACCGCAAGTGCGGGGCCGGGCACCGCCAATCTCGTGACGGCGGCAGGGCTGGCTCATGCCAATCGCTTGCCGATGCTGATGCTCTGCGGAGATACCTTCCTCACCCGCTTGCCGGACCCAGTTCTGCAACAAATGGAAAACTTCAACGATCCGACCTTTGGCGTGAACGACGCGTTCAAACCGGTCAGCCGCTTTTGGGATCGAATCTGCCATCCAGCACAGGTGATTCAATCGCTCCCGGCTGCGATTGCAACCATGCTTGATCCGGCGGATTGCGGCCCGGCCTTTATCGGCCTGCCTCAAGACGTGCAGGGCTGGACCTATGATTATCCAACTAAATTCTTTGACAAAAAGGTACATCGCATTCGCCGTCAGGCACCAGATGCAGATGAAATCGCAGATGCGGTCGCCGCGCTAGCCGCGGCGGAGCGCCCCATCCTGATTGCAGGTGGTGGCATCCAATACTCTCGCGCCGCAGAAACACTCCGTGAATTTGCCGAGACCCACCAGATCCCGGTGGTCGAAACCATCGCGGGCCGCGCCAATATGCGGGCGACACACCCCCTGAACATCGGCCCGATTGGGGTGACAGGGTCAGACAGCGCAAATGCAATCGCGGAAAAGGCCGATGTGATCGTCGCCGTTGGCACCCGGTTGCAAGACTTCACCACCGGATCCTGGACAGCCTTTTCAAAGGACGCTCAGTTTATCTCGATCAACGCCGCGCGCCATGATGCAGGCAAGCATATGTCCTTGCCGGTTGTGGGCGATGCCAAGTTGAGCCTCGCCGCAATCGAGGCCGCAACAGACTACAATGCACCCCTAGATTGGGTCGCTTATGCGCGGGATCAGCGCAGTAAGTGGGACCGATATGTGGTCGAGAACACCGCCCACGGCAATCGCCCCAATTCCTATGCCCAGGCGATCGGCGTCGTGAACGACCTCTGCGATCCGCGCGACCGCGTCGTGGCTGCTGCGGGTGGATTGCCGGCCGAGGTCACAGCAAACTGGCGCACGCTTGATATCGGCACGGTGGATGTGGAGTTTGGCTTTTCATGCATGGGCTACGAGATTGCTGGCGCCTGGGGCGCGCGCATTGCTCAGTCGCAGATGGAACCCGATCAGGATGTCATCACTTTCTGCGGGGATGGCTCTTATATGATGCTGAACTCGGACATTTATTCCAGTGTCCTCTCAGGCAAAAAGATGATTATTCTCGTGCTCGACAACGGAGGTTTTGCGGTCATCAACAAACTGCAAAACAACACAGGAAATCAAAGCTTTAACAACCTTCTTGCGGATTGCCCGACCATTGCAGAACCCTTCGGCGTGGATTTTGTCGCCCATGCCGCCTCGATGGGGGCGATGGCCGAAAAAGTCGCCAACCCTGCAGAACTTGGTGAGGCATTCAAACGCGCGAAGGCCGCCGACAAGACCTATGTGATCGTAATGGATGTGGACCCCTACGAGGGATGGACCACCCAAGGGCATGCATGGTGGGAAGTCGGAACGCCCCATATCACCGAGGATGAAGCCGTCAGGACTGCGCATCTGGACTGGGAGTCCTCGCGCAGCAAACAGCGAAAGGGCATCTGATGAAGCGCTTTCTTGCACTCACATCCAATCTTGTGTCGCCCGCCTTCGAGATACGTTCCCGTCAGGCACCGTTGAACGCGGACAACACGGAGGGACAACAGTGAACCTGATAGACGGCATCAAAGGCAATCGCTTTGCAGTCTTTGGACGCGCTGGCATGGATATGTTTGCCGACCCCATCGGAACCAAAAGCGAGGACGCCACGACATTTCGCGCTGATCTGGGGGGATCTTCGGCCAATATCTGCGCCGGTCTTGTAAAACTCGGGGCAGAAGCGGCACTCGTCACCTCGGTCTCGGATGACGCGGTCGGACGATTTTGTGTGAACCGTCTGCGAGACTATGGAGTCGAGACACGATATGTCCGCGCGGTCGGAGGCGAAGCACGCACATCGCTTGCCGTCTATGAGAGCCGGATCGATGATTTCCAGAACGTGATCTATCGCAATGGCGCTGCCGATTTTCAGGCGACCGAAGCCGATATGGATGCAGTCGACTATAGCGCGTTCTCGGCTCTGATCACGGCAGGCACCGTCTTTGCCGCCGAGCCGTCTCGCTCCGCGACCTTTCGCGCGTTCGAGCACGCACGGACGGCGGGACTGCCAGTAATCTTTGACATTGATTACCGCCCCTATAGCTGGCCCTCGCCCGAAGTGGCCTCGGAGGTCCTGACCCGCGCAGGTGAGGCCAGCGACCTGATCGTGGGCAATGATGAAGAATTCGGCTTTATGGCAGGTCACATCGACAAGGGGCTCGAGAAGGCGCGCGCCCTCGCCGCACAAGGTCGCATGGTGATCTACAAGATGGGCGAGGCGGGCGCGATCACCTTTGCCGAGGGACAGGAAATCCGTACCGGCATCTACCCTGTCACCGCAGTCAAACCCAATGGCGCAGGCGATAGTTTTATGGCCGGGCTTCTAGCGTCAATCGCGCAGGGCCATGCGCTCAGTGACGCCGTACTGCGTGGGTCAGCCTGTGCATCCATCGTTGTCTCCCAGCCTGGCTGCGCAAACGCCATGCCTACAACTGCCGAGCTTGAGGCCTTTCTGGCTTCGCACCCCGGCCCAACCGTCTGAAAGGAACGCCCAATGCATATTGCGCCCCATGACAACCAAAACAAACCTATCGTAGACGCAGAGCATGATTTGGTGCCGCTGAACTACTTCAACATCGTAAAGCTCAGGCGAGGAGAGGTGTTTGAATACGCCGTACCCGGCTATGAAACCTGCGTTGTGCCCGCCACGGGCACCGTCGATATCGACGTCGAGGGCGCGATCTATCCCGACCTTGGCAATCGCACCGAAGATGTGTGGGATGGCGAGCCGGAGGGTGTTTATGTGCCCGTTGGAGCCAAGGTGCGCATCACCTGCAAAACCGACGTTACCGAGACCTTTATCGCCGGTGCAAAATACGACAAGGTGCTGGAGCCTTTCGACGTGCGCGCGGATGCGCTGGATGTTGTACAGTATGGGTCTGACGACACGAAGACACATCGAAAGATCAAACATATCCTGGGCGCGAACCACCATGACAAAGTAGGTCGTCTCTTGGTGAGCGAGCTCTACACAGTTGGGGAGGGCGGATGGTCCGGGTTCCCGTCGCACAAGCACGACACCGACCGCCTGCCTGATGAGACCCGCCACGACGAGACCTACAATTTCCGTTTCAAGCCGAACTATGGTTCCGGCGTGCAGATGCTTCAGCGCGAAGACAATCAACCTGGCGACGCCTATCACATCATGGACGGATCGACGGTCCTGATCGACAAGGGCTATCACCCTTGCGCGGTTCTGCCGGGATACCAGATGTATTACTTTACCATTCTGGGTGGCCTCAGCCAGCGAAGCCTCAAACAGTATTTCCAACCCACCCATGCCGAGCAGCTGCACACGATTCCCGGCATCATGGACATGGTGGCAAAGTTCAAATGAGTCTGGCGACACTAAGAGACGTCCTTCAACCTGCATTGAGGGACGGCTACGCTGTGGCAGGCCTTGTCACGCTGGGGTGGGAAGACATGCGCGCCTATGTGGCAGCAGCAGAGGCCGAACACGTGCCAATAATCCTGCAAGCTGGTCCGTCGTGTAGGGAGCACACGCCTTTGCCGGTGTTGGGCAAGATGTTTCGCCATCTGGCCGAAGCGGCAAGCATACCGGTCGTGGCGCATTTGGATCACGGCTACACGGCCGAAGACTGCCGGATCGCGCTTGAAAGCGGTTTTACGTCGGTTATGTACGACGGATCGCGCAAAGCGCTTCAACAAAACATCGACGAAACCGCTGCAATCGCGGAAATGGCGCATAGCGCGGGCGCATCCTGCGAAGGCGAGATCGGCTTTGTCGGGTACTCGGGGGGCGAAGGCTCTGCGGGGACAGATCCGGAAGAGGCCGCCCGATTTGCGCGTGAGAGCGGCGTTGATGCAGTGGCCATCTCTGTGGGGAATGTCCACCTCCAGCAAGACAAGGAAGGCGGTTTGGATGAGTTGCGGATCCGCGCGATCGAAGCGTTGACCGACGTGCCGCTGGTCATCCATGGCGGCTCTGGCGTGCCAGTGGCACAACGCCAAGCGCTCGCGCGCGGCTCCAAGATCTGCAAGTTCAACATCGGGACAGAATTGCGCATGGCGTTTGGGCAGGCGCTCCGCGCTGCGGTCAACGCGGATGATGCGCGCTTTGACCGGGTGCAAATTCTCAAGGAAACACATGATCCCGTCGTCACAGCGACACGCCGGGTGTTACAAGCATTTAAGGGAGCCTGAAATGGCAAGGATCGGACTTCTCGGCTGCGGCCGGATTGGTCAAGTTCACGCGCGCTCGATCAGCCAGATTGAAGGTGCCACCGTGACGGCAGTTGCAGATGCCTTTGCAGAGCCCGCACAGGCCTTGGCCGAAAGTACCGGCGCGCAAGTTCTGGACCCTTTGGCGCTGATCGAAAGCACAGAGGTGGATGCCGTCGTGATCGGCACCCCAACAGACACGCATTATGATCTCATCCACGCGGCAGCCCGCGCTGGCAAAGCGATCTTTTGTGAAAAACCAGTGGATCTGTCGTCTGACCGCATTCGCGATTGTATAGCTGCAGTGGAACGCGCGGGCGTCCCCTTTCTGACAGCGTTCAATCGACGGTTTGACCCGAACTTTGCCGACCTGCAAATGCGGCTCCGCCAGAAGCAGATCGGCGAGGTCGAGATCGTGACGATCCAGTCACGAGATCCCTCTCCGCCACCCGTCAACTACATCCAGAGCTCGGGCGGGCTGTTTCGTGACATGATGATCCACGATCTCGATATGGCGCGGTTCTTGCTGGGCGAAGAAATGGTACGGGTCTACGCGGTTGGCTCGGCGCTGATCGACCCCGAGATTGGCAGGGCTGGCGATGTCGACACAGCCGCCGTCACGCTCACCACCGCAAGCGGCAAGATCTGTCAGATCACCAACTCGCGGCGGGCAAGCTATGGATATGACCAGAGGATCGAAGTCCACGGCTCTGGCGGTATGCTGCGCGCGGAAAACGTGCATGAGACAACCGTGGAAATCGCAACGCAGTCCGGGTTCACCAGAGCCCCGGTTCAGCACTTCTTTCTGGAGCGCTATAAGGCCGCCTATCATGCGGAGATGTCTCATTTCGTCGCGGCAATCGAAACAGGCAGTGCGCCGACCCCCAGCCTGTTTGATGGCTTGCAAGCCCAGCTTCTGGCGGATGCCGCAACGCGATCATGGGTCGAGGGCGGACCGGTCGACCTGACCTGAACGCGGCGCCCCTGCATGCAGCGGGATAACACATGAAACGAGTGTACCAAGCCCCTGATATAAGGGGCCTGGTACATTCAAGGGCGAACCCATTGGACGAGACCAAGACACGCTGCCCGCGCAGGTTTGGTGGAAATGGCGTGTCACATCACGACAAAGGCCAGCACGAACACCGCAAGTCCAATTGTCTGCGCAACGATCATTGCAACGGAGCTCCCCCCTAGCGAGCGCAACTCGCCGATGGAAGTCTTCATTCCCACTGCAGCGACCGCCGTCACAAGCGCAGCGCGCGACAGCGTATCGCTTGGCTGCACCAGCACCTCTGGGATCAAATGCATCGAGTTCAGCGCCGCGAAAATCAGGAAGGCCAAAACAAAACCGGGGATCAACGGCGGACGCTTGGCGCCAGCAGGGACTTGATTGCGCAGGACCAGCGCGCCGAGGAATACGATCGGCGCCAGTAATGTGACCCGGAACAGTTTGACAACGGTAGAAAAGTCGCCTGTCTCGGTGTCGATCGAATACCCCGCGCCAACAACCTGCGCGACATCATGGATCGTGCCTCCAAGAAAGACACCCGCATGACGCGCATCCAATCCCAGGCTCTCGGCCAGGATTGGGTAGAAGATCATGGCAACCGTCGACATCAACGTCACCGCGATTACCGTAAAGCTCAGGTTGCGCTCACTATCTTGGGTCTTTGGCAGAACTGATGAGATTGCAAGGGCGGCGGAAGCCCCGCAGATCGCAACAGCACCCCCGGTCAAAAACCCAAAGAGCCGGTCTTTGCCGAGCATTGGTGCCAATACGATGGAGCATATGATGGTCAAAAACACCCCGGCAAAGACCACAAGGATGAACTCCATCCCAAGCCCATGGATCATCTCGACACTCACGCGCAGCCCCAACAAGGCGACCCCGATGCGCAACACAACGCGCGCCGCAAATTGAATGCCAGGACCGGTGCGAGGCTCTTGCGACAGGAACTGGAAAGGGATGCCCAGAAGGATCGCCATCAGCATCACTGGCGCGCCATAGTGGTCCGAGATGAACTGCGCGGCCATTGCGATCATGGCGGCAAGAGCAAGCCCCGGGCCGATGTCGCGCGCCTTTAGCAGAAACGCACGCGCGACGAAGCGCCCGCGTGGCGCGATGGATTGTGTTTCCATTGATCCTTACCTGTCTACTGGAAGGCCGCTTGGAACGGTCTTGGGAATTTCAGATGTCTGTGCCTCGGCCCGCGCACCGGTCAAACTGTGCAAAAATGCAACCAGATCAGCGACTTCCGCATCGGTGCGCGGTGGGATATCTATATCGCGCGCTGCGGCCTGTCGCACCATTTCGAGTCTATCTTGTCGGATCACAAAATCGATCTCGCGCAGCCACGTCACATCAGGCAACACCAGAAGCTCAGGCGACCAAGCCTCACGCGATCTGACGGGATCCAGATGATGCCGGACCATCAACTCCAGCGTCGGAAAGGCACCGTTATGCCCGTAAGGGGCCGTCAGCGCGACATTGCGCAACATCGGCGTCCGAAAGCGGTAGAAATCTTCAAGAGCATCGCTCTCGCCCGCGCGCCCCACATCGCGTGCATAGGGATCAAACTTCCGTGTGCGCCCCGGCCCAAAGGCTGGGAGCCCCAGTGCATGAAACCCCTGATCCGTCAGCAAGGATCCGGCGTGGCAACCGCTGCAGCCAGCGGTCCCGAAAAACAGATCTGCGCCACGCTTCTGACTTGCGGACAAGGCGGTATCGTCGCCGGCAAGATAGGCATCGAACGGGCTGTCATAAGAGGTGAAATCCTGCACCATGAAATGCGCCAAAGCCTCGGCAATATGTGTGATATTGACGTCCGGTGCAGTACGGATGTCCTCAAACGCGCTAATAAAACGCTCGCTGTATTCCGGGATGACCCGCACCCGTTTGGCCAGAATGGGCCAGGCCGCATCGATCCGATCGCGGGCGGCGCCGATGACCTCGTTTTCGCCTACGTTGCCCGCCATCTCGATGCTCGAGGTCATTGGGAACAGCGCTTGGGCGGCAAGCAAGGATTGAAGACCCTGTGGCAACCACTCCTCTGCGGGCGTATTAAACCCATTTCCATAGATCGGATCCCGGCTCACGCGGCCGTCATGCATCACATGCTCAAGCGCCTGCGCCCCGAGGTTCCAAAGCGCTGGCGCGTTCCGGGGCACACGTTTTTGCACCCGGTTTTGTCCCGTATCGCTTTGGCGTTCCGGCCCCAATCCATGCCCCCCCTCGCCCAGTCCCAAAGAGAGCCCATCAGAGGTTCCGTGACGCGGATGATGACAGGTGCCGCAGCTGATATTTCTGTTCCCTGACAGTATTTTGTCATAAAATAGCAGGCGACCGAGTTCGGCTTTGGCGGGATCGGTCGCCATGAAATCATCGGGTGTCAAAGCCGGTGGGACATCAGGTGCAGCTGCGGCCCAATGAGGAGCGCTGACGGCGATAAATACCGTCAACAGGAGTGAAACAAGATGATGAAGTTTGCAACGCACAGGATCATTGCAGCCACGCTGGCTGGGATGATCGCAACCACCGGTTTTGCTGAAATCGAAAAGGCGCGGGACCTGATGGAGGCGGGCGACTTTGAGGACGCCAAGCAGGAACTTTGGCCAGCTGCGCGATCCGGCAACGCTGATGCCGAGGAATTGATCGGCGTCATGTATGCCATGGGTCTGGGCGTTGAACGCGACGACACCCGCGCCTTTGAATGGTACCTGCGCAGCGCCATGAAAGGACATCCCGGCGCGCAGTCCGGCATTGGCTGGTACTATGAGGTTGGGCGCGGCATGCCCGCCCCGGACCTTGTGCGCGCCTACATGTGGTACACCCTGTCGGCCATCGGTGGAGACCCCGACGCTGCGATCAGTCTTGAGGAGGTGGTCAAAAAGATGACCCCAGCGCAGATTGAAAAAGCGCATATCCTTGTCTCCGATTACAAGGTCTGGATGTACCCGTTCCATTAACGGGGCCACTAAAAAGACGTCCCGGGACATTCACAGATGAGAACTGGCGCACGGCCTGGCGCGCGCGTCAGTCTTCAACCTCGAGATCATAGACCAGAATACCATCCGCCCCACCGACGCAAAGATTGACCAGCCGCGCGGCCAGAGCCAGATGGATCGGGTGTTTGGCGTATTCATCCAAGGCGTCTTTGTCCTTAAACTGCAACACAAACCCATGACTGTAGTCTTGTGTCTTCTGTTCGAAATCCCGATTGGGCCCGAATTCCGCGCTCATGCAGCGGCGGATCGACAGGGCAAAATCGCGCAATTCTGACAACACAGCATGCTGCTCGACTGCGCGAGCTTCGTCGGAAAAATTGCAGAATACACAATGCAGGATCATGCGTGCCCCTTCCCTTCCCAAACGTTCTTTCCCTGAGCGTATCGGATAAGGGCCGCCGCGCAATGAGACGGCCCCTTTGTTTACAGCCTTATTTCAGGTCTTTGGCGCGATCCGCGTCGATCTCGGCCTCGGCAGCTGCCACGGCGTCGGTCAGCGCGGTGAAGATTTCGTCACCACGGGTCACGTTGGACTTGAACCAGTCGTAGACCGGGGAAGCGGCTTCTTTGAAGGCGGCTTTCTGGTCCGGGGTCGGTACGTAGAGGTCGCCACCACCTGCTACGAATTCTTCGTAAGCCGCGATGGATTTACGCTTCGGAGATGCGAAGGTCGCCTGCTGCAGCGCGTAGAAGCCGTCCACAACCACGCGGCGCATGTCTTCCGGCATCGCCTGGAAGCTTTGGTTCGACATCCACCACAAGGCCCCCATGTAGGCGTGGCCATCCAGGGTGACATACTGCAAACCAGCATCGGGGAACTTCATGCCCATGATGTCGGTGATACCGTTCTTCGACCCTTCAACAACTCCGGTCTGAAAGGAGGTGAACAGTTCCGGCCACGGGATCGGGGTCGGGGATGCACCCAGGGCTTTGACCAGTTCTTGCGGCAGGTCCGCAACCACGGTGCGGATCTTCAAACCTTCCATGTCCGCAGGCTCTGCGATGCGGCGTTTGGTGTTGGCAAAGTTGCGCCAGCCGCCGGTGTTGCCGATGGTCATTAGACGAATGGTGTCGCCGGAATCTTCCAGAGCCATGTCCCGCATGGTGCGGGTGAAATCACCGGACAGGACATGCTCCGCAATCCGGTCGTCCGCCATCAGATAGGGGAGGTCCAGAACCTGCACATAGGGGAACAGGCCGGAGGCACCGCCCGAGGTCGAGATATAGATGTCAATCGAACCATCCGCGACGCCCTGAAGGCATTCCGCCCCGTTCGAGCACAGCTGTGTACCGATGAACAGCTCCACTTCGATGGCGCCATTGGATGCGGCTTCGACGTAGTTTTTGAAAACCACGAGGCCATCGTAGTCTTCGTCGTTTTCGTTTGAGTTTGCCGTTGCACGCAGTGTGTAATCGGCAGCACTTGCTGTCAGGGCGGTGCCTGCCAAAAGCACCGACAGCGCAGCTGTCTTAACCAAAGTTTTGAGCATTTATATCTCCTCCTGTTATGCTCTTCTTTTTGTCTACTAGTTCAAGAACCCAGTAAGCCTTGGAACTGTAAGGGAAATCGCGGGTACGAAAGTGATCAGAAAGATCACTGCGATCTCGATCGCCAGGAAAGGCAGGATCGCCCGCGCGATCGTGGTCACCCTCTCGTGAGACACCGCTGCCGCGACAAACAACACGAGCCCCATCGGTGGCGTCGCCAGGCCAACCGTCAGGTTGACGCACATGATGATTGCAAAATGCACCGACTCCACCCCGAGATCCGCAAAGACGGGGCCGAGAATGGGACCGAGAATGATGATCGCCGGCCCCGCATCGAGGAACATCCCTACGATGAAGAGCAAGAGGTTGATCAGGAACAACAGGATCAGCGGGTTCTCGGACAGGGTCAGAATGAAAGAGGCAAGCTGCTCCGGCGCATGGCTGAGGCTGACAACGGTTTTGAACGACATCGCCGCCCCCACCAGCAAGAGCACAACCGAAGAGGTGATGCCCGCACGAGTCAGCACATCCGGCAGATCTGCCAGCGTCATGGTCCGCAGCACGCCAAACCCGATGAAAATCGCATAAGCAACCGCTACGGCTGCGGCCTCTGTCGGGGTGAACACACCGGCTAGGATACCGCCAAGGATCAGCACAGGGGTCTGCAATGGGACAACAGCCCGTTTGCAGATCAAGCGAAACTCATGGCTGACCTGGCGTCTCAGGCCAAGCATCAGCCCATGCGCCGCAAGGAGACTCGCGAGGAAGATCAACCAATGAGTTGTCGCAGTGGCGTCTGCCCCGCTGGGTACGAACTGCGACAGGATCAGGCCGAGGTTGAGGCGCACCAGAAGAAAGGACACCACGGATTCCATCCGGCCAATTTCAACCTTTTCAAAAACAACGCGTTTTGCTTCTGGCAACTGGTACCGATTGGCCATCAGACGCACTGCGACCATCAGCCCAACCCCCACCAGAACACCCGGAACGATCCCGGCAAGGAAGAGCGCCGCGACGCTTTCCCCCATAACATAGGCGTAGATGATCATGATGCCCGAAGGGGGGATAATCGGGCCGATGACCGAACTTGCGGCAGTGATGGCAGCGGCGAACCGACGCGAATAGCCTTCTTTTTCCATCGCTGGGATCAGCATGGACCCAAGGGCCGAAGTGTCTGCGACCGCAGAGCCAGACAGGCCAGCAAAGAGGATCGAAGACAGGATGTTCACCTGTGCCAAGCCCCCGCGCAGATGCCCCATCAAGGCCTGAGAGAACTCCACCAGTCGCTGCGTGATGCCGCCACGGTTCATCAACTCCCCTGCCAACATGAAGAAGGGGATCGCCATCAGCGGGAAGCTGTCCATACCATTGTAAAGGTTACGATAAAGAAGTGTCAGGTCGCGTTCTTGACCGTTCAAAATCAGCAACGCACCGGGGGCCGCCAGTAGGCTGAAGAACACCGGTAGGCCGATCATCAAAAGGACCAGAAATACCGGGAGGAACCAAATCAGCATTACTCCGCACCTCCCATGGTGAACTTGTCGCGTGCGGGCAACAGGTCGCCCTGCCCGAAGATATGCACAACGCGCTCGAGCATGAGCTCGATGCACACGAGGATCAAAAGTCCGACCCCGACCAAAAGCGACATCATCATCCAGCTGCGCGGGACGCGGTACCACTCATCAAACGCAAAGGATGTCGGGACATAGAGAGACGCGGTGGCGAAGCGGCCGCCAATCCCGCCAACTTCTTTGTATCCGATCTGAAAGGCGAGGATCAGCACGCTCATGGCGATGCCCAGAAGCACCAGTTGCAACAGGTGAACTGCCACCCCGCGCAAGAGGACTTCGAAGACATCAATGGCGACAAACCCACCGCGCCGAAACGCGGTCGGCGCCATCAGGCCAGTCATCCACAGCATGCAGAAACGCGCTGCCTCGTCCGGCCAAGGCAGCGCATTTCCAAGCACATAGCGAAAGAAAACCTGAATCAGGATCGCAATCACCATTGCGGCAACGGCGCACACCCCGATCCAGCGTCCAACCGCCAAAAGCCCGCTGTTGAGCGGGCGTAATACAGCCAGTAGAGCCAGGATTGGCTTCATTTGTTGTCATCCTCCCTTAGACCGCCCTGGCCCATGGGGCCAGAACGATACCGTGCCTCAACGTGCTGCGAACTGCCCCATCTGCCCTTTGAAGAACGTCAGTGCCTCGCCATCCTCCCGCATAGTGGCGCGGCGCACCTCGCCGAGCACAATCGCATGATCTCCTCCATCGTAGATCGCCGTGCGACGGCACTCAAAGCGGGCCAGGCATCCCTCCAGCACCGGCACCCCTTCGTCATTTACGGCAAGGTCCATTTCCTTCAGGCCAAATGCATCTTTTGCCACATGCCAACACAGGTCGCCTTGTTCTGCGGCGAGGACGTGAATGGCGTAGTGTTCGGCTCTCTCGAAATAGGGGAACCGGCGCGAGTTGCGATCGGGCGACCAGAGCACCAAGGGGGGCGTCAGCGACACTGAGGAAAAACTGTTTGCCGTGATAGCGACCGGGCCTTCTTCGGTGGCAGCAGTCACGATAGTCACGCCAGTTGCGAACCGGCCGAAGGCATCCCGCAACAGGCGGGTATTGGACGGATCCGGCTCGAAGCTCTGCGTCAGAGTAGGTCCATCAATCGACATCATGGCACCTCTTTGCCCAATGCGGCCTCATAGAGTTTGAACCAGGTTTCACGATCCAGCTCGACTTTGGTTGCGTCTGAGATCGTTTTGATACGGTCGAGGTTATTGGTCCCCAAAACTGGCAGGATCTGCGCCGGGTGGCGTAGCAGAAAGGCAACCGCGACAGCAGCGCGATCCACGTCCTGCGCAGCCGCAATTGCATCCATCCGTTTGGTAAGCTCACTTGTAGCGGTCATCAGCCCGCCACCGCCCAGCGGCGACCAGGCCATAACGGGGAGATTGTGCTGCTGATGGAAAGCCAGATCGCCATTTGTGAAGGGGGAAACCTCTCCCAAAGAGATTTCGATCTGGTTGGTCGAAAGTGGTGTCTTCATCGCCGACTGCAACAGCGACCAATCCCATGGACGGAAGTTGGACACGCCGACGGCGCGCACCTTGCCGGAGGTCACCAGTTCATCGAGCGCCGCGCCGGTCTCATTGTGATCCATCAGCGGGTCGGGACGGTGGATCAGCAAAAGGTCGATCTGCTCGATGCCCATCTCGGACAGTGAGGTTTCAACCGAGTGCATGATGTGCGCGCGCGATGTGTCGTAGTATTTCACCGATTTGTCGGCGTATCGACCAATCGGGGCGACGATGTCGCACTTGGTCACGATCTCCATCTGGTCGCGCAGAGAAGGGTTCGCCTTCAAGGCTCCACCCAAGATAGCCTCCGCGCCATAATCCCCATAGATGTCGGCCTGATCAAAGGTGGTGATGCCTTGCTCGAGACAGGCTGCGATCTTGGCTTCGACGTGGGCGGGGGAGGTGTCTTTTACATCTCCGATGCGCCACATCCCATAAACAAGGCGGCTGAACGACAGATCAGATGTCAGGTTTACGCGATCCATTAGCGGCGTTCTCCTACGGCAAGAGGTGTCGCCGGGGCTGTGGACGGAACACGGCCATGCGCCTCGGGCAACGAACAGGTTTTCAAATGCGGCATGATCCGCGCACCAAAATGCTTGGCTTCTTCGAGGTGCGGGTAGCCCGAGAAGATAAACGCGCGAATGCCCATCTTCTGGTAGTCTTCGAGCTTGCTCATGACCTGATCGGTCGAGCCGACCAGCGCGGCGCCACAGCCGGAGCGGGCGCGCCCGACACCAGTCCAGAGGTTCGGTTCGATAAAGCCATGGCTATCTGCAATTTCTCGGTTCTTCGCCTGATGGCTCACGCCGAGTGATTTGGCGTCCAGGGCACGCTCGCGGATGGCGCTGCCCCGCTCGTCTTCCAGCTTGGAGACGATATAGTCCGCATATTCACGGGCTTCAGCCTCGGTGTCGCGCACGATGGTATGAACACGCAGCCCATAATCCAATGTGCGATTGTATTTTTCCGCCACAGCGTTGACAGCCTGCATACGCCCTTGGAGCTCTTCCATCTTCTCCGGCCACATGAGGTAAACATCGCAATGCTGACCGCAGAGTTCCAATGCCGCTGGAGAGTACCCGCCAAAGTACAGGAGAGGGCCACCGGTCTGATACGGCCGGGCCGGATCCGTGGTGAGACCGCTGAAATTGTAAACCTCACCCTGATAGTTGATCTCATCGCGGGTCCAGGCCTGCTTCAGGATTTCAACGACCTCGCGTGAGCGCTGGTAGCGATAATCGCTATCCGCTTTTTCGCCCGGGAAGTCGGAAGAGATGATATTGACCGTCAAGCGCCCCTCGAGCATGTGATCGAGCGTTGCAATCGTGCGCGCCAACATGATCGGCTGCATTTCTCCACAGCGGACAGCGGCCAGAAGATTGATCTTGTCGGTGATCGGCGCACAGCCCGCAACAAAGCTAAGCGTGTCCTGCCCGACCTGATAGGAAGAAGGGCAAAGGATGTTCCGAAACCCCTGTTTTTCCGCCTCTTTCACAATGTTTGAACAATGTGCCCAGGACGAACGCAGATTGCCGTCAGGCACGCCCAGAAACTGGTAATCGTCTGAGCAAAGCGCGGCGAACCAGGACACTTCCACGGCGTCCAGATCGGCGGATGTCACGGGGACAACGGTCATCGATTTCTCCCAAGTCTTCGATCTCAATTTTGACTTGCATAGCCTGCGCGTTAATGTACATCAATGGTGTATCAATTTTTTCTGCAAGGCAAGCTCCTTCCCATGACAGATGCGCCTATTTCCGCCACGTCGATCCCGCTCTACCTCCAAATCAGCGAGTCCCTGATCCGGGAAATTGCAGCGGGACGGCTTGTAAACGGAGAGCGCCTGCCGCCAGAGCGGCAGCTGGCCACCCAGTATGGCACAACGGTGCGGACGCTACGCAAAGCCTTGTTAGAACTGGAAAAACAGAGCCTTCTCGAGCGCGTTCAAGGGTCCGGAAATTACGTCAGATCAAGCCAGAGCGCACAGAGTATCTACTCGATGTTTCGCCTTGAGCTACACCAAGGCGGCGGCCTACCACACGCGGATATTCTCAGCGTGGACTATGTCAAAAAACCGGATGATCTGCCGGCGTTTGGCACCTCTGCCCACGGCAATCGAATGCGCCGGCTTCGGTATCTGGATGGCGTCAAAATCGCGATCGAGGAAATCTGGCTGGACGGAGACTCGGGTCGCGTCGACCCCACGCAAATGTCTGATTCTCTCTATCGCTACTACCGGCTGAACCTCGGGTTCTGGATCACCCGCGCCGAAGATCGCGTCTCAATCGCGCGGGTTCCAGAGTGGACACCGGAGAGTTTCACCAAGCCTGCGGGCGAAGTAGTCGGATATATTGAACGCTTTTCTTGGGCACAGACGCCCGATGCGGTCGAGTTTTCCCGAACATGGTTTGACACGGACAAGGCACTTTATGTGCAGCGTCTGACGTAGGAGGAAAGATGTCAAAACCCACGCAATATGGTATCATCGGCTGCGGCATGATGGGTCAGGAACACCTTCGCAATATCGCTCTGCTTTCCGACGCCAGGGTCGCCGCAATCTTTGAGCCAAACGCTCTGATGCAGGCAGAGGCGGCAAAATTCGCTCCCGACGCGCAATTCGTCGACAGTGTCGAAGCGCTTTTGGCCATTGCAGAGCTGGACTGCATTATGATTGCCAGTCCCAACTTCAGGCACGTTGAACAGCTCGAAACATTGGCCGCGCAGAACCCGCTGCCGGTTCTCGTTGAAAAGCCATTGTTCACAACCCTCGACGATCTCAACCGGATTGAGGAGTTCGCTGCGCATTACCCCGCTCCGGTCTGGGTTGCGATGGAATATCGCTACATGCCGCCGATCACAGCATTCCTGAACGAGGCCGATACCGCGACGGGCGGCATCAAGATGTTGACGGTGCGAGAACATCGGTTCCCTTTCCTTAGCAAGGTCGACGATTGGAACCGCTTCAACGCCCAATCGGGTGGCACCTTCGTGGAAAAATGCTGCCACTTCTTTGACCTGATGCGTCTGGCGCTCAAATCCGAGCCCGTGCGCATCATGGCCTCGGGCAGACAGGACGTGAATCATCTCGACGAGCGTTACGATGGGGCCGTCCCGGATATTCTCGACAATGGCTATGTGATCGTCGAATTCGAGTCTGGCGCGCGCGCCATGCTGGAGTTGTGTATGTTCGCAGAAGGATCGAAATACCAGGAAGACGTCTCTGCCGTCGGCCCCAACGGAAAGGTCGAGGCTTTTGTGCCCGGTCCCGGCCGCTTCTGGCCGTCCCATCTGGGTGACGCCCCTGTGCCCAAGCTTGTGCTTTCGCCGCGCAATCCCAAAGGGCCAGAAGAGCGCGATATTCCCGTCGATCCCACGATCCTTGATGCAGGGGATCACAATGGATCGACCTTCTACCAGCACCAGAAATTTCTCGAACTGGTGCGCGGGGAGCGTAGCACCCCCGAAGTCAGCCTGAATGACGGCAAAATGGCCGTCTTGATGGGACTGGCCGCACAGATGTCGATTGCCGAGAACCGCACCGTGGAGATGTCCGAATTGCTGTAGGCGCGCATGCAAGGGGCGCGTGAATCGACGCGCCCTGCCCCGCGCGCTTACGCAACGGACGCCTCCGCCTGTTGCACCCCGCTGCTCGCGCCAATCCGAGCCTATACGCTCACACCAAACAACCAGCCGATGACGGCTGTGACGACCATCGCGAAGACACCCCATCCCACAACGCGGATGACCGCAGGCGCGATAGGGGCCGCTCCAGCTATTGCGCCAAGCGCTCCGAGAATGGCCAACGCAAAAATGGTCACGATCAGCACCACGGGAATGATGGCCGACCCAGGTGCCAAGATCGCAGCCAGCACCGGAATGGCTGCTGCAACGCTAAAGGTCGCCCCCGACGCCAAAGCAGCCTGCAGAGGATTTGCGGTGTGGACTTCAGACAAGCCCAACTCATCCCGAATATGAGCCTCAAGGGCATCCCTTTCGGTCAACTCCTTTGCAACCGCCTCGGCGGTGGGTCTGCTCAGCCCGCGCCCCTCATAGATCTCGATGAGCTCTTCCAGCTCAGCCTCGGGCGTCTCACTCAGCGCGCGACGCTCGCGTTCGATGTCAGCCTGTTCCACATCCGACTGCGACGACACCGAAACGTATTCACCCGCCGCCATCGACATCGCGCCCGCCACCAGACCGGCGATACCTGCGATCAAGACCGGACGCGGGCCGGGATCTGCCGCCGCAACGCCGACAACCAGCGAAGAGACAGAGACGATCCCATCGTTGGCCCCAAGAACCGCCGCGCGGAGCCAACCGCTCCTGTTTACATAATGCGGGTCGTCTGGATGCGCGCTGGCGTCGTTCATGTGGATCCTCCGAGGTAAATGTGGCGGGCCGAAGCTGCTGCTCGTCAGATATATAGTCCGCAGCCGCCTTCAGATCTTTGATCTAGAATAAAGACCCATTGGCCCGTCGCCTATCCTTGCAGACCCGCTCTTCGACACCGCATTGGTTCCCCCTTGCTTAGATGGAGACGCAACAACTGCCCCCAGCGTTTCAGATCGTGTCGCGGCGCGCTATTTTTGTGAAGTGTTGGAGGCTTAGCTTTAGGTCCGCGTATTTGCGGCGACTTACAGGGATCTCCGTTCCGTCCAGCATGGAGCAGAGATAGCTGCTCCCGTTGGTGCGCACATGCGACACATGCGCGAGGTGGACCCAATGTGAACGGTGCACCTGCACCCCGTCAAACGCGGACAATTGCTCGACACAATCCGAAAATCGCCGACTGAGCATGGCGCTGCCCTCAGTCGTTCGCAGATGGACGTAGTGATCATTCGCGCTTGCGCTGACCAGATCCTCGCCCAGCGCGGCGGGAAGTTCTGGAAACATAGTCCTGAGCGAAGGCTTCTTTGCAAAACGCGACAGGATCTCCGATTGGCGCGCAAAGGCCATCTCCACCGCCTTGAAAACCGCAAGAAGCGCGACAGAGGTCAAACTTATAGCGGGCAAGGCAACATGTTGCAGCTCTTCCCAATAGCCATCCGCTCGAAACTGCGGCTCCCCGATTGCAGCGGCAATGAGTGTCTCGATCCCTACTGAAAGAAATGCCACCCCAAAAGGTAGAGCTGCAACCGCCAACGTGACCCGCCAGCGATCCGATAACCCCGCACGCTGAGCGGTTAGGTAGACTGCGATCAGGACCCCCAGCCCTCCGGCAAGATGTGCGGCCCAGTGAAACAGGGCCCATAAAAACGGCAGATCCCGACTCGCACGAGGCTCAAAAAGCGCCAACAGAACTGCACAAGCCAGAGTACCACCCAGGCAGATCACTAGCGTTTTTCTTGGTGTGGCATCTCTGAATACATAGGAGAAAACCTGTCGGGTGGTGAGTTCTGTCTTCATCGAATGCGCCTGTCCAAATCCGCGATCAAATCGCCGCCACTCTAGACCGGTGCTCGGTCCATGGACACCGGTTTTACGCCAGTGGTCGATATCGACCGTTCGCGTACTGACCTGAACCGCCCGCGAAAAATCCTCGTTGTTTCAAGTGCTTTCGCTGTCCTGCCCCAACGTCTCGGACAAGTTTTTGCCCACCGCGCCGATGTGTTCGCCGCGGTGGGAATTTTGGCTTTGAAAGGTCTCAAAAAATGCAAAGCAAATCGAACCTGGCAGCACTCGGAGCAGCCCTCTGTGTTCTCCTGTCTACCCCGGCCCATGCCGAGAATAAGCTAGTCAGTGGCGCTGTTGGCCTGGGGTTTGGCACTGGACCGACGTTTCCCGGAGCGGACGAGAATGACAGCGGCCTCTTCCCCGTCGTTGATCTCAAGATCGGCCAGTATGTCGTGGTGAACCAGCGCGGGCTGGGGCTCGAGCACAGCCGCTCACTGGGGCGCGGTGAACTCAGCTATGGCCTTGGGGTGGGATATGACTTCACCTCTCGCAGCGTCGAAGATGATCCGCGACTCGCGGGGCTGTCGGACGTGGACGCGGGGGCAATGGCGTCACTGTTCCTCGAGTATCAGACTGGGCCATTCAGCTACGGACTCGAAGTGATGCGCGGATTGAATAGCGATGGTCACGAAGGAACCCGCGCCAAACTCTCTGGCGGATATGACATTCAGCTCAGCGAACGCGCGGGGCTCTCGGTGTCGCCCTACCTGATCTGGGCCGATGACAACTGGATGGATTCCTTCTTCTCGGTTTCCAACGCGCAGTCGGTTACTTCGGGGTTGGCGGCCTATGACGCCAACGCGGGGATGTCTCAGGCCGGTTTGAATCTCACTGCAAGCTACGCACTGCGCGAGCAGGTGATCGTTTTTGCAAGCTTGGACTACGCCACCCTCTTGGGAGACGCCGCAGACAGTAGTGTCAGCTTTGACGACAACGCAGCAAGCCTGTCTGCCGGCGTAATGTTCCGGTTTTGAGGGGGATCTGATGCGATATTCCGTTCTGCTTCTCTGTGCAGGCCTGTCATTGGCGGCCACGATCTGGCTCACGCTTGACGAGGATCCCAAACGCCGGAACCACTTCAACGCCGAAAGCACGACCCTCAAGATGGGCGTGCTCGCTCCGGAGGATGGCATCACGCTGGCGCTGACCCGGACCGCCTCAGGGGACACGCCTCACATGCTCCTCATAACCGAGGCAAACAGAGAGGGCATTACTGCGATAGACTTGACGGCGGGAAACTGGACCGGCGCAATAGACTTCTTTGAGGTTCTCGACGAAATCGGCGCTGGGAACCTTGCCAAGATAGCGCTGCGTGCAAACAGAGGTGAGCTGTCAACCGAGAGATTTGAGTATGACCGTCTGCTTCCGGCCGCTGGCTCTGCGACACGTCACGTCGCCAGCGGGACAAATTTCCCCGAGCACCAAGAAGAAACCAATGCGCAAGGAGTATTCAATTTCCCCAAGTTTGGCGCAGCGACACCTCCCGTGACCTCAGTTGAAACAAGCCCCCAGACACTTTTGGACTACGAAGTTGAAATCTGCGCGCGGTTCGACCGCGACATCAAAACCGTTGAGGATTTTGACGCCGCACGCAAAGGCTTTTTCCTCTGTGGCGACTTTACCGATCGGGCAGTCCTCTCGCGTCTGGTGGATCCCGATAACCTGGACTCAGGAACGGGCTTTAGCGACGCCAAGAGCGGACCAGGTCAGTTTCCATCCGGTGGGTTTTTTGTCGTGCCAAACACCTGGCAGGACTTTGTCGCAGAAGAACGCCTGGTAACTTGGGTCAACGAGGAGCTAAGGCAGGATACCCGCGCAGGCGATATGATCTTGTCCTTTCGCGATTTGATCGAAAACGTGTTGGCGGATACGCAGCAGCAAAGGTTCCTCTATCGCAATCGCTACTGGCACCTGGTCAACGATGGCACGATCGGACGGGGCCAAGTACTGATGTCTGGCACTGCAGAGGGCGTTATCTTTATGCCGCCCACGCTGCGACAAATTCTGCGCGGTGCTCTGAAATATGTGACCGAAGGCGATGTGTTCAAAGGGACCTCTCCCTACACATCGGTGGTGGCATCATTTATCGAAGAAGAGCTCGCCTCCGGGCGCTATCTCCAGCCAGATGACCGGGTGACCCATTTGTCCTCCCATATGGGACTGATTTCTACGCAGGTCGTCGAAGGCGAACGCTGACAGGGCTTGCGCTTTTCGTCCGCAACAGACTCAAACTGAAGAGAGCACGCGCGAGACCTTCTGTGGTCTTGCGCGCGCTCACAGGGCTAGAGGTAAGGATCAATAATATCCCGCAGGCAAAGCTTGGTACGAAGCCGATTGCCAAGCAGAAAAAGGCCGCCAAATTTGCGCTGCAGATAGAGAACATCCATCGGCAAAGAGGGCGGAAGGTAGCCGCTTTGAGCCAAGGCCATGCCCTCTTCGTTCAGCGCCCGGATCAAGGTCTGGTCGGCAAAATCGAACTCTTGCGCTCTCAGCACCTCAAACACACCCGCTATCAATGCAAGTAGGCGCGCTTCGGACGAGCCAATGTCTGGCCCATCGGAAATGAGACCCAAGGCACGCGCCGCATCCCGGATCCCGTGATCGTCACCGACAAGGCCAGATCGGAGCATGTCAGCATAGGATTTTGTCACCAGCGGGTGGAGATTACGCGCGGCCCCAAAGTCGAGCAACACGATACGTCCACTCTGCGGCACGTAGCGATAATTGGCAAAGTTGGGATCGCTCTGCATGGCACCGAAGTGAAAGACTTCGCGCAGGCTGAGATCAATAAGTGTAGTCATTACACGGTTGCGCGTTGCCGCATCCGCGTCAGCCAAGGTTTCAATCGGCTGACCGGCGACATATGACATGGCAAGGATCTGCGCCGTGCTCAGATCCGCATGATACTGTGGCACGACAAACGTGTCGGAGTCCGTGAGCCACTCTGCGAAACGTTTGAGCTGCGCGCCCTCGCGCGCGTAATCCGTCTCCTCATGCAGCTGTCGGCGCGCCTCAGCAAGGTAGGGCGATATATCAAACCCCTTTGGAAGCATGCCCGAAAGACGCAATAAGGCCCCGACGTTGCTCACATCGCTGTCGATGCTGCGTGCGACTCCGGGATATTGAACTTTGATCGCCAGATCTCGACCGTCCCGCGTCCGTGCGCGGTGGACCTGTCCGATGCTTGCCGCCGCAATCGGGCGGACGTCGAACCGTTTGAACTGGCGGCGCCACCCTGCCCCCCATTCGCGTTCCAACACTTGGCCAAGCTGGGAGGGGGGCATAATATGTGCCCGATCCCGCAACCGAGCCAGAATTTGTGCAAGCTCCGGAGGCAGGACCTCCCCGGCATCCATCGACAGAAGCTGGCCGATTTTCATCGCCGCCCCGCGCAAGCGAGCCAGTTCATCCGCAACGCGCCGGACATTCGCAGGTGAGGCCAAAAGGCTGCGTGCGTCAGGTCTGGTGCCACGCGCGATGCCGGCAATGGCCTGAAGCGTAGCGCCCCCTGCGATCCCGGCCGCCAGTCCGCCGAGCCGCATAAATCGGTTGACTCGGCCAGCAGGCACCTTGATGGCGTCTGTGGACGCCATGTCGCCGTTCGGGATCATGGCCCCGGCGTCTGCGTCTATGTTCCCTTCATCGCGGCGGCTCATGTCAACCCGGCCTTGGTCAGGATGTCAGGCAAGCGTTTTTTGACCTTGAAAAACCCGGCCGTTGCGTGTGGCCACACCAGCCCGTCCCAATCCCGTTGCCATTCCGCTACCGCGACCCCCCGAGCCCGCAACAAAGGCAGCGCCCGCGCAATCCAGTCTCCCAGCGGGCCGACCGTTGTATAGGGCATGACGATCTGCTGCGCCCCAATCCACTGCACCCAATCAGCCAGCGCCTCTGGCTCCGACGCCGCCCAGGGCTGTGCATCCAGACCTATGCGTGCAACGGTATCTGCCAGAGCATCCTCCTCGAATGTTGACACGGCGGCGGCCACCCTGCGTGGCGATCGCAGGTGACTGCAATATAGGCGTGCCGCCCCCCGAATATCCAGTGACGCAAGATCCGCTGACGCAGGCATACAGTCTTCTTCGGTCAAAAGAACCGCTGAGGGTTTTGCGGCTTCAGGGGAGAGGACAGATCGCAAGGGCTTCACGTGCGGAAGCCCATCTGGTTCTTCGTCCATCAGGCCAGTCACTTCTGTTGCGAGTTCTCTCTCCTGGGGCGCAAATCGCCCACCACTGAACCGCGCGATATTCGAGGCTTGCGCCACGTAGGGCTTGCCCCGCGTATGAAGCCCTGCCACCCAGCGCCATGAACAGGTGTTCGACGCCGGGTCGCCGTCCAGCAAGTGTCGAAGGAAGAAATCTGCTCCCAACCGCCACGGCAGCTTGAGCGTGAAGATCCAAATCGACGCAAACCACATCCGCGCATGATTGTGCAGATACCCTGTGCACACCAGTTCCTTGGCCCAGGTATCGAAACAGGCAAGACCGGTCTCACCCGTTTCTGCAGCATTCACGCGAGCTGCCAAACCCGGATCCTCTCCAAGGGCGACGAGGTCCGCATCACGCCCGGTGATATAGTTTGCCCAGACCTCCGGTCGCCGCTCCAGCCATCCCTTGAAATAGCTGCGCCACAGAACTTCTTGGATGAATTTGCCTGCCTCCTGAGGTCCGTGTGCCGCCAAGGCTGCCGCAATCACTTCCGGCTCGGTCAGGAGGCGACGGCGAAGATAGGGCGATAACATCGACACGGCGCTTTGACGTTGAGGCCCATAGTCATGGTTGCGAAATGTCGCGTAGTTGAGCCCCATGCGCGGCGTGAATGCCTCCATTCGCAGCAGAGCTTCGGCGCGTGTCGCAGGGCCTATTTGCGGTTCTTGTGTTGCCATATCCGAGAAATGTTCTGCGCAGCGGCGCAGTCAATGGCGCGTCACATTTTGACATGCGGGCGCAGCGGTCGCGGCATCAGGTGGTCTTGATTTCGTGCGCTCCGCCAGCGGTGCCTGACACAATTGATACAGAACATGGGGATGATCTGAAAACCAAAGTCGTTAAGAGTAGGAGAAGTCCGACAAAAACGCCTTATGCCGAGGATACTGCCATGCACGCCCACAGGACGAGCAAGGAAACCCCAGACGTGAGTGTCACCCGGGAGAGACCGGGCCCCGTTTTATACAACGCCCTCGACATCCTCGATGAAGGCTTTGTGCTCTTTGATCGCGACCGCAAGCTGGTGTTTGCCAACAAGAGCTACGCCGCGATGCTCGGCCCGCATGCACATCTTCTGGAACCAGGCCGCGCCATGCAGGAAATCATCAGTCAGGCAGTCGCAAGTGGCCATATCAGGATCCTGCGCGGCGCAGAACAGGGCATGCCAGCATTCATCGCCGCGCTCGAAACACTAGATAGCGCCACGATCGAGATTTCGGTCAAAGACGGCACCCAGCGCGAGATCAACCTGACCCGTCTGGACGATGGCCACCTTGTCGCCAAGGTCAAAGACGTGACCGAGCAGCGCACGGCAGAGGCGCGCGCACGCACGCTTCTGAACAAGGCGATCGACGCGGTTGATTTTGGGATCGCACTCACCGACGAAAACGACAGGCTTGTCTTTGCCAACCAGAAGTATCGCGAAGTCGCAGATCCCGATGGCGCCCTCCTTGAACCTGGTAGGCACATCGTCGAGGCCTATTCACAGGCCATCGAGACCGGCGTTTTCCAACTGCCCGAAGGTAGCACTGCGGCTGAGATCCTGTCAGAGCTGCAAGACCTGATTGGAAGTGCGGCGAAGGGATTTTCACTCACCAGTTCTACCGGACGCGAGATCGTCGGCAACATCTACGAGACTGACCTCGGAGGTAAGCTGCTGACGTTGGAAGATGTGACCGATCAGTTGCGGGCCGAACGGCTTTACACGGATGCGGTTGGGCGGCTGCCGGTTGGCGTCGCCATTGAGGAAGCATCGGGGAAGCTGTCCCACTGCAACAACGCCTTTGCCGAACCTTTCGGACATTCCGCAGAAGACTTGATGAAACTCAGCGATACCGAGCGTTTCTTGTCCCTTGCGCCTATGATCCAATCCATCGCGGGACAGGATGTTGGCACGCGCGGAGTCGAGATCTTTGGCTCCGCGATTCAAAAGCAGAGAGACACCCTGCAGCCGATGGAGGTCTGTTTTAAAAACGGGCGCCATTTCCTCGTGGAGCGCGCGATAACCGAGGGCGACGGTCGCGTGGTCGTAGTCACGGAAACCACGGCATTGAAAGAAGCAGAACGACGGAGTCTCGAGACCCTGACCGATACGATCCAGTCCTTGGAGGAGGGGCTTGTCGTCTTTGACAGCGATGCGGGGTTCTTGCTCGGCAACCGGCGCTGGCGGGATCTGTTCTTTGGCGATACTTCCGAGCCCGCCCCCGGCGAGCGGGTCTCGATGCTCTGGCAACGCCTGGTATCCGCCGGTGTGATCTGCACACCCGCAGGCACCACACCCGAGGCCTACGCCCAGCAACTCGACCAGTTCACTCAATCACTGGGGCAGAACGAAACTCTGTTTCTGCGCGACGGGAAAACTCTTCTTGTTTCAGCACATAGGACCGAGCAGCAGGGCTTTTTGCTCACCTTCGTGGATGTCACCGAACAAAGACGCGCCGAAGCGGAGCAGCGCGAAGCGGACCTATTGCTGCGCAAGATCGTCGATGCATGCCCTGCCAACTTTCTTGTCTCGCGGGTCGACGATGGCAAGATCATCTATTGCCCTCCGCCGTCGCGCGAACGCTTTGGCAATATCACCTCGACCCTCAGCTTTTTCCTGAACGCAGAAGACCGCCAGACATATCTTGATGCTTTGTTGCCCACTGGCGCGCTTGATGATTACCGCGTCCAGTTTCGCCGCGCCGATGGCTCGATCATGCAGGGCATCACGGCTGCGCGGGTCACCGAATACAAGGGCGAGCAAGTGATCGTCTCCTCTACGCGGGACATCTCTGATCTGCTTGCGATGCAGGAAGAGCTGCAGCAACAGCGTGATGCCGCGCATCAAGCCGAAAAGCTATCAGCGCTGGGGGAGCTGCTCGCTGGGGTTGCCCATGAGCTGAACAATCCACTGTCCATTATTGTGGGATATGCACAAATGCTAGAGGGCCGCCTTCAGGACAAGGTGCTCTCCAAACGCGTGGACCGGATCGCCGAAGCGGCGGACCGCAGTGCGCGGATCGTGCGCGCGTTCCTTGCCATGGCGCGGCAACGCCCAACCAAGATCGAACCGTGCTCGCTCAACGACATCGTACTCGCCGCACTCGATGTTGCTGGATACGGAATGCGCAGCAGCGGGACCGAGATCCTTTCTGAACTTGATGACGACCTGCCCTTGGTTTCGGGGGACGCCGACCAGCTTGTGCAGGTGTTCTCCAACCTCATCATCAACGCTGAACAAGCGCTGGCGCCCCTTGGACAGGCCGGCCGCCTGACGATCCGGTCGTCCTTTGACCCGGCGCAGAACCAATCGGTCGTGGAAATTCGTGACAATGGCCCCGGCATACCCGCCGCGATCAGGGCGCGGATATTCGAGCCCTTCTTCACAACCAAGGATGTCGGAAAAGGCACCGGGATCGGCCTCGCCTTCAGCCACCGGATCGTCGATGCCCATGGCGGCCAGCTGGATCTTGAGACGACCGAGGGGGAAGGCACGCGCTTCTTTGTGCGCCTTGGTGTTCATGACACAGGCAGACCGCTGAAAAATGATCCCGAAGACGACACAACCCCAGAAGCGCTCAGACGCGTACTGGTTGTCGATGACGAAGAAACCGTCGGAGAGCTGATCTGCGAAATGCTCGAAGACCTGCGATGTGTGCCTACGCTCGCGACCGACGCCCGTGCCGCACTCGGGGTGTTGGAGAGGGACGGGTTTGATATGATCGTGAGTGATTTCAAGATGCCAGGCATGAATGGTGCCGAGTTCTACGATGCCCTTCTCAACCGGCATCCACAGTATGCGGACAGGGTCGGATTCGTGACCGGCGATGCACTCAGCGAGGACATCTTTCGCTTTCTGTCCAAAGTCGGACGACCCCATATCGAAAAGCCAATCCTGCGCGATGACCTCTCTGAGCTCCTTGAGCGCCTGACGTGCAAAGGAGTGAACGGATGACGCACGCAGCCAAAGCAAAGAGAATTCTGGTCTGTGACGATGAACATCACCTGCGAGAGATGTTGTCGGAGTACCTCTGCGAAAGAGGTTACGAGGTGATGGAAGCGGAAAACGCCGATGCCATGCTTGCTGTCTTCAACGACGACACCCCCGATGTGGTGGTTCTGGACATCAATATGCCCGGAACGGATGGGCTGACGGCGCTGCGTACGTTGAGGGTCAACTCGACGATCCCGGTGATCATGCTCTCCGCCGCAGGAGAGGTGGTTGATCGGATCGTCGGGTTGGAAATGGGCGCGGATGATTATCTGGCAAAGCCGGTTGACCTGCGCGAGCTTGAGGCGCGCATCAAGGCGGCGTTGCGGCGCCAGGGTTTTGCCGGGGAGGAAAGCGCGCAAAGGGATCGAATGACGGGCACCGTTCCCTTTGGCATGTGTCGTCTAGACCTCGACGGCGCCAAGCTTTTTGGAGAGAGCGGCGAAGAGATCGCCATAACATCCATGGAGTTCAGCCTGCTTCGTGTTTTTGCTCAGAACCGGGGACGTGTGCTGAATAGGGATCAATTGCTTGAACAGGCGCATGACCGCGGGTGGGAACATTTTGACCGCTCAATCGATCTGCGGATCTCACGCCTGAGGCGCAAGATCGAGCAAAACCCCACGAAGCCCGAAACCATCCGAACCGTGCGCGGGATCGGCTATATCTTTGACTGACACGGTCAGTTCGAAAAGCGGCGGCGCGCAGAAGGATCCTGCACGCCGTTTTTTTTGATGCCAGGGGCGGCCCAAAGAACCGCCCCATCTTTCGAGTGATCGTTTAGGCGATCACAAAGACGTCGCTCTCGGTGAGATCAATGTGACCCAGCAAGGTCAGTGAAAGATCTGCTTCATGTCCGATGTCGTCACGCAGGTAAACATGCGTGACCGCGCCGAACTCGTCGCTCACCGTCTGCTCGAAGTAGGCTTCGGCTCCAACTCCACCCGAGAAACCATCGTCTCCACGCCAGGTCGTCGCGCCAAACCCTTGAAAGACCATGAGATCCCCGCCACCAGCCGAAAAGTCCTGAATTACATCGCGAGGACCACCGTTGGCACCACTGTCCCCGAAGTCGAAGTAGAACAGGTCATACCCCTCGCCGCCGAACAGATAGTCGCCGATGTCACCGGCAGAGTTGGTCCCACCATAAATATGGTCATTGCCACCACCGCCCTGAATGTAGTCGTTGCCACCGTCACCGTAGATGAAATCGCTGCCTTCGCCACCGCGCATGATGTCGTTGCCGGCGCCACCCTCCATAGTGTCATTGCCGGTCCCGCCATTCAGCTCGTCATTGCCAAGGTCGCCAGTCATCATGTCGTTGCCGCTGCCGCCGTTGATGAGGTCGTTCCCCTGATCACCAACCAGCACATCGGCTCCACCACCGCCTTCCATATGATCGTTGCCAAGCCCACCTTGCAGCAGATCATTGCCTATGCCGCCAAAAACTTGGTCATCCCCATCGCCGCCCAACATGGTGTCGCGGCCCTCATCGCCCCACATAAGGTCATTGTCGTCACCGCCCTCGATGAAATCGTCACCGTCTCCGGCACGCACGACGTCGCGACCTTCTTCTCCGAGGATCCGGTCATTGCCGTCGCCGCCGTTGATCATGTCATTGCCACGGCCACCTTGAAGCCTGTCATTGCCACTGCCACCGTCGATCGTGTCACTGCCGACATCGCCGATGATGAAGTCATTGCCAATCCCGCCGTAGAGCGCATCATTGCCGCGGCCACCATGAAGCAGGTCATTCCCCGCACCTCCATAGGCGACATCGTTGCCATCGTAGAGGTAGATGTCATCGTCACCCCAAAGGCCCCAGGCCTTGTCGACTCCATGCGTGCCTTCGAATGCGTTCTCGCCATTCCAATCGATCCAGATGTTGCCGGGCGTTATGTTCAAGCCATTGGCCAGACCGGGCGTTAGAAAGCCGGGCTCAGCCAGGTTGGCATCAAAGCGCGTAAAAATATTGGCGCTGACCGACATCGACGGAGGCCCATCATTGCCGCCACGACCTGGGTCCCGGTCGTCCCCGCGATCCGGCGTGTCAGACCCGCCTGTGTCACGCCCATCATTTGTCTCGGTGTCGGGCTGGGTGTCACCACGCGAAATAGGATCGGTCTCTTCAACCGGATCGCGCTGCGTTTCGGCGTCCCCGCGCGAGGGGTCGCTGGAGTCGCTCGGCTCCACGAGGCCCTTCTTAGCATTCCACCCCAATACATTCGAAAATGGTTTCAACAGTTTAATCGTCATCTGGTTCGTCCTTTCACCCAAATACGGACCCGGCGGAGACAGCGACTTTTCGACAAGATGTGCCACCGGACATGACCGGCATTCTGCTGTTTTTGTGTATCGGCAGACGTTCACCAGCGCAGAGATTTGTAAGTGTTGTGTCAGCAATCCCGCCAAGAGACGGCGTTCTGATACAATTGACATGTTCCAAATCGCGCGTGGAACAGAAGGACGTGATCGCTGATCTGCCATGGCCTGCTCAGGCGTGAATCGCCTGTACCGTGACGGAGCGTTCGAGAGCTCGGTGCGCGCTTGATCGGCCCTCGCCTGCCTCGTGGCGCCCGCTACGCTGAGCGGCCATAACGCTGCTGAGCGCGCCAGATGTCGAATCTGAAATCAATCTTGTCCAAAACCGAACGGGTATTTGAGACCAGATCTCCTGTTAATGCGAGCATGCACACAGGAGCCCGCATGCGTTACTCTGCTTTGAGACTGATCAAGGAAAGCCTGACCGGACACAGGGGCTGGGGGCCTCAATGGCGCGACCCTGACCCACAAGCGTCCTATGATTACGTCATCATCGGGGGCGGGGGACACGGATTGGCCACCGCTTACTATCTGGCAAAAGAGTTTCAGGGCCGCCGGATTGCGGTTCTGGAAAAGGGCTGGATTGGCGGTGGCAACGTTGGGCGCAACACGACGATCATTCGCTCCAACTACCTTCTGGACGGCAACGAGCCGTTCTACGAGTTCTCGCTGAAGCTTTGGGAAGGGTTGGAGCAGGACCTGAACTATAATGCCATGGTAAGCCAGCGTGGCATTCTCAACCTTGTGCACACCGATGCCCAGCGCGATGCCGCGCGGCGGCGCGGGAATGCGATGATCCTGAACGGATCGGATGCGGAACTCCTCGACACTGATGGCGTCCGCGCGCTCTATCCGTTCCTGAATTTCGAAAATGCCCGCTTCCCGATCAAGGGTGGCCTCCTGCACCGGCGCGGTGGGACCGTGCGGCATGACGCTGTTGCCTGGGGCTACGCCCGCGGCGCAGATCAGCTGGGCGTGGACATCATCCAGAACTGCGAAGTCAACGGCTTCAGGGTGGAAAACGGCCGCGTAACAGGCGTTGAAACATCACGCGGACTGATTGGCGCTGCAAAAGTCGGCGTATCCGTCGCGGGCAGCTCGAGCCGCGTGATGGCGATGGCCGGAATGCGCTTGCCAATCGAAAGCCACGTGCTGCAGGCCTTTGTGTCCGAGGGACTCAAACCCTTCATTCGGGGGGTCATCACTTATGGCGCGGGACATTTCTATTGCAGCCAATCCGACAAGGGCGGGCTGGTGTTTGGCGGCGATATAGACGGCTACAATTCATATGCACAACGCGGCAACCTTCCGGTGGTCGAAGATGTCGTCGAAAGCGGCATGTCACTGATCCCCGGTCTGGGGCGCGCACGGCTGCTGCGCAGTTGGGGCGGCATCATGGATATGTCCATGGACGGCTCCCCCTTCATCGACAAGACCCATATCGAAGGCCTCTATTTCAACGGTGGCTGGTGCTATGGCGGCTTCAAGGCAACACCCGCCGCAGGCTTTTGTTTTGCGCATCTCCTGAAGACCGACCGCCCACATGAAACCGCCAAAGCCTATCGGCTCGACCGGTTCATGACGGGGCACATGATCGACGAAAAGGGCCAAGGCGCCCAGCCCAACCTTCACTAATGCACCTGCCACGCAAGGAACTGACCCGATGATCATCAACCATCCGCTTCTGGGGCCACGAGACGCGCAGGAATTTACCTATCTGGGCGACGCGGGGCTGATCAACCGTCCCTACTGGCTGTCGGAGAACGCCATGCGCGCGTTTCATGACTATCTTCATCTGCGCGAGAACCCAGCAGGGTTGCATCGCGAACTCTGGTTCCACGAGCAGGGTGACCGCTCCTGGCTGGTGGTGACCCGGGACACAACCACACATGAAATCACTAAGGTCGAGCTGGCCCGCGACGTGGCCCGCGCAAGCCCTTCAGCAGAGGTCAGCCAATGACACAGGTGAACCGTATATCCGGTGGGCTGATCGACCGATCTACCGAGTTGAACTTCACCTTTGATGGTAAGAACTATCAGGGATACGCGGGCGACACGCTGGCCTCGGCACTGCTCGCCAATGGGGTGCGCCTCATGGGACGGTCGTTCAAATATCACCGCCCGCGAGGCGCACTGGCCGCCGGATCAGAAGAACCCAATGCGCTGGTCGAGTTGCGCTCCGGGGGGCGCCAGGAACCCAATACCCGCGCCACTGTGGCAGAAATCTATGAGGGCCTCAGCGCCAATTCACAGAACCGCTGGCCCTCGCTCAAGCATGACGTCATGGCGATCAATGATCGCTTCTCGGCATTCCTGAGTGCTGGTTTCTATTACAAGACTTTCATGTGGCCACGCGCATTCTGGGAGAAACTTTACGAGCCGGTAATCCGCAAGGCTGCCGGGTTGGGGAGCCTTTCAGGCGAAGGCGATCCAGATGCCTATGACAAGGGTTACCTGCATTGCGACCTGCTGGTGATCGGCGCAGGGCCAGCCGGCCTGTCCGCCGCCCTGACCGCAGGACGCGGCGGAGCGCAGGTGATCCTCGCCGATGAGGATTTTCAACTTGGCGGGCGCCTGCTGTCCGATGCCCAGTCTCTTTGCAATCAATCGAATGCGGAATGGGTGGCAGCAACTCAGGCCGAATTGATTGCACTCCCGAATGTCCGCGTCATGCCACGCACCACCGTGTTCGGCGCCTATGATCACGGTGTCTATGGCGCAGTGGAGCGGAATGCGGATCACTTGGTTGCCCCTGAAGAGAATAAGCCGCGTCAGACGCTCTGGCGGATTTACTCCAGACGCGCGGTGGTTGCCACCGGCGCAATCGAACGCCCCATCGCGTTTGAAAACAACGATCGTCCGGGCGTGATGCTGGCCGGGGCCACCCGCGCCTATGCGAACCGCTGGGCTGTGACGCCTGCGCGCTCTGTCGTGGTTTTTGCCAACAATGATGACGCGCATCAAACAGCTAAGGACCTGATCGCCAAGGGGATCGAGGTGCATGCCGTTGTGGATACCCGCTCCGATGCCCCAGGGATCGAGGGCACCGAGCTTTTGGCCGGCGCGCAGATCATCGGCACCAAAGGGCGACTGGGCCTGACAGCGGTTACGGTGCGACTCTTGGATGGTCGGACGCGCGATATTACCTGTGGCGCCCTCGCCATGTCGGGTGGCTGGAATCCAAATCTGGGCCTCACCTGTCATCAGCGCGGGCGCCCGGTGTGGCGAGAAGACATTCACGCCTTTGTTCCGGGTTCAGATTTGCCCGCAGGCCAATCTGTTGTTGGCGCTGCAATGGGCGAGATGTCGACACACGCCGCACTCCGGACTGGCGCAGAGACCGCGCGCGAGGCGCTCTCTGATCTGGGCTTTACTGCGCCCGGCGTTGAGACACCCAAGGCAGAGGACGCGCCCATTTCTCTGGCCCCCTTCTGGCATGTCGCAGATGCAAAACGCGCCTGGCTCGACTTTCAGAACGACGTGACCGTCAAGGATGTGAAGCTGGCGCATCAGGAGAACTTCACATCCGTCGAGCATTTGAAGCGCTACACCACGCTGGGCATGGCGACCGATCAGGGCAAAACCTCAAATGTCGGAGCCTTGGCTGTGATGGCAGAGCTGACCGGCAAGCCGATCCCGGAAACCGGCACAACCATCTTTCGGCCGCCCTATACGCCCGTCTCGATGGGGGCTCTTGCGGGTCGGGCCGTCGGCAAGGATTTCCACCCAACCCGTCTGACTCCCAGCCACAAATGGGCCGAGGAACAGGGCGCCGTATTTGTCGAGGTCGGCAACTGGCTGCGCGCGCAATGGTTCCCAAAAGCGGGTGAAACCCATTGGCGTCAGTCCGTGGATCGCGAGGTACTCGCCACCCGTAATTCCGTCGGCATCTGCGACGTGACAACGCTGGGTAAGATTGACGTACAGGGTACGGATGCAGCGGAGTTCCTCAACAAGATCTACGCAAATGGATTTGCCAAGCTGCCGGTGGGCAAGGTCCGCTATGGCCTGATGTTGCGCGAGGATGGAGTGGCCTATGATGATGGCACCGCCGCCCGACTGGCCGAGGATCACTTCGTTGTCACGACGACAACCGCCAATGCCGTTCTTGTCTATCGAAACATGGAATTCGCGCGCCAATGCCTGTGGCCTGATCTCGACGTGCAGCTGATCTCCACCACCGAGGCATGGGCACAATATGCGGTGGCTGGTCCAAACTCTCGCAAGCTGCTGCAAAAAATTGTCGACCCGGAGTTCGACATCTCCAACGCCGCCTTTCCGTTTATGGGCTGTCGCGAGATCACGGTCTGCGGTGGTCTGCGGGCGCGGCTGTTTCGGATCTCGTTCTCGGGAGAGCTTGCCTATGAAATCGCGGTTCCAACCCGCTACGGAGATGCGCTGATGCGCGAAATGATGACTGCAGGCGCAGAGTTTGATGTCACGCCCTACGGCACAGAAGCGCTCGGCGTGATGCGGATCGAGAAAGGCCATGCAGCTGGCAATGAACTGAACGGCACCACCACCGCGTTGAATCTCGGTCTGGACCGTATGGTGTCCACCAAGAAGGACTTCATCGGCAATGTGTTGTCCCGTCGCGAAGGCCTGAACGCCAAGGACGCACTGAACCTTGTGGGGGTGCGCCCGGTCGACCCATCTCATTCCCTGCCCGCAGGCGGCCATCTCATGCGCAGGTCCGGTCCAGTCGATGCAACGCAGGATCAGGGCTATGTCACATCTGCTGCCTATTCTCCTACTCTCAAGAGTGCGATTGGGCTGGGCTTTGTGAAATCGGGGTTTGAGCGGATGGGGGAACAGCTCCGGCTCGTGAACCCGCTCGAAGGTCAAGAAATCCTTGTTGAAATCGTCAGCCCCCATTTTGTCGACCCAGAAGGAGAAAAGCTCCGTGCATAGATTGAAGCCTCTCACACCCCTGGGTGCGGTGACACCGCGTGTGGATACGATCGGAACGCTGACAATCACTGAAATCGTGCACCAGGCACTGGCCTCCATTGCTGCGCGCGAGGGACAGATGGAGGCGCTGCAACAGAAGCTCCCACTTCCCTTGCCCGATGTGGGCAAGACCAGAACCCAAGGCGCATTCAGCGCTTTCTGGACCGGTCCTGCGCAGTGGATGATCGTAGCCAACCACGACCAGCACGAGGCACTTGCATCTGAGATCAAGCAGATGGTCGGGCAGACGGCTTCGGTCGTGGAACAGACCGATGGGTGGTGCCGCTTTGATGTCTCGGGTGCAGCGCTTTACGATCTCTTTGAACGTCTCTCAAGCGCGCCAGTGCGGCGTATGACCAAGGGCGATGTGATCCGCGGCACGGTCGAACATCTGGGGGCATTCCTTTGGCGACTCGATCAGGATCATATGGCCGTGATCGCCCCGCGTTCCTCTGCGGCGTCACTACATCACGCTCTGATTGCCGCAGCCCGATCGATCGCCTGATCCTTACACTCTCACGAGGGCAGCGCGTCGCTGCCCTTGACCCGCATTGAGTTCTTCGCCCGCCGATCCGCGATTGGTGTCATCCCGAAACTCTCTCGATAATGGCGCAAGAACGCGCCCGGCGTGGCATATCCAACCATAAAGGCGATCTCAGTCACCGGTGTGTTGGAATAGAGCACCAGTTGACGCGCCTGTTTCATCCGCATCTTGCGGTAATACTTAAGCGGGCCCTGGCCTGTTGCCTGCTTGAAGCTGCGCTCTAAAGAGCGGGTCGAGACGCCAACGGCCTCGGCAACCTTGCTGATCTGGATCGGGCTCTCGATGTGCTCGGCAAAATGCTCAATCGCGCGCGCAACCTGTTTCGGCAGCAGGTTCTGGCTTTTTGCCGTGTCATGGACCGGCGTTTTTTGTGCAGCGGCAGCACTGCGGATGTAGGGATGCTGAAACCAACAGGCCACCTCGGCCATGATGTCCCCACCCAGATGCGTCTCAATCAAGGTGAGCATATGATCAAAAGCCGCTGAGGCCCCTGAAATGGTAGTGTAGTCGCCCTGTTCACAAATAACCGTGCTTTGCGCAGGTATCTCGGGAAACTCTGCGTGAAACGCGGCCTCATAGCACCAGTGGACCGACAACGGGTTTTCGCGCGTAAGTCCCGTTCGCGCCAGCGCGAATACCCCGCCGCTGATTGCTCCGAGGCGGGCCTTGCGGCGCTGCAAGCGTTGCAGGGCAGCGTTCGCGCGTGAAGGTTCGGTAAATCGGGCACTCGGGCTCGCCGTGAACAACAGCAAATCAAGCTCTGTGGTGTCCGAGAGCGTACAGTCGGGAGCAAAACTCACGCCAGCTGACGAAACAACCGGCCCCGCGTCTTCAGCAACCACCTTCCACTGAAAGGCCTCCCGTCCTGAAATCTCATTGGCGGCGCGAAGTGGTTCGATACAAGACGTCAGGCATGCCATTGGAAAACCCGGAAAGACCAGGATACCCAAGGTCAGAGGCGGCGGGGTGGTCTTTGCGTCGATCATCAGGGGTGCCTCATCACCGTGTCCCGCGAAATCTCTTTCGCGATTTGCAGAATGTGCCGCTCTAGCAGGCGCGCCGCAGGAGATTGATTCGAATCCGCTCGCCGCAACATGTGAATTTCCCGTTTTGCATGCGGCTCCATGAGTGGACGGAACACGAGCCCTGCCGAATTTGAGGCCCGAACCGCCATTTCGGGCAGAATCGTGATCCCGATGTTGGCCTGCACCATCCCAAGGATCGAAGTAAGGTTGTGGGCCGAAAGCATCGCCCGATCGTGTAACGCGACCGAAGCCGCGGCACTTATCCCAGCCGAAAGAGAATTCGCAATGAGCCGTTCATCGGCTAGTGCCTCCCATGTGACGGGACCGGTGCTGTCCGCCAGTTCATGTGACGGTGCGCAGATCACCCCAAAGGTGTCAGACAGAAGATGCTGGCTGCTTAGTCCGGCGCCTTGCTGTCCCAGAGTCGCGATACCGATGTCGATCCGATCACGGGACAGCTCATGGAGAATGGAATGAGAATCCATATCGCGCAGCTCAATGTCGACATTCACGTAGTCGTTGATATGGCGTGAAAAAACCTGGGGGATGATCGTACCGGCCACAGAGGGCACAGTGGCGATGCGCACATGGCCATGCGTGGCCTTGGCGAAGCCCTCGATCGCTCGGACCATATTATCGAACTGCTGCAACTCGCGCTCGGCCTGCTCCAGCACAAACGCACCCAGCGCGGTCAACTTGCTTTTGCGGTCGGTTTCAAACAGCGGCTCACCCAGATGCGTCTCCAACTGCTTCAGCATCATGGAGACAGCTGAGGGCGTACGTCCCAACACCTGAGCCGCATCACTCAGGTTTCCACTTCGGGCAACGGTGGCAAAACCACGGAGCATTTCGATTTTGAGCGCCATCACATGACTACTTAAGTTTTGCTGTAATTAGGTTCAGTTGTTTGAGTTTGATTGAAGCATCGCAAAGAGTCCATACCCGAGAAAACTGACTTCTGTGTGAGGCGACACATCATGACCGATATTCAAAAGAACCTGATCGCTGGCGAATGGCTGACCGGCGAAGGCGAAATCGAAAATCGCAACCCTTCGGACCTTTCGGATCTGGTCGGGATCTTCGCTCAGGCCAGCAGCGACCAGCTTGAGGCCACCCTGGATCAAGCAAAGGTCGCACAACGCGAGTGGGCTGCCTATGGTCTCGAACGCAAGCAAGCGGTCTTGATGGCAATCGGCAATGAGTTGATCGCCCGTTCTGAGGAGCTTGGCACGCTGTTGTCGCGCGAAGAGGGCAAACCTTTCGCTGAGGGCAAAGGCGAAGTCTACCGTGCCGGTCAGTTCTTCACCTATTACGCCGCCGAATGCCTGCGCCAGATTGGCGAGAACGCTGACTCGGTGCGTCCTGACATCGAAATCGACGTGCGCCGCGAGGCCGTGGGCACGGTCGCCATCATCAGCCCTTGGAATTTTCCGACCGCCACCGCCTCGTGGAAAATTGCGCCCGCTCTGTGCTACGGCAATGCGGTCGTGTGGAAACCTGCCAATGTGACGCCTGCCTCTGCGGTTGCGCTGGCAGAAATCATCAACCGCCAAGACATCCCCAAAGGGCTGTTCAGCCTTGTGATGGGTGCGGGTCGCACCGTAGGTCAGCGCCTGGTCGAAAGCCCGAAAGTCAACGCGATTTCCTTTACTGGTTCGGTGCCAGTCGGCAAAGGCATTGCCGCAGCGGCAATCCAGAATCTGACTAAAGTACAGATGGAGATGGGCTCGAAGAATGCGTTGGCCGTGATGGACGACGCGGATCTGAACCTCGCGGTGAGCCTTGCTCTGGGTGGCGCTTTTGGCGGCACGGGTCAGAAATGCACCGCGTCCTCTCGGCTTGTCGTCCACGCTGCAGTGCATGATGCCTTTGTTGAAAAGCTGGTCGCCGGCGCACAAGCGATGAAGGTGGGCCACGCGCTGCATGACGGCACACAGATGGGACCAGTGGTGAGCGCACAGCAGCTCGAGGAAAACCTCGCCTATGTGGATCTGGGCCGTTCAGAAGGGGCAGAGCTGGCCTGTGGTGGAACGCGATTGGAGATGCCGCACGACGGTTTTTACATGTCGCCAGGCGTGTTCCTGAACACCGCCAACGATATGCGCATCAACCGCGAGGAGATGTTTGCGCCGCTGACCTCTGTAATCAAGGTCGACAGCTATGATGAAGCGCTGGCAACGGTGAACGACACCAACTTTGGCCTGACCTCAGGCATTGTGACCAAATCGCTCGCCCGCGCCACGCATTTCCGTCGCAACGCACAGACTGGCGTTGTCACCGTGAATCTGCCGACCGCGGGCACCGATTACCACGTTCCCTTTGGTGGACGCGGCGACAGCTCTTACGGCCCACGCGAGCAAGGCAAGGCCGCGGCAGAATTCTACACAACGGTCAAGACGGCCTACATCAGCGCAGGCCCGGTCTGATGCGCATCGACGGTCTGCAATACGCGAACTGGTCGGAGAAGATCTTTCGCCAGCTTCGCGAAGGGGGCGTGGACGCAATCCACGTCACCATCGCCTATCACGAGAACTTTCGTGAAACGGTTCTGAACTTTGAAAAATGGAACCGATGGTTTGAGCAATACCCGGACCTGATCATGAAGGGCCAGTGGGCACAGGACATCGACATCGCACGCGAGACGGGCAGAACGGCCGTGTTCTTTGGGTTCCAGAATCCCTCGCCGATCGAGGATGACATCGGCCTGGTCGAGATCCTTCATAGTCTCGGCGCCCGCTTCATGCAGCTGACCTATAACAACCAATCGCTACTGGCGACGGGCTGTTACGAGGCCGAAGATATGGGCCTGACCCGGATGGGCAAACAGGTTGTAAAGGAAATGAACCGCGTCGGCCTCGTGATCGACATGAGCCATTCGTCGGATCGCTCCACCATTGAAGCGGCGGAATACTCCACACGCCCCATCGCGATCACCCATGCCAATCCGCACGCATGGTCTCCGGCCCTGCGCAACAAGAAAGACGCAGTGATCCGCGCGGTTACGGAAAACGGCGGCATGTTTGGTTTTTCGGTCTATCCGCACCACCTGAGGGACAAATCCGACTGCACGCTGGAGAGTTTCTGCGAAATGATCGCGCGCACTGCTGACACCTATGGGGTGGAGCATCTCGGAATCGGCACTGACCTTTGCCAGGACCAGCCCGACAGTGTCGTGGAATGGATGCGCGTCGGGCGTTGGACGAAAGAAATCGACTACGGCGAAGGGTCCAAGTCCGCGCCCGGTTTCCCACGGATGCCCAGCTGGTTCGAGGACAACAGAGACTTTGAGAACATCGAGCAGGGGCTTCGGTCCGTTGGCATGACGACCGGTGAAGTCGCCGCCATCATGGGCGGCAACTGGTACCGCTTTTTTGCAGAAAGCTTTGGGCCCAAGGCGGGAGGCTAACGGGGCCGGGACAGGTGAAATTTGGCCATGGGCGCTCAGGCGGGGCCGCACAATAAAGGGAGGACAAGATGTCAGACACATCTTTGGAAACACATCTCAAGAAGAGCCGGCTCAACACGCCGCTTTTCCTGATTTCGGGGGGCTTTATCGCGCTCTTTTGTATCGCCGCATTGATCGACCTTGAGGGGTTGTCGGCGGCTGTGGATTGGGGCTTCAACGTCTCGGCCACCTATTTCGGCCTCTACTGGCAGGTTCTCCTTCTGGCGACCTTTCTGATCGGCCTCGTGCTCTGCGTTCTACCCGGTGGCAAAGCAATCATGGGCAATCTGGCCGCGCCGGAATTCACCCTGTTTCAGTGGGGCTCCATGATCATGTGTACCCTGCTTGCCGGCGGGGGTGTATTCTGGGCTGCGGGGGAGCCAATCGCACATTTCCTTTATTCACCACCGCTCTATGGAGCTGAAGGTGGGACCGAGGCGGCCGTCAATCCCGCAATTGCGCAGAGCTTCATGCACTGGGGCTTTCTTGCCTGGGCCATTCTTGGTTCGCTCTCGACCGTGATGTTGATGCATTATCACTACGAAAAGGGCCTGCCGCTTGCTCCGCGCACGCTGCTCTACCCGCTGTTTGGTGACAAGGCGATCAACGGGCCAATCGGTCTGATCGCAGATGCGTCCTCGATCATTGCCGTTGTTGCTGGAACCGTGGGGCCAATCGGTTTTCTGGGCCTTCAGGTCAGCTATGGCCTGTCTGACCTCTTTGGTCTCCCGGACGTCTTTGCCACGCAGTTCATGGTGATCGGTGGGCTTGTCGCGATCTATACGATCTCGGCGATGACTGGTTTGTCGCGCGGGATTCAGCTTCTGTCCAAGATCAATGTGATCATGGCGGCGGCGCTCTTGATTTTCGTGCTGGTAGCTGGACCGACGGGGTTCATCTTTGGCTCCTTCTTCTCTGGCTTTGGCACATATCTTGGCAACTTTTTCCAAATGGCCCTGTTCCGCGGTGACGCAGGCGTCTTTGGCGAACCGGGCTGGCTGGGCTGGTGGACCGTGTTCTTTTGGGGATGGTTCATGGGCTATGGCCCGCTGATGGCGATGTTCATTGCCCGTGTCTCGCGGGGCCGCTCGATCCGCTCGATCATCATCATGCTGTCGATCATCGCCCCGATTGTCACCAACTTCTGGTTTACCATCATCGGTGGCACCGGCATCTCGATGGAGCTGGCCGCGCCGGGGACCATTTCCACCGCGTTCGAAGGGTTCAACCTGCCCGCAGCACTCTTGGCGATCACCTCCAACCTGCCGATGGGCTTTTTGATCTCGCTTCTGTTCCTGATCCTGACAACGATCTTTGTGGCCACAACCGGCGACAGCATGAGCTACGTGATCTCAGCCACGATGAGCGACGGGGAAAATCCGCCCACAATGGTGCGCATTTTCTGGGGCGTTGCGATGGGGATCATGGCTATCATCCTGATCTCGGTCGGCTCCGGGGGCGTGTCCAAGCTGCAGAGTTTCATCGTCGTGACCGCCGTGCCAGTCTCGCTGATTCTGCTTCCATCGCTCTGGGACGCATTGCGCATCACAATTGCCAAAGGCCGCGAGCAATAAGACACTGGGCGCTCTCGAGCGCCCAGCCAACTTTGCGTGTTTTGGGCCCTGTTCGCGCAATTCGCTTTGCGGCCCGAAATACGCTACCTTTTCGAGTGTAAAGGCCAAGAGTATGACCACGATACCACGCCGTGACCCCAACTTGGTGATGCGCCTCGCCCGTTTGGGGTCCATTCACCAATCACGCCTGTCCTTCATGCGTGTCCTGACGCGACGACTGGCCCGCGAAGGATGGCAGTTTGAGAGGACGGCCTTTGATGTAAACAGCGCCGGCGAAGGGCATGCCGTCTACACCGCCTATGGACCAGAACGCGCCTATTCTCTGATCGCCTTTGCCCATGATCTCCCGCCAGAAAAACGCTCGGACCGGGTGATTGCGGATGCGTGGGATACCACCTTTACCCTCTTTGACGGCGTGCCCAGCGCGGAGGACATCAAACGCCTCTCGCAGAACATACCGCTGCAGGAGGCAGGTCGTGTGACCGGCTCCGAACTCTCGGTCTCGCGGGCCAACCGTTCGGTACGTCTCTGGGAGCATGTAGTGTCCAGCCTTGCGCAAGGACGCCAGCCGGATCCCAATCGCATCAACGCAGTGGGCTACCTCATGCGAACCACAGCGGTTTACGGGTCGGGCAAGCTGGGGGCCGCAGATCGCGAGATGATCGCCGACCGTCCCGAATTCAGTGCGCCATTTCAGGTCGAAATGCTGTCGGTCTATCTCACCCGTTGGTTCGTCCTCGATCTGGTACAGCATATGGCCAACCAACGGGCCGCCGCCATGGGGCAGGACGCTGCCCAGCTCTGCCCCGCAATTGCCCGCAGCATGGGGATCGGGAACTCAACCGGTCTTGGCATGGCGCCATTCCTGCTCAATCATCCGGTCTTGTTCAATAACTGGATCGCCGCGCGCGAGGCCGCCATTCAGACCGTCCGCCAGATCGAAACCGCCAGCGCCAGCGCGATCGCCTTGTTCCGGTCGCTCATCGCACGCGGCAGAGTCACAATTGACACCTGGCAGTCTGAGCATCCGATCCAGATCACAAAGATCAACGCCCTGCGTGCAGACCTCCTGAAACTGGAGGAGTACCTGTCCGAGACGGATCTATCTGCTCGTTTCCCTTGGGACGCGCTCTATCGCTGGGCCGAGGGGACCCTTTCACTCGAAGGGCAAGAGTGGATCGCTTCTCTGATCCTTGAACCTTATGGAGCACGCGTCGACAAATTTGCGGATGAGATGTCCGCCGACAATACCGCCACCTTCCGCATCGCTGGCGCGATGAGCGTGAAGGATCTACGCGCCCTTCTAACCGACATCTACGCCTGGGCCATCGAGACTGACTGGCAAGCACCGGAAAACCGGGCCCGCGCCTGGTATGTGTCGGAGGAAAAGCTTGAACCGCGCCTCGGCGAACGCTTTGAAGAGCCGATCGAAGCATTTGAGCAGCCGCTTGCCCCCGGTCGTGACGCAGCGCAATTGTTCAACGCTCTGGCGCATTGGCCAGACGAAGCTCAGGTCGCCGACTTCCTGTTGCGCCACCCCGAACATCGCCATGTATTGCGTCGGGCGCAGATTGTCGGGCGTGCGCCCTATGCCGAAATTCGCGACAATACGATTTCGGCTCAGGTGCTTCCGATTGACATGCTGCGTTGCAAGCTCGCCTTTTTCGGCGCCACACAGTTCGACCCACGCTCGGATCGCTGGGTGCGGATCTGCATGTATGGCGGTGCGCCGCTCCCCACTGAATTGACGCCGGAGAACGCAGATTTTTGGGTCTTTCCAGAGACAGATCCGGTGTTTGAGGAGGGCGCAGCATGAGCCACTCATTGAATGAAATCGAGGCGATGGCCAAACGTGCCGGGCGTGGCGCGGGTCTGTCTTGGGGATTGGCGGAAGAAGCAGCAAAAGGAACGCGCTGGCTCTCCTCTTTTGGCTTTCCCGGCACTGAGATGTTGGCCGAACTTTTAGAGCTGAACGACCAGATCCCGCCAATCGATGTATCTCCGGTATCACTGAGCGCCGATCTCTGGCACGCGCCAGCACGCCGGATGAGCCCCTTGATCGCGGGTGCGTCTCTCTCGGACTGCGCCGTTCGCCTGTTGGATCGCGGCACAATCACCATGCAGGACGTCAGCCTCCCGCTGCTGGCCGTCCCGTTCATGGGCGGCGCCGCATTGCGCCTCGGTGTGCCTGTTGCGGCAGAATGGGAGGGCGCGCGGCTTGCAACCGATGGCAAACAGCTGTGCGTTCAGGGCGAACCGGACGCTCTGCGTGCCGGGCATGCAGGCCTGCTGGTGTTCTCGGCCCCGGCGGACATGACCGGAAAGCGCGAGCCGGTGATGCGGGCTGATGTCTCGGAACAGAGTTGGGAGAAGCTCGGCGAATTTGCCCACCGCACCTTTGCGCCCGCCACCGAAGAAAGCCGCCTGCGCGGGGCAGGTGCAGGGACCAACGACAACAGCTGAGACCACAGCGACACGCGCGCCCTTCCCCGACATATGAGTGACAGACAAGAAAGAACAGAGATGACCGCCACCGAAACACTCACGCTCTCGGAAATCGAAAGCCTTGCCTTTGATGCACTGGTTGCAGCGGGCACCTCACCCGAAAACGCCCGCCCTCTGGCAGTTGCAACCGCGATGACCGAAGCCGATGGGGTCGCCTCGCACGGGCTGGCCTATATCCCGATCTATGTCCAGCATGTTGAATGCGGCAAAGTCGACGGACAGGCCAACCCCAAGGTCGCACACCCTCGACCCGCAGTGATCACCGTGGACGCAGCCACCGGCTTTGCACATCGTGCGATCGACCTCGGCTTTGAGCAGTTGATCCCTCTGGCAAAGGAAATGGGTGTCGCGGTGCTGGCCGTGAACAACTCCTACAACTGTGGTGTTCTGGGGGTTCACACGCAAAGGCTGGCGCAGGCTGGGCTGATGGGGTTTGGCTTTACCAATGCCCCTGCCTCGATTGCGCCCTCGGGCGGCGCAAAGCCTGTGGTGGGCACCAATCCATTTTCAATCTCGGCGCCGGGTTCAGATGGCACTGCGGCTCTGCTCATTGATCAATCCGCCAGCACGATTGCAAAAAGCGAAGTGATGAAACACGCCCGTGAAGGCAAGCCGGTCCCACAAGGCTGGGTGCTGGACGCCGATGGCCAGCCCACCACCGATCCCGATGCAGGCCTCAAAGGGTCAATGGTGCCGTCCGGCGGGTACAAAGGCGTGGGTATTGCCCTGACCGTAGAGCTTCTGGCAGCGGCTATGACCGGCGCAACCCTGGGCGCGGTGGCGAGCCCGTTTTCCGGCACAGCGGGCGGTCCGCCCAAAACCGGCCAGTTTTTTATCGCCATAGACCCCGAGGTTACATCCGGGGGGCTCTTTCAGGAAAAGCTCGCGGATTTGATTTCGGCATTTCGTGATCAAGATGGCGCGCGTCTGCCAGGAGATGGTCGCCAATCCGCCCGTCTCCGGGCCGCCACCGAGGGCGTGAGCGTGAACGCCGCCCTACTGGAGCGCGTGCGCGCCCTCATCTAAGCCTTCGAACTCAACGGGGACGCAATCTGTGGGCGGGGTCCAGTGCCCGCCCGCGTGGAGGGTTCGGTAGGGAACCCCAACGCCGACCTTTGTTGACTGGGTTGTGTCAAACAACCTTATCGCCGAACTCCGGGAGCAGATCGCGACTCCTACAACAAGTACCGAGCCCCTAAGGAGGTGATAGATACATGATCTGCACATCTGATCGGTTTGAAATTTGTGGACAAGATGGTGGAGCCTAGCGGGATCGAACCGCTGACCTCCTGCATGCCATGCAGGCGCTCTCCCAGCTGAGCTAAGGCCCCATCGCGCAGCTTACAGTGCTCTGCACGCTGCTTGGACTGCGATTTACGGGAGGAGCGAAGGGGCTGCAAGAGCAAAATGAACCTCGCGGAAAATTTTTTGCTCCCGCGCCGCTGTCGATCACCGCAATACCCGAACTCCTGCACGTATGCATGTCGCCTCACGCCGGGTTCCTCTCCAGATATGGCGAAATCACCCACTCGGGCCTGGCGAAAGTCGGCGACGCCAGGGACAGGACACGCTGCGCAATCTGCGCGATACCGAGTTGTAAAAGCTACACTTGTGGCGACGCTTACTTGATTTTGGATACTGGATATAGAACAAGAGAAGCGGCGATGGCTTTCGCCCCATTTCAAAAAGGGTTTTGGGAGGATCACATGGATCATTGGGCATCCGCTATGGAGCAGCACTGGGGCATTCAAGCGGAGCTGAGGCAGCTTGATGGCGAATATGACCTCAACTTCCTCGCCGAAACCCCGGAGGGCACGGGATATGTTGTCAAAGCCATGCGCCCTGATTGTGAAGACTGGCTCGTGGATATGCAAATCCGCACCCTGGATCATATCTCAGCAGCAGATGCCGATCTTCCCTGCCCCCGTGTCATCCCTGCGCGCTCTGGCCAGAAAATGCTGCGCCTCGAAGATGCGCATGGCAACGAGCGCCTGGTTTGGGTGATCGAGCGCCTTGCTGGCACCTGTTATGCAGAGGCCGCCCCCAAAACCGACGCCTTGATTGCGCAGGTTGGGCAGATTTTGGCTCGCACAACGGTTGCGCTCCAAGACTTTGACCATCCTCATCTTGCGCGGGATTTCAAATGGGATCTGATGCAGGCCGATTGGGTGAATGGCGCGCTCGATTGCCTTGAAGATGGCGCGCGCAGAGCTTTGATCGCGGACATTGGTGATCAGTTTACGGCGCTCAAGCCAGCACTTGCAAGGCTGCCGCAGCAGGCGATCCACAATGATGCCAACGACTATAATATCCTCGTGAACGGCGGCGCGGGAACCGGTATTGAGCCCAAGATCTCGGGACTCATTGATTTTGGCGACATGTGTCGCGCGCCGCGCATCTGTGATCTTGCGATTGCAGCGGCGTATGTGGTGCTCGACCACCCCAAGCCCGAAGCGGCGCTGGCAGCCCTGGTGTCGGGCTATCACGCCGAAAACCCGCTGAGCGCACCTGAGCTCGATCTTCTCTGGCCGCTCCTCAGAATGCGCCTCGCCGTTAGCGTGGTGAACTCCACCCTGATGGCAACAGAGAACCCGCATGATCCCTATGTGACGATCTCGCAGGCCCCCGCATGGCGGTTTCTTGAAGGGCACGACCTGAACGGCGATCTGATGGCGGCGCGGCTGCGCGCGGCCTGTGGCCTTCCCGTGGTTGAAGGCGCAGATCGGGTCATGGCCTGGCTTGATGAGGCGCGAGGCAGTTTCGCTCCGCTCATGGGGCAGGACCTTACCGATGTACCGATGGGATCGCTCTCGGTTGAAAAGAGCCTCTGGCCGCAAAACCCCTTTGACATGCCACTGGCCGAGGCTGCGCGCGTGGGAGAGGAGTATAACACCGAAGGTCAGATCTGGCTTGGCTATTACCACGAGCCGCGTCTGATCTACACCGCGCCTGCATTCCGCAATGGTCCATGGAAAGCCAGCGACCGCCGCACGGTGCATCTGGCTGTCGACGGGTTTGCGCCTGCTGGCACCACGCTCCATGCCCCCCTCGAGGGAGAAGTCTGGGTCGTCGAGAACCGGGACAGCCATCTCGATTACGGGGGCGTGATCATCCTGCGTCACAAGACCCCGGAGGGAGACCCGTTCTACACCCTTTATGGGCATCTCGACCCCGAGGTTGTCACCCGCCTGCAGCCCGGTGACCCCATCGCCAAGGGGGAGGCATTCTGTCAACTTGGAACAGCCGAGGAGAACGGGGGCTGGGCGCCACATGTGCATTTCCAACTGGCGCTGAGCTGCGACGGCATCGAGACCGATTGGCCTGGCGTGGGAGCGCCAGATGACATGTATCTGTGGCGTGCGCTCTGCCCCAATCCAGCCGCGCTTCTGAATCTGCCTGATGACAAGACCTGCTATCGTCCCACGGACAAATCCACAGTTCTTGAAAAAAGACGCGCGCATTTTGGCGGCAATCTCAGTCTTACATATTCCGACCCGGTGATGCTTGTGCGGGGGTGGAAACACCATCTGTTCGACGAATGGGGTCGACCCTATCTCGACGCCTACAACAATGTGCCGCATGTGGGCCACGCGCACCCTCGCATTCAAGCGGTTGCGGCCGATCAGCTGCGCCGTATGAATTCCAACACCCGTTACTTGCACCCGGCGCAGACTGCCTTTGCCGACAAAGTCCTGTCAAAATTGCCCGATCACTTCGAGGTCTGTTTCTTCGTGAACTCCGGCACCGAAGCCAATGAGCTGGCGCTGCGCCTAGCGCGGGCACACACGGGTGCAAAGGGCATGGTCACGCCGGATCACGGCTATCATGGCAACACAACCGGTGCGATCGACCTTTCAGCTTACAAATTCAACAAGCCGGGTGGCGTCGGGCAGGCGGATTGGGTGGAGCTGGTCGAGGTCGCGGACGACTATCGCGGCAGCTTTCGTCGCGACGATCCGGACCGCGCTCAGAAATTTGCGGATCTTGTCGACCCGGCGATTGCAACTCTGAACTCCAAGGGGCACGGCATTGCGGGCTTTATCGCGGAAACATTCCCGTCGGTTGGGGGCCAGATTATCCCGCCCAAGGGCTACTTGCCTGCAGTATATGAAAAAATCCGCGCAGCGGGCGGGGTTTGCATCGCAGATGAGGTTCAGACCGGCCTCGGACGACTGGGCGAGTATTACTTTGGCTTTGAGCACCAAGGCGCCCTGCCCGACATCGTGGTAATGGGCAAGCCCATCGGCAATGGCCATCCGCTTGGGGTGCTGGTCACAACCAAGGCGATTGCCGAGAGTTTCGACAACGGGATCGAGTTCTTCTCGACCTTTGGGGGCTCCACCCTGTCCTGTCGGATCGGCAAGGAAGTGCTCGACATCGTGGATGACGAAGGGTTGCAGGAAAATGCCAGCGCCCGTGGGGCGGAGCTGATCTCAGGGCTCAGAGCCCTCGAGCGCAAATATGCCTGCGTCGGAGATGTGCGTGGGATGGGGCTGTTTCTGGGGTTGGAACTGATCCATGCCGACGGCTCCGAGGCGACAGAGATCTGTTCCTACGTCAAAAACCGGATGCGCGATCACCGTATCCTGATTGGCAGCGAAGGCCCCAAGGACAACATCCTGAAAATCCGCCCACCCCTCACCATCGAAGCCGAAGACGTGGAGATGCTGGTGAGCGTGCTAGATGAGGTGCTGGCCGAGATCAATCCGGCTGAGTAAACCAGTCGCGAACGCGCCCTCTCCCTGAGGGCGCCATTACGCCTTCAGCATCCGGTCCTGGATCGAACCAGGGGACAAGAGACCCCGCCTCAGCTGGTGGGCGACCAGACCGCGCTCAACTGATCAAAGAATGCAGCAATCAGCGGGTCTTCCAGTCGGTCTTTCAGCGTCAGGACACCGAGCGAGGCTGGGACGCTGAGCGTCTCGCAGATCACGACCCCGTTAGATTGCCTTTGGTGCAGAGCGATCGACTCGCGGCACAGGCTCAGCCCGACGCCTGAGCGCACCATCTCAAGCATCGAAGCCTCATGGTCGACCTGGGCGACGGTGTTTTGCTGGCAATCGTGTTCCGCAAATATGCGGCTCAACAGGCGGTTGTGAACCGATACCTCGGGCGTGCCGATCCAAGGCAGCCGGGCCAGCTCGGCCCAGCCCGCGCCAGCGACCCGTGCGTCCCAACCGGGCGGCGCGATAATCCGATAGGCAAAATCCGCAAGCTTCTGCGCTTGGAGCTCGGTCTCGGAGGGTAGTGCCTCCAGCTGATCCGGCGCCGCAAGGTAATAGCCTGCATCCACCTGCCTGCGCAGGATCTTCTCCAGGATCTCCCCACTCACCCCGTGCACAAGTTCGGTTGTGATCCTCGGATTTGAAGCTCCCAACTGGCTCAGAAGCCGCCCTAACCGAATGAACTCCGGGTCTATAATGGTTCCAAGCCGCAGCGTCCCAGAGATATGATCGCTATGCTGGCTTGCCGCACGGCGAAACTCTGCCATCACGCGCAACACCTCTTCGGCCTTGGGCAGAAGATGCTGCGCATCTGGCGTAAGGTCCAGACCGCGCGGCGTGCGGGTAAACAGGGTTACACCAATATCCTCACTCAATCGCCGGATCTGATGGCTCACCGCGGGTTGGGTCAGGTTCAAGACGTCCGCAGCCCGCGACACCGACCCCTCACGGGCCACGATCACAAAAGCCAAAATACTGTTGGGGTTCGAAAATCTCTCCATATTACCATCTTTAATATCGGAACGAAAAATTTGTCATTGGAAATGCGCCACGCTGCTTTCTAATCTCCGAGGCACTGCCCGTGCCCACCTCGTCCAAAGCGATGAGCGGGGAGCTGGTGGGACAAAAGATCAAGGGAGACAGCATCGTGTCAGACATGGAGACGCATTTTGATTTCATCGTCATCGGGGGTGGATCAGCCGGCTGTCTTCTTGCCAATCGCCTCAGCGCGGATCCGAGCCATCGCGTCCTGCTGTTGGAAGCCGGCAAGGCCGATACCTACCCGTGGATTCATGTTCCGGTTGGCTATCTCTACTGCATCGGAAACCCGCGCACCGATTGGCTGTATAATACCGAAGCCGATAAAGGGCTGAACGGGCGCGTGCTCAAGTACCCGCGGGGCAAGACCCTGGGGGGCTGCTCTTCGATCAACGGCATGATCTACATGCGTGGACAAGCACGGGACTATGACAACTGGGCCCGTCTTACCAATGAGCCGGATTGGACCTGGGAGCGCTCGCTCGAGGATTTCAAGGCGCATGAAGACCACCACAAGCTCGATGATGGCGCAGACCCTGTCACCGGCGACAACAGCCGGTTCTCGGACATGCATGGTCACGGAGGTGAGTGGCGTGTCGAAAAGCAACGGTTGCGCTGGGATGTACTCGACAGTTTCGCCGAGGCCGCAACCCAGACCGGGATCGAGCGGACCGAGGATTTCAACAGCGGTGACAACGCGGGCGTCGCCTATTTCGACGTCAATCAACGCTCTGGCTGGCGCTGGAACACATCTAAGGCGTTCCTGAAACCCGCCAAGTCGCGCCGGAACCTGACGGTCTGGACCGAGGCGCAGGTGGAAAAGCTCACGTTTGAAACGACCGACGGCGCGCTTCGATGCACCGGCGCACTACTGCGCCACAAGGGGCAGGCACGCCAGGTGACTGCGCGGCGTGAAACCATCCTGTCGGCGGGGGCTGTGAACTCTCCGCAAATCCTGCAGCTCTCGGGGATCGGTCCCGCTGCCCTGCTGAAGAAACATGGGATTGACGTCCTGAAAGACGCCGCCGTAGGTGAGAACCTGCAAGATCACCTGCAAATCCGCGCGGTGTTCAAGGTCAACGGCACACGAACGCTCAACACGCTTGCCAACTCGCTGTTTGGCAAGGCCATGATCGGCGCGGAGTATCTTTTGAAACGCACGGGTCCGATGAGCATGGCGCCAAGTCAGCTCGGGGCGTTTACCCGCTCCGATCCAAACCGCAGCCATGCCAATCTTGAATACCACGTCCAGCCGCTAAGCCTCGACGCCTTTGGCGAACCGCTTCATGATTTCCCGGCCATGACCGTCAGCGTGTGCAATCTCAACCCAACCAGCCGGGGAACAATCAAAATCCGCTCTGGTGATTTTCGTGATGCCCCCCTGATTTCGCCGAACTACCTCGCCACCGACGAGGACCGAAAGGTCGCCGCCGACAGTTTGCGTCAGGTGCGCGAGATCATGTCACAACCTGCAATGCAGCCCTATGCTCCCACAGAGTTCAAACCGGGTACGCAGTATCAAAGCGACGAAGAACTTGCCAAACTCGCGGGCGACATTGCCTCTACGATTTTCCATCCCGTAGGCACCGTAAAAATGGGTAAGGACGAGGACCCTACAGCCGTGCTCGATCCGCATCTGCGCCTGAAGGGAGTTGCGAGTCTGCGTGTGGTCGATGCCAGCATCATGCCGGAAATCACCAGCGGCAACACCAATGCGCCGACGCTGATGATCGCGGAAAAAGCGGCGCGCTGGATTTTGGCCGAGGCCTGAGCGCCCGCTTGCAAACCCGGTTTGAAAACCGTCTAATGATCAAACGCCGCCAGCATGTCTTGCGGCGCCTCTTGCGCCAACAGGTCCAAGTTGCGCTGCAATTGCTGCGCCTTGGCAGTCCCAAGCAAGAGCGAAGCCGACGCAGGGTGATCGCGCCCAAAATGCAAGGCTGCCGCTGGCAGGCTGAGGCCAAGTTCGGCCGCGCGTCTCTGCAGAGCCTCAACACGGGCAAGGACCTCTGGCTCGGCGGGCACATAGTCGAAGGTCGCGCCTTCTATAGGACCGGTTGCCAAAATCCCTGAGTTAAAGATCCCCCCCAGCACAAGGCTGGTGCCCGCACGAGCGCAGGTCGCGACCAGTTCTTCCTCACCGGATCTGTCCAGCAACGTCAGGCGCCCTGCAAGCAGGATCACGTCCAGCTTCCCCTGCGCCAGCACATCAAGGCAGATCTGATTTTCATTCACGCCAAGACCAAAGGCCCCGATCTTGCCACGCTCTTTCAGCGTCACCAGTCGCTCATAGCCTGAGCCCCAAAAGTCTTCCATATGACCAACATTGGCCGCACCATGCGTGAGCGTCCCGATATCATGAACATAGACGATATCCACATAATCGGTCCCGAGACGACTGCGGCTGCTGTCCAAAGAGGCTTCGATACCATCGCCCGAGTAATCATACCGCACAGCGTTGGGAAGCGGGTTGATAAACCCATCCGCCTCGTCGAGCGGCGACCCCGGGGACAGCACCCGTCCAACCTTGGTCGAGATCACATAGGTGTCGCGCGGCTTGTTGTACAGGAACTGTCCAAGGCGCATTTCGGACAGTCCACGCCCATAGTGTGGCGCGGTGTCGAAATAGCGAATACCCGCCTCCCACGCCGTCTGCAGAACCTCCTGAGCCTGGGCATCGGAAATCTCACGATAGAGATTGCCGATACTGGCGCAGCCAAAGGAGACGTCACTGACCCAGACATCCGTGGTCCCGATGCGATTGCGCTTCATGATGTGAACTCCCCCGTCAGCCGTCCGAAAACAAGAACGCGTCTAGCGTGTCTTCCTTCATTTCTATCGAAAATCCGGGCGCATGCGGCGCCTGATACGCCCCGCCAGTGACAATGCAGGGGTGTTTGAAATGCTCATGCAGATGGTCGACATACTCAATGCGCTTGCTGTCTTTTTCACCGCAGATCGCGACATAGTCGATCATGGACATGTGCTGCACATATTCGCAAAGCCCAACGCCCCCGGCATGCGGCCAGACAGGAAGATCGTATTTCGCGGCCACCAGCATGACAGCTAGAACCTCGTTCAGTCCCCCCATGCGGCAACTGTCGATCTGCACGATGTCGAGCGCGCCGCTGGCGATGAACTGCTTGAACATGATCCGGTTCTGACACATCTCACCGGTGGCAACCTTGATCGGCGCCACGCCCTCGCGGATGGCCTTGTGTCCCAACACATCGTCGGGGCTTGTGGGTTCCTCGATAAACAATGGACGGGCGAAGGCAAGGCGGTTCACCCAGTCGATAGCCTCGTCAACTTCCCAGACCTGATTGGCATCGATCATGATATTCATGTCCTCGCCGAGTTCCTCACGCGCGATGGTTAGGCGGCGGATATCGTCCGACAGATCCCGGCCCACTTTGAATTTGGTGTGGGTAAAGCCCGCCGCGCGCGCCTCGCGGCACAGGCGGCGCAGCTTCTCATCAGAATAGCCGAGCCATCCTGCTGAGGTCGTATAGCAGGGGTACCCCTCCTCCATAAGACGCGCGATGCGCTCTTCCTTGCCGGGTTCTGCAGCCTTGAGGAGGTCCAAGGCCTCTTCGGGCGTCAGCACATCGGTCAAATAGCGAAAGTCGATCAATCGCAGAATCTCGGCAGGCGACATATCCGCCACAAGACGCCAAACGGGTTTTCCTGCATCCTTGGCCCAGAGGTCCCAGACCGCGTTGACGACCGCGCCCGCCGCTAGATGAATGGCCCCCTTGTCCGGCCCGATCCAGCGCAGCTGACTGTCGCCAGTCACATGGCGCCAAAACCGGCCCATGTCTTCTCGGATCCAATTCAGATCGAGCCCGACCACCAAGGCGCCAAGCGCCTTGATCGCCGCGATGCAGATCTCGTTGCCGCGCCCGATGGTGAAGGTCAGACCGTGGCCTTCATGCGTACCCTCTGTTTCCAAGATCACATAAGCGGCGGAATAATCAGGATCGGGGTTCATTGCATCGGAACCATCGAGCCCCTCTGACGTGGGGAAGCGCAGATCATAGGTGCGCAAGCCTGTGATCTTGGTCATTCTGCTGCCTCTGTCACCTGTCGCTGCACACCGAGCCCCGCGATCCCCAGCTCCATCACGTCACCGGGTTTCAGGTAGGTCTCGGGCGTTTGCCCCATGCCAACGCCCGGCGGCGTACCGGTTGAAATTACGTCACCCGGTTGCAAGCTCATGAATTGCGACAGATGCGAGATCACCGTGGCCACATCAAAATGCATCGTCCGGGTGGACCCGTCCTGATAGCGATGCCCATTGACCTCGAGCCACATCGCCAGGTTCTGCGGATCTGGGACCTCGTCGCGGGTCACCAACCAGGGGCCGATAGGACCAAATGTATCAGCGGATTTGCCTTTTACCCATTGGCCGGAGCGATGCAGTTGAAAGTCACGCTCCGAGAGATCATTCACCACGCAGTAGCCCGCAACGTGATCCAGCGCCTCATCTCGGCCAATGTATTTCGCCGTTTTTCCGATCACCACGCCCAGTTCCACTTCCCAGTCGGTCTTGACCGAGGTTCGCGGAATTTCGACAGCATCGTTGGGCCCGCAGATAGCAGAGGTCGCCTTGAAGAAGATCACCGGCTCCTCAGGCAGGCTCATGCCGCTTTCGGCGGCATGGTCTGCGTAGTTCAAACCGATGCAGATGAATTTTCCAACCTGTCCGACACAGGCGCCGATCCGAGGCGTGCCCTCGACCAGAGGCAAGCTCTGGGGATCAAGAGCGCGCAGGGCATCGAGACCCGCATCACCGAGCGTCGCAGCGCCAATATCTGCAACCTGCCCGGAGAGGTCGCGGATATTGCCGTCCTGATCAAGGAGTCCGGGTTTTTCCTGACCCAAAGGGCCATATCGCAGCAATTTCATGTGAAGTAACTCCTGTCGTCAAATCGCCCAGCCGCCGTCGATGGCGTGGGTCTGTCCAGTGGTAAAGCCGCTCTCATCGCTGGCGAGATAGAGCGCGAGCGCCGCAATCTCTTCAGCCTTGCCAATGCGCCCCATGGGCTGACGTGCGATGAAATCCTTGCACGCCTGCTCATAATCGCCCGTAGCGCGCAGCCGATCATGCAGGCTGGGACTGTCCACCGTGCCGGGGCAAATCGCGTTGCAACGGATACCTTGGGTCACAAAATCTGCGGCAATGGATTTGGTCATGCCGATCACCGCCGCCTTTGACGCGCAATAGGCAAAGCGATTTGGCACCCCTTTCAGGGAGGAGGCCACCGACGACATGTTGATGATAGAGCCACCGCCGTTTTCCAGCATGCCGGGCAAAACCAGTTTCGTGAGGCGATACATGGCTTTGACGTTGAGGTCGAAACTGAAGTCCCAGTCGTTCTCATCGCAGTCCAAAATGCTGCCACTTGCGACATATCCCGCGCAGTTGAACAACACATTCAATGGCCCTGCATCTTGGATTGCGCGCGCAAGGGCGGATGCATCCGTGACATCGAGCGTAAGGGCCGTAACCCCATCGACCTCCGCGAGTTCTGCCAATGACTCTGCATTGATGTCGCAGGCGATCACCTTGGCGCCCTCAGCCGCAAAGAGTTCCGCGCTGGCGCGACCGATCCCCTGCCCCGCGGCAGTAATCAAAGCTGTTTTTTCGGCCAGCCGGCCTGTGTTCTGTGTCATCGTGTTCAATCCGTGTGAAAAACTTCTTCCATCATCGCCCATTGCTCTCCGGCGTTGCGCGACGGCAGCGGAGACTGACAGGGGTCGGTGAAGGCCCACCATTCCTGCGTACGCGGGTCTTGGGCCATCCGCGCCATATCGGCTGCAAAATCGCTGCCGTGGTATTCCCAGTACCCAAACAGCAAATTCTCCGGCTCACGCAGAAAAATCGTGTAGTTGCGAATATTGCTCTGCCGGATCTGCGCCAGGACATCCGGCCAAACCGCCGCATGCAGGCGTTTGTACTCATCGAGCCTCTCGGGCTTGATCCCGATCACCATTCCCATTCTCTGCATCATGCACCTCCGATGGAGCGCGCGCCGATTTCTTGCGCTGTGATGGCGTCCCAATCCCAGTCGATGCCCAGACCGGGCTCGTCTGAGGGCACGGCATCGCCATTACTGATCTGCATGTTCTGGCGGGTGACACCATCGAGCTGCGGGATGTATTCGAGCCACTTTGCATTGGGCACCGCGCAGACAAGCGGCAGGTGCAATTCCATCAGGAAATGTGGGCACACCATAACACTATGCGCCTCGGCCAGATGCGCGACCTTGAGCCAGGGTGTGATGCCGCCAATCCGGGCGACATCCACCTGCACGATCTGCGCCGCCCCCGCCTGCAAATAGTCCTTGAACTGGCTCAGCGAATACATGCTCTCGCCCACGGCAATCGGCACATGCGTGCGCCGCGAGAGCTCTTGATGCGAGAGCACATCATCTGCGGGAAGTGGCTCTTCGAACCAGCCGATGCCGAACTCCTCCAGCACTTTGGCACGGCGGATCGCCTCGGAAAGCGTGAAGCCCTGATTGGCGTCCGTCATGATCTCGTAGCTGTCGCCCACTGCTGCGCGTACCGCACCAAGACGCGCGCGGTCCTCACTCAGATGCGCACGCCCAATCTTGATCTTGGAGCCGCGAAATCCCTGCTCTTTCATAGCCAAGGCGTCTTCGACCAGCGTGGCAGTCTCGAGATGCAGCCAGCCACCCTCGGTCGAATAGAGCGGAATACGGTCGCGGCTCCCGCCCGCGGCCTTCCAGAGTGGCAGCCCCATCTTCTTGCAGCGCAGATCCCAGAGCGCGATGTCGATGGCTGCCAGCGCCAGCGAAGTGATCGGACCAACTGCGGTGGCATGGGTCAGGAACAACAGATCCCGCCAGATGCCATCGATCCGATCCGCATCTTTCCCGATCAGAGCAGGCACGAGCGTCTGCTCCAACAGCGCCATGACAGAGGGGCCACCGGTCCCGATGGTGTAGCTGTAGCCCGTCCCCGATGCCCCGTCGCTGTCATGAATCGTGACAATCGGGGTCTCCTGACTGACAAAGCTCTGGATGGCGTCGACCCGCTCCACCTTGGGCTTGAGGTCGATCATGCGCAATTCAACGCGAGTGATCCTGGCCATGCCGCTACCCTCTCAGCGCTTTGCCGCTTTTGCGGTCAAAGACGTGACATTTGTCGAGCATCAGATGAAACGGCAGCCGTTCGCCCGGCTGCACGGGACGCGGGTTGAGCATCTTGGCCTGCACTTCGCGGCCCGCAAACTCGGCAAAGAGAAGTGTTTCCGTGCCCAGAGGCTCCGTCAGGGCGACCTCCAGTTCCAGCGGGGCCATCTGCCCGCTTTCCTCGACCGAGTGGCCGTCGGGCATCAGATTGTCGGCCCGGAAACCAAAGCTGATTTCCTGACCTGGCCGCACAGCACCGCGGGCTTCGCTCGGCATCGGCAACGTGATGTGATCACCAAGTCGGAGCGCACCGGTTTCGGTGACCAGCCCATCGACCAGGTTCATCGGCGGTGAGCCAATAAAGGTGGCGACAAAGGTATCAACTGGCGCATTGAACAGGTCGAGCGGTGTGCCAGTCTGAACGATATGACCATCGCGCATCAACACGATCCGATCCGCCAGCGTCATTGCTTCGACCTGATCGTGAGTCACATAGATCACTGTATTCCCGACTTTCTGGTGCAGCTTCTTGATCTCGACCCGCATCTGAGTCCGCAGTTTCGCATCAAGATTTGAGAGCGGCTCGTCGAACAGGAACACATCCGGCTGGCGCACGATCGCGCGCCCCATGGCAACCCGCTGGCGTTGCCCCCCAGAAAGCGCGGCAGGTTTGCGCTCCATCAACTCGTCCAGGCCGAGAATCTGCGCGGCTTCTGTGACGGCGCGTTCGATCTCAGCCTCAGGGCGCTTGGCAATCTTCAGTGAAAAGCCGAGGTTCTCGCGCACGGTCATGTGCGGATAAAGCGCGTAATTCTGAAACACCATGGAGATGTTGCGCTCGCGCGGGGGGAGATCATTCACCACCCGTCCACCGATCTTGACCTCTCCACCAGAGATATCCTCAAGCCCGGCAATCATGCGTAGGGTCGTGGACTTTCCGCATCCCGAGGGGCCAACCAGGACGACGAACTCGCCGTCCTGAATATCGAGATTGATGCCATGCACAGCCTGATGCTGGCCATAGCGTTTGATCACGTCTGTCAGAGTAACTTCGGTCATCTCTTATCCTTTGACGCCGCCGAAAGTGAGACCGGCGATCAGGTGTTTTTGTACGATGAAGGTCAGGATGAGGGCGGGCACAATCATGAGCACCGCAAGCGCGCACATGCCGCCCCAGTTGATTGTAAATTCGGCGGTGAAGTCCAAAAGCCCAACCGGCATGGTCTTGGAGCCGACCGAGCGGGTAAGCTGAGAGGCAAGTGCAAACTCATTCCAGGAGGTGAGAAACGCAAAGATCGCAGCAGAGGCCACGCCCGAGCGCGCGACGGGAAACTCGACCCGCCAGAAGGCTTGCCAGCGGGTGCAGCCGTCGATTTCGGCCGCCTCATGCAGCTCTTTGGGGATCTGGCGGAAAAAGCCGTCCGTAAGCCAGATGGTGAAGGGCACATTCATCGCCACATAGGCGAGGATCAGGCCAAAATGCGTATCGATGATACCGACGCGGGCAAAAACGATGAACAGTGGCAGCGACAGCGCCACGCCCGGCACCGCGCGAAACAGCATCAGCCCGACAAAATACCCGCTTTTGCCTTTGAAACGGTAGCGCGCAAAGGCATAGCCACCGGCCATCCCGATCAGGATCGCGATCAGGGTTGAGGTGACAGACACGATCAGGGAATTGCGGAAGTATTGAAAAACGGGCACCCCACCTTCGCCCGCACCGCCAAACATGGCACGATAATGCTCGAGCGTGAAAGACGGCGTCCAGACCGGCGGTTTTGCCATGATCTCTACCGTGGGGCGGAAGGAGTTGAGGACGATCCACAAACCCGGGATGCAGATTACGGCCATGGTCAGGAACAGACCGGTAAAATGCAGCGCCTTCAGCATACGTCGACGGTTGCGGTGATTGAGATTGCGGTCCATATCCGTTACCCCGCCATGCCCAGCTCGGCGCGTGCCGCGCTGAGTTTCCGGAAGAAATAAATGGTGAAGACAATCGAGAGCAGGATCGAGACATAGCCCATGGCATTGGCAAGCCCCATGCGCGCATCGACGTAGCCGGTACGGCTCATGAGGGTCCACAACAGCTCTGTGCGCCGGGCTGGACCGCCTCCGGTCATGATCTGAACGATGTCGTAGGCGCGTGCCACATCCAGCGAACGGATGGTCATCGCGATGTAGATAAACGGCATCAAGAACGGCAGCGTGATATGGCGAAAGGTCTGCCACGCGGTGCAGCCGTCGACCTTTGCGGCCTCCAGCGGGTCGCGCGGCATCGCAAAGAGCCCCGCAAGGATAAGGATTGCAAAGACGGATGTGCTCATCCAGATCTCGGCAAAGATGATCGAGAACATCGCCAGTTTGCCATCCACGAGCCACGGCAGGGCGGCATCACTGATCCCAAGCGATTGCAGCGCGTTGTTCACAAGCCCGATGTTGTCGTTGAAGATGAACTTGAACTGAAACCCGACCAGGATCGGTGAGAACATCATTGGAAACATCAGGACCGTGCGCAGGGTGCGCTGCCCCCATGTCACCTTGTTCATCATCAGCGCGATGCCCAAGCCGAGCAGCAACTCGAGATTGAGAACAATCGTGAGGAAGAGCACCGTGCGCCCAAAGGCCGACCAGAACTTCCAGTCGCTCAGGATCTTTTCATAATTGTAGGTTCCAACCCATCGCCACAACGTCGACGGACGTGTGAGCTTGTAAGGTGTGAAGCTCGAATAAAGTGAGAAGAGAAGCGGTATCAGCACCACTGCAGCCATTACGATGAAGGCGGGCAGAAGCAGCACGAACCACTCTGGCAGGCGTTTGGGTCGCATGACAGTCCGATCGCGTCAGAAATGAGTGAGGAAAGAGAGCCCCGGCCAAGTCAGGCGCTGGCCGGGGGTGGCATATGATTAGTAGTAGCCGGACTCGCGCATCAGCTCATCCACCGCCTCAGCCGCATCATCCAGCGCTTCCTCGACGGTTTTATCGCCAACGATAGCGGCCTGAAGTTCCGGGAAAACCAGATTGGTGGACTCGCCCCACTCCGGGATGGGCGGCACTGCAAAGGCATATTTCGCCCCTTCAGCAAAGGCTTCCAGCGCCTCGGTCCGGAACGGATCATCCCCGGCGCGTGCCTTGGCGATGTTGGCCTCCCAAACCGCCGTGCGGGTGGGCAACGAGCCGCCCGCAGATTCTGCCAGCTGGCTCTCTTCGCTCGTCAGAAAGGCCACAAGAGAGGCAGCAGCTTCCTTGTTGGCACAGTCGTCCGTCACCGAGAACCCGTGATGGCCAGACCAGCCGGTGCGGGTCACCGATCCCATCGGCTGCACGGCAACACCCACGTTTCCAGCCGCCTTGGACGAGTCAGGATTATTGAAGAAGCCAGCCCAGCCGGGCCAATCGAGGTTCAGCGCTACGGTGCCACTTGCAAACCCCTGGCCAAGGTCGTCCCAGACATAAGACGTGGTACCCGCAGGCACCGCTTTGGCCTCGTAGAGATCGACAAACCACTGCAGCGCGCGCTGACCTGCGTCGGAATTGAAAATCGGTCGGTTGTCCTCATCAAGGAAATTGCCACCTTCCGCGACCACCATTTCATAGAAGCGACCGACGATAGCTTCGTCCTTGCCCGCATATTGCGTGCCATAGAAATTTGGCGGGTCTGCAAAGAATATCGCCTGATCCTTCACCTGCTCCCAAGTCTGCGGCACGGCCAATGGATAGCCGAATTGAGCCTCGAATGCCTCGGCTTTCTGCGCATCCTCATAGTTGGACTTGAGGTAATACAGCACCGAAACATCAAACTGCGCCCGTGGCAGCATCAACAGATCCCCACCAACAGTAGAGGCCGTAATGGTGCCTGGCACAAACCCCCCGATCACGCTTGCGTCGACATAGTCGTTCAGATCGACATAGAGGCCCTCGTATTGAGGAGCAAAGGACGAATGATTGGAGCCAATGCACCAATCAGTTGTGCCCGCGGCCATATCCGATTTGATCTCACGGTCGATTTCAAAGTGGCTCTTCTTCGAGATAATTTCGACCTTGGCACCGGTTGCAGCCTCCCAGTCTGCAATGCGGCTATAGAGCCCTTCATACTGCTGACCACCGATCAGCTTGGCTTCGATTGTCACGCCCTCGAATGAGCCCCAATCGCTCGCCAGCGCCGATTCTGCTGATGCAAGGACCGCGCAACTTGCCAACAAGCCTTTGGTAAATTTGGATTTCTTCATGTTTTCCTCCCTTGCGAGGGACGGTAGAAGACTTGCCTCGTCGCTCGCACATTCAGATATAAAACACAAATTCATCTATCAATCAAGCTTGACAATTTTCCCGCCTGACAGCACTTTTCAATGAACACGAAGGACCTTTAATCAATGACCCAAACCGCCGACAAATACCGCGCCCCGGCCCTTGAAAAAGGGCTCGATATCATTGAGTTGCTTGCAGATTACGGCGACGGGCTGGCCCAGGGCGACATCGCGCGGGCGCTGGATAGATCGCAAAGCGAGATCTACCGCATGCTCACAACATTGGTGCGCCGAGGGTATGTGGTGCGCTCTCCCGGCGATGATCTCTATACGCTCAGCCTCAAGATGTTTGCCCTCTCACAGCGCCACCCGCCGATCGGTCGGCTCTTGGAAACTGCAGCGCCGCAAATGCGTATGCTCACGCGCAAGGCCTGGCAGTCCTGCCACCTCGGCATGGAAAGCAACGGCGATGTCGTGATCGTCGCGTCGGCTGAATCGCCCGGAAACTGGGGATTGGCCCTGCGTGTTGGGACCGTCATTGGCCTCGGCAACACTGGCACGGGCCGGGTTCTGGCAGCATTTCGTCCAGAAGACGAATTGTCCGATCTCGTCGCGCAGCATCGTCTCGCCGTGGGCGAACCGCCGATCGACGCCTTCGAACTCAGGGATCACATCGCCAGAATTCGCGAGCTGGGCTATGAACGGATGCCCTCTGCCACCGCTGTAGGCGTCACCAACCTGTCCTACCCAGTGTTGAACCAGGACGGCCGCGCGATTGCCGTGCTCACCTGCCCGTTCCTCGAGCGCATTGACGACATGAAACCTCCGTCTCAGGACGAGGTACATCGTATGTGCAAAGCACTGGCCGAGGATTTGACCGCGTTCTATTGTGGCACCGGCGACCGCACGCTCTTTGAAGGTCTCGAGCCGTGATAGACACACATCAACACTTCTGGCGCCTGTCCCGGCGCGGTTACGCCTGGATGCCAGAGGACCTGCCCGCGCTCAATCGCGACTATGAACCCAAAGATCTACGTGACATTCTGAATGACACTGGGATCACAGGGACAATCGCGGTGCAAGCGGATGACTCCGTCGCGGAAACGGAATTCCTGCTCTCCCTTTCAGACGCTCACCCCTGGATTCTAGGAGTCGTTGGTTGGGTCGACCTTGAGCACGCGGACGCTACCCGTATTCTGACGGCTCTGGCGGAGCACCCAAAGTTTCTGGGTATTCGTCCGATGATTCAGGACATTTCTGACCCAGAATGGATGCTGCGCCCTACCCTGGCGGCCGGTCTCAACAGACTGGTCGAGCTTGACCTTACCTTCGATGCTCTTGTTCTGCCGGATCATCTCAGGACGCTTGCGCGGTTCATGGAGCGATATCCTGACCTGCGCGTGGTGGTGGATCACTGCGCAAAACCCAATTTGCGCTCAGGCGCGCTCGATGAATGGCGCGACGGGCTTGCGGCAGTCGCGGCGCATCCAAACAGCTTCTGCAAGCTTTCCGGCCTCGTGACCGAAGCCCCTCCGGGCGCGGGGCTTGCTGAGCTGCGCGACTGCTTGGATCATGTGTCGCAGCTTTTTGGCCCAAATCGCCTGCTATTTGGGAGCGACTGGCCCGTCCTGAACCTCGCCACTGACTACGCGGCGTGGCAGCGCATCATTTGCCAATATATCGACGAGACCCCGCGCCTCGCACAGGACACCATCGGGCAGTTGAATCCACAATTTGCCTACACGCGACTTTCACAACACTGTACCAATCCAAACGGCGCCGGTGCGTGACATTAGCCCCGCGCCAATCCTGCATCCTCCAGCCGTTCACGATCCGGAAGATCCTGTAGAGTTTCTAGATCGAACGCGAGCAGAAACTGATCGGTAGTGACAAAGGTATAGGGCGCGCCCCGCCGCGGCGCGCGCGGCCCATTTCCAATCAGTCCGCGATCGTGCAGACGTCCGATCAAATCACGGCTGATGTCCTTGCCAAAGATGTCTTTCAACCCTTCTCGCGTGATCGGCTGGTGGTAGGCGATGGCCGCCAGAACAGCGACATCAAAGGCGTTTAGATCCATCACCTGATGGCCCGCGCTTTGTGCGTCGCGAATGGCGGAGGCGTAGGCACTACGGGTACGCAGAAACCAACCATCCTTAACATGGGCGACCTGAAACGACCGGCTTTCGAGTTCAGCCGATAAATCGTCAATCAGAAGTTCGACAGAGACCCCCTGCCCCACTACGCGCGCCAGAGCCTCTCGGGACACCGGTGTGGCACTGGCAAACAATACCGCTTCAATTCGGCGCAACCATTCATACCAGCGCTGGTCCGGGGGCAACGCCTTCAACTCTCGGTCCAGTTGGGGCTCTGGTGTTTTGCGCATGTCTACACCCCATAAAGCCGAAAACTGTCGCGCCCACTCAGTTCACGCAAAACACCGAGCGAGGTTAGTCGGTCGCATAGCCTGCGCGCGGCACGGTCCGGCAAGGGCAATGCATTGGCCGCCGCCGCATCCTGCGTGAGAAACACCTCCACCGCCCCCGCAGCTCCCTTCGCCCGCAGTTTCGGCACCACGGCGGCCAGATTACGCACGCCTCGTGTACACTCGGAGATGTGGCGCAATAATTCAATAATCGCGACCTGCAAAGCCTGATGACAGGCCAGACGCAAACTCTGATCGCGTTTTCTGAGGTCCGCGGTTGTCAACCCGAGCGCAAACACCGGAAGGATGCGCGCCCACCCTAAAGATCGGGCGAGTGCCGCGTCCGCAAGTATCAACGCTGCATCCACCGGTATCGAGTCGTCAGACACGCATTCCTCCAATACCGAAACAGCATGCTCGACCGGCGCGCGCCCTTTGGGGGCCAGACTCTGCGCAATCAGCTGTGACGAAACTGAACCAAGACCCTTGTGGAGCGCATTTGCTTGCACTGGACGCCTCACGGCACGCTGCCAAGAAAGGTAGATCTCGCCAGCGGGCCCTGGCAGATTGCCGGGTTCCAGAAAATGTACGGCGTCTCTAAGCTCTGCTGCTGTTTCGTGACGTCCTGCAAAAGCAACCGTTACCTCTGCTGCGCGCAGCGCCAGTCGATCTCTCACCAAGTTCATGGGAACCTCATCCAGAGAAATCGCGTGATGCAGGTGCAAGAGGGCTGCGCCTGACAAAAACGACACATATTCAGGGGCTTCCGCGCGCGCCGAAGTGACCCACGAGGGTAGAAAAGGTATTCTGTTCTGGTCTGTCAGAGATTCTCTGTCTGGCGCGTACATATTGCAAGCCTAGGCGCGCGCGGCGCTTTTGTCCACAAATTGGCACCCTAACCGCCGCTTCCTTGTGGATCTTATTATGTCCAATAACATTGAATTATTAGACACACTTCACCATGATTATGTCATAGCGGGCTGACACGCGTTTGAGACAGCCCATTCACCGCCCAAACAAGAGGTTTGAACCAAGGCATGGAACCGACAGAAAGCACGATTTCTGAACACACCCGCAAAGCCTATGCGACGGATTGGGCGCATTACACACGCTGGTGCCGCTTGAACGGACATCCCGCGCTGCCACCTTCAGTCGCACAAATTGAGAACTATCTGACAGATCTGTCACGTTCGTCTCAACTTGCCTCGAGCAGTCTCAGGCGGCGGCGCGCCGGGATCGTGTGGAACTACAGACAACGCGGCTTCGATCTCGAAATTCAGTCTACCCCTCTCCCGGACACGGTGACCGCGCTGCCGACACATCAAGTGCAGCGCCCAGCCACAAAAGAGGCGATTACACCGCAGGAGATGCGAGCGATGCTGGCGACTCTCCCCTATGATCTCCGAGGTCTGCGCGACCGCGCAATGTTGTTGGTCGGGTATATAGGTGGCCTGCGGCGGAGCGAAATCATCGGTCTGGACGCATCTCTAGATCGGAGTGACGATAGCATGGGCGGGCTGGAGTTTCGTGACAATTTCCTACGCGTAACAATCGAAGCCAGAACCGAGGTGCGAACCGTTACGCTCCATCGGGGGTCGAGCGCGCAGACCTGCCCAGTACATAGCGTGCAGCAATGGCTTCACTTCGCAAAGATCGAGGCTGGCCCGGTTTTTGTCCGAACCTCGCGCGACGGCAAACGTGCATTGAGCGCACGACTAAACGATCGCCACATTCCAAGGCTCATCAAGAGCACTGTGCTCAGATCCGGTATTCGCGCCGACTTGCCGGAGAATGAACGCCTGGCGTTGTTCTCCGGCCAATCTCTCAGGGTCTCATCAGCGAAGCTTGCAACAGCAGACAACCGCGTTGACCTCAATTTGACACGAGCATTGGGATTTTGACGAGCTCAGCCCTCTGCCAAAAGATGCTTCTCAATCGCCTCAAGCAGCCGTTCCACATCATCGACATCTAGGTTCGCTCGTTTGAGGTCAATCCGAACACCTTTGGGTGAAACTTCGGCGCCAAGCTCCCCACCGGAGGCGAGCGAACGGGTTTGCAATTGCGTGACCTGTCGCGGTCGCCCCCCTCGGGCCTTGTCCTTCGGAGACGCTTCCAACTCCGCCAGTGCGGCTTCGATCACTCGCCACTCGTCGCGTTCATTGTCCGGATCCGCTGTGCCCAATGCTCTTCGGAGAACGGCCTGCCCTCCGGCACGTAACGCCGCCGCGATTTTCAGACCTACTTTCTCAGACATCGCATTTGGGTGGCGCAACAAATCACCCAGCCCCTCGTGAACCGCTGCAAAACTGCGGACCTTGGATCGTTTCGCTTTGGATGCGGCGGCAAACAATGTGTCGACCGCCTCTTCGACGGAGGCAAATACGCCCTGCCCTGCAACCAGCACTGCGATGCGTCCGCGTTCATACGGCGTGAGGTTTGCACGCAACTCATTCTCTTCGATCATCGACACATAGGCCGTAGCACTATCCGTCCCTTGCCGAAGAAAAGCAGGAATCTCGCTAAATCCGTCGCGATTGAGGTTTAGTCGCGCAAACGCCTCAAGACGACGAAACCCTGAAACAAGCCCGTATTTTCCATCTTCAAGAGCAACAACTTCGACCGGGCTGCGGAGCCCATGGCTCTGGATCGAGGCGATGAGTTCCTGCAATTCTTCTTCATCGACCTGCATCCGGTCCCGACGCAGGTAATCCCTGTCGATCTCTGCCAAGGGGATCTGGCGAACGGCCTGCCCTGCATTTTCTGCGTCGCGCCATTTGTTCGCATCAGCTTTGTCACGCGCCAGCTCGACGCGGTCGGTCACTGCGGCCATCCCGCGCAGCTTGGCGGTTTCGGCAGAAACTTTGGCGATGGGCGGCGCGCTCTTCTGCCCTGTCTCAAACGGATTTACACTTGGTTTCGCGGCGAAACCCTCATCCAGAGCTTCTATTTCGGATGCATCAGGTGCGATCAACCGTCTCCGTTTTGCCATGTCATTCCGCCTCTTTCATTTGGGTGTCACGCCACCAGCTACCGATCAGAAGTTCCTTGAACTCTGCATATGTCCGGTCGAATGTTTCCCGACCACGCACATAGGTGTCGCGATTGAAGTCGCGATAATCGGCCTCATAAATCCCGTTCACCTGCTCTCCAGCCTGGCCGACAAGCGCCGTAACATCCTGCCGATAGGCATTCATGAAATCACCAAAGTAGGCCTGAATGACATTCGCCATGTCCGTTTGTTGACTTGCATCAAAGCGAGTGATCAGCGCGCGCACCACATCCCACTCGAACTTGATCTCGGGCAATCCGGCTGCACGTTGCGCCACGTTCTCGCCTTCCTCAATCGACGCAAACGTCGAATAAAGCATATCGAAGAAACGGCCCGTGGAATCAAATTCGAGAAACGATGCCCCCAGTGGCACCAGAAGAATATCCGCCGCCGCAAGCGCGTTAATGGTGAGGTAGCCAAGCGCAGGCGGCGTATCGAGAAAGATGATATCGTATTCGTCGAGAATACCCTCGTCTTGCAGGAAGTTGCTCAACGCATCCCAGAGCGGCCAACTCCGCAGCCCCATACGCCAGACAGGGATCTGGAACTCTGCCCAGTAAAGGTTCAGCTGAGCGCCGATCAAGTCGATATTGGGCCAATGGGTTTTTTGAATGACGTTTCGCGGCGAAACCCGCAAGGCTTCGTTCAGGGTTTCATCGAGTGGCAACTCGGGCTCACCGGCAGCGGCACGCACAGCGTTTTCCTCCACCATCGCCTTTGCATAGTCTTTGGCAATGAGCGGAAACACTGTTGACCACTCATCTTCGATCTGCCCACCCAGGATAGACGTCATTGATCCCTGGCTGTCGAGGTCAATCACCAGAACCTTGTACCCATCAAGCGCCGCAGACATGGCCAAATGGGCTGCGGTAGAGGTCTTGCCAACTCCGCCTTTAAAATTCGCAACAGCCGTTACTTTTGCGGGCAGCCCTTCAGGCCGATAAGGGAGGTATTCCTTGGTCGATATGCCTTCGCTTGCAAAATGTTGGCGCAGGATAAGCACCTCTTCAAGCGTGAACCACTTGGAGCCGCCATCTCCATCGCCCTGAGGCAGCTCAGGGTTCGCCTTCAGTACGCGACGAAGATGTTGTGGCGCAACCGGGATAAGGTAACGAGTGATTTCCCAAGTCGAAAACTTTCTAAGACGTTTCTCGCCATCTGGCGCATAGCCACGCCGAGCAAGATCCTCTCTACCTTTGGTGCAAAGCGCCGCCGCCTTGGCAAAGCGCGTAGTTTGAATAGGATCTGGTAGCTTGCTTGCCGCTTTCTCTGGGTCGAGATTGAAATACGGAGGGAGTGGAGGTGTACTCATGAGGTTGCTCGATCTCGATGAATGTATGTGGATTGTTGTTATATACGGGAGAATAGAGAACATCTTTGGCGATGCATAGCCCATGAGGGGCATGAGCGACAAATTTTGTGGGTACCTTTCAGGGTTTCGCTGCGAAACCTCTGTTTTTCTAACAAAATATTGAAAGAACGAACCCAACAAAGCGTTTAGATGTTTAAGGTATTTAGAATCTTTGGATCAGATTATAGCTGTAATAACAAGGCGATATATGGTTTTGGGGACCAAAGATCAGGATATTAGGCACCCTTTATCGGGATCATAGGTACCCGAACACAGGACAGAGGGGCCCAGAATCCGGGTGGAAAGGTTCCGATTCTCAGGAGCAGTATCTCAAACAGTGATGTGCGCACTGATGCGAGTGTAGGCTCTATAGGCCCTAACGTGGGCTTGTTCAGACCCTAAAGGGCCGAATTAGAGTCGGTGTTCTGCGGGCGCCTACGCGGCTCTCAGAGAGGCGCTGGGGGCAGGACGATTCGGTTTTTCGACTCAATGCGCGAATCCCATCCTGTTGATGGGTACCTTTCAGAACTGCCAGATGACGACAAGACGAAATTCTGCTGACCCTTCTTAGGAACCCATCACCCATTGTCGGCTGGGTTCCTTTTGTGGCACATTACTTCGAAAAAAGAGGCAGATGATTCCATGGCTGACCAAAGCTTTGATGGAGACCGGCTGAGTGGCGCCTTAAGCCGAGAGACGGTGAAAAAGAACGTCGCGGCGATCCATATCAGTGGCAAACTCACCCTGCTTCAACGCAAGTTGTCAAACGTCTTGTTGCTCAACGCCTATGACTCTCTGACGTCTGCCCGCAGTCATACGATCGATGCGCGCACACTTGCGATGATGGTCGGCTACAACTCCAACGACGTAGACAGCCTGCGCGCAAGTCTCAGGGCCTTGGCCGAAACCGTCGCGGAATGGGATATGCTGGATGAGCAGGGGCATCAGGAATGGGGTGTGTCGGCGCTCTTGAGTTTTGCGAAGCTCAAGAACGGCGTTTGCGAGTACGCATATTCTCCTGCGCTTGCCCAGAAGCTACATGACCCGAAGATCTACGCACTGATCAATGTGAAGATCCAACGGAACTTTACATCTGGCCACGGTCTCGCGCTCTATGAGAATTGCTATCGGTTTGTCAGGACGGGCTCCACGGGGTGGTGGAGCCTGGATATCTTTCGCAAACTCATGGGGGTCGATGGCTCCTCATATTACGAGAGTTACAAGCATCTAAACGCGAAGATCATCAAACCCGCTGTCGCGGAGGTGAACAAGAGCTCTGATATCATCATCGAACCGCAGACCCGCAAAAAGGGGCGGTCGGTGAGCGACATTCGCTTCATCATCAAGGAAAATCCCCAGATGGCGATGTTCCAGATTGATGACAGTGAAGGGCTGCGCAATCTGGCGGTCTACAAGGCGTTGCGCGGGCAGGGGGTGTCTGACCGTTTGGCGCGGCAGTGGATCACAGAACATGGTCAGGACTATGTGCAGGAGAAACTCGACTATGTTGCGGGGCAGGGCGAGGTGAAATCGAGTGTCGGCTATCTCAGAGCCGCGATCCTTGGCGACTATAGTGCGCCAGAGACCACAAAGGGGACGGTTCAGAAAAAGGTCGATCCCGAAACACAGGCGAAACTCGATGAACTTCAGCGTGCCCGAGAGGCGGAAAAAGCGGCGGAGGACGCTGCGTTCAAGGCCCGCGCCGCGGAGCGTCGTGAACGCGCGAAACACTTGGACATCGTTGAGACACTGGTTTCGCGGCGAAACCCTACACAGAAAGATGCGGACAAACGGCTGTTTGTCTCTCGGTTGGAAAGCGATCTGGACCGGGAGCATTTTCGCCAACACGGCTGGCGCTCCGCTCTGAATGCGGCGGCGATCATTTCTTTCTGGCAGGAGTTGGAGCCTGATGCCTTTGCCGAGGACGTGGAATAGGGCAGGGGACACAAAAAACGGGTGATCCCGTTTTGGAACCACCCGCATGTCCAAAACGCACGATACGACGATGTCAGTCGCTAAACATGTCTTTGTAGCTGTCTCGAAGGATGTTCTTTTGAACTTTCCCCATCGTGTTTCGCGGCAATTCGTCGACAACGACCAATTTGCGAGGATGTTTGAACCGAGCAAGCTGGCCTTGAACTGACGTCATGATCGACTCGAGATCCGGTGAGGTACCCGTTTCCGGGACGATGATTCCCAGCACGGTTTCGCCAAAGTCCGGGTGCGGAACGCCGATAACCGCGCTTTCCAACACGCCAGACTGTTCATCCAGCACCAGTTCGATCTCCTTCGGATAGATATTGTACCCACCCGAAATGATCAGATCCTTGTTGCGGCCCACAATGTGCACATAGCCATCTTCGTCGATCATACCGAGATCGCCGGTAATGAAAAAACCGTCCTCTCGCAGTTCTGCGGCAGTTTTTTCAGGCATCTGCCAATATCCTTTAAAGACGTTTGGCCCGCGCACTTCGATCTGTCCAATGTCGCCTCGTGGCAGTGAGGTACCCGTTTCCGGGTTGGTGATCTTCAACTCCACACCGGGCAGTGGGAAGCCAACAGTGCCCGCACGCCGGTCTCCGTCGTAGGGGTTTGAGGTGTTCATGTTGGTTTCCGTCATGCCGTAGCGTTCGAGAATCCGATGCCCAGTGCGCTCTTCGAATTGGACATGGGTTTCCGCCAACAAAGGTGCGGAACCGGAAATGAACAGGCGCATGTGTTGGGTCAGCTCTTTGGTAAAGCGCGGATCGCTCAACAGGCGGGTATAGAAGGTAGGCACGCCCATCATACTGGTCGCTTTGGGCAGTTGCGCGATGACGCGGTCCAGATCGAACTTGGGCAAAAAGATCATCGCGCCTCCGGCCAGAAGCGTCACATTGCTCGCCACAAAAAGCCCATGCGTGTGAAAAATCGGCAAGGCGTGCAGCAACACGTCTTTATCTGTGAACCGCCATTCCTTTACCAAGGTCTCAGCGTTCGACAGTAAATTGTCCTGCGTCAGCATCGCCCCTTTGGAGCGTCCCGTCGTCCCGGACGTATAAAGGAACGCGGCAAGATCATCGCCGCTGCGGTCTACGGTCTCAAAGTCCGTTGCCATTGCCGCTGCGCGCTCAATCAAAGAGCCGCTTCCATCTGCGTTCAGCGTCTCCACACTTGCGTTCAGACCTTCAGCAATCGTGGCCAGCGTGCTTTGGTTCTGGCCGTCGCAGATAACAAGCGATGCACCACTGTTTTCGATGAAATAGGACAGTTCATCGGCGGTATAGGCGGTATTGAGCGGCAAAAAGATCAGACCGGCCTGTACGCAGGCACCATAAAGCGCAAGCGCTTCGGGGGATTTTTCGACCTGAACGGCCACGCGATCTCCTGGCATGAGGCCCGCCTTGATGAGCACATGTGCGATCTGGGCAACCTGATCCAAAAAACGTGCGTGCGTCCAGACCTGGCCATCTGCCAGATACAAGAAGGGGGTCGTCTTGCCGGCGTAGATACCGAAAAGGCGATCAAACAAAGGGTTAGCCATGAGGTGAGCCTTTCTGAAACTGAATAGCGTGTGAGATCACCAGCCTGAGGTCTGGGCATATTAAAGCGGCATGCGCCCCTGTGATCTCGAAATTCCCTTGGTTGTGGGCAATTTTTCCAGAAGCGTAAAGTGCATCCACGCTCCCAATCGTTCGAAGCGGCCCGGCCTTTGTCGTTTCCTGCGCGCGCGCAGCTGCTTGTGCTGCTCAAACGTGATCTGCTTGTCGCGATTGACCACATCGCCAAGAGCGCGCTAGAGCGCCAAGCGTCAGGGGGAAGCTGACGCATTCAAGTGGATCTGCAAGGGGCTACAGGGTCCGTGGGAACAGAGCTTGTCAAAACACCCAACTCCGAGAGCATAGAAGGTGAGTTGCAGTAGGTTGTGAGACAACACCTTTCTAAAGAGGATTGAGCGTTTGAGCGTTCACGTTCTGCGATGCGCGATGTTAGAACGACGCGTCTCCGCAGTTGTTTTCAGACCTCTCGCAAAAGTCACAAAAACCAAGTTGGTTCGTTTCCCGAGAACGCGCTGCGGGTGAACAAGGTTCATGGCAGTGTATCAGAAAATACCTGACCGCTCTCGCTCGGGCCCTGAGACCCAGTTTTCAGTCTAGGTGCCGTCGGCTATCTTCGGCGTATGGGATGGATTTCGACGGTCTTCGTACACAAAGCACTGGACGCTGCAGTCTCTCTTGCAAGCGCCGATGAAGATGCACGCGGGAAACTTTTCAAGAGCGTTGGTCTTGATCCTTCGGCTCCGGTTGATCCCGGCGCAATGATCTCAGATGGCGACTTCTTTGGGTTATTGGAACGCATCGCAAAACTTGATGATCGCGGTCGATTCGTTCCGGTTCAGATAGGCGCCTCTATGTGTTGCGACGATTACGGCGCTTTTGGCCTCGCGTTCAAATCCGCACCCGATCTGCTCAGCTCCTACGCGCGGGTAGAACGCTTTGGAAAGGTTGTCACCTCGATAGCTAATTTCCGTGTTAAACAGGTGGGACCCTCCGTTTTTATGGAAGTTGTTCAAGGAGGGGACCCGCGTCTTGGTCTTAGGATGACCAATGAACTGGCTTTGGCCGCTACGATGTCGCTCAGTCAGGAGGTCAGCAGCGAGGATTTTTTTCCCGTCGCCGTTCACCTCATGACGGAGCGCCCCGAAGTCGACGACGTGTATCACGCGCATTTTCGTTGCCCTGTTCACTTTGGCGCAGACCACGATGCGCTTGAGGTGGCTATCACGGCAGCTGTCCGGCCCAATCGTCTTTCCGACAATGGGATGTCCAGGTTTTTTGAGACACATCTCGACAACCAGCTTAGCCAAATCAGTGACAGGTCCGAACTGGAGCAGGGCATTCTGGATCAAATCGGCGAAGCGTTGAGCGAAGGCGTGCCCACGCTCGCCGAGGTCGCCGGGTGTATGGGGATGAGCAGCAGAACCTTGCAACGCCGCCTGTCCGCAGAAGGTCTGGCTTACCAAGACCTGGTTTCAAGCGCGCGGAAATCACTCTCCGAACAGCTTTTGAGACGCACGGACTACGCTTTGGCAGAGATCGCCTTCCTGACTGGTTTCTCCGACCAGAGCACGTTCACACGCGCCTTTAAGCGTTGGCACCAGCAGACACCCGCCAACTACCGACGCGACACGCCTGTTTAGACTCGACCTGTTGCTTTGCTCGCAGCGTTGGCGTCTTGAGCCAAAACACTGGCGTCCGAAGCAAATACCTTGGCCTCGGACTGTGGCTATCCCTTGGACTTCGATCCACCCAAGGGAGTTCATCATGGCATCCAAGCCAATCCTTATCACAGGCGCGACCGGAAAAACCGGATCTCGCGTTATGGGCCGGCTCAAATCTTTGGGGTTTGATGCGCGCTCAGGCTCGCGCAAGGCGCCCGTTCCCTTTGATTGGGACAATCCTGCCACATGGGAGAAGGCCCTGCGCGGCATTGGCGCCGTCTACGTCAACTATCATCCGGACTATGCATTCCCCGGCGCCATCGCCAACCTAACACACTTCACCCGTGTGGCGGCCTCCTGCGGTATTGAGCGCTTGGTCATTCTGACAGGTCGTGGTGAACACCATGCGCAACTTGGCGAGGCGGTCGTAGCAAAATCGGGCCTGGACTACACGATCGTTCGCTCTGCTTGGTTTGCGCAAAACTTCTCTGAGGGCGCCCTTTGGGAACCTGTGATGGAAGGTGTGGTACCGATGCCGGGCGCAAACCTTGCAGAACCGATCATCGACATTGATGACCTCGCCGATGTCATTGCGGTGTCTCTCACAGGCGAAGGCCACTCCGGACAGACTTACGATTGTACAGGTCCGCGGCTGCTCGACTTTGCGGAGGTCGCTGACATTTTGTCCGGCGCGATGGGGCGACGCGTCAACTATCTGCCGATCTCGTTCGATGACTTTCATGCAGAGCTCGCGGCGACAAGCGGCACAGTCTTTGCCGACATCGTCACAGGCATTGCTCGAGAAACCTTCGACGGGCGCAATGCCGTGCTTGGCGACGGCGTGATGCGCGCGCTTGGTCGTCAACCGCGGGACTTCACCGAATTTGCGCAATCAGCCGCGTTGGCGGGCAAGTGGGCCAACGCGGCCTGAGAAATGAAAACAAACAGGAGCACATCATGAAACTCAATCGCTTTCAGCAGATCATTCTCGGAATCAGTGGTGTCACCGCATGCGCCATCGGCACGCTTATCGCTCTGGCGCCGCATGCATTCTATGCCAGTTATGGCATCACACTCGGGCAAGATCCCAACCTCCTGAATGAACTGCGCGCGCCGGGCGCGGGATTGGCGGTGTTTGGGGCCCTTATGCTCGCGGGCATGTTCCGTGCGGCCATGGTGCCGATCGCCCTCGGCGTCGCCCTCACCGTGTATCTCGCATTTCCTGCAGGACGTATCGTAGGGATCGTTCTGGATGGCATGCCAGCAGGAAGCGTGATCGGCGCGCTGGGGTTTGAGATCCTCATCGCGGGCCTTCTTCTCGTCGCCTTCAGGCCGATGCGCAAAGTCGACGCCAGTGCTGAGCGGTTTGTCGATTTGTCTGGGTAGCCAGCGGCGTGGAGCCATTTTTTTTGGGGGGGGCATGGGCTAGGCCGACAATCCATCGCTGTTCGATGAAATGAACGAAGATGCCGGTTTGGTGAGATACGCAACGCAAGAGGACCATGCCCTCGGAATTGTCAGATTTGTTGCCACTGGGATCTATGAAACCAGCGGCAACAAACCTTCGAAACTCCACGCCCGTGTCTCTCATGAGCCTTCACTGACGATCTGGCCGTGCCGTCATGAGAAGGGCAGGGGGCGACGCAAAAAGGGGGCCCGTCGGCCCCCTTCTTTCGTCTCTTACCCGCCGAAGTCGTCGAGCATGATGTCTTCGCGATCCACGCCCAGTTCCAAGAGCATGTTGATCACCGATTGGTTCATGATCGGCGGACCACACATGTAGAACTCGCAATCCTCGGGTGCCGGGTGGTTCTTGAGGTATTCCTCGTAGAGCACGTTGTGGATGAAGCCGGTGTAGCCTTTCCAGTCGTCCTCTGGCAGCGCGTCCGAGAGCGCCACATGCCACTCGAAGTTGTCAAATTCTTCGGCCAGTTGGTCGAAATCCTCGACAAAGAACATCTCCCGTTTGGAGCGTGCCCCGTACCAGAAGGTGATCTTGCGATCACGGTTTTCCAGACGCTTGAGCTGGTCAAAGATGTGGCTGCGCATCGGCGCCATACCTGCACCACCGCCGATAAAGACCATCTCTTTTTGGGTGTCGCGGGCAAAGAACTCGCCAAACGGGCCGGAGATGGTGACCTTGTCACCGGGCTTCAGGTTGAAGATATACGACGACATCTGACCCGGCGGGATCCCGGTGGAGCCCGGCGGCGGCGACGCAACACGGACGTTGAGCATGATAAGGCCCTTTTCGTCCGGGTAGTTGGCCATGGAATAGGCGCGCTCGATCGGTTCATCAACGGTCGATTCATACTGCCACAGATTGAACTTGTCCCAATCGGGGCGGTACTCTTCCTCGACGTCGAAATCCTTGTAGGACAGCTTATGCGCCGGGGCCTCGATCTGGATATAGCCACCGGCGCGGAAGTTCACATCCTCACCCTCGGGCAGTTCCAGTACCAGGTTCTTGATGAAGGTTGCGACGTTTTCATTGGAGCGCACGGTGCACTCCCATTTTTTCACGCCGAACACCTCTTCAGGCACTTCGATGTCCATGTCCTGCTTCACGGCCACCTGACAGGACAGGCGGTCGCCACAAGAGGCTTCGCGCTTGGTGATGTGGCTTTCTTCGGTGGGTAGGATGGAACCACCCCCAGAATGCACACGCACGCGGCATTGCGCACAGGTGCCACCCCCGCCACAGGCGGAGGGGACGAACATTTTCTCGGCCGCCAGCGTTTGCAGCAGTTTTCCGCCCGCCGGAACAGAGATGGTTTTCTCACCGTTGATGGTGATGTTGACGTTGCCCGAGCTGACGAGCTTGGAACGCGCCGCCAGAATGATCGTCACCAATGCGACAACGATCAAAGTGAACAGGAGAACGCCTAGTCCGAATGTAGTCACGTCTGCGCTCCTATCAGAGTTTCACGCCGCTGAAGGACATGAAGGCCAGCGCCATCAGACCTGCGGTGATGAAAGTGATGCCAAGACCCTGAAGCCCGTCGGGAATGTCGGAGTATTTCAGCTTTTCGCGCACACCCGCCATGGCGGTGATCGCCAGCGCCCAGCCAAACCCGGACGAGAGACCATATGTCGCCGCCTCGGCGAAATCATAGTTGCGTTCCACCATGAAGAGCGAACCCCCAAGGATCGCGCAGTTCACGGTGATGAGCGGCAAGAACACACCCAAGGCGTTGTAAAGCGGCGGGAAATACTTATCGAGCAGCATCTCGAGGATCTGCACCATGGCCGCGATCACACCGATGTATGAGATCAGACCCAGGAAGGTCAGATCCACATCGCCAAACCCGGCCCAGGCCAGCGCGCCCGGCGCCAGAAGGTAGGTCAGGATCAGGTTGTTTGCAGGCACGGTGATGCCCTGCACCAGCATGACCGAAACCCCAAGACCGATTGCAGTGGAGATCTTCTTGGACACCGCCAGGAAGGTACACATGCCAAGGAAGAACGACAGGGCCAGGTTCTCAACAAAGATCGCCTTGACCGCGAGGGACAGTAAGCCTTCCATCAGTGGGCCTCCACCGTCTGAATTTTATACTCACGCTCTTCGACCTGTGCCGGTTTCCATGTGCGGATCCCCCAGATCAGAAGGCCGATCACAAAGAAGGCCGACGGCGGCAGCAACATCATGCCGTTGGGCACATACCAGCCGCCGTTGTTCACGGTCTCCAGAATGGTCACACCAAAGAGCGATCCGGCGCCGAAAAGCTCGCGAAAGAATGCAACGATCAGCAGCAAAAGCCCGTAGCCGAGACCATTGCCAACCCCGTCGATAAAGCTCGCCACGGGCGGGTTCTTCATCGCAAAGGCTTCGGCGCGGCCCATCACGATACAGTTGGTGATGATGAGACCCACAAAGACCGAAAGCGTCTTGGAGATTTCATAGGCGTAGGCCTTCAGGAGCTGATCCACCAGGATCACCAGCGAAGCGATGATCACCATCTGCACGATGATCCGGATCGAAGAAGGGATCTGGTTGCGCAGCATCGAGATGAACATCGACGAAAAGCCGGTTACGAAGGTCACCGCCAGTGCCATCACAAAGGCCACCTGCATCGAGGAGGTCACAGCAAGCGCCGAGCAGATGCCCAGAACCTGCAGCGTGATCGGGTTGTTGTCGATCAGCGGATCGACCAGTTGCGAACGATAGGTTTGTGCCATCAGTCGATCTCTCCTGCTTTGAGCCGCTCGAGGAAGGCGCCATAGCCTGCCTCACCCATCCAGAACTTCACCAGATTGTCGACGCCAACCGAGGTCAGAGTCGCACCGGCCAGCGCATCTACGTGATATTCCTTGCCTGCGGGAGGCGCGGCTTTGGCCACGGTGATGGCCAGTTGCCCGTCCTCGGCAAAGAGTTTCTTGCCATTCCACAGCGCTTTCCAGCGCGGGTTGTCCACCTCGGCGCCCAGACCGGGGGTCTCGCCGTGTTGGTAGAATTGCAGACCGAAGATGTCGTTGCCGTTTTCTTCCAGCGCGATGAAGCCATATAGCGTGGACCAGAGGCCATAGCCCTCAATGGGCAGAATGACTTTGTCAATCGCACCGGCCTCGTCACGCAGCAGGTAGATCATGCGATACGCCTGCATGCTGCCACCAAGGCCCGCAGGATCTTCGTCGAGGGCGCGCACGATTGCGGGATCGCCCGCTGCGGCAAGCGCGTCAAAGGTCTCGATGTCGAACTGATCGGTATATGCTCCGGTCGACAGATCCAGCACATGCGGTTCAAACGCGGCAAAGGCTTCTGCGACGGAGACGCCCTCTTCATAGACGCCCGCCACCTGCAGCACGTTGATCCGTTTGTCGCGCAGCTTGTTTTCTTCCTGCACCGGGCGCAGAGCGACGGCTGCGGCAGACACAACCATCGAGGCCACCAGACAGAGCGCTACGGCCACAAAGATGGTCTTGCCGACAGAGTCAGGCGGTGCGTCGATGAAGCGACGGATCAGGCCCTTGTTCTCGTTTGCGTCAGACATTGCGCTTTGCCCTCCGTTTGATGTTCGCCTGCACGACAAAGTAGTCGATCAGCGGGGCGAAGACGTTGCCGAAGAGGATCGCGAGCATCATGCCTTCGGGGAAGGCCGGGTTGATGACGCGGATCATGACCACCATGAAACCAATGAGCGCGCCATAAATATAGCGACCCATATTGGTGTGCGAGGCGGACACCGGTTCAGTCACCATGAAGGCCAGACCAAAGGCATAGCCACCCAGCACCAGATGCCAGTACCACGGCATCGCGAACATCGGGTTGGTGTCCGATCCGATCCAGTTGAGCAGCGTCGAGAAGGCGATCATGCCAGCCAGACAGCCGACGACCAGACGCCAGTTGGCGATCTTCACGATCAACAGGAACGCCAGACCGATCATTGCAGCTAGTGTGGAGGTCTCGCCAAAGGAGCCCTGGATGGTGCCAATAAAGGCGTCCATCCACTCGATGCCGCGCTCCGGGAGGGCCGCGTGACCTTCGGAAGCGCCAATCGCCAGCGCGGTTGCGCCCGAAAACCCGTCAACAGGCGTCCAGACCGTTTCGCCGGACATGTAAGCAGGATAGGCGAAATAGAGGAATGCCCGGCCTACAAGCGCAGGGTTCAGGAAGTTTTTGCCCGTGCCGCCAAAGACTTCCTTGCCGATCACCACGCCAAAGATAATCCCAAGCGCAACCTGCCAGAGCGGTGTCGTGGCCGGTACGATCAGCGTGTAGAGCATCGAGGTCACGAGGAAGCCCTCATTGACCTCGTGTCCACGGACCACCGCAAAGATGACTTCAAAAATACCGCCCGCAACCAGCGTCACGATGTAGATCGGCAGGAAGTACAACAACCCGTGCATGATATTGGCAAAGGGGTTGTTGGGATCAAAACCGATGCCCAGCGTCTCGAGGATCGCTGCGCGCCAGCCCGACGCGCCATACTCGGCAATCGCCATGTTGGTCTGCAGACCGGTGTTATACATCCCAAACAGGATGCAGGGGATGGTTGCGATCACCACATAGGTCATGATCCGCTTCATATCGATGTAAGAGCGGGCATGAGGGGCAACGGTCGTGACCGTCTTTGGGGTGTAGATGAAACTCTCCACCATCTCATAGACGGGGAAGAATTTTTCGTACCGGCCACCTTTCAGGAATTGCGGCTCGATGCGATCAAAGAAATTGCGAAGACCCAAAGTCTTATCCCTCTCTTTCGATCTTGCTGAGGCTGTCGCGCAGGGCGAGGCCATATTCATATTTGGCCGGGCAGGCAAAACCGCAGAGCCCGAGGTCTTCTTCGTCCAGCTCAAGCGCACCAAGCGCCTGGGCCTGATCGGTGTCCATCACCAGGAGGGCCCGCAAGAGCTGCGTGGGCAGGAAATCCTGCGGCATCAGCTGCTCGAAGGTGCCGATCGGTACCATGGCGCGACGCCCACCGTTGAGGTTCGAGGTCAGCGCGTGAAGCTTCTTGGAGAAGGCAGAGCCCAGAACCGGCTGCACGGCATATTTCGAGGGCATCGGACGAATCCAGCCCATCGGGATCTGCTCGCGGTCTTCTTTGATCAGCGTAATCTGGCGGGCGTAGCGGCCCAGATAGGCGGTTGTGCCTTCGCCAGCGCGACCGGACAGGATGGAGCCGGAGATGACACGGATCGGATCCTCGCCGCCGAGATCCTCGGCGCAAAGATCTGTCATGGACGCACCGTTGAGTGTGCGCACGAGTCGCGGACGGCTGCATTTCGGGCCGGAGAGCGCAATGACACGTTCACTATTGATGCGCCCGGTGAGCAACAGATGGCCGATGGCGATCACGTCATGATAGCCAATGGTCCAGACCGTTTTTTCGGCGGTGGGCGGCTCGAGGAAATGCATGTGGGTTCCAGCCAAACCCGCCGGATGCGGGCCGGCAAAGCCGACAGCAGTAACGCTGGCAAGATCCGCACCGGGGATGGTCGCGCCGCTGTCTTGGCACAGGTAGGTTTTGCCCTCGGTCAGGAGCGTGACGGCCTGAAGCCCCCGTGCAAAAGCCTCTGCCTGATCGTTGATGATCGTGGCCGCATCGCCCGACAAGGGTTCGCTGTCCATGGCGGTGACATAGATCGCCGCAGGTGCTGTGTCCGGCGCGGGCACTTTGGAATAGGGGCGCGTGCGAAACGAGGTCCAGAGGCCCGATGCGCACAGTCGCGTGCGCAGACCCTCGGCACTGCTGTCATCGCCAATGGTCGAGAAATCCACCGGCTCTGCCGCGGCCTCGTCCACCTCGATCTCAACGCTGACCAGCACCCGGCGCGCGCCGCGATTGATGGCCTTGACGCGTCCCGAAACCGGTGCGGTCACCTGAACCTCTGGCGTGTCCTTATGCGCAAGCACCGGGGCACCTGCTGCAATGACGTCGCCTTCTTGAACCGAGAGTCGGGGCTTAAGTCCGATGTAGTCTTGGCCAATGATGGCGACTGTCCGGACTTTTGCTGCGTCTTCGATCTTGGTGTCAGGTGCCCCCAGCACCGGAACATCGAGACCCTTTTTCAACGTATGTTGCTGCACGTCTTCATGTCCTGTCCATTTTCCGGCTGCCTTATGCGTCACTGCGGCGCGGTTTGAAAGTTCTTTAGAGGGAAATTTTATAATTTCCTGTTGAACCCGTCCTGTTTCTGTCCCAGAAGCGCACGGAACCAAGCGTTGAACACCTAGCAACACTAGCGGAGTAGGCCTGTGTCGAACCCTCTTCTCCTTTCTCGCCGTAGCTTTATGGTCATGCCTCTTGCCCTGATGGCCTGCAAGAAAGGGTGGTCGCTGTTGGAACTCAGCGGGCTGACGATGGGGACAAGCTACTCGATCGTTGCGATCGATCACAGCAAATCCGTCGAGAAAGCAGAGCTGCAGGCGGCTGTCGACAAGGCGCTGGCACAGGTCAACGTGCAGATGTCCAACTGGGATGCCGCGTCCGAGGTGTCGCAGTTCAACGCGCTGGCCGCTGGCGAGAGCCTGTCGGTCTCTGGCGAGCTGCATCATGTAATGCAGGCTGCGCAGGACGTACATTTTGCAAGCGACGGTGCGTTTGACGTGACCGTGGGTGGTCTCATCGATCTTTGGGGCTTTGGCGCGGGTCAGACCCGCAGCGATCTTCCCTCCGAGGCCGAGATTGCGGCTGCCATGGGGTGCTGCGGTCAGGCGCAGTCGGTCGAGCTTGAGGCCGGAGGCCTCAAGAAGCTTAACGCTGGCGCCGAGGTCTATCTGTCCTCCATCGGCAAAGGGTTCGGTGTTGATCAGCTGGCCCGAGTCCTCAAGGGCTATGGCATCACCGACTACATGGTCGAGATCGGTGGCGATCTCTACACCGCTGGGCGCAACCCCGATGGTCAGCCCTGGCAGATCGGGATTGAGACGCCCGAGGCTTTTGACCGTGGCGTGACCCAGGTGGTTGGGCTTTCTGACATGGGCATGGCCACCTCTGGCGATTACCGCAACTTCTTTGACGTCGATGGCAAGCGCTACTCGCATATCATCGACGCCACCACGGGCCGTCCGGTGGAACACGACACCGCGTCTGTCACCGTTCTGACCGACAACGCGATGCTGGCGGATGCATGGGCAACAGCGATGCTGGTGCTGGGTCGCGAGCGCGGTCTCGAGATCGCAAATCAGCGTGATCTCGCGGTTCTGTTCCTTGATCGTGCGGTTGCAAATGGCGACAACGGGTTTACCTCTGTCGCATCAAACCGTTTCGAGGCGCTGACCGCGTAATCTGCGCCGCCTGATCTCTGGGAGCCCGCAATGTCGACCTTTCTGCTGACCTTTGGTTTGTTCCTTATCGTCATGGTGGGAATGGCCTTTGGGGTCATGTTCAGTGGGCGCACCATCAAAGGCAGCTGCGGCGGGCTCAACGCCATTGCGGATGCGGACAAATGTCTGGTTTGCAAGAAAGACATCGATCCCGACAGCCCTCTGCGCGAACGTCTAGCATGCCCGCGCGCGCGCAAGATGCTCGAGGAGATGGAGCGCGAGCAGGGCTGAAGACGGCATACTGGCCACTATTCTGAGTTTTCGAGATCCCCGGACCAAAGCATTGCGCCAAGGGTCCGGGGATTTTTGTTTTGGCGGGTGAGCAGCCGTTTCGGCGGGTTCAGACCGGGGTGCCTTATTGGCTGTCCGCAGCAGGAGATTCGCGCCTGCTCCAGCTGCGCATGTGCTCAAACACGATGAACAACAAGGGGATCAAGATCACGCCAATGACAGCGGATCCGATCATCCCCGCAAAGACTGGCACCCCAACGGCGAACATGCTGTCAGCCCCCGGACCCGAGGCAGTTACCAGCGGAACCAGACCTGCGATAAAGGCAAAAGAAGTCATCATCACCGGACGGAAACGCTCTTGCGCCCCCAAGGCGGCGGCGTCCTCAATCGATTTGCCTTCTCCCAATCGCAACAGAGCAAACTCTACGATCAGGATCGCGTTCTTGGCCGCCAGCGCGATGAGAACCACGATTCCGATCTGGACATAGACATCAAGGGAAGATCCCGCGACCCAGACGCCAAAAATCGCGACCATGACCGCGGCCACCACAGAAAGCATGACGCCCACCGGGACATTCCAGCTCTCGTAGAGCGCGACCAGAAACAGATAGGCAAAGAGCAGGGCAAAGCCCAGAACGATCCCCGTTTGCCCGGCCGAGCTTTTGACCTCGGACGCCATGCCGGTCCACTCATAGGCAAACCCATCCGGGATGGTTGCTGCGCCGATTTCCTCCATTGCGGCAATTGCATCGCCATCGCCCACGCCAGCGGCCGGGCTGCCGTTTATCGCCACAGCGCGATAGTTGTTGTAGCGCACCTGAGAGCGTGTGCCGGATTCTAGGCGCGCGGTCGCAAAGGGTGAGACAGGCACCATTTCGCCCGAGGCATTTCGGATGCGGATGTTGTTGATCGCGCCAATGTTGCCTCGGTAGTCCGCATCGCCATTGACCCAAACCGTGAAGCCTTTGCCAAAGAGGGTAATGTCGTTCACGTAGACCCCGCCTAACGTGCCCTGCAGAGAAGAAAACACCTGCGGCAGTGTCAGCCCCAGCGTGTAGAGCCGGTCCCGATCAATATCGAGCCGCACCTGCGGTGTGGCTGCCTCAAAGGTCGAGTAAACCGCCGAGAGACGCGGGTCCTGATTGGCGGAGACGACGACCCCGTTCATGACGGCTGCCATCTCGCGCGGCGATTGCCCCTGTAGCGCCTCCAGCATCATCTCAAAGCCGCCCGTCGCCCCGGCGCCCGGAAGCGCTGGTGGGTTCAAGGCGATGAAGTTGGCGCCGCCGATCTGCTGCAGGCGGCCCGTGATCCGTCGCACGATCTCCGTCGAGTGCATGGCAGGGTCTTCGCGATCGGCAAAATCCGCAAGACGGATAAAGACGATGCCCGCATTCGAGGCCAGACCACCGTCGATCAGGCTGAAACCTGCGATGGTAACGATGCTCTCGACGCCCTCTTCCTGGCGGATCAGGGCGTCGCCTGCCTCCAGCACGGCGGTGGTCCGATCCAACGAGGCACCGGGGGGCAGAGTTGAGACCGCAAGGATGAAACCCTTGTCTTCTGCCGGCAGAAATCCCGAGGGGGTAATGCTGCCCAGCCGGAAGGTCGCAAAGCCAAAGAGCGCCGTCAGGGCCAGGCTCAATACAGCCAAACGCGCCAGCCTGCGGATCAGGTTGCCATAGCCTCGGCTGAAGGCATCGATCCCATCAGAGACCCTACGCATGAAGCGGATCGGTTCGCCAGGTTTCATCAGGATCGCGCAGAGGGCAGGAGAGAGCGTCAGCGCATTGATCGCAGAAATCACCATCGCCGCCGAGATGGTAACCGCGAACTGGCGAAACAGGACGCCGCTTGATCCGGGCAGGAATGCCACCGGCACAAAGACCGACAACAGCACCAGCGTGATTGCAATGATCGGCCCGGTGATCTCTTTCATGGCCTTGCGCGTCGCGTCGGCGGGCGACAGGTCCGGCTCTTCATGCATGACCTTTTCGACGTTCTCGACCACCACGATCGCGTCATCCACCACGATTCCAATTGCAAGGATCATCGCCAAGAGCGAAATCGTATTGGCCGAATACCCAAGCGCCAATAGCACCGCAAATGTGCCCACGATCGAAACGGGAACCGCGATCAGCGGAATGAGCGTCGGGCGCAAGCGCCCCAGAAAGACAAACACAACAATGCCGACAAGGACGAAGGCCTCGATCAGCGTGTGTTCCACCTTCTTGATCATGGCTTCGACAAATTCGGCGGTGTCATAGATAAAGCTGTAGCTTACGCCGTCGGGAAACCGTTCCTGCAACTCTACGAGCTTGTGGCGCACGGTTTCGGCCACCGCGACCGCATTGGCTCCGGGGGAGAGAAACACCGCTATTGGCGCACTCGGCGTGCCTTCAAATCGAGTCTCGACATCGTAGGTCGCCGCGCCAAGCTCCACGCGGGCCACATCCTTGACGCGCACAAAAGATCCATCGGTCTCGCTGCGGAGGATGATGTTTTCGAACTCATCGGCGCTGGTCAGCTTGCCTTTGGTAACAATCGTCATCTGCAAACCCGCACCATCTTCCACAAGAGGGGCCGCGCCGATCCGCCCGGCCGAGGCCTGCAGGTGCTGGCTGCGTATGGCGCTTACGATGTCATCGACGCTCATCTCGCGATCCGACATTTTTTGCGGATCAAGCCAGATGCGCATCGCGTAGTCCCGGACACCGTAGTTGAACACGTCCCCTACGCCGTCGATGCGCTTTAGCTCGTCGATGATGTTGATCGCGACGAAATTGGCGAGGAACAGTTGGTCATGCGCCGGGTCGTCAGAGTGAAAAGTAAAGACCTGCAAGATGTCCCTGGAGGCCTTCTTGATCTGAAGGCCCTGATCGCGCACCGCCTGTGGAAGTCGGGGTTCAGCCAACTTTACGCGATTTTGCACGTTCACGGTGGCGAGATCCGGGTCTTCACCCAACTCAAAGCTCACAGTGAGGCTGTATTCGCCCGCGTTGTTGGAGTTGGAGCGCATGTAGCGCATGCCTGAAACCCCGTTGACCTGGCTCTCAATCGGCACCGCGATGGCTTCTTCTACGGTTGCCGTGTCCGCACCGCTATAGCTGGCACTGACCTGGACGGTGGGGGGCGCGATCTCGGGGTACTGGGCCACCGGAATGGCAGACATGGCAATCAGGCCGGCGATGGTTATGACGATGGAAATCACCATGGCCAGGCGTGGGCGGCGGATAAAGACTTCTGAAATCATGGCGCCGCTCCCTAGTTGTCTGTGTTCACTAGCGAGACTGCAACCCTGTTGCCCGGACGTGCCTTCTGGATGCCCTCAACAATGACCCGCGCACCTGCCTCCAGCCCGTCTTTGACCTCCAGGTACCCGGCCCGCTGGGTGCCCACTTCGACCCGTTGGGCCTGCACTCTGTCCTCACCGTCAACCACCAGCACATATGCTCCCTGCTGATCCAGCAAGAGTGCCTGCGCTGGCAGGGCAAGCGCGCGGCTGTCGGCGTTGGCCACCAGATGCACATCCACAAGGCCGTTGTTGATCAGGAGGTTGTCCGGATTTGGAACCGTCGCGCGGACGATGACCGCATCGCTGGAAGAGGCCGCGCTCACATCGGTGAAGGTGATCACGCCGTGATGCGGATAAACAGAGCCATCTGCCAAGGTGAGCGAGACAAACACGTCCTCGTTGCGCGCGCCCCGTTTGCGAAAATCGATCATGCTGCGCTGAGGCACCGGAAAGCTCGCATAGATCGGATCAAACTGCACGAGGGTCGCCATCGGGCCGGATTGTGGGCTGATCAGATCTCCGGTGGCAACTGCAGATCGCCCGATGAGCCCCGAAATAGGCGCGCTGATCTCCGTATAGGCGAGGTTGATCCTCGCTGCTTCGACCTGAGACTGGGCGGCGGCAACATTCGCCTGGCTGACGGCAAGATTGGCCTGAGCTTCCTCAAGGAGCGCCCGAGATTGCACGTCTCGCCGGGTCAGTTCCTCTTGGCGATCAAACTTCTGCTGCGCCAGGGTTTCGGTGGCTTGTGCCACGGCTAGTGCCGCCTCTGCCTGATGCACCGTGTTGCGATAGATGTCCTGATCGAGTGTATAGAGAGGCTGCCCTTTCTCGACAAATGCCCCTTCTTCAAAGTGCCGCGTGCTAAGATAACCTTGCACGCGCGCGATCAGATCGACGGATTTAATGGCCTCGATGCGACCCGAAAAAGTTTCGGCTTCTTGAAAGTTTCGCTCCTCAATGATTGCAACGGTGACGGCAGGCGGTGGCGGCGCGGCATTTTGGTCTTGTGCTGCGGCGGAGAAGGGAAGCGCAGTCAACGCGCCTATAAGCAGACAGGTAAGGCGGATCCACGCGCAAAATTGATCCGTTCTGCGATCAATAGAAGAAGCCATTTCGACCTCCTTCAACTTATGTGTTCAAAAAACAGAATGTTGCAAAACTAATGTTAGTTAGACACAAGTTGGTGTCGGCTGCCAAGAAAATCTTTGGCGCAGACCCGCCACATATGGATTGCCTCGCGTCTTGGCTTGGCAGCCTATGGCGCGGGGTGGGCGGCACCATAGACGTGTTGAGTTTGCCGAACGGGCCTCCTATACAAAAGCTCTCGAACTGCCACAGGAACCAGTATGTCGATTTCAAAGTGCCGGATCATCGACCTCCCACGCATAGCGGATGCCCGTGGCAATCTGACCTTCATTGAAGGGCAAAACCACATCCCGTTCGACATCAAGCGTGTCTACTATCTCTACGATGTGCCAGGCGGGTCCGACCGCGGGGAGCACGCGCACAAGAACCTGCATCAATTCATGGTCTGCATGTCGGGTAGTTTTGATGTGTGTCTGGACGACGGTTTCGAGAGCAAGCGCATTCAGCTCAACCGGTCTTATTTTGGCATCTACATCTGTCCAATGATCTGGCGGTATCTGGACAATTTCTCCTCAGGTGCGGTTTGCATGGTGCTCGCTTCCGAGCCATATGACGAGGCGGATTATATCCGGGATCGGGATGAGTATCTCCGCGCGGTGCGCGCGTCATGAGCGTTTCGTTCCTGGATTTGAGCGCGGCTTATGCAGAGGTTTCGGCAGAACTCGAGGCGGCCGCTCAGCGTGCGATGCGCTCTGGCTGGTACATTGGCGGGCCGGAAGTTACGGCGTTTGAAACCGCTTTTGCCAAGTTCTGCGACGCAAAAGACGCCATCGGCGTGGCCAATGGTTTGGAGGCGATAGAGATTGCCCTTCATGCCTTTGAGATTGGCGCAGGGGACGAGGTCATCGTTCCGGCCAACACATTCATCGCGACCTGGCTTGCGGTGGCTCGCCGCGGTGCGGTGATTGTGCCCGTCGAGCCGGATCCCGAGACCTACAACATCACACCCGAGGCCATTGCAGAGGCAATCACACCGCGGACACGGGCGGTGATTCCGGTACATCTTTATGGTCAGCCAGCGGACATCGATGGGATCATGCGCGTCGCGTCAGAGCGTGATCTGATCGTGATCGAAGATGCTGCGCAATGTCATGGGGCTCGGTGTCACGGCGCGCGGATCGGGAGTGTCGGCCACGCCGCGACTTGGAGCTTTTATCCGTCCAAGAACCTCGGCGCGCTTGGTGATGGCGGTGCGATTACCACCAACCATGCTGAAGCCGCCGCGCGCATGCGGTTGCTAAGCAACTACGGATCTTCCCAGAAGTACATTCACGACCTTCCGGGAACAAACAGTCGCCTGGATCCGCTGCAAGCCGCGATGCTATCGGTCAAGCTTCCCCTGCTTGACGAGTGGAATCGTCGTCGCCAAGCCGTTGCAGCAGAGTATCTGGATGCTTTGGCGGAAACCGCGCTTGTTCTGCCCAAAATCGCTGATTGGGCAGAGCCGGTCTGGCATCTCTTCGTCGTCCGCCACCCAGATCGCGACGACCTGATGACCGCATTGCGAGAACGTGGGGTGGAGACCCTCATTCACTATCCGATCCCGCCGCATCGACAAAACGCTTTCAAAGATCTCGGATTTGGCGAAGGGGCCTTTCCAATCACGGAACAGATGTCGCAAGAATGCTTTAGCTTGCCGATGGGTCCGCATCTTTCCACCGATGATACCCAGCGCGTGATTGCCGCCCTCAAAGAGCTCTTGGCGTGACGTCGCCAAGCGGGGAGGCCTCGGCATGTCCACGGTGCAGTGTGATTTGCCTCACGTATAATCACGCGGCGTATTCAGCGGCGGCGATCGCTTCGGTCGCAGAGCAGACCTATCCCAATATCGAGATCATCGTGGTTGACGATGGATCGACAGACGGCAATGCCGACATCGTAGAAGCGGCACTCAAGTCGTGCGGACGACCCTACAAATTTTTGCGACAAGAAAATACTGGCAATATCGCGATGAACATGAACCGGGGCATCGCGGCGGCCACTGGCGATTATATGTCGATGTTCTCACTGGATGACCTGCTGCTTCCAGATTGCATCGCGACCAAGATGGAACTTTTGATCGCGGATCCTAAATTGGTTTTCGTTGCCAATACCTGCAACATGGAGGTCGACGGGGCAGGGCGGGTGACGGACCCGCTCTACAAATCCGGGCTCTATGAGCTTGAGATCGCGACGGCAGAAGCCTTGCTTGAGCTTGAATTCGAACACATTGGATTGCTCTACATGCAGGGCGTGGTGATTTCGGCACATGTGGTGCGCGCGATCAAGGGCTATGATGAGGACCTAAAAGGGGATGACCTGATCATCCGCACGAAGATCTTTCGTCACATGCAAGCGCATCCTGAACTGGGTTTTTGCCTGCTGCATAGGCCCGGCGTGCAATACCGCAAACACAGCGAGAACATTCACCGTAACTCATGGCGTCAGGTAAAACTCGCGCTCGAATGGCGGGATCGCTTTTTTCCTGAGCGCTCCATGCCGCACCTCTGGCGGGTTTGGGTCGTGCGTGCGCTCAAGACCTCTATTGCGGAGGGCGATATGGATACCGTGACCACCATGACGTCAGAGCATTCAGAAATTTCCGAGGTCTATAACGGCTACCGTGGCAGTTGGAAGTTCTGGCGCAACATGGCGAAAAACAAAATTCGACAGCTGTTTGCGCGCGCCTGAAGGGCGACGGAAGCCTGTTCTTTCTAATCTGGTGCGGGGTTTGATGTGGGCGCGACCGTCTCAGAGATCCAGGGCGTAGCGTTGATATACCACGCAGCGCGCGCCAAACATTTCTTTTTGTTGTGCAAGGCCCGGATTTAGGACAGCCCCCCCTTCGGTGGTTGAGATGCCAAAATCAAACCAGTCGCGATCGGCAAAAACGGATTGGATCAGGTGCAGGATAATCGCATCGATCGCACCTGCCGCCCGCCCTTCGGGGTTGCCTGCGATGTACTGAATATGGATGCAGCGCCCGCAGTCAAAGCTCACGACACCTGCCTGCATGGTGTTGCCTTGCATCGCGCCAAACAAGCGAATGCGACTCGGAAAACTCTGGGCAAGCTGCTCAATCTCTGCCAACGAGTGGGTGGGCGCTGCCTCATGTCGTTCGGCCAGAACATCAGTCAATATACCCCAGAACGCAGACCAGTCCTGCGTTTCCGAAACGACAAAGCCCTCTTTGGCGGCGCGTTTTGCGGCCTGACGCCGGGATTGGGATTCCTTTGGGCGGCGGGATAGGGGAATAGCGGCAGAGGCATCGGTCTGGATCAAGCGTCCGCCAAGACGTGACAGCGCATAGAGATCTTCCTCTACTGGGGCGCTGTGATAGAAATGCGGTGTTGGCTTGTAAATCAGTTGGGTGGCGCCGGTGTGGCGCAAATACGCGCTGATTGCCGCCATGGTCTCCAACATCAAACCTGTGCGCATGTCATTTCCGACAATCACTCCGCCGTAGGTAAGGCCGCCGTGAGAGACAACTTGTGTCTCACTTCGGTTGGCAGGGAGCAGCGCCAGCACTTTTCCCGCGCGCTTCACCATGAGCGATGCATCATGAAACCGGTCTGCATGGTAATCCATGAAGCGGCGGTCATGCAAAAAAGTGCCATTGCGCGACGCGGCGACAAAGGCGTTCCATGCGTCCGCCTCGGACACGTCATAGGGTTCAATGGTCAGATCAGTCATGCCTCAGCCTGCCATTCTGCGACGCCGACGCCGGTCTCACCCATGTTGTTTCCGTTGTAAAACAGATAGCTACGACCAGTTGGCGTGTCGATCCTTGCCGGATAGCATGTCATTTCTGCATCCCAGTCGCCGGGCGCTCCGCGAGGCAGTTCAACCTCATCTGAACGCTGAAACACGATCCCGTCTTTGGAGTGCGCCAGGTGGCTTGAATAGTGCTTGTCGAACGTATCCGACGTCACGCGCAGCTCAAAACTGCCATCTGCGAGACGATTGGCACGGGGGCGACCGATGCGGTATTCGGCCTCATTCACATCCATGATCTTCACTGCATCACGCATGTCAAAGTGAAGGCCATCTTCTGAGGGAACCGTCCAGCAATTGTACTGTGGGTAGATACGCCCGTTGATGTCCTGCCAGCGCTGACCGCAGGAAATCCACGCGCGAAACCCGGTCTCTGTTTGGGCAATGCTATGCAGCGCATTGATGAACAACGCTTCGGGCGCGCGATCTAGAACCGGGGTGGGGAACACCCGGTCAAAGCGCGTGCCAGACGCATCGCTGATCGCTACGCCCGTGAAGGCCAAAAACTTTGCCTTTTCAACAAGCTGAAAGCCCACGTAATACATCCGAAGTTCGGCTTCGGACGTTCTGATCACATCTCCAAGAATGACGCCGTTGTCGTCAAACATGCCCGGTTCGCCGAGGTCCAGCGCCGGTGCATCGCAGACCGCGATCACCCGAAGTGGGTTGTGGGCATCAAGATCGACCCAGCCAATCCGAGAGATACCCGCATCATCGCGCATGCCCCCATAGAGACGAATGACATCCGCAGACATCTGCACGGGAACCGGTGTCATGAAACTGTGCTGCGCCCAATCCGCAAATCCGTCGGCGCAATACACCCGACCAAGTTTGTGCCAAGCCATGTCAGTTCTTGAGTTTGAAGTAACGATAGGTGCTAACCCGCGATGGTTCGGCCGGATGCCCCGTCAGGAGTTGGCCAGGCTCTTTGAAAGACTTATTGACCACTGTTGCAAGCCCGACAAAGCAGTCTTCGCCGATCTCGATATTGTCGGCAAAGGATGCATTAACGCCGACAAAGCACCGCCGCCCGATCTTGCAATACCCCGACACCACGACATGCGAGGAGAGGAAGCAGAACTCTCCAATCTCGGTCTGGTGGCCGATGTGGTTCCCACTCCATAGTACGACACCGTCACCAATCTTGACCCCGTGTTGCACAACATTGTTTTCAAAGATGAAAACATTCTCGCCGAGCTCGGCTGTACGCCACACGAAGGCATGCGAACTGATGTAGTTGGCGAGCCCATATCCTTTTTCGCGCATGACCCCAACCAGACGCTCTCTGACGCGATTGAGTTGGGTGTTGGTGACGGCCACATGCGCTTTCACTTCCAAAGGATCGAAATGATCTTCGACGGTCTCCAGATCGATCAGCGGCAGACCACAATGGGTGTCGCCCTCACGAAAGGCGGCCTCGACGGCAAACCCCACAACGTCATAATCGGAGTCATAGGTAAAATACTCATAGGCGATGTCGGCGAATTCACCTGCGCCCACGATCAACAAGGGTGTCGTCATATCATCACTGCCTCAGCTTTTTACCTGCCAGTGATATACGTGAGTCATAGCGTGAATGAAATCCAAGAATGTTTCGTGACGTGGCAGCCCTTAAGCCGAGACCACTATTTTGGGCTTCATATTGGGCTTCGAAACTCCTTCCCGCATGCCTCGTCGTCTTTGAAAGGATCTTAAGTTTCGCACGGTACGCTCGGGTTCTGACCCACGTCACCCAGCTTTTGAACACGGACCCTGAAATGACCATTGCGTTTTCTCCCCGCGATCTGACCCCGCTCTATGCTTCGGCGGTTGCGCTGCTCAATGCGGGCAATCTTGCAGCAGCGAGGGAACAGCTTTTGCGGTCTTTGCATGAAGAAGGGGAGACGGCGCTCAGCTACCACTATCTCGCGCAGATCCTCGAGCGCGCCGGTGGGCCCGGCACCGAGGTGCTGGCGGCGCAGGCCAATGCGTTGAAATGTGCGCCCAACCACCCGGTGTTTCTGGCAGCACTCGGTGTGCGCTTGGTTGATGCCGGGCGCGATCAAGATGCGCTTGTGCTCCTCAGGAAGGCGCTGGAGATCGACCCCCAAAACCCTCTGGCGCTCCCCTGGGTCATGCGGCTCAATCGCCGCTACTTGCAGTGGACCTCATATGAGGAAGAGGCCGCAGCATGTGAGATGCTCCTCAAGAGCGCGCACAAGGTGGATCCGCTGCTCTCGCTGACATTTGTGGATGATCCAGCCCAGCAGTTGAAGATCGCCGCACGCAGCGCGCCCGATGTCGCCGTTCAGCCGCTGGAGCCGCATGCCCCGCATGAAAAGATCCGTGTCGGGTATTTCTCGGCAGATTTCAGCGAACATGCCACGATGCATCTGATCGAAGGGCTGATTGAGGCGCATGACAAAGGCGTCTTTGAATTCCATGTGTATGATTTCAAACCGGATCCCACGTCTCGCCAGCATCAGATCATCCGCGATTTTGCAGATTGCTATCACGACGTCAGCGCGCTTTCGGCCGCACAAACGGCCGCGTTGGCCCGTCAGGAGCAGCTTGATATTGCCGTTGATCTCAAGGGGATCACCACCGACTCGCGACCAATGATCTTTGCGCTCCGGGTCGCGCCTGTGCAGGTTTCATTTCTGGGATTTCCAGGCACAACCGCGATTGCGGAAATGGACTATATGATCGCGGATCGCATCACCATTCCTGACGGGGATGAACGGTTTTACAGCGAAAAGATTCTCCGCCTGCCGGGATGCTACCAGCCCAACACGAATTCGCGCATCCTGCCTGAGGGGGCAGGTGGGCGCGCCGCCTTTGGCCTGCCGGACGACCGGTTTGTATTCGCGAGCTTCAATCATCCGCACAAGGTTGGCCCGAGCGAATTTGCAACTTGGATGGAGATTTTGCGCGAGGTGCCTCAGGCGGTGCTCTTGTTCTATTCGGGAAAGGCGGAACTGGGCGCCGCACTGGCCGAACGGGCCAAGGCCCACGGGGTTGAGCCGTCGCGGATCTTGGCCTGCGGTCCGCTTCCCCAGACGGCGCATCTGGAGCGGATCGCGCAGGTCGATCTTTGTCTGGATTGTTTTGCCTACAATGCCCATACCACCGCTTCGGATGCGGTCTGGGCGGGTGTGCCCTTGCTGACGCTTGCAGGTCGTCAGTTTGCGGCACGCGTTGCGACCAGCATCCTGTCGACGGCGGGTGTGCCGGAACTCTCGACGGTCTCGACCAAGGACTATGTGGCAAAGGCGGTGCATCTTGCCACCCACCCAGAGGATCTTCTGGCCCTAAGGCAGAAAATTTCAGCGGCGCGGCACGGCTCGCCTCTCTTTGATACCAAGCGCTGGACCCGTGACTACGAGGCTCTCTTGCAGATGTGCTATCAACGCCACCGGGCCGGTGAGGCACCCGACCACATGTCCCTCAGCGACGGCTGAGGTCTCAGGCTTCTTGAATATCGCCGCGCTCGCGAGCGAGCCGGATCTGTTTCTGACGCTCGCGAAAGCGCATTTTGTCCTGCGCGCTGGTCTCATTGATGCAATTGTGACAGGAAACGCCCGCCTCGAACTCCGGGCGGTTTTTGTCTTCGGGCAGGATCGGGCGGCGGCAGCCATGGCACAGCTCATGCGGGCCTTCTTTGAGCCCGTGACCGACCGAGACGCGGTTGTCAAAGACGAAACATTCGCCCTGCCAGCTGCTCTGGTCCTGCGGGACCTCTTCGAGGTAGCGCAGGATTCCACCTTTTAGGTGGTAGACATCCTCGACGCCCTGCCCGAGCAGAAAATTCGTGGATTTTTCACAGCGGATGCCGCCGGTGCAGAACATCGCCACACGTTTGTTGTGAAAGCGGTCCTTGTTTTCCTCCCACCACTGCGGGAATTCGCGAAAGCTCTCGGTCTTGGGGTCGATGGCGCCCTCAAAGGTCCCGATCGCCACCTCGTAGTCGTTGCGCGTGTCGATTACCACCACGTCGTCCGAACGGATCAGGTCGTTCCAGTCCTCTGGTTCAACGTAATGTCCAACCGAGGCACGCGGATCGACATCGGGTTGACCCATGGTGACGATCTCTTTTTTCAGACGCACCTTCATTTTGCCAAAGGGCGGATGGTCCGCAGTGGCCTCTTTCCAGTCCAGATCCGCGCAGCCCGGCAGGGACTTGATATGTGCGAGCACGGCATCAATCCCGGCGCGGGGACCGGCGATCGTGCCGTTGATCCCTTCATGGGCCAGCAGCAAGGACCCTTTGACGTCGTGCTCCAGACACAGCGCGAGCAACGCAGGCTTGAGAGCAGCGGGATCCGGGAAGCGGGAGAATTGATAGAGTGCGGCGATGGTATACATGAGAGGGCGGATAGAGCGAGTTGCACGCTTTTGCAAGATGCGAAAAAGTCAAGCAACAGCCATAAAATAAACACCTGAAATGTAGGATTGGCTTGCTATAAAGTCACAGCGCTGCAGTGCTAGGATCTCCCCAAAGGTGATTGCGCTTGAAACTCTGTCAGGCGCGGTTTCCTTCTAGTGAAAACAACAGCAATGGAGGCGGCAGTGACACAGGCTCTTCTCGTTATTGATGTGCAGAATGATTTTTGCCCCGGTGGCGCGCTGGCGGTGACGGAGGGCGATGAGGTCGTTGCCCCGATCAACGCCATGATGGAGCGGTTCGACACCGTGATCCTGACGCAGGACTGGCATCCCAAGGGGCATTCGTCCTTTGCCAGTTCTCATCCCGGGCATGCGCCCTTTGACACGATGGAAATGTATTATGGTCAACAGGTTATGTGGCCCGATCATTGTGTTCAGGGCAGCCAGGGCGCAGAGTTTCACCCAAGGCTGCGCACTGACGGGGACATGATCATCCGCAAAGGGTTTCGCCCCGAGGTGGATAGCTATTCCGCGTTTTTTGAAAACGACCAGACCACGCCGACCGGGCTCGAAGGCTACCTGCGCACGCGCGGGATCTCGGATCTGACACTGGTGGGCCTGGCCACGGATTTCTGCGTCGCGTTTTCGGCTCTGGATGCGCGCCGACTTGGTTTTTCCGTGGAAGTTGAGCTGGCAGCCTGCCGTGCAATCGATCTGGATGGGTCCCTGGCAACGCAGCTTGAGAATATGCGTCAAAAAGGCGTGAAAATTTCGTGACAGCGCAGGTCATTTGTTAATCTCGGTCGAATATAAGAACAACAGCCTGACGTTTCAGGGCGACCTAGTCGGATCAGCGGAGCATGGAGCAAACACAGCCTGACACGGATGGACCGTTGTCCCAGCACAATGCGCGCTTCAGCCCTCGTGGGTTGTTGATCCGGTACGCGGTCATCCGCGCGCGGATGTATTACGCGCGGATGTTTGCGGCGGCAGGTCTCACATCGGTGCTGGCGGTGATCTTTGGCCCCTTCTGGCCGCTCGTCTTTTTTGTGCTCTACCTGATCACGGACAAGGCAGAGACCACCTATCTGCGCGGCCTGCCGGAGCGGCTTGAAAATGGCACATCGCTTGCCAAAGCCAAGCGGATCATCTTTCTGTTTTCTGTTCTCTACGCTGGCAGTGTCTGTGGATTTGCCGCCATCCCCTATGTGCAGATGCATACGGAGGCGGGCGCGCATGAAATCCTGGCGGAGCCGTTCTTTGCGCTGTGTATCGTGCTTGGACCCGCGCTGAGCGCCGCTTTGGATCTGAGATATGTGCCGCTTGCCGCATCGGTGCGCCTCTTGATGCTTTCGCTTTTGCCATTTGGCCTGACCGCGCATATTTTGCTCCAGAGCCAGACACATGGCGCTGATTTGCAGCTGATGGTGGCGGGGCTTGTCGCCTTCTTTTTCACGCAGATCTGGTTTGTCGTGATGGTGCAGAAACGGCACCGCAATTCACGTCGGAACCTGCGGTCTCAGGCGCTGCAACGGCAGGCGCTCGAGGACGCCTACATGCGTCTCTTTGACCAAAAACAAGAAGCGCGACGCCTGGCGATGATTGCCGAACACGCCAATGATGGCGTGATGCTGATTGGTCGGGACGGGATCGTGCGCTGGGCCAACGACGGGTTTTCGCGCCTCACAGGCTACACGTTTGACGAACTTGTCGGGCAGAACCCGGGCAAGATCCTCAACAGTGAAAACACCGATCCCGCCGCCCTGCGGGTCATCGAGGCGGGGCGCGAAAAAGGAGAGCCTTTCCGCGCCGAGCTCATCAATCGACGCAAGGATGGCAAGGAAATCTGGATCGAAACCAATCAGGTTCCGGTCTTTGACGACACCGGGCAGATCGAAACCTACATCGCGGTAGAGCGGGATGTCACGGCCACCAAGGAGTATGAACGCCAACTGAAAGAAGCGCGTTTGGCCGCGGAAGAAGGCGCACGGATCAAGGAAGAGTTCCTGGCCACCATGAGCCACGAATTCCGCACCCCGATGAACGGGGTGATCGGCATGGCGCAGATGTTGCAGGCAACGGATCTGAGCGAGGATCAACGCCTGTACACCGACACGATCCTTGGGTCCTCGCGGGCGCTTCTTGCGCTGATCAACGATGTGCTTGATCTGTCGCATATGAACGCTGCGGGGGTGTCGCTGTTCAACGTTGATTTTGATCTCCATGCCTGTGTCGGCGACATCGTCCGCCTGCTGAGCGGTCAGGCCGACGAAAAGCATCTGGAGCTGTCGGTTGAGATTGACCCGGACGTGCCCGTGTGGGTCACCGGAGATGACCGCCGGCTGCGCCAGATCCTCGTCAACCTGCTTGGCAACGCAGTGAAATTCACCACAAGCGGGTCGATCTTCATTCGGCTGCGTGGCGTGGTGACCGGAGATCAGGTCGCGCTTAAGATTGAGGTCGAAGACACCGGGATCGGTATACCTGCCGACAAGCTGGAGAAGATCTTTGAACGCTTCTCGCAGGCGGACAATGCCATTTCCCGCAAGTATGGCGGCAGCGGGCTTGGGTTGTCGATCTCGCGCGGGTTGGCGCAGGCGATGGGCGGCGACATCGATGTCACCTCGGTCGAAGGGGAGGGGGCCTGTTTTACCCTCATGCTCGACATGGGGGTCGCGGACTGCCCTTCCATCGTCGCCGATGAGGCTGAGGATGCGGACTCCCTGCCCGCGTTGGACCAGCTTCAGGGTTTGCGCTTGTTGGTCGCCGAGGACAATCGCGTCAATCGCCTCCTGATCCGCAAGTTTCTCGACAATGCCCCGCTCGAGCTGCGCTTTGCCACCAATGGCGCAGAGGCGCAGGAGCTGGCGAAAGGGTTCCGCCCACAGGTGATCCTGATGGACATGTCCATGCCCGAGGTGAACGGGCTCGAAGCCACCCGCGCGATCCGCTCGTTTGACATAACCCAGCCCTATATCGCGGCGCTCACAGCCAATGTCGACGAGACGAGCCGGCAGGCCTGTGTAGATGCAGGTATGGATACATTCCTGAGCAAGCCTCTGTCGCGCAAGGAACTTTTGAACCTGCTTCTGACCTTTTCCGAAAGGGCGCGGGCATCAGAACGCGGTTGAATGGCTTGCCCAAGGGGGGGCACTGTCCTATCAATCGGTGAACAACCGCGAGAGGGCGACCCTTGGATATTGCAACGCGCGTCTACAATCACAAGTGGAAGATTGATCCAATCGTCCGGTCGCTGATTGATACGGATTTCTACAAACTCTTGATGTGCCAGTCGGTCTTTCGCAACAAACCTGATACGCAGGTGACCTTCTCGCTGATCAACCGCTCTGACAAGGTGCCGCTTGCGCGCCTCATCGACGAGGGCGAGTTGCGTGAGCAGCTGGATCACATCCGCTCCCTGAGCCTCAGCCGCGGCGAAAGCACATGGCTGCGCGGCAACACGTTCTATGGCAAACGCCAGATGTTTCGGCCCGACTTTATGGAGTGGTTCGAAAACCTGCGCCTGCCGCCCTATCACCTTGAACGCAAGGGTGATCAATACGAGCTGACCTTTGAAGGGTCCTGGCCTGAGGTCATGCTGTGGGAAATTCCCGCGCTTGCGGTGCTGATGGAGCTGCGCTCGCGCGCGGTCCTGAATGACATGGGCCGGTTCGAGCTGCAGGTGCTCTATGCCCGCGCGATGACCAAAGTCTGGGAGAAAATCGAACAACTGCGCCAGATCGACGGTCTCGGGATCGCGGATTTTGGCACTCGGCGCCGCCATAGCTTTTTGTGGCAGGACTGGTGCGTGCAGGCGATGATGGAAGGGCTTGGCGGGTCTTTTACCGGTACCTCCAACTGTCTCATTGCGATGCGCCGCGAGGTCGAGGCCATCGGCACCAACGCGCATGAGCTGCCGATGGTCTACTCCGCTCTGGCCGAAGATGACGCGGCGCTTGCCCGCGCGCCCTATGATGTCCTGTCGGACTGGCACGAGGAACACGAGGGCAACCTGCGCATCATTCTCCCGGACACCTACGGCACCAAGGGCTTTTTGGAAAATGCGCCGGACTGGCTGGCGGGCTGGACGGGTATTCGGATCGACAGTGGCGATCCGGCGGCGGCGGCAGAAATCGCTATCAAGTGGTGGCAGGATCGCGGCGAGGATCCCACTGAAAAACGTGTGATCTTTTCCGATGGGCTGGATGTGGGCAAGATCGCAGAGCTGCACCGGCAGTTTTCTGGTCGGGTCAAGGCCTCCTTCGGCTGGGGCACGCTTTTGACCAATGATTTCCGCGGCCTTGTCCCTGATGACGGCCTCGCGCCCTTCTCGGTGGTGTGCAAGGCGGTTTCGGCCAATGGGCGCCCGACGGTCAAGCTCTCGGACAATCCCGAAAAGGCGATGGGCCCCAAGGATGAGATCGCGCGGTACAAGCGGGTGTTCGGCGTCGGCACGCAAGAGCGTATCGACGTGATTGTCTGATCACCCCGGCGCAGGGTCGGTGATTTCAAAGGTAAAGCTCTTCACCTGATGGGGGGTGAAGGGCGCGCCATCGCGCAGGCCCCTGATATTGGGCATCAGGCTCAACCGCGTGCCCCAAAAGGCTGCCGCGCCCTTGGAATGGTGCGAAATCCCCATGCGCCAAAACCCCGGAAACTCATTGAGGATGAGGGCCGCCGCTTCCATCCCAAGCCCCTTGCGTCGATGCTGTGGCAGGATCATGAATTCTGAAAACTCGCGCCGGTCATCGGGCAGATTGAGCACGATGGCAAAGCCCACGCGCGAGGCGTCTGCATGTATCCAAAAGGCGGTGACATCCTTGCGATGCAAGAGCTGCCCGGCCCGTTCGGAAGGGTCAATGCCCGCCGTCGGGGCGGTTTCGGCAAAATAGGGCGCCAGCAGAGTGGCGAGGCGTCCACGCTCTCGCGGCAGGATCAGCGAGAGCGTGACAGTCATGCGGGGGCCTCAACGGGCTCGGTTGGCGTGATGTCCGGCAGCACCGGCGCCGCCGCCAGAAGTTTCTGCGTGTAGCTGTGCTGCGGCGCGGTAAAGACGTCGTCGACGGGGCCTTCTTCGACGATTTCGCCTTTCTGCATCACCAGCACCCGGTCGCAGACCTCGCGCACCACGCTCAGATCGTGGCTGATAAAGAGATAGGTGAGCCCATAGGCCTCGCAGAGCTCTGCAATCAGGTCGAGAATACGGGCGCGCACCGACACATCGAGCGCCGAGACCGCCTCGTCAAAGATGATGAGCTCGGGCCGCGTAATCAGCGCGCGCGCAATGGCGATGCGCTGGCGTTGCCCACCGGAAAACTGATGCGGATACTTGTTTGCATCCGAAGCCTTGAGCCCCACGTCCTCCAGTACCTGTCCCACCAGGTCGCGTCGCTCTTGGCCAGTTGGGGCGTCCGGCGACAGATGAAACGGTTCCGTCACCAGCCGCTCAACCCGGTGGCGTGGATTGAAACTGCCATAGGGGTCCTGAAACACCACCTGCATCGCTTGCCGCTGGGCGGCGCTGCGCTGTTGCGACAGGGGCTGACCGTTCAGCAGCAGCTCTCCGCCTTGCAGCCCTTCGAGGCCCAGAATGGCCCGGGTCAGGGTGGATTTGCCGCATCCCGACTCGCCCACAAGGCCCAGACGCTCGCCCTTGTGAAGCGTAAAGCTCACATCATTGACGGCGCGAAACGTGCCCGGCTTGCCCAGCCAGCCTTTGCGCGGCGTTGTATAGTCGCGCACGGCGCCTCGCACCTCCAGCAGCGGGGCAGGGGCCTGGGGCGCGGCAGGCAGCGCAACCTTGTGAGCGGACGCCTCAAACAGCATGCGCGTATAGGGGTGGCGTTGATGGGTGAGCACGCTCAGGGTCGGGCCGCGCTCGACCACCTCACCCTTGCGCATCACCACGATCCGATCGGCAAGATCGGCCACAACAGCAAGGTCATGGGTGATAATGAGCAACCCCATCCCGTATTCGCGCACCAGGTCCCGCAAGAGATCAAGGATCTGCGCCTGTGTAGTCACATCCAGCGCGGTTGTGGGTTCATCCGCGATCAAGAGCTTGGGCCTGAGCGCAATCGCCATCGCGATCACAACGCGCTGACGTTGCCCGCCAGAGAGCTCGTGCGGGTAGCGATCCATCGGGAAACGCTCCGGCGGCAGGCCGACCCGGGTCAACACGCGCGCGGCCTCGGCCTTGGCGTCGGCTTCGGCGGTGTCGGTGTGCAAGAGGATCGTCTCCATCACCTGCGCCCCGATGGTCATCACCGGGTTGAGCGCCGTCATGGGCTCTTGAAACACCATACCGATGTCACGCCCGCGCCGCTGGCACATCTCGTCTTCGGAGAGGGCGCAGAGGTTTTCGTCCTCAAGGTAAATCGCGCCGTCAATCTTGGCAGCCTGCGGCAACAGGCGCATGACGGAAAAAGCCGTCATCGATTTGCCAGATCCGCTCTCGCCCGTCACCGCGAGGATCTCGCCTGCCGCGATCGACAGGGTCACATTCCGCAGGATCGGCAGCGCCCCGATCGAGAGCGAGAGGTTGGAAATATCCAGAAGGCTCATGCGCGCCCCTCCATCAGGCGGGGATCAAAGCGGTCGCGCAACCCATCCCCCAGCAGGTTCAGGCCCACGACGGTCACGATGATGGCGCAGCCCGGCACAATGGCCAGATGCGGCGCGAGGCTCACGAGGGTTTGCGCCTCAGCAAGCATCCGACCCCAGCTCGGGGTGGGGGGCTGCGCACCAAGCCCCACATAGGACAGCCCCGCCTCGGCCAAGATCCCAAGCGAGAACTGGATTGTGCCCTGCACGATCAGGAGGTTGGCGATATTGGGCAGGATATGTTCGGCCGAGATACGCGCGCGCGATTTCCCGGCAACCCGGGCCGCCATGATGAATTCCCGCGCCCAGAGGCTGAGACTGCCGCCGCGCGCCACACGGGCAAAGACCGGAATATTGAAAATGCCGATGGCGATGATGGCATTCACGGCGCTCGGGCCAAAGACGGCCGTGATCAGGATCGCAATCACCAGCGAGGGAAAGGCAAAGACCAGATCATTGCCGCGCATGATGATCTCATCAAGCCAGGAGCCGCGCGTGGCCGCCGCTGCAAGCCCCAAAGGCACGCCAAGGCCGATGCCGATCCCCACCGCCAGAAGCGCCACCGCCAGAGAGGTGCGCGCGCCGACCATGACCATCGACAGGATGTCACGGCCAAAATGATCGGTGCCCAGAAGATGTGTGGCATTTGGAGTCTGCAACTTCTCGGGGATGTTCATCACCGCATGGTCAAACGGCGTCCACACGAAGGAGACGATCGCCAGAAGCAGCATGACCCCAGAAAGGAGACCGCCAAGAAACAGGCTTCGGTTCATGATGTTCTCCTGAGCCGAGGATCGACCACGGCATAGGCCATATCGACAAGAAAGTTCACCAGGATCACGGCAAAGACCAAGAGCATGACGACGCTTTCGACCACAATGAGATCGCGCGCGGAAATCGCCTGAAACACCAGCCGTCCAAGGCCCGGCAGATAAAAGACCTGTTCGATGATGATGGCACCGGCAAGCAGGAATGAAAACTGCAGGCCGATGATCGTAAGCACGGGAATAAGCGCGTTGCGCAGCCCGTGACGGCGGATCGCCTGCTTCTGGCTCAGACCTTTGGCGCGAGCCGAGCGCATGAAGTCCTCGCCCAGCACTTCCAGAAGGGCCGAGCGCATAACCCGCGCAAGGATTGCCGCCTGCGGCAACGCCAGCGCAATCGCCGGCAGGGTCAGCGCGTGGAGCCCCGCCCATAGCCCTTTGTCCCAGCCGACAAATCCGCCGGCCGAAAACCAGCGCAGATTGATTGCAAATACCAGCACCAGCAGCATCGCAAACCAGAAATTCGGCACCGCGACCCCAAGCTGGGTCGCGCCCATCACGGCCATGTCCCCGGCTTTGCCCCGCCGCGAGGCCGCATAGATCCCGGCCGGAAGCGCGATCAATGTGGACAGCGTCAGCGCATAGATCGCGAGCGGCAGAGAGACCCAAAGCCGCTCTGCAACCATTTTGGCGACCGGGGTGCGATATGTGTAAGAGGTGCCGAAATCACCGGTCAGCATGCCGCCAACCCAGTCGAGATAGCGGCTCACCTTGCTTTGATCGAGTCCCAGCTCGCTGCGCAGGGCGGCGACGGTTTCCTCCTGGGCGCCGGTGCCCAGCATAAAGGAGGCCGGATCGCCCGGAGCGACTTCGATCACGGCGAAAATCACCATGGATGCAATGGTGAGACTGAGAGCGAGCGACAGCAGTCGTTTGGCGAGATAATGCAGCATTGGCAGAACGTTATGGGGCGCCGCAGCGCGCGTCTAGGGGCAGCGAGGCAAAATGGATTTGCAGAACTGAGGGGGTGGAGGTGGGATCGAAAACGCCGGGCCTGATCGGTAAGGCCCGGCGCAAGACGAGGGTTTTACTCAGCCCAGCTGAGCGCCCCGATTTCGATGGCAGCGGCCGGAGCATTGGCCCAGATGCCCTCAAGGCCGGCTTTGGCAACGCCGAGCTTTGCCAGCTGGAACAGGTAGCCGTTAACATAGTCATCCGCGATCATGCGCTGGGCGTCCTGCAAGAGCGCCGTACGCTGGTCCGGGTCGGTGGTCGCGTTGAGGCGGCTCATCACGCCCTGGAACTCCGGATTGTCATACTGGAAGTAATAATCCGGACGGCCGTAGATCCCGATGTCCATCGGCTCGGTGTGGCTGACGATCGTGAGACCATAGGTCTTGCCTTTGAACACGGTCTCAAGCCACTGCGCCCATTCCACATTGATGATCTCGGCGGTGATACCCACCTGCGCCAGCTGCGCGGCCACGATCTCGCCACCGCGACGGGCATAGGCGGGGGGCGGCAGGTGCAGCGTGGTGGTGAACCCATCTGCAAGGCCCGCTTCGGCCAGAAGCGCGCGGGCTTTGTCGGGGTCAAAATCTGACTGACCGGTGAGATCCACATAGGCCGGGTTATGCGGCGCAAAATGGGTGCCAATCGGCGTGCCATAGCCGAACATCGCACCATCCACGATGGCCTGGCGATCAATCGCATGGGCCAGCGCCTGACGCACTTTGGGGTTGTCAAAGGGCGCCTGGGCGTTGTTCGTCGACAGGATCGTCTCGCCTTCGGTGGAGCCAACGATCACCTGAAAACGCGGATCGGCCTCGAACTGGATCATATTCTCTGGCGCCGGGAAATTGTCAAAGGCGTCAATGTCTTCGGCCATCATCGCGGCAAAGGCGGCGGTGGGGTCGGAGATGAACTTGATCGTGGCGCCGGTCAGCTCGGGGATCTCGCCCCAGTAATTCGGGTTGCGCACCATCTCTACCCGGTCTCCCTGCACCCATTCGCCAAAGCGGTAGGGGCCGGTGCCCACAGGAGCAGTTTTCAGGGTCTCGACCGACTCTTCGGCCACGATCACCGCATCGCCCCAGGCGAGGTTGAAGAGGAAATTGCCGTTGGGCTCGGAGAGCGTCACCACCACGGTTTGCGCATCACTCACTGTGACGTCCGCAATGTCCGCAAAGAGCGCCTTCTGGGCGTTGGTGCTGTCCTCGGCGCGGGCGCGATCGAGCGAGAATTTCACATCCTGCGCATCAAGCGTGCTGCCGTCGTGAAAGGTGACGCCCTCTTGCAGAGTGAACGTATAAGTCCGACCGTCCTCGGAAATCTCCCAGGATTTCGCAAGAAGCGGCACCACAGCCCCATCCGGGGTAAAGCGCGTGAGGCCCTCGAAGATATTGAGATACACCACCGTATCGATGGCTTGCGCCGCGCCGCCAGTGGGATCGAGATGCGGCGGCTCCAGCTGGGTGGCGTAGGTCACGGTGTCCTTGGCCAGCGCAGGCCCCGCCAGAAGGGCGAGCGCAGAGACGGCCGCCAGAATGGGTTTTTTGAAATTCATTGTCGTTTTCCTCCTCTTTCGGTGGTGTACCACCGCGATTCATTCGCCATTTCACGCTGGCGTTATGTGCAGCAAATGATTTTTCCCTCGCGTAATCAAGCTTTGCTGCACTGCCGCACGGCTGGTAAGCCCGGCTGGCAAATGGTATCGACGGCAAACTTTGTCCGCTTTGGCCCTGTGCCCGTTGGCTCTGAGACGGGTCAGGAGTGTTTAACGAGGTAACAAAATAATGAGCGCATCATCGCAAAAAACGGCCCTAACGGCCGAAGACATCCGGGCCATGAAAGGGCGGACCCCGATTGTCAGCCTCACGGCTTATACCACACCGATGGCGCAGCTGATGGATGAACATTGCGATTTTGTACTGGTCGGGGACAGCGTCGGCATGGTGTTGCATGGGCTGCCGTCGACGCTTGGGGTCACGATGGAGATGATGATCCTGCACGGTGCTGCCGTCGCTCGCGGCCTGAAGCGCGCGATGATGGTGATCGACATGCCCTTTGGAAGCTACGAACAATCGCCAGCGCAGGCCTTTGCGAATGCCGCCCGCCTGATGGCGGAAACCGGTGCGGCGGCTGTCAAACTCGAAGGCGGCGTAGAGATGGCCGACACCATCCGCTTTCTCGTGAAACGCGGGATCCCCGTGATGGCGCATATCGGGCTCACGCCGCAGTCGATCAACACGCTGGGCGGCTACAAGGTGCAGGGCCGCGACGCCGCTGCCAAACCCCTCATCGCCGATGCCCGCGCGGTTGCTGAGGCCGGGGCCTTTGCGGTGGTTCTGGAAAAAGTCCCGGCAAGCCTTGCCGATCAAGTGACTGAGATCGTCGACATTCCCACCATCGGCATCGGGGCCTCTGCGGGCTGTGATGGCCAGGTGCTGGTGGTGGATGACATGCTTGGCTTTTTTGGCGCCTTCAAGCCGAAGTTCGTCAAACGCTACGCCGAGCTTGGCCCCGCCGCCGAAGAAGCAATCGCAGACTACGCCTCCGAGGTCCGCGCGCGGCTTTTTCCCAGTGCAGAACACACCTTTGCGGACCACGCGCCGCAAAAAGCCCCTCAACAAGACTGAAGGACTGCCCCCGATGACTCCCCCGATCTTGCGCCGTCTGGATGATCTGCGCGCCCTGCGGCGTGACTGGATGAAGAAGGGCGAAACCCTCGGTCTTGTTCCCACCATGGGCGCATTGCACGCCGGGCATCTGTCCTTGGTAGAGGCCGCCAAAGCCGCCTGCGATCATGTGGTTGTCACCATTTTTGTGAATCCCAAACAGTTCAACAGTCCCGAAGACCTCGCCAATTATCCGCGCACGGAACATGAGGACGCGCAAAAGCTCTCACCCTACGGTGTGGATGCGATCTATGTGCCCGATCCGGATCAAATCTACCCCGAGGGCTACGCCACCACGGTCAGCCTCACGGGCGTCACGGATGTCATGGAAGGCCCCAACCGCCCCGGCCACTTCGAGGGGGTCGCAACGGTGGTGGCCAAACTGTTCCTTCAGTCCGGGGCCGACCGCGCGTTTTTTGGCGAAAAGGATTATCAACAGCTGATGGTGGTGCGGCGTATGGCGCGGGATCTCGATATCCCGATCGAGGTGATCGGCTGCCCCACCGTGCGCGAGGCCTCGGGCCTTGCAATGTCCTCGCGCAATATGCGCCTTTCTCCTGCGGCCACAAGGACTGCGGGCCAGCTCAATCCCCTCATGGAAGCCGCGGCCACCCGTCTGCGCGCCGGCGAGGACTATGCCCCGCTTGAGGCCGAGATGCGTGCCCAGCTCAGCGATTTGGGGTTTGCCGAGATCGAGTATATCGACCTGCGCTGTGCTCAGGATCTCACGTCTCTGGACCGTCTGGATCGCCCCGCACGCATGTTCGTTGCGGCCTGGCTCGATGGGGTGCGGCTCATTGACAATATCGCCGTCTGAGCCCTGTCCCGCGGTCGCTTTGATACTAATTTATTAGTAGGGGCTGGTCGCGCTAACAGATTTATGTCTAATCTCCGCAGCAAGAGACGATTTGGAGGGCGCGCTCATGACCTATATTCTCGCGATTGATCAAGGGACGACTTCGACCCGCGCGATCCTGTTTGACGGTGACATGCAGGTCGCCGCTGTGGCGCAGGAGGAGTTTACCCAGCATTACCCCAATGCGGGATGGGTGGAACACGACCCCGAGGACCTTTGGTCCACGACCGTGGCGACTTGCCGCAAAGTGATGGCAGACAAAGGTATTTCCGCCTCTGATATTGCCGGGATCGGCATCACCAACCAGCGCGAAACCACCGTTGTCTGGGACAAGGCCACCGGTCGCGCGATCCACAACGCGATTGTCTGGCAGGACCGCCGCACCGCCGAGATCTGCGAAGGTCTGCGCGACGAAGGCCATGAGGACATGGTGCGCGAAACCACGGGGCTTCTGCTCGATCCCTATTTCTCCGGCACCAAGGTCAAATGGATTCTCGACACTGTCGAGGGGGCCCGCGCCCGTGCCGAGGCCGGTGATCTGCTGTTTGGTACCATCGACAGTTTTCTGATCTGGCGTCTCACGAACGGGCAGTCGCACGTCACGGACGCCACCAACGCGGCGCGCACCCTGATGTATGACATCAAGTCCGGCAGCTGGAGCACAGAGATCTGCGCCATGCTGGAGGTGCCGCAGGCCATGCTGCCCGATGTGCTCGACAGCGCGGCAGACTTCGGCACCACGTCCCCGGACCATTTTGGTGGCGCGATCCCCATCCTGGGGGTTGCGGGCGATCAGCAGGCGGCGACAGTGGGCCAGACCTGTTTCAAGCCGGGGATGATGAAATCCACCTATGGCACCGGGTGTTTTGCACTCTTGAACACGGGCGATACGCCGGTGCTGTCAAAGAACCGCATGCTCACAACCATCGCCTACCAGCTGGATGGCAAACCCACCTATGCGCTCGAAGGCTCGATCTTTATCGCAGGCGCAGCGGTGCAATGGTTGCGCGACGGGCTTGGCATCATCGGCAAGGCCAGCGAGTCCGGGGTGCTGGCTGACAAGGCGGATCCAACCCAGGACGTGATCCTTGTGCCCGCCTTTACAGGCCTTGGCGCGCCCTATTGGGAACCGGACTGCCGCGGCGGTATGTTTGGACTCACCCGCAACTCGGGCCCTGCGGAATTTGCCCGCGCCGCGTTGCAGAGCGTGGCCTACCAGACCCGCGACCTCTGGGAGGCGATGCGCGCCGACTGGGAAGGAGAGGCCAATGTCACCCTGCGCGTCGATGGCGGCATGAGCGCCAGCGACTGGGCCATGCAGAGCCTCTCCGACACGCTTGGCGCTGCCGTCGATCGTCCCGTAATGCAGGAAACCACCGCGCTGGGTGCGGCTTGGCTTGCGGGCATGAAAGCAGGCGTCTACCCCGATCAGGAGGGCTTTGCGGCCACTTGGGCCCTGGATCGCGAGTTTAAACCAAAACTCGACGCCGCCCGTCGCGAAGAGGCCTATGCCCGTTGGAAACGCGCCGTGCAGGCTGTCATCGGAGTCTGACGCGGCGCTTGAAAACCGCCCCCTCGCGTCTTCTAACAAAAAATATCCCGGGGGTTACAGGGGGGAGCGCCCCCTGTCTTTATGTCAAAGGCGTCAAACCTGCGCCCCGGCCGGAATGGTCGGGGGCTGCGCATTCAGGGCCTCAATCGAAAACCCCGAAATTGCCTTGTACTTGGCCGCATGCGCCGCAAGATCCGCGCGCGCAATAACGGCGTCGATCTCCTCAAACGCCCCTCCGCAGAGGTCCTCAACGCGCTGCAACACCGCATCCGGCCCGTTGCCGGACCGGTTGGCCAGGCCGATCTTGGTGGCTGCCGGGCGCATCTCGGCCTCATAAGCCTGCAGCGCCTCTGCCGTCACCCCATGCGCGAGGATCTGTGCACCGATATTGCGCGCATCCAGAATCGCCTGGCTCGCACCGTTAGAGCCGATGGGGTAGGTTGGATGCGCCGCATCCCCCATCAATGTGCGATGCCCAAAGCTCCACTGCGGCAGCGGGTCCCGATCCACCATCGGGTATTCATAGACCACCTCGGCGCCGCGAATGAGCTGAGGCACATCAATCCAGTCAAAACGCCAGTCTTCAAAGTCACCGACAAACTGATTGATATCGACCGCCCGGTTCCAATCCTCACGCTGGAAATCTTGGTTGGGGTCAAAGCGTTTCTCGGCAATCCAGTTGAGCGTCGCAAGACCGTCCGCATCGGGCGCAGAGATCGGGTAGGACACAAAGCGCAGATGATCGTGACCGATCATCGCCATCGCGCCTTCGCCTTTGAACACCGGCGCGCGGGTGGTGGCCCGCCACAGAATACGCCCGTCCCAGATCGGCGCGCCCTCGTCGGGGTACTGGCAGGCGCGCAGGGCCGAATGGATGCCATCCGCTGCCACCACAAGACGTCCCGCGACGCTTCGCCCATCCGAAAGATGCAAGAGCGCGCCCTCGGTGGTGTCCTCCCAGCCCTGCGCGCGCGCCGGTTTCAATCACCTCTGGTCCTGCGCGCTCCAGAAGGCTGCGATACAGAAGCATCTGCAATTCGCCCCGATGAACGGAAAACTGCGGCCAGGCATAGCCTGCGTTGAGGCCGCGCGGCTCTTCCCAGATCGTGTTGCCCAGCTTGGAATAAAACCCAAGCTGTTGGGTGCGCACACCAATCGCATCAAGCTCCGCCTCAAGGCCGAGATCAAACAGCTCGCGCACCGCATTGGGTTGCAGGTTGATGCCAACGCCCATGGGTTTGAGCGTGCGCGTGGCTTCAAAGACCTTAAACGGCACACCGATCTGGTGCAGCGTCAGCCCCAGAGCCAGCCCCGCGATGCCGCCACCTGCAATCAAAATTGTCATAATTCATGTCCTCCCGCGCGGCATAAGATCATGGCGCTAGAGGCAAAGACAAGCCCGCAAACGGACGGGGGTCAGGGCTTTGCGGAGACGATCAGCTCGGGGCCAAAGATCACATCTGCATAGTCGGCCAGATAGATCTTGAGCCAGGGCGTGAACCGATCCGGATGACGCTCCACCTCGGCCAGAAGGTCATGATAATCGACCCAGCGAGTCTCCATCACCTCTGCCGGATTTGGCGCTAGCCCAAGCGGTGCGAGCATATGGGCAAGGTAGACATCGACAACTTCGTGTTCAATAAGCCCGCCGCCCACGTCGGCGCGATACTCAAGCGTGTGGCGATACTCGGGATGCAGGCCCTCCAGGCCCAGCTCTTCCCGAAGCCGACGCACCGCGCAGCGATCCGACGCCTCGCGCCACTGCGGATGGGTGCAGCAGGTGTTCGCCCAAAGACCGGGCGTATGGTACTTGCCCATCGCGCGCCGCTGCATCAGGATCTCGCGCCCCTGTACCACAAAAACGGACACGGCCTTATGTCGCATCCCCTCCTGATGGGCGCGCAGCTTGTCCACGGGCGTCAGGGTTCCATCAACCCATGCGGGGATCAGATCGGGGCGGCGCTCTGTCATGTCACTCCTGTCATTTGGCTGCCCGAGGGCCGCGTCAATCGCAGAGCATCTAGGGCAATGGGCAGGGGATCTCAAGGGCGCGCCCTATGCCAGAGCACGCCACGCCCGAAAAGAGCGCGACGTTCCCTGCAAGTGTCCGGCGTTCTGTTCAGTCGCTGGCGTTTTCGCTGTCGGAGGCCTCGGCCTCTGCCTCTGCCGGGGCGGGGCCAAATTGGGCGAGATATGCATAGACATCCTCGCCACCGGTCTTCAGGCGAAAGGCCATTTTGGATTTGGCTTTGTTGTCTTCCAGGAATTCCCGCAAGAACCCCCGCGGGTCTGCGGTATATGCGGCAAATGTCTCAGCGTCCCAGACAAGACCGGCTTCGCCCGCTGCAACCAGGTCATCGCCATAGCGAAAATCCTCAACGGTGCCCGCCTGACGGCCCGCGATCCCCCAAAGATTGGGCCCGGTGCGCCCTCCTTTGGAGAGTGTTTCGCCTGTGTCAGAGACGATCTGGTGGCAGGACTTGCATTTGTTGAATGCCTTTTGCCCGGCTTCAGGATCGCCTTCGGCCCATGCCGTGACGGGAAGCGTGAGGGCAAACACAATGGCTGTACTGAGAATCGATTTCATCAACTTGGCTCCTGTGCGGAAGAATCTCAGCACCAAGATCTGAGCCAACACAGCGCACTGTCAACGCGACATAAGCGACATGTGCCCGAATTCAGTGTGCTTGGGGGCTTTGCCCCTCTTGGCCTGCGGCCAATTCACCCCAGGATACTTTCAGTCAGAAGAAAGAACGGCCCCCATGTCTTCTTCTAACTCCAAATATCCCGGAGCGCGAGGCAGAGCCTCGCATCCCCGTTGCGTCACCAGCGCGCGCATTGGTGACGAGATTCAAACGCGCGCGGGGTATTTTGGTTTTGATCGCGATCTTTGCCGGGATGAAAACCGGCGACATCAGGAAACGGCTTCCCCCCGGGGGAGCAGTGCAGAGATAACGTTGAGCACGCGGGAGGATACTCCCGGCCACCTCCGCCCCCTCGGGCGGCGCCGCCCTTTTCCATAGATTGACCTATGCGCTGGATCAGCGCTTACGACACAAAGAAAGACTGAAGCTGGTTCCGGCGAAACAATAATTGGTCCCGGATACCCCCGCATGCCCTTCGGCATGTGGCATATTTTCATGACTTCCCAGTATCGGGTTTGACAGGCGCCGCCGTTCGCGGGACACTGAATTCTGATAAAGATATTGTTCTATAAGAGATTTCAGAATGGACGCGCTGCTCGCATTTGCGTTGCAATGGACGAACCCGAGCCATCCGCCTGAACATGTTGCGGCATCTGAGTTCCAGATCGCAGAGATGTCGCTCCAGTTATCGCTTCCTGCCGATTACAAATCCGCGGTTCTTGCAGCAGGATTGCCCCGCCCAACCCTAGCCTTGCTGGATGCAATTGTTGAGAGAGAAGCCGACCTCCATGATCTGAACCATCTCTATTCGCCGTCTGAAATTGTGGACTATACTCCATTGAGCCACGCGGCCGGATTGCCAGAGTATCTTCTGCCAATTGCCTCAGACAGTCTTGGAAGCTCATTCGTGTATGATATGCGCGACTTGTCCAGCGGGCAGGGAAACACGGCAGCTGTGTATTTCTGGGATAATGACTTCGGTACCCTCGACAAAGTAGGTGCCAGCTTTGAAGATTGGATCTCCAGTTATACTGAGGACTGGAGTGAAGGCCTAAACTACGACGATTTCTAATCGTCACCTAGCCCTTCGCCGCGCGGATTTCGCGTTCAAGGGCGTCGAGGAACCGCGAGCGATCCGCCTTCGAGAACCCTTTGCCGCCGCCTTGCATGCCCAGGGGATTGGCGGCGCGCAGGTCGGCCATCAGGTCACGCATCGCCAGTTGCTGGCCGATATTGGCCTCGGTAAAGCGCTCACCATTATGGCGCAGCACCCGCGCGCCAGCCTCGATGCATTTGGCGGCGAGCGGGATGTCTCCCGTCACCACCACATCGCCCGGCCCACAGCGTTCTGCGATCCACATATCGGCCACATCCGCGCCTGCATCCACGATGACGTTTTCCACCAGCGGGTTTTGCGAGGGCCGGAGGCCCCCGTTCGAGACCACAAACATGCGCCACTTGTGACGGGTGGCGACACGCTCTGCCTCGGCTTTGACCGGGCAGGCGTCGGCGTCAATGTAGAGCGCGCTCACTCTGGCGCCTTGTCCTTGGCCGCAGATTTGGTCTCGGTCTTTTTGGCCGGGGCTTTCTTGGCCTTTGAGGGCGCGCGCAGGTCCTTGTATTCATCCGGGATTGGCATCCGGTTGAAGGCATCAAGCCCGGCGATCTTATAGGCCTCGGCCAGGGTCGGATAATTGAAGGTGTTCTGGACGAAATAATCCACCGTGCCTTTGAGGTTCAGCACCGCCTGTGCGATGTGAATAAGCTCGGTGGCGCCTTCGCCGACGATCTGGACGCCCAGCACCCGGCGGGTCTTGAGCGAAAACAGCATCTTCAGCATGCCGTGCTCCAGCCCCATGATGTGCCCGCGCGAGGTTTCGCGGAACCGCGCGATGCCGACCTCATAGGGGACGCCGCGCTCTTTCAGCTCTTCTTCGGACATGCCGCAGGTGGACATTTCCGGCACCGAGTAGATGCCATAGGGGAACCAGGGGCTCTCGGGCACGGTGGGCACATCCATCGCATGACAGGCCGCAACCCGCCCCTGTTGCAGCGAGGTGGAGGCCAGCGATGGATGGCCGATCACATCTCCGGTGGCATAGATATGGGACACTTTGGTCTGATAGGTCTTGCGCTCCACCTCAAGGCGGCCGCGATGATCCGTCTCAAGCCCAACGGCCTTGAGGTTCAGGCGATCCGTGTTGCCCATGCGCCCGGCGGCAAACAAGAGCATCTCGCCACGCACGTGGCGGCCGTTTTCCAGCGTGACCTCAATGTGGCTGCCTTCGTCTTCGATGCTCTCGATCGCAGACCCCAGCCGCAGATCAACACCGTTTTCGCGGATCTGGTGGGTGAACTCCTGGATGAGCGTGCGGTCGATGAAATCAAGGAAGGTGTCGCGCGGCTCGATCAGGGTGACACGTACATCAAGCGCCGAGAACATGGTCGCGTATTCGACACCGATGACGCCAGCCCCCACCACAATGAGCGAGCGAGGGATTTCTGCCATTTCGAGGAACTCGTCACCGTCTACGACGGTTGTGCCGTTGAAAGGCACGCTGTCGGGGCGATAGGTGCGGGTGCCGGTGGCGATTAGGAATTTCTCGCCGGTGACGCGGGTGGTGTCGCCGGCCTCGACTTCGACCTCGACTTCGTTGGGGCCGGTGAAATGCGCCATGCCCGCCAGCATATCGACGTGGTTGCGGTTGAACTGGTGCTCGAGCACGTCAACCTCGTGATCAAGCGTCATATGCAGGCGGGCCTTCAGGTCTTCGGCCTTGATCTGGTCCTTCACGCGGTAGGCGCGGCCATAGAAACTGCGCTCGCGCCAGCCGGTAAGGTTCAGCACGGTTTCCCGCAGGGTCTTTGAGGGCACCGTGCCGGTATGGACAGAGACCCCGCCTAGGCGATCCTTGCGGTCAATCACCAGTACGCGGCGCTTGAGCTTGGCGGCCTGAATGGCGGCGGTGCGGCCGGAGGGGCCGGAGCCGATGACGATCAGGTCATAGTCATATTGGGGCGTGGTCTCGGTCATGATGTTACTCCCGATAGAGGGCGTCGGCGTGGAAGGAGACATGCTCCTCCATGAAGGTGGAGACAAAGAAGTAGCTATGGTCATAGCCCTTCTGCATCCGCAATGTGGCCTCCTGACGGCGGGTGGCAATCGCTTCGGCCAGGCTTTCGGTTTTCAAGAGATCCCCGAACTGGTCGGCGGTGCCGGTGTCGATGAGGACGGGGCCGTCAAACCCTGCTTCGCGCATCAACAGCGTGGCATCATGCTTGGCCCATGCGGTCTCATCATCGCCCAGATAGGCCAAAAGCTGCTTGCGGCCCCAGTCGCTGTTGGTGGGGTTGCAGATCGGCGCAAAGGCGGAAACGGACCGGAACCGACCCGGCAGGTTCATCGCCAGTGTCAGCGCGCCGTGCCCGCCCATGGAGTGTCCGGTGATCGCCTGACGGGACATGTCGAGGTTGAAATTGGCGCCAAGCAGCGCGGGCAGCTCTTCGGCCACATAGTCCCACATCTGGAAATGCGGCTTCCAGGGGTCCTGGGTGGCGTTCACATAAAACCCAGCGCCCTGTCCCAGATCATACGCCTCGTCATTGGCAACGCCTTCGCCGCGCGGCGAGGTGTCGGGAAAGACAATGGCGATCCCCTGCTCGGCACACCAGGCCTGCGCGCCGGCCTTTGTCATGGCGTTTTCATGCGTGCAGGTCAGGCCAGACAGATACCACAACACGGGCACGGGGCCGTCCTTGGCCTCCTCGGGGAGGAACAGGCCAAAAGTCATCTCGCAATTGGTGCTGCTGCTTTTGTGGCGATAGACACCCTGCACGCCCCCAAAGGCGCGGTTTTCGGACACGGTTTCCAGTGACGGTTCCATCCAAGCTCTCCTCGAAATCGGTGTTGGCCCATCGCTAACGGGGTGCGGCGGATTAATCCAGAGCCGGGACGCCGCCTTGAACCCTTTTTGCGCCAGAAGGTTGCGATTGATTGAAGATCGCGTTTCCAAAGCGCGACTCTCTTGCCCGCCGAGGCTGGACAGGGCGCGCGCAAGCATGGAGAACAGGGCGCACGCATGACGCATAAGGAAGACCAGATGACCCTCTTTGAACGCCTCACCCCCGCCGCAGCCACCCCCGAAGAGGAACGCCCCGCGCCGGAAAAGCTGCTGGCTGGTGATCCCGTCTTCACAACGTGGAATGTCGAGGAGGTGGAGGGGCTATATTGCGGCATCTGGCAGTCCACGCCGGGCAAATGGCGCATTTCGTATGATGAATGGGAATATTGTCGCATTCTCGAAGGGCGCTCCATCATCACCAGTGAGGATGGCACCGAATATCCGCTGAGCGCAGGCGACAGTTTCATCCTGCGTCCGGGCTTCAAGGGCACATGGGAAGTTCTTGAAACCACCCGCAAGGACTATGTGATCCGTCTGTGACGCCTCGGACCTGTCGTCACGACACCCAGGCGATCACCAGCGGCACCGTCACGATTGAAACCACGGTCGAAATCAGGATCGCAGCCGAGGCCCGTTGCGGCGCAACGCCATAGTGTTGCGCCAGCATGTAGACATTGCCGGCAACCGGCAGCGAGGCGGCGGAAATCGCCACCGCTGCTGAAAACGGCGTGACAGGCATCAGCCACAAGACACCCGCTGCGACACCAAGGGGGTGCAACACCAGTTTTGCAAAAGAGAGCCAGCCTGCGACCTCCACCCGCTCGGCGGATTTGGAGGCAAGCGAGGCGCCAATTGCAAAGAGCGCACCGGGTGTCGCGGCCCCGCCCAGAATGGCGAGGAAGTCATTCATCGGCGCCGGGATCGGCACTTCACCAGCGGACCAGGCCAGCCCCGCAACGATCGACAGGATCATCGGGTTCCGCAGCAGCCCTATGCCCACTAGCTTGAATGTCCCCAGACTGAGACCCGCACCCCGATGCGCGTTGATGAGCACCACGATCAGCGAAGAAAACACCACCAGATCCACCGCGAGCACCAGCATCATCGGCCCGACGGCGGCTTCGCCAAAGAGGATCACCATCATCGGAATGCCAAGAAAGCCGACATTGCCGATGGCCGCGCATTGGGCCTCGACGGCGGCGGTCGACATGTCCTGCCGCCTCAGCACCGCCACCACGGTCGCCACCAGATAGACACCAAGGGTCCCGGCGAGATAGCCAAGGATCAGGTTGGGGTCGAAAATCTCCGTGACCGAGAGATTGGCCGCAAAGCGAAAGATCATCGCGGAGAGAGGAAAGAAAAAGACGAATTTCGTCAGATAGGCCGTCGCCTCATCGGTAAAAAACCGTGTCCGCCCCGCCCAATAGCCAAGGCCGATGATTGCAAAGAACGGAAGCGTGCGAAAGAAAATCTCAGCCATATCGGGGATTGGTAACGTCAGCTGACCAGAAGAAAAAGACTTTTTGTAGCCCCGCCCCCGCCAGATCACGCGAGTGTCGCTTTCCTGCTGGCTTTGAGTGCGCTATGGCTGAAGAACTGCATGCCGCCACTTGCCACGCAGGCGGGTTGAGCCGCAGAGCGGGCGCACCCCTCTGGATCGGTCTTCAATCGCCGGTTCCGCGGCGCGGTGGAATGCAGAAGACGGATGTGGAACGCAGCCACACCAAGAGGCAAGGGACGGCCTCGGCTGCGTGCGAGGAGGGTGGACAGAGTGACGAACCAACACGCTTCTGCGGTGCGCAGAGGGCGGAAGTTTGACCAGGTGCTGGATGGGGCGCGCAAGGTCTTTTTGACAGACGGGTTTGAAGGGGCGAGCGTCGACGATATCGCGCGCGAGGCAGGCGTGTCCAAGGCGACGCTTTACAGCTATTTCCCCGACAAACGCCTGTTGTTCATGGAAGTGGCGCATAGCGAGTGCGCCCGCCACGCCACCCAGCAGCTCGACATCCCCGCCGGCTCCAGCCCGCGCCAGGTGCTGACGCAGGTTGCGCGCCATATACTGCGGGTGATCCTGTCGGATGTGGGCCAGAAGATCTATCGGATCTGCGTGGCAGAGACCGAGCGCTTCCCGGATCTTGGACGTGAGTTCTTTGCCAGTGGCCCGAAGGTGGAGCGCGAGAGGTTCAAGGAATACCTGCAGGCCGCAACCGCACGCGGGGAGTTGCGGATCGAGGATTTTGATCTGGCGGCGGAACAATGGGCGGCGCTTTTGCGCATGGATCTGTTCCCGCGGATGATCTTCAATCTGCGCGACAGCGTGACGGACTCCGAGATCAACCGCGTGGCCGAGGGTGCCGTGGATATGTTCCTCGCCTGTTATGGCGTTTCTCAGGCCGGGGACGCCGCCTCTGATCGACCCTGACGGACCTGAGACGGGTCAAACACGGGCCAGAGACGGAGCTGAGGCGAGCGGTTGGACGCCATGGGTCTGATGTGACCTCTGCGACGTCGAACACTTCGGCGCTGGGCGAAGTCTTTGCGTTGGGCAAGGGCTGCCATTCCCGCTAGGGTCAGCATATGGTTACACCGCGTTTTGACATCATCGGGCAGGCGATTTCCGATGCCAGCCGCACCCGGATGCTCTGCGAGCTGATGGAGGGGCGGTCCTTTACCAACAAGGAGCTTGCCAGCGCCGCCGGCGTGACGCCGCAGACGGCCACGGCGCATCTGCGGCTTTTGCAGGATGCGGGCCTCGTGGTGGCGGAGAAACGTGGCCGCTGTGTCTTTCACCGATTGGCGGGGCCCGAGATCGCCCAGGCGCTCGAGCAGCTGGCCGCTATTGCGCCCCGCGACAGTCTCTATCGTGCGCAAAAGCGCAAGGCGGGGGGGCTTGCGCAGGTGCGCAGCTGTTACGACCATCTTGCCGGACCGCTGGCGGTGGCGATGACGGATGCGTTGATTGCGCGAGGGCATCTGCGCGAGGAAGGCGGTGGGTTTCATCCCGTCGCGGGTGAAATCTGGGCAGCGCTTGGTGTTTGTCTCCCGGAGGGTTCCACGCGCGCGCCTTTTGCCCGTCCCTGTATGGACTGGACCGAACGGCGGTTGCACATCGCGGGGGGCATGGGGCGGCAGATCTTGACCCACGCGCTGGAGGCGGGCTGGCTGCGCCGCCCGGTGAATGGGGCGGAGCGCGCACGCGGACTGGAGGTGACAGCCCCTGGCCAGCGCGCTCTGCATACGCGGTTGGGGATCGGGGCGGATGTGGCCGGGCTGCTGTGTTAAAGCGTTAAAATGGGCTTGATTTGCGGCGCAAATAGGCTGACCTTGAAGGCATGAACCAACAAAACACCGGCGCATTCCCGTCATCGCCCGAGCAGGTCGTCTTTCACCGACGTGAGCTTTCCGTGATCATGTCGCTCTATGGCCGAATGGTTGCCGCTGGCGAATGGCGCGACTATGGCTTGTCCCATCTGCGCGAGATGGCGGTGTTTTCTGTCTTTCGCCGCACCGCTGAAAACCCGCTTTACCGGATCGAAAAACACCCAAAGCTGCGCAATCGGCAGGGGCAATACTCCGTGGTGGGCATGGATGGGCAGATCCTCAAGCGCGGCAATGATCTGAAAACGGTGCTGCGTGTGCTGGAGCGTAAACTGATCCGAGTGGTGGACTGACCGCACGCGCCACAGATTCCTTCGGGGTGAAGGGTGGCCGTGGCCGCGCGGAGCCCTCGGCTCCGCGCGGCCACGGCCCGGATCGGATCGCTGCGCGATCCGACCGCCTCGACATCACGCAGTCGATTTGAGTGGCTCCCGACAGGTGTCAGGTCAGGCGTTTATGCGCCGTCACCGGCCCGTCGCCCTGTTCTGCGATACGGGTGATCGCGGATTGAAGCGGCTCCAGCGTCACTGCCATCGAAAAGGCGTTGGCATGCAGCAGCGTGAGCGGGTCGCGCACCCAGCCCACATGGCCTTTCCAGAACAACAAGTCGCCCCGCTCATAGGGGGTGCCATCTGGCAAGGTCTGCCCAAGCGCGGCTTCCTGAGGTCCGCTGTCACCGGGGCAGGCAATCGCGCAGGCATGACAGGAGAGCTGCACCAGCCCCGAGCAATCAATGCCAAAGCGACTGTTGCCCCCCCAGAGATACGGTGTGCCCAAAAGCGTTTCGGCCACGGCCACGGGATCGGATGCGCGCTGCGCCAGCGGCATGAGATGCGCCAGTGGCACAAACCCTTGATCAGTCTGTGCAAACCGCCCCTCAGAACCGCTCACCACCACCTGGCTTCCGAGGCTGAGCGACACAAGGTCCGGCGATTTGAAATCCGCCTTTGTGTAGGCGTGGGTCGCCGGGGCGCTGACCCAGTGGGTCGGCGTCAATGGCTCTGCCAGGGCGGTCCCCGGAACCCAGCCCTGATAGCCGTCTTTCTCGGCACGCAGGTGGCACCAGCCGTCAGAGGTCGCGAGGATCTCGACGGTGTCGCCAAGCAGCAGCTGTCGATCGCGGGCGCCCGCAGGAGCCGCGCAGAGATCGACGACGGGGCGGTCAATGCGGGCGCGGGTCATGACAGACCCAGCAGTTCTGGCAGAGCCTGATAAAGCGCCCGCGTGCCTTGACCGACGCCGCCCTTCGGGCGGGCGGGTTGGTTCGACTGGCTCCAGCCAAAGACATCAAAATGCATGTAGCGCGCCTCATCCGCAAAACGGCGCAGGAACAGGGCCGCTGTGATTGCCCCGGCAAAGCCGCCTGCTGGCGCATTGTCGAGATCGGCAATCCCGGGTTCGATCATGGCCTCGTAGGCGTCGTGAAAGGGCAGGCGCCAGACCGGGTCCGCCGCGTCCTGCGCCGTGCTCGAAAGGGTCACCGCATCGCCTTCGCGGTCGGTGAAGAAGGGCGCTATGTCGGCCCCCACCGCCACCCGCGCCGCACCGGTCAGCGTCGCCATTGAGATCAGCAGATCGGGCGTCTCTTCCTGGGCAAACGCCAGCGCATCGGCGAGCACCAGCCGCCCCTCGGCATCAGTATTGTTGATCTCGACCGTGAGCCCCTTGCGCGAGGTTAGAATATCACCCGGGCGGAAGGCCGGGCCGGAGATCGCGTTCTCCACCGCCGGGATCAGCACCCGCAGCCGAAGCTTGAGACCCGTCGCCATGATCATATGCGCAAGGCCCAGGACATTGGCGGCCCCGCCCATGTCTTTCTTCATCAGCGCCATGCTGGCCCCGGGTTTGAGATTGAGACCACCGGTGTCAAAACACACCCCCTTGCCCACCAGCGTCAGCATTGGGCCTTCGCTGCCCCAGCGCAGATCGATCAGGCGCGGCGCGCGCTCGGCCGCGCGGCCCACCGTGTGAATGAGCGGAAAATTCTGCGCAAGGAGATCCGCGCCCACAATGCTGCGCACCTCTGCCCCATGGGCTTCGGCCAGCGACTCGACCGCTTCTTGCAGCTCTGCGGGTCCCATGTGTTCGGCGGGCGTGTTGATGAGCGTGCGGGTAAAGGTCTCGCCCGCCGCCATCGCCTCGATCCGGGCTGCGTCCACGCCATCCGGGGCCACAAGTCGTGCTTTGGCACCGGTGTTTTTGGCATAGCGATCAAAGGCATACTGCGCCATGAGCCAGCCAAAACACTCAACCTCGAGCGACAGATCTGCGGGCAGTTCAGAGGCCAGCGCATAGGTGCCCTCCGGCAGTTTGGCCGCCGCAGCCGCCAGCAGGAAGCGCTGACGCTGGCGACTCTTGGGGGTGCCTGCGCCGATCAGCGCGCCACTAAGGCTGCCATCCGGTCCCGGCAGAACAACCACCTGGCCCCAGGACGCGCGAAATCCCATGCTGCGCGCCCAGCCTGCGGTGGCGCCGTCCTGTTCGGCAAGCCAGGCGTCCAGCGTGCGTTCGGTCACGATGTGAAGGGGAAGGGCCGCATCGGTTGCGGCTGCAAAGGTCGGTACGGCCAGATTGGGCACGGCAAAATGGGGCTGCATGGACAGGTCCTCTTAATATGGCTTGGGTCTATCACCTCTTGCCACCAGAGTATCCGTCGCAGCCGCCGCCGCAAGCCCAACCGGGCCGAACCTTAAACCTACATGGATGCGCCGCTCAGGCGGCGAGTCCGTCAGACCGTCAGGTCGTGTTGTTCCCAAACCGCAGTCAGAGAGCTTTCTCCCACGCGGATCAGGCGGAACAATGTTGCCGCCACCGCCGGTGAGTCATCGGCATCAATGGCGTCGGTTACATCGCGCGCAATATTGGCCATGGCCATCATGCCGATCTGTTCGGAAATCGCGATCAGCGAGCGCGCGCTCTTGCGCAGATTATCAATATCGTCCTGGCGCCACAGGCGTTCGCAATGCGTCAAACGCACGGCAAGCTCCTCAATGGCGCGACAGACCACGTCTTCGGCACTGGTTTCCCCAAGCTGCGAATAGAGTTCGCTGAGCTTTTTCGGGTCCAGATGGACGTTTTCCCTATGTTTGACTGTCAGTATGTTAGCCACCACAATTCACCCCGTATTCGGTATGCCCCCACGGCATGCGTCCAATTTGCGCCGCACTGGTTGTCAAAAGGTTTCCAAGCGCTGCGTAAATCTCTCGAATTTGGTGAGAATTGCGGTTATCAACCCCGTCAGTCGACAACCCGAGGTGAACTCATGGATTACGCAAAGCCCCTGCCGCACTACCTGGTAACTCGTTACCACGGCTGGAAGGCCACCTCTTATGAGGAGAACCAGGGCTGGTATCGTCGGCTCGCCAAAGAGGGTCAGCGCCCGCGCGCCATGGTGATTTCCTGCTGCGACAGCCGGGTGCATGTGACCTCGATTTTTGGCGCCGATCAGGGCGAGTTCTTTATCCACCGCAATATCGCAAATCTGGTGCCACCCTATGCGCCCGATGGCGACCATCACGGCACCTCGGCCACGGTGGAATATGCGGTGACGGTGCTCAAGGTGGCGCATCTGATCGTGCTCGGTCACTCGCAATGTGGCGGCGTGCAGGGCTGTATCGACATGTGCAAGGGCCATGCGCCCGCGCTTGAGGAAAAGACCAGTTTCGTGGGGCGTTGGATGGACATTCTAAAGCCCCGGTTTGCCTCGGTCGAAGACATTGCAGACCCCGATGAGCAAGCGCGCCAGTTTGAACGTCAGGCGGTGGTGGCGAGCCTCGAGAACCTGATGACTTTTCCCTTTATCGACAATGCCGTAAAGGCGGGAGAGCTCAGCCTGCACGGGCTTTGGACCGACATTGGGGAGGGCGGACTGGAGTGCTACGACCCAAAATCAAACAGCTTTCTTCAGGTCTGAACATAGCGCGAGATCGCGCGCATCCTGCCGGATCGCACCTCGCGGGGCGGGCCGCAGGGGCAGGGCATGTCAGTCCCGCGCGGCGCCCTTGAGCATCTGCGCAGCCTGCGCGTAGCCGCCTGATGCGCCATCGACAAAATGCATGTGGTCGTCCTGCAAGGGCGAGGGGACGATGCAGGTCACAAGCGCTTCGGCCTGAACATGCAACCCATAGCGCGCGACCCCCTCGGCCTGCGCCTGCTTCAGCAAACGCTCGAGCGTTGTGCGGGTTTTGGCGTCGCAGTCCAGAGTCATCTTCAAACCGTCGTCAAATTTTCGGAAATCTGCGTTTGTCGCAATCGTGCTGCGGTAGTGCGTCGGGTCAAAAGACCCGGCCGGGCGCCCGCGCAGGAATATCAGACCCGCAAAAGCGGACTGAAAAAACAGCATCAATTTGCGCAAAATTGCGGGGGCATTGCCGCGCAGCAACCGGGCTTCGATCCCAAGTCCGGGCGGTGGGAATCTGAGCTTGGGACCGGTGGCCGGCAGCGGATGGCCGGCGCGCTCGGTCTGGGACACTTCGGACAGAATCTGTGCCACCAGAGCATCAAAGGCAGCAGGATCGGTGTTGGCATGCGGCAGCACCAGAAGTGACAGGATCTCGCCATTGACGGCGGGCACATTGTCCCAGCGGCACGAGAGCCCTTCAAGATCAGGGGGGGCGACCGGGTCGGCAGCAGGGATCTCGTAGCGGCCTGCTTTCATCTCTTCCTCGAGCCACGCCAGCCCCCCGCCGTCAAACATGGCGTAATCCAGGTGTGAGGAGGCGGCAAAGCGTGCCACCCGCACATCCCGCCCTGCATCGCGCAGGTCCGCCACCGGCAGAAGGGCGGCGCGCAAGGCGACATCAAACTCCTGTGCAACCCAGGCGCGCAGTTTTGCCAGCTCTTGACGCGCGCGATCTGCCAGATGCGGCGGCACCGCAAACGACGTGCCATCGCCGCCGAAGACAAAGGGAAAAGGCGCATGGTCAAAGGCATTCATCAGCGCAGCGATCGCCGATGCGCCGATCATATTGACGGTTTTATACTGCCCGCGTGCCAGCAGGCCGGTGGAATCGACAATATCGCAGCAGCCCACGTACCATTCCTCCGGCAAGGGGGTGAAGCGGGTGCCGCCAGTCAGATTTTCAAAGGTCTGAACCTTCTGGAGGGAGTCATAAAACGGGTCCGCGCGGGTCATGGCGTGCCTTCTTTAAACCTGCCAATTCTGGCAATAATCAACCGTGAACTGGCGCGCAAACCCGCTGCGACAAGCTGCGCTCGCGCAGCTGTGACAGGTTGAAACCGCACCGCGTCGGGACTTTTGTCATGAAAAGCGAAATTTATGTGGAACAAAACCGCCGTCCGCGCAGTTTTGGTCCAAATCGCGCCTTTTAATGCAGGCGCAGAAACTATATCACACCGCGAGCCGGTCATGGGGCCGGACAGAATTGGAGAAACTAACATGGGTTATCGCGTCGTTGTCGCCGGCGCCACGGGGAACGTGGGCCGTGAAATGCTGAACATCCTGGCCGAGCGCCAGTTCCCGGTGGATGAGATTGCCGTTCTGGCATCCCGTCGTTCGCTGGGTACTGAGGTCACATTTGGCGACAAGACCCTGAAGACCCAGGATCTCGACACCTTTGACTTCACGGGTTGGGACATGGCGCTCTTTGCCATTGGTTCGGACGCCACGAAGAAATACGCGCCCAAGGCGGCGGCGGCGGGCTGTGTCGTGATCGACAACTCTTCGCTTTATCGCTACGACCCGGATATTCCGCTGATCGTGCCCGAGGTGAACCCGGAGGCCGTGCACGGCTATTCCAAGAAGAACATCATCGCCAACCCCAACTGCTCCACCGCGCAGATGGTTGTGGCGCTGAAGCCCTTGCATGACCGCGCCAAGATCAAACGCGTTGTGGTCTCGACCTACCAGTCTGTTTCCGGCTCCGGCAAGGACGCCATCGACGAGCTCTGGGATCAGACCAAGGCGCATTACAATCCGACCGACGATTACCAGCGCAAGGTCTACCCCAAGGACATCGCCTTCAACGTGATTCCGCATATCGACGTGTTCCTCGACGATGGCTCCACCAAAGAAGAGTGGAAGATGGTTGCGGAAACCAAGAAGATCGTGGACCCGTCCATCAAGCTGACCGCGACCTGCGTGCGCGTGCCGGTGTTTGTGGGCCATTCCGAGGCGATCAACATCGAGTTTGAGGACTTCCTTGATGAAGACGAGGCCCGCGACATCCTGCGCGAGGCACCGGGCATCATGGTGATCGACAAGCGCGAAGACGGCGGCTACGTGACACCGAAAGAATGCGTTGGCGATTTTGCCACTTTCATCAGCCGCATCCGTCAGGACTCCACACTGGATAACGGTCTGAACCTGTGGTGTGTGTCGGACAACCTGCGTAAGGGCGCGGCGCTGAACGCGGTGCAGATCGCAGAGCTTCTGGGCCGTGAAGTCCTGAAGAAGGGCTGATCGCCAGATAGAGAGAAGGGCAACGCCTGACCTCTCGGTCGGACGGTGAGAGACCTTCTATCGGCAAAGACATGACTATCGAGAGGCGTCCCACTGGGGCGCCTCTTGCGTTTTCCTCCCGAGCAGAAGACGCTCGGTGCATCCTATTGTCAGCTCGGTGATTTTGATGCGCTTTGTTCTCTCTTCCGTCCTTGTTGGGGCTGCGGCCCTGTTGTCCACGACCGCATTGGCGGAGACCTTCACCGCCGCAAGCCGCGTCAGCGCGGTGACCGTCTATCCCAGCGAGGCATTGATGACCCGCACCGCCGAAGTGACGCTGCCCGCAGGCCGTCACCGGATCATCATCACGGGAATGCCCTTTGTGGATGAGGTGGAAACCCTGCAGGTGACGCATCCCGGCGTGCGCCGGGTCGGGCTGTACCTGCGCGAGAGTTTTCCGGTTCTCGAGGAGGCCGCGACCCCCGAACAGGCCACGGCTGAGGCTCGGGTGGCGGAGATTGAGGACCAGATAGATGCGCTGCGCCAGACCGCAGAGGAGGCGCGACTGGCGGCGCAGGGCGCCGAGGCAGCGATCGCCTTTCTGAGTGCCCTTAACCGGGGCGAGGGAGCGGCACTGCCCGACCCCGATCAGTTGCGCGCTCTGGTGAGCACGGTGCGCGAGGAAACCGCCGAGGCGCGCGAAACCATTTTGCGGGCCAAAGCGCAGGAGCGCGGGTTTCAGCGCCAGATGAAGGATCTCAAAGCAGATCTGGCCCGTGCACAGGCGGAGCTTCAGGCGCTGTCGCAGCAGGATGAAGAACAGATGTTCCTCGCGTTGGATGTCGAGGCGGATGAGGAGGTGACGGTGCCGCTCAGCCTCAGCTACCCCAATGATGCGGTGTCATGGGGGCCGTCTTACGAGTTCAATCTGGAAACAGGGGTGAGGCCGCAGGTTACCTTGCGCCGGGATGTGATGATCCAGCAGGCCACCGGCGAGGACTGGGTGGATGTGGCACTGCGGGTCTCTACCTCGACGCCGGATCAGCGGATCAATCCGCATGACCTGCGCCCCAATCGGCGCTGGATTGAGGACGCGTACGAGGCCAAACAGCGGTTCACATCAGAGAGCCAAGTGATGAGCGACGTCGCCGAGCTGGCAGTCGAGGCCCCGACTATAGTTGAGGAAGCCGGTTCGTCATTTGGTGCCGTCGCCAGCGAGGCGGGGGTTTCTTACAGCTTTGACGTGCCGGTCAGCCTGCGCTCCGGGGCGGAGCTGGCCTATCTGAACCTTCCGGACGTCACCTTTAGCGCTGAGGTCTCCGCCCGTGCAGCGCCGCGCCGCGATCCCACCGCCTTTCGCATCGCGCGCATTGTGAACACCAGCGGCGAGGAATTGCTGGCCAGCGCCAACAGCCGCTTTCTTGTCGACGGAGAGCTGATCGGGTCCGGGTATTTCGTGGGGCTGACCCCCGAGGCCGAGCAGGATCTGGGCTTTGGCCCCATTGATGGGTTGCGCATCAAACGGGATCTTCTGGATCAGAGCGAAGGCGGGCGCGGCGTGATCTCGCGCAGCAACCAGCGTGACACCGTGGCGGAGATCGAGGTGGAAAACCTCACCGGTCAGGTCTGGCCGTTGCGGGTGCTTGATCTGGTGCCCTTCAGCGAACAGGAGGATCTGGAAATCACATGGTCTGCAACGCCCGCGCCCTCCGAGGAAAACGTCGACAAACAGCGCGGAATCCTCGCCTGGGATCTCGATGTGTCGGCAGGAGAGACGCGCACCATCAGCCTCAAGACCCGCCTGAGCTGGCCTGAAGGCATGGTCCTGCGCTGAGCGTCGCGCGCGGGTCGCCGGCCTGTTGCAACCCGCAGGACACCGCCCGCGCGCTCGTTCTAAAGTATATCAAACTCTTCCTTTGCGCCCCGGACCCAACCTTTGAACGCCCCATTTTCGCCACGCCCCAGGGTAATCTGAACCCGGAGTGGATGAGAGGGTGAAGAGATGACCTATCGTGATGACAAGACCGACAACGAAGACCTGGCCTACGGACAGACCCCCTGGGGTTGCGCAAGCACGCGCAAGCGCCTCGACTCGGAATCGATGATGCTCCTGCGCGCAAATCTGAGCGAGCCGCTCAACCGCGCGGACAGCTGGCCGACCCTGCGTGAACTGCTGCGCGGCAAAGGGTTTGACATGAAGCGTCGCGAAGGCCGCCTGCGTTTGGTGGATCTCCAAAGTCGGGTTGAAATCTGCACCTTTGGGCTCTTGGGGCATCCGCGCGCGGAGCTTGAAAAGCGTTTTGGCGCGCCGATGCAGGCGCATTGATCCGCCGGAAATTGGCAAGGCCGCTCGGGAACGTGAGCGGCTTTTGCACCTGTTGAGTTCCGCAATCTTTGGTTGTGCCTTGCCCGATAGGCGCACCTGTGAGACCCTAGAAGCATCTCGATCATCAGCTGGGAGGTGCAGGGATGTTGGGTACTCATCTGAAATTGGGGCTGATGTCCCTCTGTGCGGCCACCGTTGCCATGGGCGCGGCGGCGCAGGACGTGGCGGACACGATCTATACGGGCGGACCCGTGCTGACGATGGACGACAGCGCGCCGCGGGCCGAGGCCCTGGCAGTGCGCGAGGGGCGCATTGCGGCGGTTGGTTCCCTCGAGGCCGTGATGGCGCTGCGCGGCGAGAGCACCCGTGTGATCGATCTCGAAGGGGCCGCCCTGCTGCCGGGTTTTGTGGATGCACATGGCCATGTGGCGGCAATCGGTCTGCAGGCCATGGCGGCCAATCTCTTGCCCGCACCGGATGGGCGGGGCAACAGCATCGCCGAGCTTCAGGATATTCTACGCGACTTTATCGATGCTCAGCCCGAGCGGGTGGAGCGTTTTGGCGCTGTGATCGGGTTTGGCTATGACGACTCTCAGCTGAGCGAGCTGGCGCATCCGACGCGTCATGATCTCGATGCGGTTGCGGCGGATATTCCGGTCTATATCGTGCATCAGTCCGGCCATCTCGCGGTTGCCAATACCGCGGCGCTTGCGCTTGCGGGCATCACCGCCGAGAGCGAAGAGATGCCTGGCGGTGTGATCCGGCGCGAGGCCGATGGCAAAACCCCGGACGGGGTGCTCGAGGAAACCCCGCATTTTGTGGCGCTTGGCCGAATCCTCGGCGGGCTTGACGCGGAAGGCTCGATCGAGATGGTCCGCGCGGGCGTCGATCTCGTTGCCTCATATGGCTACACCACTGCACAGGAAGGGCGCGCGAGCACAGGGCAGGTGCAGATGATGCAGGCGCTGGCCGCGCAGCCGGATGGGCTGAAGGTCGATGTGGTGGCCTATCCCGACATCCTGATCGACCGTGATTTTATTCTGGAAGAACAGTCATTTGACTATGAGAACGGGCTAAGGGTGGGCGGCGCGAAGCTCACGATTGATGGCTCTCCGCAGGGGTTTACCGCCTGGCGGGACAAACCCTACTATGCGCCTCCGCCGCAGATGCGCAGCGACTATGTGGGCTATCCGGCGGCCAGCCCGGATCAGGTGTTTGACGCCATCGACTGGGCCTATGAGAACGACGTTCAGATCCTCACCCATTCCAATGGCGAAGCCGCCAGCGACCTGCTCTTGGCGGCAACGGGCGCAGCGGCCGAAAAGCACGGCAATGACGACCGCCGCTCGGTGCTGATCCATGGCCAGTTCCTGCGCGAGGATCAGGTGGACCGCATCAAGGCGCTCGACATCTTTCCCTCGCTCTTTCCCATGCACACGTTCTATTGGGGCGACTGGCATCGCGACCGCACCGTGGGGCCCGAGGCTGCGGATAATATCTCGCCCACCGGTTGGGTTCTGAAACGCGGCATGCGGTTCTCCACCCATCATGATGCGCCGGTCGCCTTTCCCGACTCGATGCGGGTGCTTGATGCGACCGTGACCCGGCGCAGCCGCAGTGGCGACATCATCGGTGCTGCGCATCGGGTTGACCCGATGACCGCGCTGAAGGCGATGACGATCTGGCCCGCATGGCAGCATTTTGAGGAAAACACCAAAGGCTCGCTCGAGGTGGGCAAGCTGGCGGATCTGGTGGTGCTTTCGGCGGATCCCACCGCGATCGACCCGGAAACCATCGATCAGATCCGGGTGCTGCGCACCATCAAAGAAGATGAGGTGGTCTATGACGCCTCCGAACGCGACGAGGGCTCCCTGTTGCAGTGGCGCCCGGTGCCGGGGCGGATCGACACCGGCTCGGAGATGCTGCGCCGGGCGGCCCTGATGCGGGAAATCCCCCGGGACCTGAGCGGGGTGCGCCGCCGGGTGGCGCTGCGGGCGGGCAGCGGGCCGACCCATGGCGCGACCTGCGTCTCGGGGTATCTCTTTGCGACGCTCACGCCGGGGTTTGAGCGGGCCAAAGACAGGTTGATCCCCTGATCAGACAGGGTTGGGCAGTCCACTGGTGGACTGCCCAATCAAATCAGCGCCATTTTGCCGCCAGTGTCCGCGCGCCCTGCGCCAGCACCAGCACATCCAGCCCTACCGCCAGGAATTGCGCGCCCATGTCTGAATAGGCCTGCGTGGCCTCATCGGTGACGCCAAGGATCCCCGGCGCCTTGCCCGCGGCCTTGATCCGCGAGATCGCATCCGCAATCACCGCGCGCACCTCGGGATGGGCAGAGTTGCCCTGATGCCCCATATCGGTCGAGAGATCCGCAGGGCCGATAAAGATCCCGTCGATGCCCTCCACGGCAAGGATGTCATCGAGGTTTTCAATGCCCTTGCGGTTCTCCACCTGCAGGAGAACGCAGATTTGCGCATCCGCTGTGGCGATGTAATCCGGCGTGGTGCCAAAGCGTGTCGCGCGCGCTCCGGCTGCGCCGACCCCGCGTGTGCCATGAGGCGGGTAGTGGCAGGCGCGGACCAGCTCGGCGGCCTGCTCGGCGGTTTCCACCATTGGCACCAGCACGGTCTGCGCGCCCGCATCCAGCACCTGTTTGATGATCCAGGCCTCGCCGATCGGGACCCGCACCACCGGTTCCGCCGGCGAGGTTGCCAGCGCCACCAGCTGATCGCGGATCGAGCGGATGTCGTTGGGGGCATGTTCGCCATCGACCACCAGCCGGTCAAAGCCTGCAGTGCCCATGACTTCGGTGGTGACGGCCTCGCCAAAGCTGCACCAGCAGCCGATCTGGCGCTGGCCATCCTTGAGGGCCTCTTTGAAACGATTGATCGGCGCGGCCATATCTAACCTCTTTTATAAAAACGAAATTTCTACCGAGCCGAAATCCGCGAAATCGGCGTGGATCTGGGTGCCGGACGGGCATTCCACAGGGCGGATGAACGACCCGGAGAGGACGATATCGCCTGCCTCGATCTGTTGTCCATAGTCCGCCATGCGCCGTGCAAGCCACAGTACGGAGGTCACAGGATCATCCAGGACGCCCGCGCCCAATCCGGTTTCCTCGACCACGCCATCGCGTTTCAGGATTGCGCCGACGCGGCGCAGATCAAAGGCGTCGACCCTATGTCGTGCCGAGCCCATCACGATGCCCGCATTGGCGGCATTGTCGCTGATGGTGTCGGTGATAATGCGGGCCTGCCCCGTGGCGGGATCGGCGCGCAGGATGCGGGTGTCGAGGATCTCCAATGACGGGGCAACATACTCGGTGGCCTTCAGGATGTCGTCGTGGGTGCAATCGCGGCCCGCGAGCGGCGCTTTCATCACAAAGGCGATCTCGGCCTCGACGCGGGGCTGGATGAAGCGGCCCTCTGGCACGGAGCTGCCCGATGCGAAGGCCATGTCATCAAGGAGCACGCCCGAGTCCGGTGTGGTGATATTTAGCGCCTGCTGCATGGCGCGGCTGGTGAGGCCGATCTTCCAGCCGATTTTGCGGCGACCTTGCGCGAGTTTCTGCGTCACCAGCGCCTTTTGCACCGCATAGGCATCCTCAAGTGTCATGCCCGGATAGGCGAGCGACAAGAGCCCGCATTGCTGGCCTGTTTCCTCGGCGCGCAGCAGTTGGGCGGCGGCCTCAGTGTGTTGATCCGGCGTCATGCCTCATCCTCTACTGTGTTGCGCAGAATGCCGATGCCTTCACCCTCGACCTCGATCACGTCGCCGGGTTTGAGGAACTTTGGCGGATCAAACCGCGCGCCTGCGCCGGTCGGGGTGCCGGTGACGATGATGTCGCCCGGAACCAGCGTGGTAAAGGTGGAGATATAGGCGATCTGACGGCGGATCGGGAACAGCATCCGCGAGGTGCGATCATCCTGACGCAGCTCGCCATTGACCTTGGTGGTGATCCGCACGTCATCAAGCTGCGCGGGCGCGGTAAAGGGCACCAGCCACGGGCCGATGGCACCGGAGCTGTCCCAGTTTTTGCCCTGTGTCACGTTGAATTTGGCATGGCGCACCCAATCGCGGATCGTACCTTCGTTACAAAGGGTTATTGCGGCGATGTGGTCATAGGCGTCTGCCTCAGAAATGCGGCGTCCGCCCTTGCCGATGACGATGGCGATCTCACCCTCGTAATCCAGTTGCGGGCTTTCCGGCGGGCGGATCAGGGGACGGTCCGCCCCGGTGAAGCTGCGCGCAAATCGTGGAAAGAGCGACATGTTGGGGGGGGCGTCCTGTCCGTCCTTATATTCCGCGTTGCGGTTGGGAAAGTTGACACCAACGCAGATGATTTTTTCCGGGCGGGGCACCGGGATCTGATAGGTGATCTGGTCGAGTGGATGGGTCACATCCCGCCCCTGCGCCGCTTGGGCAAGGGTGTGAAGACCTTTGTTTTCAATAACTTCGCGTAGGGTGGGCCACTCGGGGAACTCCGGCGATAGGGCGATTGCGCCCGCATCGGTGACGACACCATAGAAGGTTTCAGTCGCGGCGGTGTAGGTGGCAAAACGCATCAGCTCAGTCCTCGTGCAAGTTCTGTGATCACATCATGGGCGAGCATGATGTCAGCCTCGGTGGTTTCAAACGCGCCCGCCTGAAACCGGATCACCAGCACGCCGTCCACGCGGGTCTGGGTGAGGTAGATGCGGCCGTCGTCGTTGATCCTGTTCACGAGTTCGAGGTTCAGCGCGTCGAGGTCCGTGGCCCCATCAGGCGCGTAGCGGAAGGTCCAGAGCGACCACATCGGCGGGGTGACGATTTCAAAATCCGGCTCTTGCGCCAGCGCGTCGTGAAGCTGGCGCGACCATGCAACGTGATTGCGGATGCGCTGACGCAGCCCCTCAAGCCCATAGGTGCGGATCAGGAACCAGATCTTTAGCGCGCGGAAACGGCGGCCCAAAGGGACCGACCATTCCGAATAGTTGACGATGCCGTCGTGACCGTGGGTCTTGAGGTATTCCGGGCTAATGGCGAGGGTGCGCACCAGATCATCCGCGTTCTTAAGGAAATGCGCCGAGCAGTCAAACTGCGCGCCGAGCCATTTGTGCGGATTGAAGACGATGCTGTCTGCGCCCTCAATGCCCGGCCAATAGGCGCGAAACTCCGGGCAGATCATCGCGGAACCGGCCCAAGCCGCGTCCACATGGGTGTAAAGCCCGTGATCTTGCGCCACTTTGATGCAGTCCGCGATGGGATCGGTGGCACCGGTGCCGGTGCCGCCCACACAGAGGATGATGCCAGCGGGGTGAAGGCCTGCGGCCTTGTCGGCCTCAATGGCGGCATCAAGCGCGGCGGGATCCATGCCGCGCCAGTCGCCTTTGATTGGCACGCGCACGAGGTTGGCCTGACCGATGCCCGCAACCCAGATCGCACGGTCCACCGAGGTGTGCACCTCGGACGAACAATAGATCCGCAAGGTTGGCTGACCCGCGAGCCCCTGTTGATTGCCCTGCCAGTTCAAGGCCCGTTCGCGCATGGTGAGCACCGCAGCAAGGGTGGCGGAGGAGGCGCTGTCCTGAATGACGCCGCGAAATTCCCCCGGCAAGCCAAGGGATTGGCGCAGCCAGTCCATCATCCGGGTCTCCATCTCGGTCGCCGCCGGAGAGGTCTGCCAGAGCATACATTGCGGCGCGATGGCGGAGGTCAGGAATTCCGCCAGCACCGAGGGCGCGGCGGCGTTGGAGGCGAAATAGGCAAAGAAGCGCGGGTGCTGCCAGTGGGTGATGCCGGGCATCACCTTTTCCTCAAAATCGGCAAAGATCGTCTCCATGCCCTCGCCGTGTTCCGGCGGGGTCTCGGGCAGGGCGGTCAGCATATCACCGGGTTTGGTCTGCGCGCGCACCGGGCGCTCGCCCACGGTGAGGTGATAGTCCTGCGCCCAATCGGCGACCTTGCGGCCCCAGGATGCAAAATCGGTCCAGTTCATTTTGTGCTCCCTTGTTCGTGCCCAAGGCACGGACAGCGCCCGACCTTCCCAGGATCGGGCGCTGTCCCTTTGTCTTCTTACGGCGCGATGATCGGTTGTGCTTTGAGATCACTGTCGCGTGTTTCGGCCCCGTCGAACAGGGAGCCTTCTTCGAACCAGCTGCGCGGTGCGGGTGCGCCCCAGAGGGTCTGGCGCTGCGGGTCGGTGAGGGACCATTTGATCGGCTCCAGATCCGCATCGCAGGTCTGATAGTCCGAGCAATAGATTTCGATCCGGTGGCCGTCGGGGTCGCGCACATAGAGGAAGAACGCGTTGGAAATGCCGTGGCGGCCGGGGCCGCGTTCGATATTGGCGACATAGCCGGTGGTCGACATCAGATCGAGGAGGTCGATGATGTTGAGCGGGGTTGGTACCCAAAAGGCGGTGTGATGCAGACGCGGGCCGGTTCCATTGGTGAAGGCCACATCATGCACGCCGCCCTTGCGGTGCATCCAGGCTGCCCAGACGCGGCCGGAGTCGTCATCCTCGGTATATTCGGTGACGCGAAACCCCATCTCGCCGTAGAAGGCCACCGCCGCGTCGACATTGGCCGAGAACATGTTGAAGTGGTCGATGCGGAGGGGTTTCACGCCATTATAGAGCCTGTACTGCTGATGTATCGGCGGGAGGCGGTCCATCTTGACGTAGAACTCCAGCGGCACACCCCATGGATCGCGGGTGCGCAAGCTCGGCCCCATGAAGGGGCGTTCGATCCACTCCACCGGCAGGCTTTTGCCCTCGAAAAAGGCGGCGGCCTTCTCAAGATCCGGCGTGTCATAGAGTTTGAAGCCGAGGCACGCGACGCCCGCGTGGTCGGATTGGCGCAGGATGATGCAGTGGTGGCCGCGTTCTTCCATGGCGCGCAGATAAATCCGGCTGTCGTCCTCATGAGTGACCTGCAGGCCGAGGATGTCGACGTAGAAGGTGCGGGAGGCCGCAAGGTCGGTGACGCCGTATTCCACATGGCTGAGGCGGGTGATGTTGAAGGGCGGATAAAGATTTGCGGCGGGAATGGGCATGTCGGGTCTCCTCCGAATGGACAGGCCGAATGTTAGGGCGACATACGAGGGGCTCTGCCCCTCGCGCTCCCCGGGATATTTGGGAGAATCTGAAGGCCTCAGGCGCCGAGGCGGGGGATCTTGTGGTGGCCGGTGGCAAAGCCGATGTGTTTCTGTTCCATGTAGAACTCAAAGCTCCAGTCGCCGCCGTCGCGCCCGATCCCGGAAGCCTTGACCCCACCAAAGGGCGTAGGCAGGTGGCGGACGTTTTCCGAGTTGACCCAGATCATCCCGGCTTCGAGCGCATGGGTAAAGCGCATGGCGCGGGTCACATCGTTGGTCCAGACATAGGCGGTGAGGCCGTATTGGGTGTCATTGGCGATGGAGAGGGCCTCGTCTTCGTCGGTGAAGCGGATGGCGGTGAGCACGGGGCCGAAGATTTCCTCGCGGGCGATGGTCATCTGATTGGTGGCGCCGGTAAAGAGCGTGGGTTTGACAAACCAGCCGGTGTCGCCGTGGCGGCCGCCACCTGCGGCGACGGTTGCGCCATCGTGCCGCGCGATGTCGAAATAGGAGGTCACCTTGTCGAAGTGGGTCTTGTGAATGAGCGGGCCGATTTCTGTTTGGGGGTCAAGCGGGTGGCCGACCTTGATGCTGTTTACACGCGCGATCAGTTTGGCCTCGAATGCCTCGGCGATGCTGTCCTGAATGAGCAGGCGCGAGGAAGAGGTGCAGCGCTCGCCATTCAGCGAGTAGATCATGAAGATCGCCGCGTCCAAGGCCCGGTCGAGATCGGCATCGTCAAAGACCACCACCGGGTTCTTGCCGCCGAGTTCAAAATGCACACGTTTCAGGGTCGGCGCGCCTTGGGCCATGATCATCGAGCCGGTTTTGCTCTCACCGACAAAGGCGATGGCCTTGATGTCGGGATGTTCGGTGAGCGCTTTGCCGGCCTCTTCGCCGAGGCCGTTGACGAGGTTCCAGACGCCGGGGGGCAGGCCCGCATCATGGGCGATCTCCGCCAGAATACGGGCCGTCAGGGGCGAGAACTCTGCCGGTTTATGGACGACGGTGCAGCCCGCGGCCAAGGCAGGCGCGATCTTCCATGTGGAGAGCATGAAGGGCGTGTTCCAGGGTGTGATGACACCCACAGGGCCGATCGGCACACGGGTGGTGACATTCATCAAAGTGGGCGAGGGCAGCATCTGGCCATCGCGGGCCGAAGGCGCACGGTCGGCAAAGAAGCGAAAATTCTCTGCTCCGCGCAGGGCCGCTTTGGACATGAAGCGCAGCGCCTGACCGGTGTCCCAGCACTCGCAGAGCGCGATTTCCTCGGCCCGTTCCACAATCCCATCTGCGATGCGGTGCAGGATCGCCTTGCGTTCGGTCGCGGGCAGGTCGCGCCATGCGGGGAAGGCGGCTTTGGCGGCCTGTGCGGCTGCATCTATGTCCTCGGACCCGCCGCGGGCCACCGAGCAGATCACGCTCTCATCCACCGGCGAGGTCGTTTCAAACGTCTGGCCGGAGGCGGCGCGGCGGGCCTCGCCGCCAATGAGGTTGGTGATGCCGGATGCCCGGTGTTTTTCAAGAAAACCTGCGAGTTTGTCGAGGTTGGCGGCGAGGTCGCTCATGCGGGGTCTCCTGTGCTCAGATGGTCGCGGATGCTGCCGCATTTGGGCGATAGGTCAGGGTCGATGTCGCGCATCTCGAGCGAGAGCGCGATTGGATGAGAGGCCATCAACGGCGCGAGAACGGCGCGGGCGGCGGCAAAGATTTCTTGGGTGGCGGCCTTGCGGGCCTCGAGCGAGCGACCGCCGCGCAGGCGCACCGAGATATCGAGATACATGTGATCGGGATTGCCATCAGCGATGCTGATGTGATCGGCGGCAATCGCGCGCACCCGCACGCCGGCCATGGGCAGGACGCCGGTATTGATCGCGGCGCGGCGCAGGGTGTCACACAGCTCTGGTAAGTCGACGAACTGCGCCAGGCGGGGCGCATAGTCCAAGGTGATATGGGGCATTCGGGTCCTCCTCCCAAATTGCTTAACATGTTATGTTTGTGCGGCATCCCTGTCAACGGGGGCGGTGAAAAATACTTAACTTTGATAAGTGATTGCCAAGTCTGGGTTTGGCGGCGATACAGGGGAACATGACACATGCATTGCCCAGAACCGACAGATCCCTCCCGATTGCTTTGCTGCGCGCGCGTGAGCGGGTGATGGGGCCGGTGCGTCAGTTGTTGAACGGACAGGATCTGACCGAGCAGCAATGGCGGGTGCTGCGCGTGGTGCAGGAAAGCGGGCCGATTGATCCCACGCAGATCGCGGATCAAGCGTGTCTGTTGCTCCCAAGCCTCACGCGGATTCTGCAGAAATTGCAGGAAAAAGGGCTCATTGACCGGGCGCGGGATGAAACCGACCGGCGGCGGCAGGTGATTACCCTGACCGATGCGGGCATGCAGGTGATTGAGGCCAATATCGACGACAGCCTCGCCCTCATTGAGCGCACCCGCGAAAAGATGGGAGCCGAGGATTACGAGGCGCTGCTCGATCTGCTGCGCAAGCTCAACGGGCTTGATCTTTAGGGGCGTCTGAGCAGGATCTGCACGTCGGCCACATTGGTGCCTGTGCCGCCGATCGTTACCAAGGCATCTGCGGCCTTCAGGGCTGCATAGCTGTCGTTGTTGGCCAAGAGGGCCGCGGGATCAGCACCCGCGCGCGCGATCTCGGCCCAGGTGTCTGGTGTGACCAACCCGCCTGCGGCATCTGTCGGCCCGTCGCGGCCATCGGTGCCCCCGGAGAGAAACACCCAGTCCCCTGCGAGGCTCTTTGCCGCCTGCGCGATCCTGAGCGCCAGCTCCTGATTGCGTCCGCCGCGTCCGGTGCCGCTGAGGCGTACGGTGGTCTCGCCGCCAAACAGGAGGGCCGTCGGGCGGTCCGGGGCGGGCGTTTGGGCCGTGTCCAGTATGCGCTGGGCTGCCTCAGCGACATCCCCGGTCAGGTCATCGACCAGATCCGGCACATGCCAGCCAAGGGCCTTGGCGTGATCGCGCATTGCTTCAAGGCTGAACCGGTTGGAACCGATCAGGACGTTTTGCGCAGCGGGCATCTCGCGCTCATCTTCGGGGGTCTCAAGATGGGTTTTGACCGCAGCGGGGAGCGCGTTCCAGAGGCCTTCGGCCTGCAAAAGCGCGCGAGCGTCGGCCTTCTGACCCAGGGGGGCAACCGTGGGACCGGAGGCGATGGCGCGTAGATCATCGCCGATCACATCCGAGAGGATCAGGGCCGTGACTTCGGCGGGTGCGGCGGCGCGACACAGACCGCCGCCTTTGAGCTGCGACAGCGCCTGACGGATCAGGTTCATCCGGTTGATCTCCAGTCCCGAGGCCAGCAGCATCTCGTTCACGCTGGCCTTGTCCGCAAGGCTGAGACCCGGAGCCGGAGCCACTATCAGCGCCGACCCTCCGCCGGAGATCAGTACAATCAGCTGATCTGCCGCGGTGAGGGTCTGGACAAGGGACAGCACCCGCGCGCCTGCGTCGGCGCTTGATTGATCGGGGACCGGGTGGGATCCGGCGATCACTTCAGCACCGGGGACATCGGTGAGGTTTTCGGGATTGGTCACAACAAGCGCCGCTGCGGGCGGCTCTGCGAGCGCGGCGAGGGTTGCGCGCATCATTGGAACAGCGGCCTTGCCCAGGGCGAGCACAATGCGCCGCCCACCCGGAGCCAGAGGCGCAATCGGCTCTGCTGACAGCTGTGCAGCCACGGCGGCGGCGGGGTCGGCGCGTTGAATGGCGCAGTGGAACAGCTCCAGCGCGGTGTCTTGCATGCTCTGGGTCATCTGCGGCCTCTGTGGTTGTCCTTTGGGTTGCGGCATATTGCGCGGGCTTTTCGGGGCGGGTCAATGGGGCGCGGGAGCTGGCGCGACCGGCTTTCAAATCGAGCCATATAATCCTTCATGCGAATGGGGGTATCATAGGGATTGGCCTGAGCGCCTTGGCGCGGTTTGATGGGACTGCGAATTGAAAAGGTTATGCGATGACAAAACCCACCTATTATGCGCCCCATGGCGGGCTGCCGCCGCAGACCCAGCTCCTGACGGACCGGGCGATGTTTACCGAGGCCTATGCGGTGATCCCCAAGGGCACCAACAGCGATATTGTGACCAGCCTGCTGCCCTTCTGGGAGAAGGCCCGGTTCTGGGTGATCGCGCGGCCGCTGTCGGGCTTTGCCGAGACGTTTTCGCATTACATCGCCGAGGTTCTGCCCGGTGGTGGCTCCACACGGCCCGAAACCGAGGCAGGTGTGGAGGCGGTGCTGTTTGTGGTCGAAGGGCAGATGGAGCTGACCCTTGACGGGGCCACACATCAGATGCGCGAAGGCGGCTATGCCTTTGTGCCGCCAGCCTCGGATTGGAGTTTGAGGAACACAAGCGACGCGCCGGTGCGGTTTCACTGGATCCGCAAGGCCTATCAGGCGGTGGAGGGGCTGGATCAGCCCGACGCCTTTGTCACCAACGAACAGGAGGTGACGCCAACGGCGATGCCCGGCACCGATGGCAAATGGGCGACCTCGCGCTTTGTGAACCCCGAGGATCTGCGCCACGACATGCACGTGACCATCGTGACCTTTGAGCCGGGCGCGGTCATTCCCTTTGCCGAGACGCATGTGATGGAGCATGGGCTCTATGTGCTCGAGGGGAAGGCGGTTTATCGGCTCAACCAGGATTGGGTCGAGGTGGAAGCAGGCGACTACATGTGGTTGCGCGCCTTCTGCCCGCAGGCCTGTTATGCGGGGGGGCCGGGCAAGTTCCGCTATCTGCTTTATAAAGATGTGAACCGGCACATGCCGCTGGCGCCGCTGCGCTGAGTGACCTTCAACAGACTGCTATCAAAATGAAAAAGGGCCGCGTGATGCGGCCCTTTTGCTTATTCTGGCGCCCCTCAGTGCGCGTCGCGTGACGTACCAAGCGATCCTTTGGAGTGACCGGACAGACCGCCCGAGACCTCTTCGGTGGACTCATCTGCCAGTTCTTCGGGCAGGATCAGGTTCAAGGCGATAGAGATCACGGCAGCGGGCAGAAGGCCGCTGGTCAGCAGGATGCGCGCGGTGTCGGGCATGTGCTGCAGCGCGCCGGGCTCCAGCTGCAGGCCAAGACCTACCGAGAGTGAAATTGCAAAGATCACCATGTTGCGCCGGTTCCAGTCCACATCCGACAGGATCGAGATCCCCGCTGCGACCACCATCCCGAACATCACGATGACACCGCCACCGAGCACCTCGATCGGGACCGTGCGAATGACCGCGCCGACCTTGGGAATGAGGCCACAGATCATCAGGAAGATCGCGCCGCAGGTGACAACATGCCGGCTCATGACGCCGGTCATGGCGATGAGGCCGACGTTCTGACTGAAGGAGGTGTTGGGCATCGCGCCGAAGGCCCCCGCCAGCGCCGAGCCAAAGCCGTCGGCAAAGGTTGCGCCTTCGATTTCCTTGTCCGTGGCTTCGCGGCCTGCGCCGCCTTTGGTGATGCCGGAAACATCGCCCACGGTTTCGACCGCGGATACAAAGGCCATCAGGCAGAAGCCCAGAATCGCGGCAAAGGAGAACTCAAACCCGTATTTGAACGGCTGAGGCAGCGCAAAGGCGGCGGCATTGCTCCAGCTGGTGCCAATCGAGTCAAAACTGAGCATCCCCACCATGAGTGCGTAGATATAGCCGACAATCAGCCCCAGGAGCACAGCTGCCACGGAGAGCATGCCACGGGTGAAAAACTTGAGCCCGAGCGTGACCACGATCACCACAAGCGCCGCCGACCAGTTCAGAAGCGAGCCATATTCCGGCGTCCCGATGGCGGGCACACCGCCTGCGGCATATTGGATGCCGACCTTGACCAGCGCCAGACCGATCATGGTGACCACAAGGCCGGTGACAAGTGGCGGCAGCGCAAAGCGGATGCGGCCAATCACCAGACCAAGGGCCGCGTGGAACAGCCCACCGATGAGCACGCCGCCAAAGAGCGCCGCCAGCGCATCCACGCCCTTGCCCGCAACCAGCGGAATCATGATCGGCAGGAAGGCAAACGAGGTCCCCTGCACGATTGGCAGCTTGGCCCCGACCGGACCAAGCGTCAGCGTCTGCATCAGGGTGGCGATCCCGGCAAACAGCATCGACATCTGGATCAGGTACAAAAGCTCGGGAAAGTCGGGGGAGTTTGAGCCAAAGCCAAACCCGGCTGCCCCCGCCACAATGATTGCGGGGGTCACGTTGGAGACAAACATCGCCAGCACATGCTGGATGCCCAGCGGGATGGCTTTGCCCAGAGGGGGCATATAGTCGGGGTCGCGGAGCTGCTCCGGCGTCCCGATGGTTGTATCAGACATGTTCTGTTCCCTGTTGGTTGGGGGGATCTCCTGTCCTCATTGGGCGGGTCAGGATGATCCGGGGTGTGTGGCAGAGGCTATCCCTCCGCCGGTGCTGAAATTTCGGTGACGATCCAAGGCTCTTTGAACCAGTGTTCTTCGAGGTTGGCGCCATCGCCGATACGGTCGATGACGATGTACTGACCGGGCTGCTGAAAGGGGGCGAGCACGCCATGCCAGGTGCCGCGATGCAGGTTGATCGACTGGCCCGGTGCGCTCAGGAAGGCTTCGGGCTGGCCGGGGCTGCCATCCACGTCGGGGGCCACGATCACGATCATCGGCACGCCATCAAGCGGCACAAAGGCCTGGCTGCCCTCGGGGTGGCGTTCGACCAGCTCTACCCGGTAGGGGAGATGCCGCGCCTCGGAGACAAAGAGACTGATGCCTGCGCGACCATCCGCAAAATCAAGCTGCGCAAGATCATGGTGGCGGCCGCATTTGCCCTGATTGATGATCTTGTCGGGCTCTGGCTTTGGCATCAGGAGATCGCCATAGGGGGCAAACGCCTCTGCCGTGAGGGGGCGGGCCGTGAGGGTGCGGCTCATGGCAGGAGGTCCATCAGGCGAAACTCTGCGATGCGCTCGACCTGCCTGCAGGCCTCGTCAAATTCCGTGGTGCGGTCATTGTCGATGCGGCGCTTGAAGGCCGCCATGATCGACGCTTTGTCGTGATCGCGCACCGCGATGATGAAGGGAAAGCCGTGCTTTTCCACATAGGCGGTGTTGAGCGCGGTAAAGGTCTCGCGCTCCGCGTCGGTCAGAAGGTTGAGCCCGGCACTGGCCTGTTCCGAGGTGCTCTCGGCGGTGAGGCGTCCGGCAGAGGCGAGTTTGCCCGCAAGATCCGGGTGCGCGGTCAAAACGCCGAGGCGTTCGTCCTCGGATGCGCTGCGGAAGATCCGGCAGAGCGCATTATGCACGCCTGCCGCGCAATCATGCGCGGGTCCAAGTTCGAGATCAAAGGCGCGATCAGCAATCCAGGGGGAGTGCTCAAAGATTGACCCATAAGCGCCCACAAATGTGTCTCGGTCCATCTGGCTCGGGCGTTGGCGGCGCTGATGCGGATGCTCTGTGGCCCAGTGTTCGGCGATATCGATGCGGCGCGGGCACCAGACGCCCGGATGGCTCTGGATATGGTCGATAAAGCGTTTGAGCGCGGCGATCTTGCCCGGACGCCCGATCAGGCGGCAGTGCAGACCGATGGTCATCATCTTGGGCGCCCCCGCCGCGCCTTCGGAGTAGAGCGTATCAAAGGCGTCGGTCAGATAGTCCCCAAAATCAGATCCCGTGACCCAGCCCGGCGCGGTGGCAAAGCGCATGTCGTTGGCTTCAAGCGTGTAGGGAATGATGAGCTGATCGCGCGCGCCCACCTCGAGCCAATAGGGCAGGTCGTCATCATAGGTGTCGGAGATATAGTCAAACCCGCCTTCCTCGGCGACGAGCCGCACCGTATTGGCGCTGCAGCGCCCGGTGTACCAGCCGCGGGGGCGGGTGCCGACCACTTCGGTATGAAGGCGGATCGCCTCTTTGATGGAGGCGCGCTCGTCGTCCTCGGCCATGTCCTTGTGTTCGACCCATTTGAGACCATGGGAGGCGATTTCCCAGTCGGCGTCCTTCATCGCCTTCAGCTGCTCGGGGCTGCGGGCAAGCGCACTGGCGACGCCGTAGATGGTCAGCGGGATGCCCGCGCCGGTGAACAGGCGGTGCAGACGCCAAAAGCCTGCGCGCGCGCCATATTCATAGATCGACTCCATGTTCCAGTGGCGCTGGCCCGGCCATTGCGCAGCGCCGGGGATGTCGGAGAGAAACGCCTCGGAGGCCGCATCCCCGTGCAGGGTGCAGTTCTCGCCCCCTTCCTCGTAGTTCAGGACAAATTGCACGGCGATCTTTGCGCCATTTGGCCAGGCAGGGTGGGGGGGCGTTGCGCCGTAGCCGCGCATGTCGCGGGGATAGCGTGTCACGTTGGGGTCTCCGGTTTTGAGTTCGTTTCATTGTTATACATGTGAAATGTCCCTTGGGCTTTACAGCAATTTTTGAAAGTGCTGTTTGATGCTCGTGCGTGCATCTCGGGCAGGGCGGGCGCATTATGGTGTGAAATTCAGCACCAAGGAGATGGCGCAGGGGCGACGCGGCCGCTGAGCCTCAGAGGAAAGGCGAGAGATGAGCGGATATCTGACCACACATGTTCTGGACACCGCGCGGGGCTGTCCCGCAGAGGGGATCGAGATCGCCCTTTATAAGGTGAGCGCCGGCGCGCGCGAGAAAGTTGCGCAGACCGTGACCAATAGCGATGGGCGCACCGATAGCCCGATCCTGCCTGCAGAGCGTTTTGCGACCGGCAGCTATGAGCTGGTGTTTTTCTGTGGCGACTACCTGCGTGCCACCGGCCAGGCGGGGGAGGACCCGCTGTTTCTCGATGAAGTGCCGATCCGGTTCGGGATGAGCGAGGCGGAGAGCCATTATCATGTGCCGCTACTGCTCTCGCCCTATGGCTACTCCACCTATCGGGGCAGCTGACGCATAGATATTTGGGAAAAGAGGAAGGGGCGGGCCGCAGGGCACCGCCCTTTTTCATGTCCGAAGGGCGGGCTCAGGCGGCGTCAGCGGGAAGGGAGGCGAGGATGTGATCGACCATGAAGTCCAAGAACAGGCGCACCTTGGGGTCCTGGTGGCGGCGGTGCATGTAAAGACAGGCCATCTGGATGGTGGCCGGAGGCTCATCTGGGAGCACCGGCACCAAGCGGCCTGACGCCAGATGTTCCGAGATTTCAAACACCGGTTTCAGGATGATGCCGTGCCCGTCGAGCGCCCATTGGGTCAAAACATCCCCGTGGTCTGATTCAAAAGGTCCGGTGACCGCCACACGGCGCAGCCCATCGGGGCCGTGCAGAGGCCATTGAAACTCTGGCGCGCCGGGGTAGCGCAGGTTCAGACAATCATGGGCGTCGGTTTTGAGCTCGGCGCTGGATGTCGGGGTGCCGCGCGCCTTGAGATAGGCCGGCGCGGCGCAGAGAACGCGCGGGCAGTCGGTGATCTTGCGGATCTTGAGGTTGGAATCCTCGGGCAATCCCAGAAAGAAGGCCGCATCAAGTCCCTCGGCAGCGAGGTCCAGTTTGCGATCCGACAGGCGCAGGCGAATATTGATCAAAGGATAGGCTGCATTGAACTGCGGTACGGCAGGCGCAATGAGGCGCTGGCCCAGCCCAAGGGGCGCTGCGACATAAAGCGTGCCACGCGGCGTTTGCGTCACGTTGGAGATGTCGGCTTCTGCCTCTTCGACGGCCTCCAGAATCTTGACTGCGCCGTGATAGAAGAGCTGCCCCTGTTCAGTGGGGTGCAGGAGCCGGGTGGTGCGTTGAAAAAGGCGCACCTTGAGGTGTTCTTCGAGCTGCGAAATCCGCGAGGAGGCCACGGCGGCAGAGATGCGCATGTCCCGTGCAGCAGCAGACATATTGCCAAGTTCGTAGACGCGGACGAAGGTGCGGATATTGTTCAGGTAGGCCATGTCGGGGATTTCATTGTTAGCTTATGTTTGAAGCAGCTTGGAATTTTTTCCTGATACACGAAAATACCGCGCGCGCCTAGGGTCAGGGCAAACGCGCAAGGAGTGAGCTATGCAAGAGCTTGTCATCATGTGGGACTGGCTGGGGTTTGCCGTCCGCTGGCTACATGTCATCACCGCGATCGCCTGGATCGGGTCGTCCTTTTATTTCGTGGCGCTGGATCTGGGGCTGCGCAAGGTGCCGCATCTTCCGGTGGGCGCGCATGGTGAAGAGTGGCAGGTGCACGGCGGTGGCTTTTACCACATCCAGAAATATCTGGTCGCCCCGGCCAATATGCCCGACCACCTGATCTGGTTCAAATGGGAGAGCTACGCCACCTGGCTCTCGGGGGCGGCGCTCCTGATGATCGTCTACTGGGCGGGCGGCGAGCTGTATCTCATTGACGCAAACAAGGCCGACCTGGCGCTGTGGCAGGGGATCCTGATTTCCGGCGCATCACTGAGCGTGGGCTGGCTGGTCTATGACTTTTTGTGCAAATCCCCCCTTGGCGAAAAGCCGACCATGCTGATGGTGCTGCTGTTCGTGCTGCTGGTAGCCATGGGTTATGGTTACAACCAGATCTTTACCGGCCGGGCGGTGATGCTGCATCTGGGGGCCTTCACGGCGACCATCATGACGGCGAATGTGTTCTTCATCATCATGCCGAACCAGCGCATCGTGGTAAAAGACCTGCAAGAAGGGCGCACGCCGGATGCAAAATACGGCAAGATCGCCAAGCTGCGCTCGACGCACAACAACTACCTGACCTTGCCGGTGATCTTCCTGATGCTCTCCAACCACTATCCGCTGGCCTTTGCCACCGAGTACAACTGGCTGATTGCGGCGCTTGTGTTCCTGATGGGGGTGACGATCCGTCACTACTTCAACACGCGGCACGCGGGCGCGGGCAATCCGACCTGGACCTGGCCCGTGACGATCCTGCTGTTCATTGCCATCATGGCATTGAGCCAAGCGCCGCTGGTGCAGGACACCTATGAGGAGTCCGAGGCGCGTACACTGACCCAAACCGAGCTGGCTTTTGCTGGCTCGGAGCATTTCGAGGACGTGATGAATGTGGTGCCGGGACGTTGCGCCATGTGCCACGCGCGCGAGCCTTATTACGACGGCATCCGCCGCGCGCCCAAGAATGTGTTGCTCGAAACACCGGCAGATGTCGCCAAATACGCCCGGCAGATCTATCTTCAGGCCGGGGCGACCCATGCAATGCCGCCTGCAAATGTGACCTATATGGAAGAGGACGAGCGCGCGCTCATCCGTCAATGGTATGCAGATGGCGCGGCAGAGCTGCCCTTCTATCTGGCGGGCAACTGACCCTCTTCCTCCCCCTTGCCCTCCGCTATGTCCCCACATTGATCCGGGGCACCGGATCTCGCTGACCGCCCGACCTTGCGTTGCTCCCAAAAGGGGCGCGACGCGGGCCTGCGCTGGGCGCTGGGGCTCTCTCCTAGTTTACGAAAGGCGAACCTGATGTCCGCTGATGCCAAGATCCTGCGTGGCCGCACGCTGACTTTTCATGCCGAGCCCAACGGGCCAGATGATACCGCGGCCTATACCTGTCTCGAGGATGGCGCGCTGCTGATCCGCGATGGTCGCATTGCCGCCCATGGGGCCTATGCCGA
>NZ_JBVFUL020000002.1:275000-530000 GCF_055693725.2 Epibacterium sp. HA2-3 | reverse complement strand
CGCACTGGAGGTCCGAACCCACACCTGTTGAAAAAGGTCGGGATGAGTTGTGCCTAGGGGTGAAAGGCCAATCAAACTCGGAGATAGCTGGTTCTCTGCGAAATCTATTTAGGTAGAGCGTCATCCGAATACCCCGGGGGGTAGAGCACTGGATGGGTAATGGGGCCCCACAGGCTTACTGATCCTAACCAAACTCCGAATACCCGGGAGTACTAGATGGCAGACACACTGCGGATGCTAACGTCCGTAGTGGAGAGGGAAACAACCCTGACCTCCGGCTAAGGCCCCTAATTCATGGCTAAGTGGGAAAGCAGGTGGGATGTCCAAAACAACCAGGAGGTTGGCTTAGAAGCAGCCATCCTTTAAAGATAGCGTAACAGCTCACTGGTCTAAATAAGACGTCCTGCGGCGAAGATGTAACGGGGCTCAAGCCATGAGCCGAAGCCGAGGATGCACATAGTGCATGGTAGCAGAGCGTAGTGTGACATAGAACAGCTCCTCCTTAGACCCCTCGGGGTCATTGGAGGAACAGTTCTTTCGATGAAGCGGGCGCGTGAGCGATCCCGTGGAGAGATCACTAGCGAGAATGATGACATGAGTAGCGACAAAGAGTGTGAGAGACACTCTCGCCGAAAGTCCAAGGGTTCCTGCTTAAAGCTAATCTGAGCAGGGTAAGCCGGCCCCTAAGCCGAGGCCGAAAGGCGTAGGCGATGGGAACCAGGTTAATATTCCTGGGCCAGGAGGATGTGACGGATCATGAAGGTTGTTCGCCCTTATCGGATTGGGCGGGCCGCTGATTGGTCCCTGGAAATAGCCCTCCATCAGACCGTACCCTAAACCGACACAGGTGGACTGGTAGAGAATACCAAGGCGCTTGAGAGAACGATGTTGAAGGAACTCGGCAAAATACCTCCGTAAGTTCGCGAGAAGGAGGCCCGGGTCCTACGCAAGTGGAATCCGGGGGCACAAACCAGGGGGTGGCGACTGTTTATTAAAAACACAGGGCTCTGCGAAGTCGCAAGACGACGTATAGGGTCTGACGCCTGCCCGGTGCCTGAAGGTTAAAAGGAGGGGTGAGAGCTCCGAATTGAAGCCCAGGTAAACGGCGGCCGTAACTATAACGGTCCTAAGGTAGCGAAATTCCTTGTCGGGTAAGTTCCGACCTGCACGAATGGCGTAACGACTTCCCCGCTGTCTCCAACATCGACTCAGCGAAATTGAATTGCCTGTCAAGATGCAGGCTTCCCGCGGTTAGACGGAAAGACCCCGTGCACCTTTACTACAGCTTCGCACTGGCATCAGGATTGTGATGTGCAGGATAGGTGGTAGGCATCGAAGCAGGAACGCTAGTTCCTGTGGAGCCATCCTTGAGATACCACCCTTCGCACTCTTGATGTCTAACCGCGGTCCCTTACCGGGATCCGGGACCCTGCGTGGCGGGTAGTTTGACTGGGGCGGTCGCCTCCTAAAGCGTAACGGAGGCGCGCGAAGGTGGGCTCAGAGCGGTCGGAAATCGCTCGTTGAGTGCAATGGCAAAAGCCTGCCTGACTGCGAGACTGACAAGTCGAGCAGAGACGAAAGTCGGCCATAGTGATCCGGTGGTCCCGAGTGGAAGGGCCATCGCTCAACGGATAAAAGGTACGCCGGGGATAACAGGCTGATACTGCCCAAGAGTCCATATCGACGGCAGTGTTTGGCACCTCGATGTCGGCTCATCTCATCCTGGGGCTGGAGCAGGTCCCAAGGGTACGGCTGTTCGCCGTTTAAAGAGGTACGTGAGCTGGGTTTAGAACGTCGTGAGACAGTTCGGTCCCTATCTGCCGTGGGTGTAGGATACTTGAGAGGAGTTGCCCCTAGTACGAGAGGACCGGGGTGAACGATCCACTGGTGGACCTGTTATCGTGCCAACGGTAGTGCAGGGTAGCTATGATCGGAAAGGATAACCGCTGAAGGCATCTAAGCGGGAAGCCCCCCTCAAAACAAGGTATCCCTGAGGGCCGTGGAAGACCACCACGTCAATAGGCCGGAGATGTAAGCGCAGCAATGCGTTCAGTTGACCGGTACTAATCGCCCGATTGGCTTGATCTGATCCAGTAAAAGACAGCCAAAAACCAAAAAGCAAAAACAAAACTTGGACAACCCGTTGACCCTCATAAAAGGGTCAACACGTTGATCTCCTGAAAAAAAGGACGATCAATACGTTGATACCCTGAGCAAAAACTCAGTTGGGTTCTTATTCGGTTTGGTGGCCAAAGCACAAGCGAAACACCCGGTCCCTTCCCGAACCCGGAAGTTAAGCGCTGTTGCGCCGATGGTACTGCATCTTAAGGTGTGGGAGAGTAGGGCACCGCCAAACCTAATAAGAACCCAAATAAATCCTCTCTAAACAAAAAAACAAAACAAACAACGCGGGATGGAGCAGCCAGGTAGCTCGTCAGGCTCATAACCTGAAGGTCGTAGGTTCAAATCCTACTCCCGCAACCAATGATAATTCCTCCTGAATATCAAAGGCTTCTGGCATGCCGCCCGGAGCCTTCTTCGTGTTTGGACATTCCGCACCCGCCGTCAGCCGTAGCAGCCCAGAAGATAACAGCCCCAAACACCCGCTAGACGCCCCTTCGCGACGCGCGGCCAAGGCGCAGGTCGCGAAAGGGTGCGAACGAAAGCAAAAGTCAGGGCCCCAAAGGGCCAAAACCTCACGCGTCCCGCGTCTCGTTCAACTCCATATGCCCGCCCGCGTTTGAAAAGACCCGCCGCAACATCGGTTCGAAAAACTCAAGAGGCTTGGTCGCGTACGCAGGGTCAAACGCGTTCTGATCGTAATTATGGCAGAAGTACACACAGGCGTCGTAATAGGGGCTGTCTTTGTATCTCTCCCGTGCGAGGCGATCTCCTCCGAGGTGATGGTTGTAATAATACCCCTGAAAAACGCAGTGATGTTTGAGGATCCAGCACGCTTTCTCCGACATATACGGCTTGGCAATTGCGGCGGCCACTTCCCCATGATTGTACGGTGAAAGAATATCGCCAATGTCATGGATCAGGGCGGCAACGACTATCTCTTCCTCGGCGCCGTCCTCATAGGCGCGGCTCGCGGCCTGCAGAGAGTGCTGATAGCGATTGATCGGATAGGGCGTCCAATCCTCGTCAAGCGAGATCAACGCCGCAATCAAGCGGTCCACCAAGCCCGCGTTGAAGTGATCGTCATAGGCCATAACGGCCAGAAAATCCTCTTTGCTCGCGTCTTCCATGCGGGTCCATGTGGGCCGATGCGTTTTATCAAGCATGCGCGGTATCCTTCTCTGATGGCAGGCTGCTCCTGTGCAATCGACGGTATGTCCAGAGATATGAGAAAAAAAGCAAATTGATTTTGGCTCTATGATCGAAGATGTTTATCAAATATGACGTTTGCCCAGATACAGACCTTTCTTGCGGTGGCCCGGCTTGGAAATTTCCATGCCGCCGCGCGGCAACTCAACGTGACGCAGGCCGCCGTCAGTGCGCGGGTCCGGCAGCTTGAAGAAGAGCTGGATCTGCGGCTCTTCGAACGGGGGCGACAGGGGGCGGAGCTCACCGAGGCGGGACGCTTCCTCTTGCCCGGAGCGGAGGCCATCGCCAGCACCTGGACCACGATTTCCAAGGATGCGCGGCATTTCTACGCTGGGCGCGTACCCTTGCGGCTCGGGGGGCAGCTCAGCATCTGGGACCAGCAACTTGTGGACCTCGTGATCTGGGTGGAAGAGACCCTGGGCGCGCTGCCGCTTGCGCTCAACTTCGATCATGAGATGAATGTTCAGGATGCGATCCGCAACGGTGTGCTGGATTTTGCCTTGACCCATGAACAGCCAGCCCCGGATCTGACCGGCGTTGCGCTCCCGGCCGAGAGGCTTGTTCTTGTGGGGTCAGAGCCTTTTGATCTGGGACAGAGCGACCTGCCTCTTTTTATGAATTTCCAGTTGGGCGGGCAGTATGATGCCTTTGTCGCGCGGCATCTTTCCGGCCACGCCGGACAGCATATCATGATGGGCAACTGCGCGATGGGGCTTCGCTATCTCCGGAAACGCGGGGGCATCGCCTTTTTTCCGGTCTCGATGGTTGTCGAGGACATCCAGAACGGGCAGCTGTTCCCGGTTCAAGGCGTCCCGGAGATGGAACTGGCATGCAACGCGGTTTATCATCCTTCTTCGGTACTGGGAGATTTGACAGCGCAAATTGCCACAGCGGCACGATCTCTGCGCAGCCGCGAGCCGGTCGTGGCTCTGGATACCATGTCCTAGCGTTTGCGCCGACCAGTGCTTGTGTCTGCCGATCTCCTGTGTCGCCTCCTTAAGCGCCCCTGGGCCGGGTCCGAAGAGTCTTTGCAATCCTGAGAAAGGCCGTGACCGCCGGAGAGCGAACCGCAGTAGGATGAAGGGCGAGACCGATCATGCGGGGATGCGCAGGCGAAAGGGGCCGGATGACCCAAGGGGCGTCTGGGTGCGCCGCAGGAACGGCCATCTCTGCAACAACAGACACACCTTGGCCCCGGCCAACCATCGACAGCGTGCTCAAAAGCTGCGAGGTGCGGTAGCGCGTTTGGGGTGTAAGTCCCGCAGCGGCAAAAAGCGCGCTCACAATTTTGACGGACCCGGATTCAGGCATGATGAAGGGATCATTGCACAGATCACTCAGGGTCACGCGCTCCTGTTTTGCAAGTGCGCTCTGTCTCGGCACCAGGGCGACAAATTGGTCTGTCGCAATCGGAATGGTCTCAAACCGATCATCTGGCAGCACCACAAATCCCATGTCGATGCGGCGTTCTTCGAGCCATTTGACGATGATGTCGTCGGCGGCTTCCTCGATGAACACGTCGATGCCGGGGTAGGCGCGGTGAAACGCGCTCATGAGATCTGGAAGAAGTTGCAACGAAGATGTTGCCCCAAAAGAGCCGATGCGCAGGTTGCCGGTGTCCAAGCCGCGAAAAGAGGCCGCCTCCTGTTGCATGGTGCGCGACAGGCCAAGAATTTCGCGCGCGCGTTCAAGCAGTTGTGCTCCAATCGGTGTCAGCACGATCTGCGACCCCTGACGGTCGAACAGGCTGACATTCAGCGCGGTCTCGAGAGATTTCAGCGCGTGAGACACCGCAGGCTGACTGATCCCGAGACGGCGTGCGGTGAGGGTAAAGCTCTGGGCCTCGGAAAGTGCAACGAAGATTTCGAGCTGACCGAATGTCATAAGTAAATCCTAATTTGCGTATTAGTTTCCATAAGTGAAAATGAATGTCCATCTTGATTCTCATGGTGGTTCAGATGGCCTTCTCACCCGATACCGCGCTTCCGCTCCCCACGGCGGCGCTATATGCAAAACTCACCGCAACTGCGGTTTTCTGGGGCGGCACCTTTGTGGCCGGGCGCGCATTGGCGGGACAGCTTGATCCGCTGGCCTCGGCAACGGGGCGGTTTGGAATCGCCGTGCTTTGCCTGCTTGTGCTGACCCGCTGCGTCGAAGGCGGCCTGCCGCGCCTCACCCTCAGCCAGCTGGGGCTGACCCTCGGGCTCGGTCTGACCGGCGTTGTGTCTTACAACCTGTTCTTCTTTGCGGCGCTGACCGAGATGCCCGCATCGCGCACCGCATTGTTTGTGGCTTTCAACCCGATCTCTGTCACCGTTGTCATGGCTGTTCTCGGGCAGGAGAGGATGACACTGCGGCAGGTCGCGGGCATTCTCGTAGCGCTGTTTGGTGCACTGGTCGTCATCAGCAAGGGCGATCTCCTGCAGGTTTCGATGCATTTTGGGCGCGGTGAGGCCTATATGTGCGGCGCTGTGCTGAGTTGGGTGGGCTACACGGTGATTGGTCGCAGTGCGATGCGGCAGCTCAGCGCGCTGGCGGCGACTACATATGCCGCGCTCTGGGGGTTTGCGATATTGGCGGGGGCTCTGCTCTGGTCGATGTACTGGTCTGGGCACGGGCCTGCGCCACAGGGCCTGCGCCTCGATGTGGCCGCCGCGCTTTTTTATCTCGCGATTGGCGGGACTGTCGTTCCCTTCGTTTGGTATTCCGAAGGCATCCGCGCGCTCGGTGCCGGGCGGGCGGCGGTTTTCAACAATCTGGTTCCCTGTGCGGGCGTGCTTCTGGGTTTTGTGATCCTGAATGAGCCCCTGACCGCTGCGATGCTTGCTGGCGGCGGCGTGGTTATCCTCGGTGTCGCGCTCACCAACCGAGGCTGAGGCTGAGGGTCGCATCGGTTCAGGGCCTCGGCAGTGCAGAACGCATCCGTATGTATCGCGCACCGCGAAAACGGTTCAAAAACAAACCCCTACACAAACTCACCCTTGTGCATGTCTCCCTCGGATATGGGGAATTCCCCATATTCAACCCTCTCAAACCCACCGCTATCCAACGACTTCTGGAAGTGGATCCTCGCGCGCCCATGCGGCACGCGCGGCATAAATGCTGGGGCATTCAAGCGGTTTATCCACATTGCAACGGATGACGATTTGAGAGGAAAAATGAAAAAATACATGATGCTGACCTTGCTGCCTTTGGTTGCTGCCTGCTCGGGCGGCGGCACAACCGGGGGAACGACTGCGACGCCGCAGACGGGACAGGCACTGACGGTCAGAACCACACCGATGGGCGCGGTTGTGACCAAAGACGCGGGCTACAACGATGTGGTCGCCGTCTACAATGCAGCTGGCGATACGCCCTCGACGGTCAACAAGACCCTGCCGGGGCTGAGCAATGGCGTGGATGTTCTGGCCCAGCAAGGCGTGAACCGTTGGGAAACCGAAGTGGAGCGTACGGTTGTGGCCTCCATCGCGGCCAATGGCCACAAAATCACTCGCGACCGGATCAGCGGCATTGATGGCGCAATGGTAGAGACCTACCGGCTCTATGATCCAAGTGATGCGCTGGTGGCGATCGAGACACGTGGCAGCAACGCGGCGACGGCTGCGGTTGTGGGCTCGGTGGGCTACTGGGGGCAGTGGAATGGCGAGGTCGATGGCGTCAACTACGAAGAGGGCGCGGTCAATATCGTGGTCAATGGCAGCACCGGGCAGGCAGATCTGATCGTCTATGACCCGACCAGCGCCCAGACCTTTATCAATGAGGCCAGCGGCAGCAATACCCTGACCTATGACGCTGCAAACCAGCAGGTCACGGGCTCAGTGGTGTTCACGACAGCAACCCAGAGCGCCTCGGGCGAGGCGCTTCTGTCCCTGGCCGGAAGCACCGCCGTGGCTGGCAGTACCAGTGCGCCAGAGCTGATCACAGGCCACGCCTATACGGATGCAAACCAGCCCTTTGGCGCCAACATCGGCATGATCGGCGCCTTGGACAACTGATCCATCCTTCTGTTTTGCAGTCATGGGAAGCGGGTCTCCGCTTCCCTTCCTTTTTTCAGAAATTCCGAGGCGATCCATGAAGCAGCTTTTGGTGCTTTTTCTCTCTCTGTGTCTTGCCGGAGGGGTCAAAGCCGATGAACGCTTGCGGACCTATTATGGCATGAAGCTCGCGGTTGCGGGGATCCCGGTGTTTGTGCCGCAGGATCCTTTGGTGCGGTTTGGTCAGGTCGAGGCCGCCCCCAAGGGGACTTGGCGCTTCAATGTGATGCCGGTCTTTGGGTATGATTCAAACCTCAACGGCGGCGTGCCCCATGATGTTGTGGACATCAATGGCCTGAGGTTCACGGTGCTGGAAAAAGACCGCGCCATTGGCGGGCTGGAGGCGGGCGTCATGGCCCGTGTTCGGGCCGAGTATTACCTGGCGCAGGGGCATCGTCTCTCTGGTGCGCTCTCGGCCCGCTACACCCGGGCGCTGGCACATGATCTGGCCAGCCAGGTCGCCACGGCCAATGCCTGCTATCACTATGACGCGCCCAGCTGGACCTTTGCGCAGGCCTGTGTGACGGCGGGTTTGTCCAAAACGGAATTGTCCAAAACCCAGACTGAAACGGCCCGCATTTCGATTGGTAGGGTGTTTGATGTCGGAAAATTCCCCAAGTCTTTTCAATTGGGACTGTCTAAAACCAACGGAAATGACGCAGACTATACGCAGGTGCACGCCAACTATAACGTCAATACCGCGCGTGCGACCTATGCAATTGGATTGATGACGCGTATCGAAGGGGAAGGACATAGTGAAGACAAATCGGCCTATATGCAGATCACCAATTCAATGATCGGGCGCCCGGTTTCGACGGTTTTTCGATATTCCACATCAAGTGGCGGCGGCTTTCTCGGACTGCAACGGGATGAGCGCACGGCCTCTGTGACCATTTCCGTGCCGCTGACCGACAGGCTTGCATTCGATCTGAGCTATTCGGACACACGTTCCCCGCTTCAGTATTTTCGCAAAAAGACCTTTGGAGCCAATTTCATTCTGACCAAGTTTTAACCCACGCCCGTTCTGAGGCCGCTCTGATGTCACTGAACAAGAGCCTGAGGATCGGGATAAGCCACAGTTTATTAGGCACTATAGTTCTGGTTTGCGCCGCTAGATTCGTTAAATCCCGTCAATTAGAAAACAACGCTCTTCATGTCCGACATTCCCAAGATCATGACTCAGATCCTCGAGGCACCGACGCTCGAGCAGAAGTATCGTGTTTTTGCCGATTTCATGGAAGGTGAGTTCGGGTATGCGGGCGTGAACTACGGTATTTTTCTCGATGCGCGCTCCGCGCAGGCGATCAGCAATCATTTTATTGCAAAACGCATGGGAATGTCTTCGGAATGGCGAGAGATCTACCAGAAACAGGGGTATGGGCGGCGTGATCTTGCGATGATGATGGGCGCCGTGACCAAACGCCCGATTTTGCAAAGCCAATTTTACCAGATGCTGCGGCAGGACGACATTCCAAAGCCCTATGCAGAGGTCATCGAAGGCGTGCATGATTTTGTAAATTGCGGCGTGGTCCTGCCTGTCTATGCGAATGGTCGCAAAGGCGTTGTTGGTCTCTATGATCCCAAAGGCGATGCTGCAAAACACGATGAGAAATACCGAAAGTACGGGACGCTGATCGAAGCACTGGCACGCCATCTCCATGTGTCGTCCAGCTGGGCAGAGGAAACCATCGCGCAGACCAGGTTGAGCGAGATGAACCTGCGTGCGCTGCGTCTGAAGGCGCGCGGTCTGCGCGTGAAAGAGATCTTGCACCAGATCGAGCGCGACAATCCCAAGACGGTCGACAATCATATGGCGCGGGTGCGCCGGTCTCTGGGCGCGCGCAATGACGTCGAAGCGGTTGCCAAGGCCGCCACATTGGGGCTGCTGGAGCCATCAGGCGACCCCTTTGACCGCGAGGATGCCGATATTCTCCCCCGGGGGATTGGTCGGACGTGACGGTGGTTTCTCAGTATCGGAGACTTCATCACCGGGTATAGGCACGATATGCATTTATCGGCACTCGACGCCCGCCGCCGCAGGCGTCATACCGCTTTTGTCCGGGGGCTGGGGCAGCAAACCGAAAGCCACGCGGCTCTTTGATCCATGACAATATCGCCAACAGGAGGGCAGCACGATGCATCATTCAGGGCCACGGCTGCATATCATCTTTGGTAAGATCGCCTCCGGGAAGTCCACGCTTGCCAAGCGGCTCGCTGCGGAGCCGGCGACGGTTCTGATTTCCGAGGATGTCTGGCTCAAGACCCTTTTTGGCGATGCGCTGCAGACCTTGGAAGACTACATTCGTTGCAGTCGCCTCCTTCGCGCAACGATGGCGCCGCATGTGGTCGCACTGCTGCAGTCGGGGGTGTCTGTTGTCCTCGATTTTGCGGCAAATACACCCGCTCAACGGCAGTGGTTCAGGGAAATCGTCGAGGTCTCCGGCGTTGACCATGCCCTGCATGTGCTTGATGTATCCGATGATGTCTGTCTGGCGCGGTTGCAGCGGCGCAATGCTGAGGGGAGTCACCCTTTCACCGTGACGGAGAGTCAATTTCACGACTTCATGCAGCATGTTACGCGCCCCGGCGCCGACGAGGGCTTCAACCTTGTGATCCATGGCGCGGACTGATCCCTGCCGAGGGCCTTGGGTTCTGCGCTGCCGGGGTTGAGCGGAGGCCGTAAGGAAAAGCACATGCGCCACCCGGGCGAGGCCAGCCCGGGTGGCGCATCTCACTTAGTGGCTGATGTAGATCACGCAGCCTGCTCTGGCGCGCTTGACCCGTGCTCTGCCGGAGCCTGCGCCGACGAGGAGATTGACGACACGGTAAAGTTCGCCATCAGGGTCGCCAGTTTCTCCGCATCCTGACGCAGCAATTGTCCGGCGGCGTTGGTTTCTTCGACCATTGCAGCGTTTTGCTGAGTCACCTGATCCAGCTGTGAGACCGCGACATTGGCCTCACCGAGCCCCGTGGCCTGCTCGTCAGTCGATTCAGCAATCGTGCTGACCAGCCCCGAGATATGGGTCACCCGTTCAAGGATGTCGCCAAGCGCCTGTCCGGCGCGTCCGACCAGATCCACCCCGGCTTCGACTTGGGTGCTGCTCTTGGAAATCAGCTCCTTGATGTCGCGTGCGGCTTCGGTTGTGCGTTGCGAGAGGCCGCGCACCTCGGAGGCCACCACAGCAAAACCGCGCCCGGCTTCGCCCGCCCGCGCCGCTTCGACGCCGGCATTCAATGCCAGCAGGTTGGTCTGAAAGGCGATGTCGTCAATCACGCCGATGATCTGTTCGATTTGGCTCGAACTGCTCTCGATCTCCTGCATGGCGGTGACGGCCTGCTCGACGACCTGACCGTTCTGGGTGGCTTGCTCGCGTGCCTTGTTCGTGGTGTTTTCCGCATCCCGCGCGCCCTCTGCGGCAGAGCGCACACTGGCAGTCAACTCCTCGAGCGCGGCGGCGGTTTCTTCCAGCGTCGCGGCCTGGCTTTCGGTGCGTTGCGAGAGATCATCAGAGGCCTGGCTGATCTCGGACGAGCCATTGCGGATCGAATCCGCCAGCTGCACCACGTCCACAACCGTCATGTTCAAGGTCTGCGCCGTGCTGTTGAAGTCTTCCTTGAGCTGGGCGTAACCCTCGGTGAGCTCCTGATCGATGCGATAGGTCAGGTCGCCTCGGGCGAGGCGTGCCAGCCCCATGCCAATCGCTTCGACAGCGGCGGTCTGACGGGCCTGGTTTTCGGCCCGTTCCTCATCGGCGATCCGGGTGAGTTCTTCTTTTTCGACCAGTCCGTCGCGGAACACGGTCAACGCGCGCGCGATCCGTGCAATTTCGTCGCTGGCCCGGTTGAAGCCGGTCACTGGGCTCATGTCGCCCTGTGACAGCCGCTCGGTGGTGAGGCTGATCGCATTGAGCGGGCGGATGATCAGGACGTGGCTGAGAAGGAGTGCGACACCCACGAAGGCCAGTGCGATCCAGCCAATCGTCTGCAGGTTGGCTTGCACCTCGGTCGCGTCCGCGGCGATGCCCAGAGCCTGATTGGTGATCGTGGTCTGGCTTTCCAATCCGCGCAGGGAGGCCTGACCGGCGATCTGCAGCACTGCATTCACAGTGGCCGAAGCCGCCTCGGTTGCAGCCTGATTGGCTTCGAGGGACTTGATCCGAAAGGCGGCAAGGCCTGTGTCCGGATCCGCCATGGCCGCCATCTGCGCGATCTGGTCCGCAAGGATACCACCGCCAAACTCGCTAAAGCCCGCCAGGGCGCCCGAGGCGGCCTGCATTGCTTTTGAGGCAACCTCAGCCTGTTCAAAAGTCTGCGCGGTTGCGATTTTCAGGGCTTCGATCTGGAAGGCGCTGAGCCAGGAACTGATCTCCAGCAGCCGGTTGAGGAAGGCAACTTCGTTGTCGAGCAGCCCCTGGATCGCATCTCGGTTGCCGGTTGCCGCATCGTCGGCGGCAATTGTCAGCTCAAAGACGAGATCATCCACTGTCGAAGACAGCACCGCATCAGCCTCCCGCCGGGTGGAAAGCACCGCATCGCGGTCAACGGCGCGGCCCTCGCGCCCCGCCGCCACCGCGTCCGAGAGCGCGGCAGAGATCATGGCAAGGTCCTCGCCAGCGGTTGCACCGGCATCGGTCCCGTCAAGGGAGCTGATCGCACCAGACAACCGGTCCCGCGACGAGATCGCCAGATCGCCGAAGATCGACAACATCGACCGATCGGTGGTGGAGGACATCGCCAGAGTGATGCCAGAGAGAAAGTTGATTTCGGCGCGAATTTCCAACACGGTTTGCAGGGTGGCGAACTTGTTTTCAGCCAGATCAAACAACGTCTCCTCGATCGAGGTGATCGTGTCTTCGCCCTTCATCGCTGTATTGAAATATGCGTCATCTGCGGTTTCCAGCAGGACCGCCTGCAAGTCCGCCGCCAGACGCTGCAGATCCTGCGTCATCGCATTGAGCTGGTCTGTATTGGCAAAGGACGTCGCGCGGGCGTCGATCGAGGCCTGCAATGTTGCGCCCACTTTGGCCAGATCCGCCTCAAAGGCCTGCTGCTGCTCGGCGGGGAGCGCGGCGACGGCAGATGCAAGTTCGGTCGAGGCCGTCTCGACATGGGTCGCCGCGTTTTCCAAGGCCTCGGGGTTTTGCGACATCAAGATTTCGATCATCGCATCCTTGGTCTTGGTGGCGGCCAGAATAAGACCATTGCTCTGCGCGAGCTGCGGCAAGTCACGCTCCGTCATTTCTCCGACACTGCGTGACACGCGGTCGAACGACTGAAGGATCAGATAGCCCGCGCCGCCGACCATCATCAGCAACGCCAGCAGAATGAATGTAATCTTGCCGCGAATACTGGAAAGCGGGTTGAGGCGGCGCAGGAACTTTGCTCCTTTGGGGCCGATTTGACGCAACATACTAACACCTACGACTATGAAACTGCTGGCTATTCCCACCGAAGAAGAGGGCAGGAACCTGGCGTGCGGGGGAGACCCGCCTGGCGGCGGATCTCAGAACGGGGTGCTTTAGGAGCCGCCGCCGGATACGATGGGCTCGAACTGGCCGTCTGCCGTGATACGGGTCAGGAACACGTCATCCATGCCCTGGTTGTCGTCCGCACCAAAGACCATGCTGACACCGCCGAGATCGACCGTGGAGAGTCCTGCCAGAGCGGCAAGATAGGAGTCGCGGGTCAGCTCCTTGCCTGCGGCTTCGAGACCGGCAATGGCGAGACGACCGACGATATAGCCTTCAAGCGACACAAAGCCGGGCTTGGCGGCGGCATCCACGGCCTTCAGGGCTTCGGTATATTGCGCGACAACCGGGATCGACATGTCCCACGGGAAGGGCACCACCTGGCTGATGATCACACCTTCGCCATGCTCGCCCAATTCCTGTGCCAGAGCGTCAGAGCCGACAAAGGAGATATTCACGAACTCCGAGTCGAGCTTCATTTTGCGCGCGAGTTTGATGAATTCGGCCACCGGTTTATAGGCGCCGACCATGACCACCGCATCGGGCTTCGCCTTGCGGATCGCCAGCAGCGCCTTTTTGACGGCGGTGGTGTTGCGGGTATATGTGCCTTCTGCCGCGAGGCTCATGCCGCGTTTTTCAAGCGCAGCGGTGACGCCGTTCAGCCCCACGCGGCCAAAGCCGTCGTCCTGATAGAGGATCGCGATCGACTTCATGCCTTGCTGATCGACGAGATATTCGATCCAGGCTTCGGTTTCCGCAAAATAGCTGGCGCGCACATTGTAGATGTTGCCATGAGAGGCGTCGCGCAAGAAGCCCGCGCCGGTGAAGGGGCCGATGAAGGGCACATTGGCCTCGGTTGCGATGGGCTGCGTCGCAGAGGAGGTCGGGGTGCCCACCGCGCCAATCAGACCAATATGGCCATTGCCTTCGATCACGGTCTTGACCAAAGCGGCAGAGCGGTCGGGCTCGTAGCCGTCATCCATACTGTCGAGTTTTAGCATCCGCCCGTGCACACCACCTGCGGCGTTTGCTTCCTCAAAGGCTGCGGTAATGCCAAGGCGCATACCGGTGCCAAGTGCAGCGGCTGGCCCATCAAAGGCGGCAACCTGTGCAAATGTGACACTGTCGCCAGTCACGCCTTGCTCGGCGGACGCAATGAGGGGAAATGCCAAAGCCGCAGCAGCGGCAAGCATCGTTTTCTTGAGAAACATGACAAAAACTCCGATCGACTGGTATGAACCTGGTCCCGAAGTGTTTGCCCAGCGGTGTTAAGGAAACGATTACAGCTTGGGTCCTGGCGCAGCTTTCTGCCTAAAATTTGAGTTTCTTTCCCCCGTAAAACGGGTTTGCGCGACCTCCGAAGGCGGGCTGTCGTGAAGGCCTCGATAAATATGGAGGGAATTTTCGGCGCTCCTGAGCTGTGAGCCGGTTGCCGCCCGAACCTTTATGGGGGCGTGGCGCGTCGCGCAGATGCGGCGCTCTATTCGCGAGATACGCGGGAGGTACACCGATATGGTGTCACATGACGGAAGATCCCTCAGCACGACAGAGAGGCCACAGCGTGTGGTTCCAAACCATGGCTGGCACGCAGACGGTGCGGTGTAAGCGTCATATGGATGCTCACAAGGTGACCTTTGCCTTTGTGGGTTCGGGGCTCCAGAAAAATGTCGTGTAAGCTGTTGATATTTATCAATACCCAGGAGACCGTTCTACGGCGATTGAGCATTGTGTGGCGCCGATAAGCTAGTGGGATCAAGGGCCGCACGCGGGCTGCAGCCGCAGTGCTGGGCTGATTGATTAGCGGTCGCAGCTTGGTACGACCTCGGACGGGCTCGATCACAAGAGGGCATCCGAGGGAGGTGCCACGCGGAGCTGTGCTGGACCTGGGTCCGCACCGCTCCGCGTGAAGGCTCGGATGGCTTAGAAGTCGGTCCAGCCGGCATTGGCCACCTTGGGCACGTCAGGCTGGATGTCAAAATCCGCCATGTCTGCCTCCGGGGCGCTGTAGTCAGCGACAGCATCTGCTCGCTTGATGGTCTGAGCCGAGGGCTTTGCGGCACCCTGCGGCTTGGAGCTGCGCGCGCGCAGTGTGAAGCGGCCCACCTGACGCTCAAGTGAGGCGGCCTCGCGCTGCAGTGTCACGGCGGCTGCAGAGGTTTCTTCGACCATCGCGGCGTTGTGCTGTGTCACCTGATCAAGCTGCGTGGCGCCGGTGTTGATCTCTCCAAGGCCAACCGATTGCTCGTTTGCCCCGGCAGCGATTTCGGACATCTCGTCGGCGACACGGGCAACCCGGTCGACGATATCGGTCAGTGACTCGCCTGCTCGGTTGACCAATCCCACCCCGCTTGCGACCTGAGCGGAGCTGGATTCAATCAGCTGTTTGATGTCCATCGCGGCCTCAGAAGAGCGCTGCGCAAGCCCGCGGACCTCGGAGGCGACAACCGCAAAGCCGCGTCCCACCTCGCCGGCGCGCGCCGCCTCGACCCCGGCATTCAGGGCCAACAGATTGGTCTGAAAGGCAATATCCTCAATGACATTGATGATATGGTTGATCTTCTCCGAGGATTTCTCGATCTCGGACATGGCAACCACTGCATCGCGAACAATGCCGCCAGAGGTTTCTGCATTCTTGCGCGTCTCGGAAATATTGCGCTCCACATTGGCGGCGGTATCCGCAGCCGAGCGGACCGAGGTGGTCATTTCGTCGAGCGCGGCGACGGTTTCTTCGAGCGTGGCCGCCTGGCTTTCGGTGCGGCGCGCCAGTTCATCAGAGCCAAGGCTGATTTCATCAGACCGCGCGCGAATTTCCATGATGCTCTCGGAGAGGGTGGCCATCATGTCATTGAGCGTGTTGACGGTCAGGTTGAAATCTTCGCGCAGCGCCTCGTAAGAGCCCGAGAATTCCTCGTCGATGGTGCGCGACAGATCCCCTTTGGCGAGGGACCGCAGGCTCTGGGCGAGGGTGTCGACAACGCGCGCCTGTTCGGCTTGCTGTTTGTCCTGCTCCTGTTCGAGATGTTCTTTTTCCAGAAGACGTTCGCGCAGAGCTTCGACCGAGGCGGCCATTGTGCCGACATCATCCTTGCGCTCCGTGCCTTGCACGGCCTCATCATATTGACCGGAGGCCAGCTTGTTGACGGAGGAAAGCATTTCGCTCAGGGGCCGCCCCACCAGTGCGCGCGCGGTAAAGTAGATGGTGCCAAGCGACATCAGCAGGATCAATATGCCGCCTGAAACAGAGGAGAGCACCGCATCGCGCACGGGGATGGTGAACACCGCGGCCGGCACATCGAGGATCGTGGCCCAGGTGGTGTTCATGCCCGGTGCCGTGAACGGATAGACAAGGCGCGTCGCGCCATCCGGGAGCCCGGTGATGACCCGAGGTGCGCCATCGGCAAGCGCGGCTTCCACCAGCTCTGCACCGGTTTCGTCGTAGGGCTGTGTCAGGTCCGCTACATCCGGGTTCGCCAGCCATTTGCCGTTGCTGTCCACCAACATGACGCGCCCGCCCTCAAAGGTTTCAAGCGTGCCGAGCATCGTGGTGAGATCGGTCAGGACAATGTCCACGCCCGCAACGCCGACGGTCTGGCCCTCGACTACGACGGGCACCGATACAGAGGTCAGCAGACGCCCTTCGGAGGAGAGATATGGCTCTGTGATGATGCTGGCGGATGTTTCGATCGGGGCGGCAAACCATTGCGAGGTCGGGTCGATGTCAAAGGTCGAGAAATCCAGCCCACCCTGATCCGCTTTGGTCCAGTAGGGGGTGAATACGCCGCTCTCGTTGCGCCCCTCAGCTCCGGTCAGGAAAGCGTCGGTCGACCCATCGGGCATGCCCGCCATCCAGGAGGAAAAGATCGTCTCATACTGTGTGGGCACACCACGCAGCAGCTCGATCGCGTCCGCGGTGTTGGCGTTGCCGCCCGCCATATAGCCCGAAAGCGCGCCGCTCACGGCGGCCCCGGCAGAGGTTGCCTGCGTCACCTGAACGGCGATGGTCTGCGCGATTTCCCCGGCCTGTTGTGTGGCCAGCTCCATCACCTGTTGATCCGCCTGGTGCGATGCGCGCCAGCCACTGATGCTGATGTAGCCCGCCAGAATGACGGTGATGGCTATGCCGGTCGCGAGAACCAGTTTGCCTGCTACAGTCTTTAGAAGATCGCTCATGATCGATGCGCCCTGAATATACAGCTGTTTCCTCGCTGGTATCAGGTGCGGCTTGCCAAACGTTTAAAACAGCGCCGGCAGAGGGTCTTTGGCGGGCACACACGCCCCAAACATTGGTTTTTGATGCGTATTTTGCGATCAGAAAACCGTCGCAGGGGCGCGCGTTGTGTCGAATCGATGGCTCAGCGTCCCTCGAGCGCGGCCTCACCCGGCTTTTTGCCGAGGATGATCATCGACAGCAAATCGTCATCGGTGACATCGTCGATGTCCACGGTGCCGACAAGCTGGCCGTTTTTCATCACCGAGGCCCGGTCGCAGAGCTCCATCACCGCATGCACATCATGATCAATGAGGAAGATGCCGATCCCCTGCGCCTTCAGCTGCTGAATGAGCTCGGCCACCATCTGAGTTTCATGCGGACCAAGCGCGGCTGTGGGCTCGTCCATGATCAGGATCTTGGCGTTGAAATAGACCGCCCGTGCAATCGCCACCGATTGCCGCTGGCCGCCCGACAGCGCCGAGACCGGCTCGTTGAACTTGCGAAAGTTCGGGTTGAGACGGCCCATGATCTTGCGACATTCGGCCTCCATCGCGGCGTCATTGACCAGTCCCAGCGGGGTCACGAGCTCGCGCCCCAGAAACAGGTTCGAGGCCGCATCGAGATTGTCCGCCAGTGCAAGCGTCTGATAGATCGTCTCGATATTGTGGCTGCGGGCATCGCGGGGGTTGGTGATCTCCACCTTGTTGCCGTTGATGCGGATCTCGCCCGAGTCCATCTTGTAGGCGCCCGAAAGCACCTTGATCAGGGTCGATTTTCCCGCGCCATTGTGGCCCAGAAGGCCGACGACCTCGCCCGGGTGCAGATCGACAGAGACGTCATCCACCGCTTTGATGCCGCCAAAGGAAATGGAGATATTGTTCATCTCCACCATCGGGGTCGCGCCTTGGGCGCGCAGTTCCTTGGGAGTGGTCATTACTTGGCCCCCACACGCTTGCGATAGATGATGTCGATGAAGACGGCCGCGACCAGCACGGTGCCCACAACGATGTTCTGGAACGGGGCGTCGACACCCACCATGGCCATGCCGGACTGAAGGCTTTGCATGATGAGTGCGCCGAGGATAGCGCCATAGATGGTGCCAAACCCACCCGAGAGCGCGGTGCCGCCAATGACGGCTGCCGCGATGACGCGCAGTTCGTCCAGGGTGCCGATATCGTTGGAGTGGTTCGCCAGACGGGCCGAGGCCACGACTGCCGAGAGTGCACAGAGAAAGCCCATGATGGCAAAGATCTTCACGGTGAGCATGCGGGTGTTGATCCCCGAGAGCTCTGCCGCATCCGGATTGCCGCCGGTGGCGAAGATATAGCGACCCAACCGGGTGCGGCGTGCGATCAGGGTCATGACCACGGCCACCGCAATCAGGATCAGCACCGAGATCGGCAGGCCGTAGCCTTGGGTGAAGCCTTCGGGCATCACTTCGCCACGGGCCTCGAACATGCGCGCCAGACGACGCGAGGGGATCTCATAGGCGTTGAGGATCGCCACAAAGCCCAAGATCGAGCCGGAGATGATCAGCGCCAAGGCGCCTTCGGCCCAGAGCGGTTTTACTGGGAATTCATGCGCGAGCTTTGCACGGCGGCTGTTCCAGAGTGTCAGGAGCGCCAGCGCCGTGGCCACCAGCCCCAGAATCCAGCTCAGCGAGGTGCCAAGGGTGCCATTTGTGCCGCCAAACATCATGAAGGTGGAATCGAGCGGGCCGATGGTCTGCCCGTCGGTCAGATACCACGCCACGTTGCGCCAGACGAGAAAGCCACCAAGCGTCACGATAAAGGCCGGGATTGTCAGATAGCCGACCATCCAGCCGTGAAAGGCACCGATCAGCGTGCCCGTGACCAGACCCACCACGACTGCCACGATCCATGTGATCGGGTGGTTGAGACCAAGCCCGAGAACATGTGGCACAAATTCGGTTTGCGTCATCGCCATCACTGCGGAGCAAGTCGCGAGCAATGCGCCGACGCTCAGGTCGATGTGGCGGGTAACGATCACAAACACCATGCCAGAGGCCATGATCGCCACGGAAACCGTCTGAATCGTCAGGTTGAAGATGTTGCGCGGGGTCAAGAACCGCCCGTCGGTCACCAGATTGAACCCGATGCAGAGGATGATAAAGGCGCCAATCATACCCAATAGCCGCACGTCCAGCTCAAGCTGCTGGAAGAGATTGCGCTTGTTTTGTGGGGTGATTGGCTGAGACGTGGTGTCGGTCATATCCGGCTCCAGTATTCAGCGACAAGTAACAAAGTAGGGGGGATGGTCCGAGCCATGTCGGACCACCCGATCAGTTCAGGTCAGATCAGTTGCAGGGGGCCGGGCCGTTTTCGACACCCTGGCACAGGGCTTCCTGTGTGATCCAGCCTGCATCCACAACCGCAGAGAGGTTCTCTTTGGTCACCGGCATCGGTGCGAGGAACCGTGCGGTCATGGTGGTGCCTGCCGGAGAGGTCCAGGAGGTCGCGCCGCTGATTTCTTCCATCGCGGTGCCACCGGCCAGAGCCACGGCGATCTCACCTGCCGCATTGCCGAGGTCACGGGCGTCTTTCCAGACGGAAACGGTCTGGGTGCCCTTGGCGACGCGGTTCAGCGCGGCGTGGTCGCCGTCCTGACCGGACACCGGGATGCCGTCCATGCCCTGCGCGGTGAGCGCTGCAACCACACCGCCAGCGGTGCCGTCGTTGGAGGCCACAACCGCGTCGACCTTGTTGTCGTTGGCGGTCAGGATCTGCTCCATGTTGCGCTGTGCGTTGGCGGGCAGCCAGCCGTCCGTGTAGGCTTCGCCAACGATCTTGATGTCACCGGCGTCGACTGCCGCCTGGATCACCTCTTGCTGACCGCCCCGCAGGAAGTCAGCGTTGGGGTCTGTGGGCGAGCCTTTGATCATGACGTAGTTGCCCTTGGGCATCGCCTCGAGCACGGCGCGGGCCTGCATCCGGCCCACTTCGACGTTGTCGAAGGTCAGGTAAAAGGCGCGATTGTCCTCGATCAGGCGGTCGTAAGCCACAACCGGGATACCCTCGTCCGCAGCCGCTTGCACGGCGGGGCCGATGGCCTGTGCGTCCTGTGCGAGGATGATCAGCGCATCCACACCCTGTGCGATCAGGCTCTCGATGTCGGAAAGCTGCTTGGCAGAGGAAGACTGCGCATCAGCAGAGATATACTCGGCGCCTGCTTCCTCCAGTGCGGCAACAATCGCGGCTTCGTCGGTTTTCCAGCGCTCTTCCTGAAAGTTCGACCAGCTGACGCCTACGGTCAGATCAGCGGCAAAAGCCGAAGATGCAGCAAAGGCGCTCAGCGCGATGACGGACAGTCCGTTCAAAAATTTCATATTTTCCTCCCTTGGCGTGTGGGCCGTTTTGGATCTTGGCCGACACTGTGAATCATCTGTAGCAATATTTTTTTTGAGTTTCAAATTAAATCATGTATCCTTTCTCACAGGGAGAGATTGCCGCGGCGTGCCCAAGGTGGCATAAGCGAGCGCCTTTTGGCGGGCGGCGAGGGAGGAGCTTTGAATTGGCACGATCAGGACGGCTGACGCCGAGCAGCGAGCAACGCGAAAGCGGGCGCCAGCAGATACTGGATGTGATCCGCGCGCAGGAAAGCATCGCCCGCATCGACATCGCCCAGGCCACAGGCATGAGCCCGGCGACGGTGACCGCGATCACCGCCGAGTTGCTGGCCGCGGGCCTGATCGAAGAGATCGCGCCCGAGCTGGCGCCCGGTGCGCGCCGGGGACGTCCGCGTGTGGCTCTGCGTCTGCGCGGCGCGGCGCGCCTGATCGCCGGTCTCAAGGTCTCCCATCATGTGATCTCCACCGTGATTACTGATTTTGTCGGACAGGAACTTGCCAGCCACGAGATGCCGCTGGTGCAGGGCACGATGCCGGTGCCCGAACTGTGCGCGCAGATCCGCCGCGCGCTTGAACTCACCTGCGAGAAAGGCGGCTTCAGCATCGAGGATCTCTCCGGTGTCGGTCTCGGAATGGCCGGGATGATGGATGCGGACCGGGGCTTTATCTATTGGTCCTCCTCGCTCGAGGAGCGCAATGTCGCCTTCACTGCCGCCATCAGTGCCGAGCTGCCCTGTCCGGTGTTTCTGGACAATGACGCAAACCTCGTGGCCAAGGCCGAACATCTTTTTGGCGAGGGGCGCACCTGCGACAACTTCATTGTCATCACCATCGAACACGGCGTTGGCATGGGGATCGTGATCGACCAGCAGATCTATCGCGGCACCCGCGGCTGCGGCGCCGAATTGGGTCACACCAAGGTCCATCTCGAAGGGGCGCTGTGCCAATGCGGGCAACGCGGCTGCCTGGAGGCCTATGTGGGCGATTACGCGCTCCTGCGCGAGGCGAATATTTCGAGCGGCAGTGAACGCCACACCACCATCGCCTCACTGTTTCAGTCGGCTGAAAATGGCGATGTGGTGGCCAAGTCCATCCTTGACCGCGCGCGGCGGATGTTTGCGATGGGGTTGGCAAATGTCGTCAACATTTTTGACCCGAGCAAGATCATCCTCGCGGGGGCCCGGTTGTCATTCGACTATCTCTATTCCGACAAGCTCATCGAGGAGATGCGTCAGTGGGTGGTGCAGGTGGATGCCCCGCTGCCAGAGGTCATGGTCCATGACTGGGGCGATCTGATGTGGGCCAAGGGGGCGGCGGCCTATGCGCTCGAAGAGGTGACAGCGCGCACCGTGCGGGAGCTTGCAAATGCGGCGGCCTGAGACGTTCGTTTGGCCTGTGGCGGCCCTGTTTGCTTCGGTGGCGCAGGCCGACCCGCAGATCCCCCGGTTTACTCCGATCGAGATGGGTGAACATATCTACAGCGGCGGCTGGGAACACTACGTGGGCGGCGGTCTGGCGGTGTTCGACTGCAACGGCGACGCTCTGCCGGAGCTCTATGCCGCTGGTGGCGAGACCCCGGCCCAGTTGTTCTTCAACACCACCGGCGCGGACGGCGCGCTTTCTTTTCAGACGGCCACGCCCGAGGCGCTGGCCCTGACCGGCGTGACCGGGGCCTATCCCATCGACATTGATGGCGATGGCCATCTTGATCTGGCGGTGATGCGGGCCGGGGCGGATCTGTTGTTGCAAGGGCAGGGGGGCTGCGCCTTTCAACCCTTTCAGGGACTGAGCTTTCAGAGCGGCGATCACTGGACCACGGGTTTTTCCGCCACCTGGGAGGGCGAGAACACCCTGCCGACGCTGGCCTTTGGCACCTATGTGGACCGCGCCAACCCCGAAGGGCCGTTTGGCACCTGCGATGATACGCTGCTCTATCGCCCCAGCGGCGACAAATACGGCCCCCCCGAGGCGCTGTCGCCGGGCTATTGCGCGCTCTCGGTGCTGTTCAGCGACTGGAACCGGACAGGCCGCGCCGATCTGCGGCTGTCGAACGACCGGCACTATTATGTGCGCGGCGGGCAGGAACAGATGTGGGCGATGGAGGCCACCCCGCGGCTCTATACCGAGGCCGAAGGCTGGAAGCCCTATGCGCTCTGGGGCATGGGCATCGCCTCGCGCGACATGAATGGCGACGGGTTTGCGGATGTCTATCTGACGTCCATGGGCGATCAGAAGTTTCAACTGCGCAACCCCGAGGCCGAGGGGCCGGTCTGGGAGGATGTCACCTATGGGTTTGGCACTACCGCACATCGGCCCTATACGGGCGGCGATGGGCGCCCCTCGACCGGCTGGCACGCCGCCTTTGGCGATGTGAACAACGACGGGCTGGACGATATTTTTGTGACCAAGGGCAACGTGGAACAGATGCCCGATGCCGCCCAGAAAGACCCCAATAACCTGATGTTGCAGCAACAGGACGGCCTGTTCACCGAAGCCGGCGCAGAGGCGGGGATCGCAAGCCTTCAGCGCGGGCGCGGGGGCGCTCTGGTTGATCTCAACCGCGATGGATTGCTCGATATGGCGGTGGTCAATCGCCGCGCCCCGCTCGAGGTTTGGCAAAACAGAGGCCCTGTGGATGCGACGGGCAGCAACTGGCTGCTGCTGCGCCTCAGCGCAGAGGGGCCCAACCGGGACGCCATCGGCGCCTTTGTCGAAGTCACGGCTGGCGATCGCACCTACCTGCGCGAAGTGACGATCGGCGGCGGACATGCGGGCGGCGATCTGGGCGATCTGCATTTTGGTCTTGGCGGGGTGGAAACGGTCGATCTGCGCGTGACCTGGCCCGATGGACAGGTGTCGGATTGGTCGACCGTGAAGGCCAATCAGCGGCTTTTGCTCCGTCCCGGACGCTTGCCGACGCCCGAGGACTAACGAAGGCTCAGCGGCGAAGTTATTGCGGCCAGATCATCCAGATGTAGAGCCCATAGCCCGCCAGCAGGATTGCGCCTTCTCGACGCCCCACGCGCAAGCCGGTGGCTGCAAACAGCACGAATACGGCGGAGACGAGGATCATCACTGGCGCATCAAACCGCAGGATGTCGCCCGGCAGATCAGAAGGGGCAATCAGCGCCGTCGTGCCGCCAATGCCAAGGATGTTGTAGATGTTGGAGCCGACCACATTGCCAAAGGCCACATCGCCCTGACGCTTCAGCGCGGCAATCACCGAGGTCACAAGCTCGGGCATTGAGGTGCCGACCGCGACGATCGTGAGGCCAATCACGGTTTCCGAGATCTCAAAGCTCCGCGCGAGGGCGACCGCACCGTTCACCAGGGCCGCGCCACCGACCACAACCAGCACCAATCCGCCAAGGGCGAGCAACAGCGACACAGCCAGCGCGCGCCTGCTCTTTGTTTGCGCGGCATCCAGACCGGGTGCCGCACCCGCAAGCGCCTCGCCCTTGTCATGGAGCGCACCGGTATCCGCATTCTGGCGCTCTTGGCGGACCACGAAGGTTATATAGCCAATCATGGCAATAACGAGCGCCGCGCCACTCAGGCGCCCCATCGGCCAGACGGCTGCAAGGCCACTGAATACAAGTGCCGCAAGCAGCATCACCACGGCATCACGTCTGAGAGCGGCCCGCGCGACAATGATCGGACACAAGAGGGCTGAAATCCCCGCGATCAACAGTATATTGGCAATATTGGACCCCACGACGTTGCCATAGGCAATCCCCGGTGCGCCGCTCAACCCGGCCTGCACCGATGTCACGAGTTCGGGCGTAGAGGTGCCAAAACCGACAAGGGTGAGGCCGATCACCAAGGGCGACACCCCCAGTTTGGCCGCAGCCTGCACAGCACCGCGCACCAAGAGATCACCTCCCACCATCAGCAGGCCGAGGCCGACCACAAGAAGCAGTCCAATTTCCAACATTCGTCTCTCCGGAAGCGCCCAATGCGGCGTATGATTTTCGCTGAACTGGCGGTTTTATCGCACCGTTTCAAGGACGCGGTAAAATCTATTTCGGCCGTGGGCTCAGCGCTTTGTGCCCCGGGGCGCTTGTCGGACTATTGCGGGGTTGCTACCTCTTGAGCACACCAAAGGACAGGAGCCCCCATGACACAGCCAGACCTCGACGCCCAGACCCAGATCGAACTGGAAGCGGCCGCCTTTCGCCGCCTGCGTCAACACCTGATGCAGGACCGCACGGATGTGCAGAACATCGACATGATGAATCTCACCGGGTTCTGCCGCAACTGCCTCAGCCGCTGGTACCAAGAAGCGGCCAATGAGAAGGGCATCGAGATGGACAAAGGACAAGCGCGCGAGATTTTCTATGGCATGACCATGGACGACTGGAAGGCCAACTACCAAACCGAGGCGGGCGCCGATAAACAAGAGGCCTTCCAAAAGGCCTTTGCCGAGAATGTCGGCACCGAGAAGGGTTGATTTTCACCTGACAGCGCGCGTGACCGCAGACAGCGCCCCGGTTCGCGACCGGGGCGTTTTTTCTTGCGTGCGGGGGGGGGCGGCTTGCAACTGCACAGGGGCTGTGCGGGCTTGCGCCTATGTTTTGCCGCCCGCTCTGCCTAGCTTTGAGCGTGTTCCTTCATCCTGCGATCCGGGAGAGCTCTCATGACGCGCATGCCCACATTCTTTATCTCTCATGGCGGTGGCCCGTGGCCCTGGTTGCCGGAGTGGCGGGCGCAGTTCGCCCCGCTCGAAGCCTCTCTCAAGGCGATGCCGGATCAGCTGCCGGAGCGCCCCAAAGCAGTGCTGATGATCTCCGGCCATTGGGAGACCGAGGGTTTTGCGGTGATGTCCAGCCCGCAGCCGCCGATGGTTTACGACTACAGCGGTTTTCCCCCCGAGACCTATGAGATCACCTACGCCGCACCCGGCGCGCCGAATTTGGCGGCCCGGACCCAGGATTTGCTGGCGCAGGCAGGGTTGCCGACGCGGCTCGATCCCGAGATCGGCTTTGATCACGGCACCTTTGCCCCGATGGCCGTGATCTACCCGGAGGCCGATGTGCCGCTTTATCAGGTCTCGCTGCAAAAAGCCTATGACCCGGCGGCGCATTTTGCCATGGGGCGCGCCTTGGCGCCGCTGCGCGACGAGGGCGTGGTCATCATCGGCTCTGGGCTCAGCTACCACAATCTGCGCGCCTTTGGCCCCGGTGCGCGGGTGCCGTCAGAAGCGTTTGATGCCTGGCTGAACGATGCGCTGGCATTGGATCCGTCCGCCCGCACCGAGGCGCTGATGAACTGGGAGCAGGCCCCCTATGCGCGCGACTGCCACGCCCAAGAAGATCACCTCGCCCCGATCTTTGCAGCCCTCGGTGCGGCTGAGCAGGACGACATGACCCGGATCTATCACCAGACCGAGATATTCGGCGGTGTGACGGCCTCGGGCTTTCGGTTCGGCTGACATGAAAAAAAGGCCACCCGTCATAGGGTGGCCTTTTGAAGAATTCCGTCAGGTCTTGTGTGGGATCACACAGCCGCCTTGATGCTTTCCTCAAGGTAGATCTCGCGCAGACGTTTGGCGATGGGACCTGGTGTGCCGTCACCGAGGGCCACGCCGTCGATCTCCACAACCGGCATCACAAATGCAGAGGCCGAGGTGGTAAACGCTTCATCCGCAGCTTTGGCTTCGTCGATGGTAAAGAGGCGCTCTTCGACCTTGAGCTGGGCTTCTTCGGCCATGCGCAGAACCGCCTTGCGGGTGATCCCATGCAGGATGTCATTGGACAGCGGGCGGGTGACGATCACGCCATCCTTCACGAAATAGGCGTTGTTGGAGGTGCCCTCGGTCACATGGCCATCCTCGATCATCCAGGCGTCATCGGCACCGGCTTTTTTGGCCATCATCTTGCCCATGGAGGGGTACAACAGCTGCACGGTCTTGATGTCGCGACGGCCCCAGCGGATGTCCTCGATCGAGATGATCTTGGCGCCTTTCTTGGCGGCGGGGCTATCGGCGAGGCCGGGTTTGTTTTGCGTAAACAACACGATGGTCGGTTTTGTATCCTCAGACGGGAACACAAAATCCCGATCCCCGTCCGAGCCGCGCGTGACCTGCAGATAGACCAGACCCTCGTCGATATCATTCAGCTCCACCAGCTTGCGGTGGATCTCAAGGAGTTCCTCCTTGGTGCAGGGCTCGGCCATATCGAGCTCATCCAGCGACCGCTTCAGGCGCACCGCGTGGCCCTCAAAATCGATGAGCTTGCCGCCCAGCACAGAAGTCACCTCATAGACCGCATCCGCCATCAGAAAGCCGCGATCAAAGATAGAGACCTTGGCCTCGGTTTCCGGCAGGTAGTCGCCGTTTACATATACGGTACGGGTCATTCTCGTCTCCTTAGCCCCAGAGCGCGGGCCGTGGGGGGTGGACCCCCTCGGCGTCAAAAGTCAGCGGTTCGGGACGGTCTTCGGCCAGAAGGAGCGGCCCGTCAAGATCTGTCACCAACGCACCCTGTGCCACCAATGTCGCGGGGGCCATCGCGAGCGACGATCCCACCATGCAGCCGACCATCACCTGATAGCCCTCGGCCAGTGCCGCATCGCGCAATTTCAAGGCTTCTGTCAGGCCGCCGGTCTTATCCAGCTTGATGTTCACAACATCATATTTGCCCTTGAGTTTTGGCAGGCTGGCGCAGTCATGCGCGCTCTCATCGGCGCAGACCGGCACCGGACGTTCCATGCCGATCAGCGCCTCATCCTCTCCTGCGGGCAGGGGTTGCTCCACCAGCTCCACCCCAAGGCGCACAAGATGCGGTGCAAGCTCGGCGTAAACCTCAGCCGACCAGCCCTCGTTGGCGTCAATGATGATCCGCGCTTCGGGCGCGCCTGCGCGCACCGCCTCAAGGCGGGGCATATCCTCTGGCGTGCCGAGCTTGATCTTCAACAGCGGACGATGGGCGTTCTCTGCGGCCTGTTTCTGCATCTCCTCCGGAGAGGCAAGCGACAGCGTATAGGCGGTGATCTCGGGTCCCGGCTGAGCCAGACCGGCCAATTCCCAGACCGGCTTGCCGGCCTTTTTGGCCTCCAGATCCCACAGGGCACAATCCACCGCATTGCGCGCCGCCCCTGCTGGCAGCAGGGATTGCAGTTCCGCGCGGGTGAACGTAGCGGGCAGCGCTTCGATCTGAGCCGTCACCGACTCGAGTGTCTCGTCATAGCGCGCATAGGGCACACATTCGCCCCAGCCCACATGATCTCCATCCTCAATCCGAACCGTCAGCACCTTGGCCTCGGTGCGCGACCCGCGCGAGATGGTGAACACTTGCGCCAGTTTGAACACATCGGGGGTGACGGTGATTTTCATGGCTCTCCCTTCGGGCAGCGGCGCCACCCCTTCTTCATCTTCTTGAAAATATCCCCGCCGGAGGCCCCTGCGCGCTCCACAGACGCCTCCGGCCAGAGATGTTAATCAGACCGCAGCAAGCGCGTCCACCAGACGACCGGCGCCGTGGCGATAGGGGTCCACCGCAGGCAGACCCATCCGGCCCTCGACTTCCTTCAGGTAGGCCACGGCCTCCTCCTCACCCAAATGCTGGGTGTTGACGGAAATCCCAACGATCTTGCAGTTCTTGTTGGCCCGTTGCGCCAGCGGCAGGGCCACATCGCGCAATTCCTCAAGCGTGGGCACATCATAATCGGGCAGACCGCGCATATGGGTGCGGGTGGGCTCGTGACAGAGGATCAACGCGTCGGGCTGGCCGCCATGCACCAGCGCCATGGTCACACCGGAATAGGACACATGGAACAGCGAGCCCTGACCCTCGATGAGATCCCAGTGATCGTCATCATTGTCGGGCGTCAGATACTCGATGGACCCTGCCATGAAGTCTGCAATCACCGCGTCCAGCGGCACGCCGTCGCCGGTGATCAGGATGCCGGTCTGACCCGTGGCGCGGAAGGTCGACTTCATGCCGCGGGCCTGCATTTCCTTGTCCATGGCAAGCGCCGTGTACATCTTGCCGACCGAACAATCGGTGCCCACCGCGAGGCAGCGCTTGCCGCGACGCTTGACGCCATCGGCGATCGGATATTGCACAGAAGGCACCCGCACATCATGTAGGGTACGCCCGGTGGCCTCTGCCACGGCGGCCAGATCAGGCTCATCGCGCAAGAGATTGTGCAAGCCGGAGGCAAGGTCGAACCCCTCTTCCAGCGCCTGCACCAGAACTTTCTTCCACTCCTGACTGATCTTGCCGCCTCGGTTGGCGACACCGATCACCAGCGTTTTGGCGCCAGCGGCCTTGGCGTCTTCCAGCGTCATCTCGGTGAGGCCAAGATCCGCGCCACATCCGGGCAAGCTGATCTGGCCCACCGCATGGTCGGGGCGCCAGTCGCGGATGCCGATGGCCACTTTGGCGGCCAGCATGTCGGGCGCGTCGCCGAGGAACAGGAGATAAGGGGTCTCGATCATATCCAGCGTCCTTTTTTGGAATTCGTCAGAGTCCAAAGTAGCTTGCGGCAATCGCGCTGCAACTTCCTGTCTAATTCGCCGATGCAGCGGGGGATTGGGGTGAAATCTTCGAACAATGATCGAATATTACGAAGAATCTCCCGTCATTCGCCGATATGCGCCCAGGATGACGCGCCAGAGTGTCCGTCTCTTTGCGGCTGCGGCATGGGGGTTATGCTGCAGCTGCAAATAGCGCTTGCCAAGCGTGCGGTAACGAAATACCAAAATCACAACGCATTTTGGAATTTAAGAACCCGGAGAACCCAGTATGAGCTTTCGCCCGCAGCCCACGCCCCCGGCCCGCCCCAACCGCTGCCAGCTGTTTGGCCCCGGCTCCAACACAAAACTCTTTGCCAAGATGGCAGCGTCGGCAGCGGATGTGATCAACCTCGATCTCGAAGATTCCGTGGCCCCGTCGGACAAGGATCAGGCCCGCGCCAATGTGATCGACGCTATCAATACGATCGATTGGGGGCGCAAAACCCTGAGCGTGCGCATCAACAGTCTCGACACGCCCTATTGGTACCGCGATGTGGTGGACCTTCTGGAGCAGGCGGGTGATCGGCTCGACCAGATCATGATCCCGAAGGTGGGCTGCGCCGAGGACGTTTATGCCGTCGACGCGCTTGTGACCGCGATCGAACGTGCCAAGGGCCGCCAGAAGCCGATCAGCTTTGAAGTCATTATCGAATCCGCGGCTGGCATCGCCCATGTCGAGGCGATCGCCGCCAGCAGTCCGCGTCTGCAGGCCATGAGCCTCGGCGCGGCGGATTTTGCCGCCTCCATGGGCATGCAGACCACCGGGATCGGCGGCACACAGGAGAATTACTACATGCTCCATGAGGGCGCCAAACATTGGTCCGACCCGTGGCACTGGGCCCAGGCCGCAATTGTCGCCGCCTGCCGCACCCATGGGGTGCTCCCGGTGGACGGGCCTTTTGGGGACTTCTCCGATGACGAAGGGTTCATGGCCCAGGCAAAACGCTCCGCGACGCTGGGCATGGTGGGCAAATGGGCGATCCACCCCAAGCAGATCGCATTGGCGAATGAGGTCTTTACGCCTTCGGATGCTGCCGTTGCCGAGGCGCGCGAAATCCTGGCTGCGATGGAAGAGGCCAAGGCCACAGGCGCCGGCGCAACCGTCTACAAAGGGCGTCTCGTAGACATTGCGTCCATTAAACAGGCCGAAGTCATCGTGGCGCAATCCGACCTCATCGCACAGAACAGCTAAACCCGGCCCAATGCTGTCGGGGCCTGCGCGATACGGCCTCAGGCTTCTTCTAACCAAAAATATCCCGGAGCGCGAGGCAGCGCCTCGCTCCCTTGCGCTCTTCCCCGATAGGAATGGGTTCGGCTCACACGCCGAACCCTTCATCGGAGCGCAAGGCGCAGCGCGTGCCTGCGGGGTCACTGAACTCCGCAGTGCTGCCCCAGGAATGGTGAAGGAGTCGCACCTCCACACCGCGTTGCCGCAGTTTCTCAGAGCTCGCTTGGACATCCGGCACATTGAATCGCAACTTCAGTGGCAGTCTGGCCAGAGCTGCGGCGGGATCGTCTTCGGGTTCGATCATCAAATAGGCGCCGCCCAGATCAAAGGTGCTCAGGGTCTCTCCGGGACGATTGATGCTATGGAGTAATCTCAGTCTCAAGCAATCGCGATAAAAGGTGACGCAGGCCTGATACTGCGTCGTGAACAATATGAGACCCGCTGTGGTGATTTTCATACTGGCTGTCCCCCGAAAATGGTCGTCACGAAAACGAGCCTCGGATCTCAAGCGGGGTTGAGGTCAAGCGTGAAGTCTAAGCGCGAACGACAGGGTGCGCGATCTGTTTGTCTGCGGTGAAGATGACGAGCAGGAGGGCGGAGCGCTCCCGCCCCTTTTAGGGATCAGGGCAAGCCTGATCCAAAAGCGTTGGGCCAAGCCGGGGCCGCGCCGAAGGCGCGGCCCCGGCCCTGCGGCGGCGCGCGCAGCGCGGCGCAATCCCTCAGTCCCAGAGTTTATCAGCAGCACGATGACCGGCGTGCTCCGGGATAGGGCGCCGTATCCGTCTTGCTGTTTGGGTGATCCTCGGATTGGGTGGGGATCTGAATGATGAGGACGACAATTTTGTTGACGATAAGGAGGCGGCGCCGCCAGATCGGAGTTGGACGGGTGTATCCACCCGCGCGCTAAACGTTGTCTCTGCACGCTTCCCGTTCGGGAAAGCCGGTTCCAGGAGGGGCCGGGGTGTCAACCCGGCCGATGATCGCGATCTCTCAGGAGCTTAGCGGCAGTTCAATAGGATTTCCCTGCCAGGGCGTACGGGGGCTGCGCAACACATTCTGCCGCAAGCGCGCTCAGGCGCGCTGATCCTTGGGCGAGCCCATCACCACATAGGTGGTGATCGCAGTCACAAAGGGCGAGGTCCCAAGGATCTCGGTGTGAAACTGCTTGTAGCTTTTGAGGTCGGCGCATTCGACCCGCAAGAGGTATTCGATGGTGCCGGTGATGTTGTGGCACTCCACCACTTCAGGCGCGCTGCGCATGGCGCGCTCAAAGGCTTCCTGCGCCTCTTTGGTGTGCTCTCCGAGCCCCACGCCGATATAGGTGACAAACCCCACGCCCATCGCCTCGCGGTCGAGCACCGCACGATAGCCGGTGATGACGCCGGCGCGTTCAAGCTCCTGAACCCGGCGCAAGCAGGCCGAGGGCGACAGGCCGACCCGGTCCGCCAGCTCGAGATTCGAGATCCGGCCATCGCGGCCCAGTTCTTGCAATATCTGCTGGTTTATTTTGTCAGTCTTCGCCATTTGTTGCAAATAATGCCCGGGCTAACACAAAAACACAATTTCATTTCCGCATCTGCGCCGCAAGATATTGCGCATGATGACCTATGATCTCCTCGCAGCGCTTGCGCTTTTTGCCTTCGTCTCTTCGATCACGCCGGGGCCGAACAACCTGATGCTGATGGCCTCTGGCGCCAATTTTGGCTTTCGGCGCACCATTCCCCATATGCTGGGCGTGGCGCTTGGCTTTGTGTTCATGGTGCTGCTGGTCGGCGCGGGGCTGGTGCAGGTCTTTGATGCCTACCCGGTGAGCTACACCGTGCTCAAAGTTGGCTCGGTGGTCTATCTTCTTTATCTGGCGTGGAAAATCGCCAATGCGGGCGCTGCCAAAACCGGCGCAGACGGGGATGCCGGTACCCCGATGACCTTTCTGCAGGCGGCGGCCTTTCAATGGGTGAATCCCAAGGCCTGGGCGATGGCGCTCACTGCGATCAGCGCCTATACGCCGGATCATACGCTCTGGGCAATTCTGGTTGTGGGGGTGGTTTTTGGGGCGATCAACCTGCCCTCTGTGGGGTCCTGGACCGTGCTTGGGCAGCAGATGGCGCGGTTCTTGACCAGCCCCAAACGACTGACGCTCTTTAACTGGACCATGGCAGTGCTGTTGGTGGCCTCGCTCTATCCGGTGATCTGGCCCAATTGATCTCGCACATCAGGAAAGAATGATCCCCCCAAAGAGGGGTCGCGTGGAACGGGAGCGTGGAGAGCGCCCATCGAGGGCCCCCTGCACGCCTTTTCGCTCTCGCGAAAAGCGGCGCGCTTAACGCAAGGGCAGCACGATTTCCGTAAGCAGTTCTTCGGGGGCGGTGGCGCGGGGATCGTTGAGATAGATCTCATAGCAGGGCTGATCGGCCGGGGTCTCGCCCGATTGCGGCAGCCAGCCACCAAAAAGACTGTCATAGGCCGCTGCAAGCCCCGCATAGGGGCCCTTGAAGGTGAGCACCGCCGCCTTGCCGCCAGGCAGCGCAAAGGGTTCGAGCCCCTCCGGCGTGCCATCGCCGCGATATTCCGCCCCGGCATAACTGCGCAACTGATCTTCGGGCACCTCGCCCGGCGCATCGAGGTACACGCCGAGCACCGGCCCCAGCTGCGGCCAGAGGTTGCGACTGTTGGCGAGCGCTGAAAAATGCTCGAACGCGCGCCCGATCTCGGCATAGGGGCCACGGTGAGGGACGGTGACGAGGTGGCGCGCGGGTTCATCGCGCAGGGTGACATTATGCATTAAAAGCTCCTTTGGATCGCGAAGTGCAAGCGGCGGCAAATGCAGCCCCTTGGCGCGGAAGGCTCCGGGCGCATCGCCATAAGCCGCAGTAAAGGCACGCGAAAAGGAATGTCGGCTGGGGTAGCCCACGGTGGCGGCGATCTCCTCAATCGAGGCATCGGAATGCGCCAGCGCCACGGCAGCGCGGTGCAGCCGGATCCGGCGCACCGATTGGCCGCAGGTCTCGCCGGTGAGGGCGCGAAACACCCGATGCCAGTGAAACCGCGACATTGCCGCCACATCCGCCAGCCGGTCGAGGCTGAGATCCCCGGCCGGGTTGTCGTGAATATACCGGAGCACCCGCAGGATGCGATCCTCGTAACTCTGGGCCATGCTTTGTCCTTTGGTCGTCGTGCCGCCTCGTGATGCCAGAAGCGGGCGTGACAAATCTTGCTGAGTTTGCGCAAGGCCCTCAGGCGACGCATTCTGCACGCTCAACAGTGGCAAAGCCCCGCCGCGACCGCGTAGGAGGGGGTGCATATCCTACACGGAGAGTTGCATCGGACGCAGCGTAAGTCCATATAACGAGCAAACCGTGACAGTAGAGACAGCATGACCCAGTATCTGGAATTCGAAAAACCCCTCGCTGAGATCGAAGGCAAGGCGGAAGAGCTGCGGGCGTTGGCGCGCACCAACGAAGAAATGGATGTGGTGGATGAAGCCGCCGCGCTCGACAAGAAAGCAGCGCAGCTTCTGAAGGATCTCTATGCGGATCTGACCGCGTGGCGCAAATGTCAGGTGGCACGCCACCCTGAGCGGCCCCACTGCAAGGACTATATCGAAAAGCTCTTTACCGAGTACACGCCGCTGGCAGGGGACCGGAATTTTGCCGATGACCTTGCGGTGATGGGCGGTCTTGCGCGCTTTAATGACCAGCCGGTGATGGTGATCGGCCACGAGAAGGGGTCTGACACCAAATCGCGTATCACCCATAACTTTGGCATGGCGCGTCCCGAAGGCTACCGCAAGGCCGTGCGCCTGATGGAGATGGCGGGCCGCTTCGGTCTGCCCGTCGTCACGCTGGTGGATACCACCGGGGCCTACCCCGGCAAGGGGGCCGAAGAGCGCGGCCAGTCCGAGGCGATTGCACGGTCGACCGAGATGAGCCTCAAGATCGGTGTGCCGGTGATTTCCGTGATCATCGGCGAGGGTGGCTCTGGCGGCGCTGTGGCCTTTGCCACCGCCAACCGTGTCGCGATGCTGGAGCATTCGGTCTATTCGGTGATCTCGCCCGAAGGCTGTGCGTCGATCCTTTGGAAAGACGCCGAGAAAATGCGCGAGGCTGCCGAGGCGCTGCGTTTGACCGCGCAGGACCTGAAGGCGCTTGAGGTGGTGGACCGGGTGATCCCCGAACCCCTGGGCGGCGCGCATCGCGATCCCGAAGCCAGCTACCGCGCGGTGGGTGCAGCCATCAGCGAGATGCTGGCGGAAATGAAGGACATGGACGCCAAAGCGCTGATCAAGGATCGGCGCCAGAAATTCCTCGACATCGGGTCGAAGGGCCTGGCCGCCTGATCGCTGCTGAAAATGAATAAGAAATTTAAAGCCCTCGCCCAATTGGCGGGGGCTTTTTGGTGGCGGCGCCGGGCTCAGAGCAGCGGGCGATTGTTCTTGAGATGACGCGCCACCAGCTTGCGCTGCAACTTGCCCGTTGGGATCTGAAACGCGGGCTCAGGGACAAAACCCCAGGTCTGGATCTGCGGAAAGATCGCCAGGATTTCCGCGCGCGCTTCGGCAGGCATTGCCTTGATCGCCTCGGGGCCGGGAAAGAAACTCTCGGTCGGCGCGCCTTCGGCAAAGATCACCTCGTGGCGATCAAAGACAAGGTGGAAATATTCCACATCCTCTTGTGTGTTATCTTCAAAGATCCCCGGCAAGACGGTGAGCTGGTGCGCCGCCAAAAGTACATTGGTCTGGCCAAACATGCGTTCGCAGATTTTCGAAGACACCAGCATGCGATGCTGGCGCGAAACGAGAAGATCGCGTTTTGGCAGGCCGTTGCCCAAGGCACCCGCCACGATCCGCACCGGAGCGAGCTTGGGATTGGCGCGCAGCTCTGCTGGCCGGATCTTGCGACTCATGGGCAGGCGCAGCGGTTTGAAGCTGCCGTCGCTGGTGCGCACCATGGTGCCCGGGCGCAGCATCTCGACCGGCATCAGGCCGTTTTGCGTCTCGATCAGGGTGCCGCGAACAAAGCAGGTGATCGTGCTGTAGAGTGTCGGCGCGGTGGTGTGGCTCTGATAGCTGCCGAGCGTCGCCCCCTCGGTAAAGGCCGATCCCGGCCCGGGGATGAAATACCAGCTATTGTTCACATTGAAAAAATAGAAGGTCTCCACATGAGGAGTGCCGCTGGTGTCGGTAAAGGAGACATTAATGTCATACGGAGCCCCGTTGGTCACATAGGAGGGCCCGCCGTCAATGCTGACGGTTTCGTTGCTATCGCCATTGCCGTTCAGATAAGCGTCGTCATCGGTGATGACCGCTGTGTAGGATGTATTGTACTGGGCGTTATACCCAGTTCCTGACCACCTGAACGCTGTAACCGTATACTGCGCCACTTACTCTCACCTCGTGTAGAGCGACCTGATCCACTGCGGTAGGTCGCCTCAACCCATGCCCAGTTTTATTATTTTCAAAATTGTGGCACAGATTTAGCGATAAAACGACAAAAATTAACCGTGTTGTCCAGCGGGCAGGGGTGGGTTTGTTGTAGGGTGTGGTCGCGATGCACAGGCGAGATTGGCTCCTCTGCGGAGTCAATCTTTGGCGTTCAGAAAGCTCTCGAGCGCCTCAGAGACCTGTTGTGCGGCCTCTTTTCGATCCCCCATCACATTGAGCGCGGCACGCAGATAGACGCCGTCGATCAGGGCGGCAAGCTTGGTCGCAACCGCAGAGGCATCGGGCGTCAGGGCGCGCAAGTCATACATCAGATTGCTGTGCAGCCGTCTTTGATAAAGTTTCATCAAATGTGCGGCCTGCGGGTTGGATTGCGCCAGCGCATAGAAACTGAGCCAGGCCGACATCTTGCGCCGGTCAAACACATGAGCGGCAAAATTGGCGCGGATGATCGCCTCGAGCCGGCCGCGGGGGTCTTTGGCCTTGGCAAGCTCGGCGCGCACATCGGCGGAAAACTCCGCCAGAATGAAGCGCATGGCGGCAATTAGCATCTGCTCCTTGCTGCCAAAGTAGTGATGCGCAAGGCCGCTGCTCATGCCCGCGCGGCGGGCGATCTTGGCCACGGTCACATCGATCGAGCGGGTCTCACCGATCTCGTCGATCACCGCAGAGACCAAGGCGGCGCGGCGCTTGGGCTCCATTCCAAGTTTGGGCATGGCTGTCTCCTGCGTCTGGTGCCTCTTGGACATGACAAGCGCGCCGCAACGGGTCAAGGCCGCTGTCGCGCCCTTGGTACGAAGGTTGCCGTGAGGCAGGAGGTCGCATGGCCACAAGGCCGCGCGGTCCGCGCCGCGCCTGTGGGTCAGCTGAGGCGCGCGCCGCTTGGGTCAAAGACGTAGGATTTGCCTTCGGCGATGCTCAGGCGCAGGCCCTGGCCCGTGCGGATGGCATGCTGCCCAAAGAGCCGCAGGGTGATCTGGTGGCCGTGGCAATCCGCGATGACATTGGTGTCACCGCCGAGGTGTTCAACATGCTTTGACGTCACCTCGAGGAGGCCGGCGTCATCCAACCGGAGATCTTCGGGACGTACGCCAAGCGTGTTGGGGTTGCCATCTTCGAGCAGGGCAGCGGGCAGGAAGTTCATCGCCGGAGAGCCAAGGAAGCCCGCCACAAACTGATTGGCCGGGTTGTTATAAAGCTCCATCGGAGAGCCGATCTGTTCGACACGGCCATCGCGCAGCACCACGATTTTATCCGCAAGGGTCATCGCCTCGGTCTGGTCGTGGGTGACGTAGATCATCGTTGCGCCCAGTTGTTCGTGGAGATTGGCGATCTCCAGCCGCGTGTTCATACGCAGGGCCGCGTCGAGGTTTGAAAGCGGCTCATCAAAGAGGAACAGCTTGGGGTGGCGCACAATGGCGCGGCCAATGGCAACCCGCTGGCGCTGACCGCCCGAGAGTTCCGACGGGAAGCGGTCGAGGTAATCGCCCAGGCTCAGCATGCGGCTGGCTTCGGCCACGCGTTCCTCGATGGTTTCCTTGCTTTCCTTGGCCTGTTTCAGCGCCAGCGACATGTTGTTGCGCACGTTGAGGTGCGGATAGAGCGCGTAAGACTGAAACACCATGGCGATGCCGCGTTTGGAGGGCGGGGTCTGGTTGACCACCTCGCCCGCGATGCACACCTCGCCCGAGGTCACATCCTCAAGTCCCGCGATGGTGCGCAGGAGGGTGGATTTGCCACAGCCCGAGGGGCCGACAAAGACGACGAACTCGCCCTCATCGACCTCGATGTTGATGTCCTTGAGGACATGCACATTGCCGAAGGATTTGTTCACATTGGTCAGGGTCAGCGCGGTCATGGCGTTACCTCATTGAGTTTGACAGGGGCGCCGCTGCGGACGCTTTCATCGGCGGCCAGGCAGATCGCCAGCGACTGCACGGCGTCCTGCGCGTGGCGGGAGAGGTCGAGATCCTCACGGATGGCGCGCAGCATATAGGCCTGTTCGGCGTCACAGAGCGCCTGGTGGCCGGGTTCATCGGGCAGGTCGATCAGCTGGTCGCCCTCGGGACGGTGTACGAGCAGCCCGCCGACGCGGGTATGGCCGTCCACATCCGAAGAGCCGGACTTGTCGGCTTCGGTGATTGAGACTGAGCCTTTGGGGGAGATCACATCTTTGACGAAGAAGGCGGTCTCCGACATCATCGGCCCCCAGCCCGCCTCGTACCAGCCGACAGAGCCATCATCGAATGTGACCTGAAACTGGCCGTAGTTATACATATCGGGCGCGATCTCGTCCGAGAGCCGCAGGCCCATGGCGTTGACCTGAACGGGATTTGCATCGGTGATCTGGCACCAGACATCCATGTAATGCACGCCGCAATCGACGATGGGCGCGGTGGTCTGCATCAGTGCCTTGTGAGTTTCCCACTCCGCGCCCTTGCTTTGCTGGTTGAGGTTCATGCGGAACACATACGGGCCGCCAAGTGCGCGGGATTCCTCAATGAGCCGCACCCACGAGGGGTGGTGGCGCAGGATATAGCCCACGACCAGTTTGCGGTTCTTGGCCTTGGCGGTTGCGACGACCCGGCGGGCGTCCTCGACCGTGGTGGCGAGGGGTTTTTCGACAAACACGTGCGCGTCGGCCTCCATCGCGGCCACGGCATAGTCGGCGTGGCTGTCGGAGTAGGTGGCGACGACCACCAGATCCGGTTTTGTGTCCTCGAGGGCCGCGTGAAAGTCGGTGAAGACCGGATAGCCCTGAAGGTCGGGGTGGTCGACCTGACCTGAGCGATTGACGAGGCCGACAATCTCGGCGCCGTCCTGTTTGTGATGCGCGAGCGCGTGGGAAAGGCCCATATTGCCGAGGCCAGCGATCAGAACACGGGTCATGATGTGGCTCCTTTGCGGTTTGAGCCTTTACGCCCTTCCGCGGTCGGGCACTGCCCTTCTGTGGTGAGACGAGAAACCATCATTTCACCGCACCCGACGTGATGCCGCGAATGAGCTGGCGGGAGAAGATCACATAGAGGATCAGCACCGGCAGGATCGCCATCGACAGCGCCGACAGAACCGCGTTCCAGTCGGTCACGAACTGGCCGATGAACACCTGACTGCCAAGCGTCAGCGTCTTGGTTTCCTCGGCGGGGGCGAGGATCAGCGGGAACCACAGATCGTTCCAGATCGGGATCATGTTGAAGACCGCGACGGTGGACAATGCAGGGCGCACCAAGGGCAGGACCAGCTTGAAGAAGATGGTGAATTCACTGAGCCCGTCGATGCGACCGGCGTTTTTCAGGTCATCACTCACCTGTCGCATGAATTCACTCAGGATGAAGACCGCGAGCGGCAGGCCTTGGGCCGTGTAGACGAGGATCAGCGCCCAGAGCGTGTTCACCAGCCCCGTCGACACCATCATTTCAAGGATCGCCACGGTGCCGATGCGGATCGGGATCATGATCCCGAGCGCGAGATAGAGCCCCATCAGCATATTGCCGCGAAAACGATATTCGCTGAGCGCAAAGGCCGCCATGGCCCCAAACAGCAGGATCAGCGTGAGCGAGCCGACGGTGACGATGAAGGAGTTCTGAAAGTAGAGGAAGAAATCCCCCTGTTTCATCACCGTCTGATAGCCCACGAGGGAGAAGCTGTCCGCATCCGGCAGGGCCAGCGGTTCGCGGAAGATCTTTTTGCGGGTCTTGAAGCTGTTGATCAGGATCACAAAGACCGGAAACAGCGCAATCAAGGTGTAGATGATCAGCGCGCCATGCATTGCAGCCGTGTTGATCGGGTTGGAGCGTGCAGAACTCATGAGTGCCTCCCGTCAGAGCTGGTAGCGGCGCATCCGGGTCTGGATGCCGAAGAGATAAAGACAGACGCCCACAAGGATGATCGCAAACATCGCCCCTGCAATCGCGGACCCCATATGCGGATCGCCAAGTTGCAGCTGGAAGCCAAAGAACGTCCGATACATGAATGTGCCCAGGATGTCGGTGGAGAAATCAGGCCCCGCCAGCGCGCCTTGGGAGGCGTAGATCAGGTCGAAGGCGTTGAAATTGCCCACAAAAGTCAGGATCGAGATGATCCCGATAGAGGGCAGGATCAGCGGTAGTTTGATCTTCCAGAAAGCGGCCATGCCGGTGACGCCGTCAATCTCGCCTGCCTCGAGCATTTCTTCGGGGATCGACAGCAGTGCGGCATAGATCAGCATCATCGGGATGCCGACGAATTGCCACACGGAGATCAGCGCCAGTGTGGTGAGGGCGTATTCTTCCTTGCCAAGCCAGGGCGCAAAGAGCGATTTCAGACCGACCGCATCCAGCATAGAAGGCGCGATGCCCCAGATGGGCGACAGGATGAGCTTCCACGCAAAACCCACGATCACAAAGCTCAGGATCGTCGGGATGAAGATCGCGGAGCGATAGAGTGCCGCAAAGCGCAGGCGCGGATGGCTCAGGAGGGCCGCAAGGGCGATCCCGATGGGATTTTGCACCAGCATGTGAATTAGGAAGAACCAGAAGTTGTTTCCCAGCGCGTTCCAGAATTGCTCTGACCAGATCGGGTCAAAGAACAGCGTGCGGAAATTCTCCAGCCCCACATAGACGCGCTCCTGATCGATCTCCTGAAAGAGAGCGAGGCGCAGCGTGTTGAAGAGGGGGAAGATCATAACCGAGGTGTAGATCAGCACGGCAGGGGCCAGAAAAATGGCGATATGCCAGCGGATGCGGGGCTTTTGCATGGGAACCTCCGGTCCAGTTCCCGGACGCGCGGAGTGGCGCGTCCGGGGATGTTACAACAGTGGTTTGCTTGTCTTTTCGGGGACTTACTGTTGCGGTTCGTACCAGGTTGCGAGACCCGACTGGAGCTTTTCGCCCAGAGCTTCGGGCGTTTCGGTGCCTTTGATTGCGGCAACGGATGCGCCCCAGGTCTCGTTTTCGAGGTTCGGCGTGCCGCGCGACAGGATCTGGTAGGTGGAGCGGATGGTGCTCTCGCACTCGCCACGCCAGCTTACAAATTCCTTGGCCAGCGGATCTTCGAGCTCGACCGGCGCATTGGAGAGCGGGAAGAAGCCGGGCAGAGCGTTGCCGAAGATGTCCGCGAACTCGGGCGATGCGACCCAGGCGAGGAAGGCCTTGGCGGCTTCGGGGTGCTCGGTGGAGGCGTTCATGCCAATACCGATGTCGGTGTGGTCCGAGATATAGCAGGTGTCGCCTGCAGATTTGACCGGAGCCTTGAAGGCGCCCATTTCAAAATCTGCCTGTGCGTTGAAGCCAGAAATTTCCCAGCTGCCCGCGGGATAGATCGCCGCGCGGCCCAGCGTGAAGAGGTTCTGGCTGTCAGGATAGGTCTGCGCCTCATAGCCGTCGCCCAGATAATCCGCCCATTTGGCGAGGGTCGCATAGGGGGCAACCCATTGTTCGTCGGTGAGCTTCTGCTCGCCCGCGATCAGGGCGCGACGGCCTTCTTCGCCTTTCCAGTAGTTCGGGCCGATGTTGTTATAGCCCATGGTGGCGGCTTCCCACTGGTCGTTGGTGCCCATCGCCATCGGGATATAGTTGCCGTCTTCCTTGATGGTCTCAAGCGCGGCAAAGAATTCGTCTTCGGTGGTCGGAACCTCAAGGCCGAGCTCTTCGAAGGCCTCTTTGTTGTAGATGAAGCCGTGGATCACGGAGGCCATCGGCACACAGAAGCTCGCGGAGCCATCGTCGGTCTGCCATGCGGATTTGGCGACGTCAGAGAAGTTGCTCATCGCGTCCATATCATCCAGCGCGGCGAGGTGGCCCGCCTCATAGAGCGCAAGCGAGGCGTCAAACGGGCGGCAGGTGATCAGATCACCAGCAGAGCCTGCGTCCAGCTTGGAGTTCAGGACCGCGTTGTATTCGGTCGGCGCGCTGGGGGTGAATTTCACCTTGATGCCGGGGTTTGCGGCTTCGAATGCGGGGATGATCTTGTCCTGCCAGAGCGTCAGGTCGTCATTGCGCCAGCTTTCCACGGTGAGGGTGACATCCTCGGCCAGTGCGGAAGTGGCCACCAGGGCAGTGCCCGTCAGCGCGGCCATCATAAACTTACTTTTCATCGGTCTTCCTCCTATTGGAATGAATTATTGTTGTTTTTCTTGTGTGTTGAGCGACAGGAGCGCCGGGCGCAGCTTGCCACCAGTTGTCTCCAGGCGCGCGTTGGCGTCTGCGAGGTCGGATGCGCCCGCCGCAATCAGGATGGCGCTTTTTACGTTGCCGTTTGCGGCCTCGATGGCCGCAGTGGCGGTGTCTTCGTCGGCACCGGTGATCCGGGTCACGATCTGGCGGGCGCGGATGCGAAGTTTGATGTTGTCGGCGCGCAAGTTGATCATCATGCCGTCGTGGACATGGCCGAGATCAATCGCCATCAGCGTCGACAGCATATTGAGCGCGATTTTCTGCGCAGTGCCTGCCCCCATGCGGGTAGACCCCGAGACGACTTCGGGCGGGGTCGGCAGAAGGATCGCGTGATCGGCGATGTCCAGCAGTGCAGAATTGGGGTTGTTCGCGATCCCGATGACGCAGGCGCCCTGCGCCTTGGCGCGTTCGGCTCCCGCAACCGTATAGGGTGTGGTGCCGCTGGCGGAGACGCCGATCAGCACATCGTTGGGGCCGATGCTGGACAGCGCGCGTTCGAGGTCTGCGGTCTCATCCTCGGTGCCACCGGGCATCTCTACACCGGTGGGCATGCCACCTGCCATGTGGATGCGCAGCTGTTCTGCCGGGATGGAGAATGTCCCTCCGAGCTCCAGAGCGTCGGCAGCGGCCATGAGGCCCGACGAGCCAGCTGCTGCATAGTGGAGCGTACCGCCCGCCCGGATGGCCTGCGCCATGGCTGTTGCGCCTGAGCAGATGGGATCTGTCGCCGCGCGCGCCGCGCCTGAGGCCTCTTGCTGGGCCTCGGCCAGGATCTCTGCCACCTCGTGCAGGGGGCGGGCGTCGAGGCCCTCGGCTTGGTTGTGCAATTGTTCCGTGGCAGCGGTCGACACGTGATTCCCTCCAGGTTTGCACCAACAATACCCATTTGATACCTTTTGTCCACCATTACGTTTTGGTACGCCTTGGTATCTTAATTTTACCTTTGAAATCGCCGGTTTCAACGATTTTGCCGGTATTTCTTGTGCAGTTGGTCCTGTTTCTATCTTCCAAAAACCGTTTTGGTATCGTAATGGTATTTTCATGACGGATGCATTGAAAACCTCTGTTCTGGCTCTTGATGGCGGCGGCACGCGGTGCCGACTGGCGCTCTGCGATGGTCATTCTGTCATCGCGGTAGAGACGGGGTCGGCGAATATTTCCACCGATATGGCGGGGGCCGTGGCGCAGGTGCGTGACGGGCTGGAGCAGCTTGCGGTCAAGAGTGGCGCGCCGGTCGAGGTGCTGGCCATGTGCCCGATTTATATCGGGATTGCTGGGGTGACGGGACCCGAGATCGCCGGGCGGTTTGCCGAGGCACTTCCTTTTGAGCGGGTGCGCGTGACCGATGATCGCCCCACGGCGCTTGCGGGTGCCCTTGGCGGAGCGGACGGGCTGATCGCGCATTGCGGCACCGGGTCGTTTTTTGCGGCGCAAATCGACGGGCGCTCTCGATTCGCGGGCGGTTGGGGGTCGGTGCTGGGCGATCCGGCTTCGGCGCAATGGGTCGGGCGACGTGCGCTCGCCTGTACCCTCGAGGAGGTCGATCAGCTGCGAGAGGTTTCCGAACTGGGGGCGCATCTTCTGGCGCGGTTTGGCGGATCGGCTGAAATTGTCGCCTTTGCGGTCACGGCGCGGCCTGCGGATTTTGGCCGGGTGGCCCCGGATGTGACAGCCTTTGCCGCCATGGGCGACCCGCTGGCGGTCGAGATCCTGACCGATGCCGCCCATGAGATTGCCATCACATTGCACAAGATGGGCTGGAAGGCGGGGTTGCCGCTGTGTCTGACCGGCGGCATTGCGCCGCAGTTTCGCGCCTATCTGCCCCCAGCGATGCAAGAGGCCTGCATTGCGCCACGCGGCACGCCGCTCGATGGGGCGATCGCGCTCGCCCATGACTTTGCCCGGGAGGTCCGAGATGACGATCACTGAGTTCCTGAAGCCTGAAAGCTGGTTCGATCAGGGCGCGGGGCCGCGCTATGTCCAGCTGCGCCGCCGCCTTGAGGATGCGATCCAGTCCGGTGTTCTGCCGCCCAACAGCTCTTTGCCGCCAGAGCGCGAGATTGCCGAGATCACCGATATGTCGCGCGTCACCGTGCGCAAGGCGATGCAGGAACTGGTGCAGCAAGGCGCGATCGAGCAGCGGCAGGGATCTGGCTCTTTTGTGCGTGAGAGCACGGCCCGGGTCGAACAATCCCTGCGCCATCTGACGTCCTTTACCGAGGACATGCAGGAACGCGGGATGGAGACCACGTCGAAATGGCTGGAGCGGGGGGTTTTTATGCCCACCGAAGAAGAGATCTCCGTGCTGGGTCTCGGCGCTGAGGAGTCTGTGGCGCGGATCTACCGTCTGCGTGAGGCGGGCGGGCAGCCGATGGCGCTGGAACGGGCAGCGCTGCCGCTCAGTATTCTGCCCAATCCGCTCGAGGTGACGTCTTCGCTCTATGCAACGCTTGGCCAGATCGGGCATCGCCCGGTGCGGGCGGTGCAAAAGATCTCTGCGCTCAATCTGGATTCGAATGACGCCAAACTCTTGAACGTGGCCGAAGGCACTGCCGGGCTGCGCATCCAGCGGGTGTCCTTTCTCGAAGACGGTCGCGTCGCGGAGCTGACGCGCTCGCTGTATCGCGGCGACGCCTATGACTTTGTCGCGGAGTTGCAGCTATCGGGCTGATCGCCCTGAGCACTGTGCCCGCGGTTTCACATCTACCCTCAACAACTGATCTGCTCAGTGAAAGGTATTGAACCATGAACGCCCCTCAAACGCAGATGCGTCGAGAAATCAACGAGATCCCGGACGCGGTCGAGCGTCTCCTCACCGAAGGTGCCGGCGCGGTTGCGGCCACCGCGGCCGATATTCGCGACCTGCAGCCAAGCTATCTCTTGTCGGTGGCGCGGGGGTCTTCGGATCATGCGTCGGCCTATCTGAAATATGCCAGCGAGTTGCTTCTGGGTCTGCCGATGGCCTCGGTGGGGCCCTCGGTGAAATCCATCTATGGCGTTGACCTCCATTGCAAAGGCGCGCTGAGCATCTCTGTGTCGCAGTCGGGCAAAAGCCCCGACATCGTGCAGCTGACCTCGGCGTTTCGCGACAAGGGGGCCTATACGGTGGCGATCACCAATGACGCTGGATCACCCCTGGCGGAAACGGCTGCAGCGGTTCTGCCGATCCATGCCGGGCCTGAGCTGAGTGTTGCGGCCACCAAGACCTTTGTCACGTCACTGGTGGCGGGGCTCTGGGTCTTGGCAGAGGTCAAACAGGACGCCGCCCTCCTCGAGGCGATCCTGCGCCTGCCGGGACATCTGGCCAAGGCCAAGGATTGCGACTGGAGTGCGGCCATTGAGGCCATCGACGGTCAGTCGCTCTACACGCTCGGGCGCGGCCCAAGCTGGGCGATCTCGAATGAGGCGGCGCTGAAGTTCAAGGAAACCTGCCAGATCCACGCCGAGAGCTACTCGGCGGCAGAAGTGTTGCATGGCCCGGTGTCGATTGTGGGTGAGAACTTTCCGGTGATCGCCTTTGCCGCCGCCGACGCCGCCGAAGAGAGCGTGGGCGAGATGGTTGCCGCACTGGGGGACAAGGGTGCGCGGGTCTTCGCCACCACCCACAAGGCCAAGGGCGCAGAGGTGCTGCCGCATGTGCGCACGGACCACTGGATCACCGATCCGATTGCCTCGATCGTATCGTTCTATGGCATGGTCGAAGCCGTCGCGGCCCGCCGCGGTGTGAACCCGGATGCGCCGCGGCATCTGAACAAGGTGACGGAAACCGTATGATGCATCCCCTTACGACCTACCTCGGCGGGCCGATCTTTGATGGCAAGCACGTGCTGCAAGGCTTTGGCGCGCAGTTTCGCGAGGGCGCGCTTGTGGCGCTTGCCCCGGTGGCGGAGCTGCAAGAGCAGGGGGAGGTGATTGACCTAGGTGGGGACCTTCTGTCGCCCGGCTATGTCGACCTGCAAGTCAACGGCGGCGGGGGGGTGATGCTGGGCGATGCGCCCAATGTCGAGACCATTCGCAAGATCTGCGCGGCGCATCGCAGCCTGGGTGCCACCACGATCCTGCCGACGCTGATCACCGACACCGCCGAAAAGACCCGTGCGACACTTGAGGCTGGGATTGCCGCGCATGAGGCCGGCGTGCGTGGGTTTGGCGGGGTGCATCTGGAAGGTCCACATCTGTCGGTTGCTCGCAAGGGCGCCCATGACGCCAACCTGATCCGCGCAATGGATGACAGCGACCTAGCTGCGATCTGCACGGCGGCTGCACGCTTGCCCAAGCTGAAGGTCACGGTGGCGGCAGAAAGCGTCACCCCGGAGCAGGTGACGCGGATGGTCGAAGCGGGTGTGCTGGTATCGCTTGGTCACACGGATGCGCCCTTTGACACCTGCGTGGACTATGTGCGGGCTGGTGCGTGCTGTGCCACCCATCTGTTCAACGCCATGAGCCAGCTTGGCAACCGGGCGCCGGGGCTGGTCGGAGCGGTGCTTGATACCGCAGAGCTTTCGGCGGGTGTGATTGCGGATGGGATCCATGTGCATCCTGCAAGCCTGCGCGCCGCCTGGCAGGCAAAGCGACGTGGGCCTGGGCACCTGTTCCTCGTCTCGGACGCGATGGCAGTTGCCGGGACCGAGGATCGCGAATTCCTGCTCGAAGGCCGCCGGATCACGCGTAGTGACGGACGGCTGTGCCTGTCGGATGGGACTTTGGCCGGTGCGGATCTTGATCTGACCACGGCCCTGCGGGTTCTGGTCAGCCAATGCGATGTGCCGCTCGCCGAGGGGCTAGGGGCGGCAACATCCGTGCCTGCCGCCCTGATCGGCAAGTCGGTGGATCTGACGCAGCCGGGACAGAAGCAGGTGGATATGATCCGCATCAAGCCGGATCTCAGCGCCGCCGCGCCGGTACTGCCCTAAGCGCAACGGGCTGACCGGCCTACCGCGCGGGTATGGCGGTATTCGGCGCCCTGAGCGTTCAGGACGCGGCGAGGGTTCCCTCAGGTCAGCGCCATTCTGGCGTTTTCCTCTGCGCGGATTGCTTTAGACTTGGATCAAACGGCTGCCACGGAGATCCATCATGAAGCTGACCGTGAACGGGACCGAATATGAGGTCGATGTCGAGCCCGAGATGCCCCTTTTGTGGGTTCTCCGGGATGAGCTGCATATCAAAGGTCCGAAATACGGCTGTGGTATCGCGCAATGCGGGGCCTGCACGGTCCATGTAGACGGAATGGCGGTGCGTTCCTGCCAATTGCCGGTGGGGGCGCTCGAGGGAGAGGTGACCACCATTGAGGGGCTCGGCACGCCCGAGAGCCTGCACGCGGTGCAAGCGGCCTGGGTGGCGCATCAGGTGGCACAATGCGGCTATTGCCAGTCCGGCCAGATCATGCAAGCGGCGGCGCTGCTCGATCTGAACCCAGCGCCTACGGATGAAGAGATCGACGCGGTGATGTCCGCAAACCTCTGCCGCTGCGGCACCTATCCCCGCATTCGTGCTGCGATCCATGACGCCGCGCAAAAGCTGAGCGAGGCCTGAGCCATGAGCCGAGCTGGAACAATCGCCCGTCGTACATTCCTGATTGGCTCTGCCGCGATTGCCGGGGGCGTGGCCTTTGGCGTTTACATGGCAAAGAAGCCGATCCCAAACCCGTTGCTGGATGATCTGAAGGAGGGGGAGGCCGCGATTACACCCTTTGTGAAGATCGACGCTTCCGGCATCACCCTGATCACGCCGCGCGCCGACAAGGGGCAGGGGGCCTATTCCATCCAGGCCTATCTGATCGCAGAGGAGCTCGACATTGACCCGGCCACCGCGACGCTCTCTCCGGGGATGCCGGGGCAGGCCTATTACAACGGCACAGTCCTGAGCGAGGGCGCACCGGTTCCAGCCTATCAGGAGGGCTTTGTCGCCGAGACGCTGCGCGATTTCATGGCGGTGCCGGCAAAGCTGTTCTCGATCCAGATCACAGGGGGGTCTTCCACTGTCCCCGATGGGTTCGAGCGCATGCGCCTTGCCGGAGCCACGGCGCGTGAAACCCTGAAAGAGGCGGCGGCCCGACGCATGGGGCTCTCGCGTGCGGCGCTGAAAACCCGTGAGGGCGCAGTCATCCTGCCGAATGGTACCGAGATCGCCTATACGGATCTTGCGGCAGAGGCCGCAGAGATCGATCCCATCACGGATGTCGCCTTGCGGCCAGCATCCGAGTGGCGGTATCTGGGCAAACGCGATCTGCCGCGCCTTGATATTCTGCGCAAATCGACCGGGACCGAGGTCTATGGCATCGATCTTGCTTTTCCGGACATGCTGCATGCCACCGTGCGGGCCAACCCCGCCGTCGGTGCGGGCGTGGCCCGATATGATGCCAGTGCAGCCGAGGCCCTGCGCGGTGTCGAGAAGATCCATCCGGTGACGAGCGGCATTGGCGTGATTGCCAACAACACCTGGCGGGCCTTTCAGGCCGCAGAGGCGCTTGAGATTGAATGGCGCAAGCCCGACTACCCCGGCAACTCAGAGGGGATCTTTACCGCGCTCGAAGAGGCGCTGGGCGATCCCGATCACTATGATCATCGCCAACGCAACGAGGGCGACGTGGATGCCGCGCTGGGCGCAGACGGCCCCACAGGCGACATCGTCGAGGCCCGCTATCGTGTGCCGTATCTGGCCCATGCGCCGCTGGAGCCGATGAATGCCGTGGTGCGCGTGCGTGAGGGGCAGGTGGAGATCTGGACCGGCACGCAGATCCCGGTCTTTGTCCGGGACCGCGCCGCAAAAATCGCCCGGGTCTCGACCGAGGCTGTCAAGGTCTATGTGTTGCCCATGGGGGGCAGCTTTGGGCACCGTCTTGAGATGACCCATGTGGAGCAGGCGGTGGAGCTGGCGCTGGCCGTGCCCGGGCGGCATCTGAAGCTCACCTGGAGCCGCGAAGAGGACATGAGCCACGACTATCCGCGCCCGGCTTCGGTGGCGGCAGCGCGGGGCAAGGTGGTGGCAGGCAAGGTGGTGGCCTTTGATCTCTCGGTGAGCCAGTCGGCCATGGCCCCGGAATGGTTTGGTCGCCTGAGCGGGATGAGCCTGCCGGGGCCGGATGCGACCATCACCACAGGGGCCTGCGACCAGCCCTTTGATATTCCCGATTACCGCGTCACCGGCTATCGCGCGCCCAGTATGGTGCCGGTATCGTCCTGGCGCTCGGTGGGCGCGTCGAGCAATGGGTTCTACCACGATTGCTTTCTTGATGAGCTGATCCATGCCGCCGGGGCCGACCCGCTGGCCGAACGCATCCGCCTGTGTCTGCATGACCCGTCGCGCAGGGTGCTGGAGGCCGTGGGCGAGATGTCAGGCTGGGATGGTCCGTCTCTTGGCGCGGGGCGCGGGCGCGGTGTGGGCTTTTGCATGTCCTTCGGGGTGCCCTGTGCGCAAGTCGTCGAGGTCACCCAGACGGAGGCGGGTATCCGTATCGATCGGGTCCATGTGGCAGTGGACGTCGGCGAGGTGCTGGATCCCACCAACCTTGAGGCGCAGGTCTTTGGTGGGGTGATCTTTGGGCTGGGGCACGCCATGAATTGCGCCCTCACCTATGAGGATCACGCGCCGCTGGAGACCAACTATCACGCCTATGAGGGAATGCGGCTCTATCAGGCGCCCAAGATCGAGGTCCGCGCCCTTAGCACGGGCAGTCGTATCCGGGGCATCGGTGAGCCCGGGGTGCCGCCCGCGGCCCCGGCCCTTGCCAATGCGATCTTTGCCGCCACCGGGCAGCGCATTCGCGAGTTGCCGCTGAATAAACATATCGATTTCGTCTGAGGAGGGCCGGACATGCAAAAAGGATTTGCCATTGTGGCGCTCGCCTCGATCGCTGGGACGGCTCTGGCAGAGGGCTCAGTGATCCTGCCGGAGGAAGGCAGCATCAGCCGTAGCGAAGGGCAGGCCGCGTTTGAGCGGATCTATGAGGTCGTGACCCACCCCAGATGCGCCAATTGCCATGTGGGTGATGACAATATCCCCATGTGGTCGGGGCCAAGCTATGGTGCGCCGCAACCACATGGCATGAATATCAACGCCGGCGAGAGCCGCATCGGTGCGGAGTTCCTGCCCTGCCAGACCTGTCATGTGGTGTCGGATGATTTCAACACCGCTCCCCATGCCGCGCCGCGCTTTGGCATTGCCTGGCAATTGGCCCCGGTGGAGTTTGAATGGTTCGGCAAATCCCGCGCCGAGATCTGTGCACAGCTCAAGGACCCTGAGCGCAACGGCGGGCGCGACTGGCGAGGAATGGTGGAGCATCTGGAACACGACGCCAGCCTCAATGGGCCGGTGGCCTGGGGCTGGTCTCCGGGTGCGGGGCGGGAGCCTGCGCCCTACAGTCTGGATGGTCACATCAATGACATGGCGCTTTGGGGCGCAGCGGGCCAGCCCTGTCCGTCTGGGGAATAGCAAGGGATTAGGTCGCAGCGGGTTCGAGAGGCGTCGCTGGTCGCCACACGAGGAAACGCGGATGGCAACCCCCTTTGTGGCTCGGTGCCACCCTGCGGCACAGTCGGGGGCTGTCATGGGCATCCGCAAGCCCTGTTGGCAATCTGAACATTCGCATTTGCGCATGCAAATGGGATTGCTCTGGGTGGGCTGCGCTGAGAATAATAATATGTAAGCAAATCTGGGTGTTGGGGTGAAATTTATTCCCAAGATTGCCCGGAGTAGGCTTGTCAAACTCCGGGTGTTCGCCAACACTGCCGCCATCGGGCTGGCGGCCTATGTGCCGAACAGTTCCAAGAATCGAGAAAAGACTAGGGGAGGTCCTATGAAGACCACGACTGTACTGACACTGACGTCGCTGCTGCTGGCGTCTGCGGCGCCGCTGAGCGCGGAAACCCTGCGCTGGGCGCGTTCTGGCGATGCGCTGACGCTGGATCCGCATGCCCAGAACGAAGGGCCCACGCATACCGTCCGTCACCAGATGTATGAGCCGCTCATCATCCGCGACGTGACCGGCGCGTTTGAACCCGCACTGGCGACCGAATGGGCACCCAAGGAAGGCGATCCCAACGTTTGGGTGTTCAAGCTGCGCGAGGGCGTGAAGTTCCACGGCGGCGAGGATTTCACCGCCGAGGATGTGGTGTTTTCTTTTGAACGCGCCAAGCAGGCCAACTCCGACATGAAGGAGCTTATTGGCTCCATCACCGAGGTGCGCGCTGTTGATGATCTGACCGTCGAGATCGTCACCGATGGTCCGAACCCGATCCTGCCGTCGAACCTCACCAACCTGTTCATCATGGACAAGGGCTGGACCGAGGCCAACAACACCGTGAACGTGCAGGATTTTGAGGGCGGCGAGATCACCTATGCCACCACCAATGCCAACGGCACCGGTCCCTATGTGCTGCAAAGCCGCGAGCCGGACGTCAAAACCGTGATGACGCTCAACGAGAACTACTGGGGCAAGGACCAGTTCCCGCTCGAAGTGACCGAGATCGTCTACACCCCGATCCAGAACCCCGCGACCCGCGTGGCGGCGCTCTTGTCGGGTGAGATCGACTTCCTTCAGGACATGCCGGTGCAGGATCTTGACCGCGTCAGCGGTGCAGATGGTCTGATGGTGCGCAAGGCGCCGCAGAACCGCGTGATCTTCTTTGGCATGAACATGGGTGCCGATGACATCGAAGCCGATAACGTTGATGGCAAGAACCCGCTCGCTGATGTGCGCGTGCGCAAGGCGATGTCGATGGCGATCAACCGCGATGCAATCCAGAAGGTCGTTATGCGCGGCCAGTCGCAGCCGGCAGGCATGATCGCGCCGCCGTTTGTCAACGGCTGGACCGAAGAGATGGACTCGGAATCCAAGACAGACATCGAAGGCGCCAAGGCGCTGATGGCCGAAGCGGGCTACGCGGATGGCTTCTCGATCCGTCTGGACTGCCCCAACGACCGTTACGTCAACGACGAGCCGATTTGCCAGGCCGCCGTGGGCATGCTGGGTCAGATCGGGATCACCGTGAACCTCGACGCCAAACCCAAGGCGCAGCACTTCCCGCTGATCACCGATGGCAAGACCGACTTCTACATGCTGGGTTGGGGCGTGCCGACATACGACTCCGAGTATATCTTCAACTTCCTCGTGCATGGTCGTGAGAGCGACATCGGCACCTGGAACGGCACCGGCTTTGACAATGACGAGCTGGACGCGAAGATCAAATCTCTGGCGTCGAACACCGATCTTGAAGCGCGCAACCAGGACATCGCAGATATCTGGCGTGTGGTTCAGGACGAGCAACTCTATATCCCGATCCACCATCAGGTGCTGAACTGGGGCATGTCCGAGAAGGTCGACATCGCTGTTGATCCCGAGGATCAGCCGAAGGTCAAATACTTCAAGATGAACTGATCTCGTGTGCAGCGCATGCCATTCGGAATGTGCTGCAGGATTTGCCAAGGTCGCCGGGGCGCTTACGCATCCCGGCGACACGCGCATTGATAGGAAAGGAAAAGTTCCGATGCTCCGTCTGTTATGCTCGGCTGCCTGTGCAACCGCCCTTGTGTCCCAGCTCCCAGCCTCCGCCGTGGCCAAGGAGTTCTCTTGGGCCGTGACCACCGACCCGCAGACTATGGATCCCCATGCGGTGAATTCCTCGCCCGTTCTGGGCTTTTTGAACAACGTCTACGAAGGTCTTGTGCGGCGCGGCAAGGACATGAGCATCGAGCCTGCGCTGGCCACTGGCTGGGAGCCGATTGGCGAGGGCGAGGGCTGGCGGTTCTTCCTGCGCGAAGGCGTGACGTTTCAGGACGGCAGCACCTTTGATGCGGAGGATGTGATCTTTTCCTATGAGCGGGCGTCGAGCCCTGAATCCGACACCGCAAGCTGGTTTGCGCCCGTGTCGGATGTGGTCAAGGTCGATGACTATACCGTTGATTTTCTGACGAATTCTCCAAACCCGATTTTTCCGGACAGCATCGCCAACTGGATGATCATGGACAGCGGCTGGGCTGAGGCCAATGCCGCCAGCCGCCCCGACAAGGAGAGCGGCAACTACGCCACGCTCAACGCCAATGGCACCGGCGCGTTCCGCGTGACCGCACGCGAGCCTGGCCTGCGCACCGTGCTTGAGCCCTATGAAGGCTGGTGGGGCGAGGTCGAGCACAACATCACCCGCGCCGAGATGACTCCGATCCAGAACCCGGCCACCGCCCTTGCGGCGCTGCTCTCGGGGGACGTGGACATGATCAATCCGGTGCCAATTCAGGACGTCGAGCGCCTGCAGGGCAACCCGGATGTGAATGTGGTGCAGGGCATCGAGGCCCGCGTCATCATTCTGGGCTTTGGCCATCAGGCGGAGGCGTTGAAATACTCTGCCGAGACTGAAGACAACCCCTTTGGGGACCCGCGCGTGCGCAAGGCCGTGGCCCATGCGGTCAATGTGCCTGCAATCCTGCGCACCATCATGCGTGGCAACGCCGAGCCGGTGAACCAGCTGGTGAGCAGCGCCATGCGCGGCTACTCCGAGGCGCTGCCGGGCCAGACGGCCTATGACCCAGAGGCCGCCAAGACGCTTCTGGCAGAGGCAGGCTATCCCGACGGGTTTTCCTTTGGTCTGAAGTGCCCCAACAACCGCTACCTCAATGATGAGGCGGTCTGTCAGGCTGTGACGGCCATGCTGGCGCAGGTGGGGCTCAAGGCGACTTTGGATGCGATGCCGGTGCAGAACTACTGGCCGGAACTGCGGGCCGGGAACTTTGACATGTATCTTCTGGGCTGGTCGCCCGGCACCTTTGATGCGGAGCATCCAATCCGCTTCCTGGCGGCGACCCCGAACACGGAGAAGAAGCTCGGTTCCTGGAACTTTGGCGGCTATTCTAATGAACGCGTGGACGCGCTGTTGCCCAAGATCCAGTCCGAGATCGACGATTCGACCCGGCAGGGGATGCTTGATGAGGTGGCGCAGGTCTTGCAGGACGAGACCGCCTATGTGCCGCTCTACGTGCAACCGCTGGTCTGGGGGACCCGCAGCAACGTCACTTTGACCCAACGGCCAGATAACTTCTTTATCCTGCGCTGGGTCTCCGTTAAATAACGCCGCTCATCAAGGCAGACGGGGGCTTCGGCCCCCTTCATCCACCCACAGGAGAGCAAGGATATGCTCGCTTATATCATCCGGCGCGTGGCCCAATCCGCGCTGGTTCTTCTTATCGTAGGACTCGTGGCCTTTGCCATGTTCCGCTTTGTCGGTGACCCGATCGACAACATGCTGGGCCAAGAGCGCACCGCCGAAGACATCGAGCGTCTGCGCGCACAACTTGGCCTCGACCAGCCCTTTGTGGTGCAATACTACCGGTTCCTCGAGAACGCCGTGCAAGGCAATTTCGGGGTCAGCTACCGGCAGGGGCGGCCCGTCATAGACATCCTGATGGAACGTGCGCCCGCAACGCTGGAGCTGGCGGCGGTCTCGGGCATTCTGGCGATCATATTCGGCATTGCGCTCGGGGTCTTCACGGCCATCAAACGCAACGGGATCGCGGCCAATCTCATCATGTCAGGCTCGCTCATAGGGGTGTCGTTGCCGACCTTCCTGATCGGGATCCTGCTGATCTATCTGTTTTCCGTTGAACTCGGCTGGCTGCCGAGTTTCGGGCGGGGTGAAGTGGTCGATCTGGGCGGTTGGAGTACCGGGTTCCTTACGGTGAGCGGTCTCAAGGCGCTGATCTTGCCGTCGATCACACTCGGGCTCTATCAGATGACGCTGATCATGCGGCTGGTACGCTCCGAGATGCTCGAAGTGCTGAGGCAGGATTATATCCGCTTTGCCCGCGCCCGTGGCCTGCGCGACCGGGCGGTGCATTTCCGCCATGCGCTCAAGAACACCATGGTACCCGTGATCACCGTGATCGGCCTGCAAGTGGGCGCGATCATCGCCTTTGCGATCATCACAGAGACGGTGTTCCAGTGGCCAGGCGTGGGCCTGTTGTTCATCAACGCGATCCAGTTCGTCGATATTCCCGTCATGGCGGCGTATCTTATGCTGATCTCGGTGATGTTTGTCGGCATCAACCTGATCGTCGATATCCTCTATTTCTTTATCGATCCGCGTCTGCGCGTTGATCGCAAGGGAGGTCACTAATGTCTGAGACATCTACCCCCGCCCAGAAATCGCGCCTGCGCACTGCGCTTGAAAGCGATCTCTTTTATACGTTCAAGCGCTCGCCCGTGGCCGTTGTGTCGACCATCGTGGTTCTGGTTCTGGTCCTCTCGGCGGTGTTTGCGCCGCTGATCGCGCCCACGAACCCGTTTGATCCGGCCTCGCTCAACCTGATGAACGGCTTTACCGCGCCGATGTCGCCCAATGATTTCACCGGCGAAGTGTTCCTGATGGGCACCGACGATCAGGGTCGCGATGTATTCTCGACCATTCTCTATGGCATGCGGATTTCACTCTTTGTGGGTGTGGCTGCGGTGCTCTTTGCCATGGTTCTGGGGATCACGCTGGGTCTGTTGTCCGGCTACCTCGGGGGTTGGGTCGAGACGGTGATCATGCGCATTGCCGATGTGCAGCTGACGTTCCCGTCGATCCTCGTGGCGATGCTGATCTTTGGTGTCGCCAAGGGCATCACCCCGGTGGAATACCGCGATCAGATGGCGATCTGGGTGCTGATCCTTGCGATTGGCCTGTCGGATTGGGTGCAGTTTGCCCGTGTGGTGCGTGGCGCGACCCTTGTTGAGAAAAACAAGGAATACGTCGAGGCCGCGCGGCTGATCGGTCGGCGCTCCGGCGCGATCATGCTGAGGCACATCCTGCCGAACGTGTTGTCGCCGGTCTTGGTCATCGCGACGATCTCGCTGGCGCTGGCGATCATTGCCGAAGCGACACTGTCGTTCCTCGGGGTGGGCGCGCCGCCGACCCAGCCGTCTCTTGGTACACTCATTCGCATCGGGCAGGGCTTCCTGTTCTCTGGCGAATGGTGGATTCTTCTCTTCCCTGCGATCACGCTGTTGGGACTGGCGCTCAGCGTCAACCTGCTGGGCGACTGGCTGCGTGACGCTCTGAACCCGAGGCTTCGCTAATGGCTGACCCTGTTCTGTCCATCCGCAACCTTTGTGTGGAAATCCCGACCCGCCACGGCATCCTGAAACCGGTCGATGGCGTCTCTTATGACATTGCCAAGGGCGAAATCCTTGGCATCGTTGGCGAAAGTGGCGCCGGCAAGTCGATGGCGGGCAATGCCGTCATCGGTCTCCTGAACCCGCCGGCGCATGTGTCTTCCGGTGAGATCTGGCTCAACGGCAAACGTATCGACACCCTGAAAGGGGACGCGCTGCGCCGCCTGCGGGGCAAGGAAATCGGTATGGTCTTTCAGGACCCACTGACCTCGCTCAATCCGCTGTTGCGGATCGGGGATCAACTGGTGGAGACCATGCTGACCCACCTGCCGATCAGCAAATCCGAGGCCGAAAAACGCGCCGTGGCCGCCCTAGAAGAAGTGGGCATTCCCGGTGCTGCGAAACGTGTGAACAGCTACCCGCACGAGTTTTCCGGCGGTATGCGCCAGCGGGTGGTGATCGCCTTGGCGCTTTGTGCGGAGCCTTCGCTGGTCATCGCGGATGAGCCGACAACGGCGCTGGATGTGTCTGTGCAGGCACAGATCATCGCGTTGCTGAAACGGCTCTGTCGTGAGCGCGGCACGGCTGTCATGCTGATCACGCACGACATGGGCGTGATTGCCGAAGCAGCAGATCGTGTGGCGGTGATGTATGCCGGGCGCCTCGCAGAGCTCGGCCCGGTGCGCGATGTGATCACCGCGCCTGAGCACCCCTATACGCATGGGCTGATGGCCTCGACACCACTCGCGTCGCGTGGCCAGAAACGTCTGCACCAGATCCCCGGCGCAATGCCGCGTCTGGATGCGGTGCCGGATGGTTGCGCCTTCAACCCACGCTGCCCGCATGCGGCCGACAAATGCCGCGCGGCCCCCGCACCCAAGGTCGACGGAGGTTCCGCCGCGTGCTGGTTCCCACTTCAACATGAGGAGGCCTCCTGATGGCGCTTGTTTCTGTCAAGAACCTGAGCCGTGTGTTTGATGTCTCAAAGCCCTGGCTCAACCGGGTGATCGAGCGTGAACCCAAGGCCTTTTTGACTGCGGTCTCGGATGTAGATTTCGAGGTCGAACCTCAGACCACCTATGCCTTGGTGGGGGAATCCGGGTCCGGGAAATCCACCATCGGCCGCATGTTGGTGGGCTTGCTCAATCCGTCTGACGGCAATGTGGAGATCGAGGGCGTTGATCTCGCCAATGAGAAAGACGCCGCCAAGGTCGATGCGATCCGCTCTGACATCCAGATGATCTTTCAGGACCCCTATGCCTCGCTCAATCCGCGTTGGCGGGTGCGTGATATCATCGTTGAACCGGTGGCGGCGCGTGGGGGCAAGACCGAAGGCCTTGCCGAGAAGCTCCTGGAGCAGGTGGGGCTTTCGGTCAAAGACGCAGGCAAATTCCCGCATGAGTTTTCTGGCGGACAGCGACAGCGGATCTGTATCGCCCGTGCGCTCGCGTCCGAGCCGCGCCTCATTGTCTGTGACGAGCCCACCTCGGCGCTGGATGTGTCGGTGCAGTCTCAGGTCTTGAACCTGATGAGCGACCTCAAGGACAACTTTGGCCTCACGTATGTGCTGATCACGCACGACCTGACGGTGGTGCAGCATATGGCGGACCGGATCGGGGTTCTCTATCTTGGCCGATTGGTCGAAGAGGGCGCCCCCGATGAGCTCTTTGAGCGCCCCAAGCACCCCTACACGCAGATGCTGCTTGAGGCTGCGCCGCGGATGGACGGGTTCGGACGCGAAGTGACACCGCCCGAAGGCGAGATCCCTGATCCGATCAACCCGCCTTCCGGGTGCGCCTTTCATCCGCGCTGCCCGCTGGCGACGGATATATGCAAACAGCAGCGCCCCGAGATGCGCAGGCTTGGCACCACCCGTGTCGCTTGCCACATGGCGGAAGGCTAACAATAGAACGGCAGGGTCGAGTGACCCTGCCGTTTTTTATTGCGGCGTTTGGTGGCGCCCCATGAAATCGGCGATCTCTTCCTCTGTGGGAGGCTGGCCCGAAAACATCTCCACATAGTGCGGCACGCGGTTGAGGCGCTGCAGGGGATCTTCTTCGACCTCCATCGAGATATAGCCCACCTGTGTGTAAATCGTGGTGAGACTTCGGACATCGGCCTGCTCTTTACTGTAGCCATAGCGCAGGAACATGTCGCGCACGGCTTTTATGCGGGCATTGTCGGCGCTTTCCAGCCGCGCGGCGAGTCCGGTGTCATTGCGCGCCCAGTTGCGGATCGCCAGATCCAGACGGGCATCAAAAAGCGCAGGGTTGAGCCAGCAATCCATCAGGTTGAACAGCGCTGCGCCGATGCTCTGGGCCGGGGCCTCGCAGCGGGCCTGGATCTGGCCGGTGTTGCGCGCTTCCCAAGTGTCGATCATTGCCTCGTGCAATGCGCCGATATCCTTGAAATACCAGTAAAACCCGGTGCGGGTTTGATCCACGGCGCGGGCCAGCGGCATGATTTTCACCGCGTCGATCCCACTTGAGACCAAAAGATCAAGCGCGGCATCGAGCCAGAGGTCGCGCGAGCCGCGCGGGCGAGGGGAGGTGGGTTTGGACATGCGGGCACTCTAAAATAATTGACACTAGTGTCAATCGGGGTGCAGGTTGACTTTACACCTGTGTCAAGTCACCTGATTCCATGAGGCAGCGCCATGTCACACGACCCGCTCTTGCAACCCTTTCAGCTCAAGCATCTGACACTACGCAACCGGATCATGACCACCAGTCATGAACCGGCCTACCCTGAGGACGGCATGCCCAAGGCGCGCTACCGCGCTTATCATGCGGAGCGGGCCAAGGCCGGAGTGGCGCTGGCGATGACGGCGGGGTCTGCGGCGGTCTCAAAGGACAGCCCACCGGTGTTCAACAATATCCTTGCCTACAAGGACGAGGTGGTGCCGTGGATCCGAGATCTTACTGAGGGCTGTCATGAACACGGCTGCGCGGTGATGATCCAGCTGACGCATCTGGGACGGCGGACAACATGGAACAAGGGCGACTGGCTGCCGTCGGTGTCTTCGTCGCGGCATCGCGAGCCGGCGCACCGCGCCTTTCCCAAACTGGTCGAAGATTGGGACATCGAGCGCATCATCACCGATTTTGCCGATGCCGCAGAACGCATGAAAGCCGGAGGCATGGATGGGATCGAACTGCAGGCCTATGGACATCTGATTGACCAGTTCTGGTCGCCGCTGACCAATGATCTGACCGGCCCCTATGGGGCGGACACGCTTGAGAACCGTTTGCGATTTCCGATGGATGTGCTTCAGGCCATTCGAAAAAGGGTGGGGCCGGACTTTATTGTCGGGATGCGCTTCACCGCCGACGAGGTGCAAAAAGGTGGCATCACCCAAGAAGAAGGGTTGGAAATCACCCGTATCCTGAGCGCGACGGGGCAGATGGACTTTCTCAATGTGATCCGGGGGCGCATTCATACCGATCCGGCGATGACGGATGTGATCCCGGTGCAGGGCATGCGATCCGCACCGCATCTGGATTTTGCGGGCCGTGTCAAACAGGAAACCGATTTGCCTGTGTTCCATGCGGCGCGGATCCCCGATGTCGCCACCGCGCGCCATGCGGTGCAGGCGGGGCTTTTGGATATGGTGGGCATGACCCGGGCCCATATGGCCGACCCGCATGTGGTGCAAAAACTCAAAGAGGGACGCGAAGAGGACATCCGCCCCTGCGTGGGCGCGACCTACTGCCTGGATCGGATCTATCAGGCGGGCGATGCGCTCTGCATTCACAATGCGGCCACCGGGCGTGAACTGACGATGCCGCATGAGATCGCCCCGGCCGAAAAGCAACGGAAAGTAGCGATTGTGGGCGCTGGTCCGGCCGGGCTGGAGGCCGCGCGGGTGGCGGCAGAGCGTGGCCACAGGGTTGTGGTCTTTGAGGCGCAGCCCGACCCCGGAGGCCAGATCCGTCTCACCGCACAATCCCCCCGGCGTCGCGAGATGATTTCGATCGTAGATTGGCGCATGGCGCAATGCGCGGCGCGGGATGTGCAGTTTCACTTTAATACATGGGCCGAAGAAGAGGATGTTCTGGCGCAAAACCCCGATCTGGTCATCATCGCCACCGGCGGGCTTCCCAATCTGGAGCTGTTCGAGACCGGACAGGAGGCCGCGCATGTGGTCTCGGCCTGGGATCTGATCGCGGGGGATGTAAAGCCGGCGGGCCGGGTGCTTATCTACGACGAAAGCGGCGATCATCCCGGACTTCAGGCAGCTGAAATCGCCGCCGAAGCAGGCGCAGAAGTCGAGGTAATGACCCCGGATCGGACCTTTGCGCCCGAAATCATGGCGATGAACCTCGTGCCCTACATGCGCGCACTGCAGGAAAAGGACGTTACCTTTACCGTGACCCGTCGCCTCCTTGGGGTGGCGCGACAGGGCAATGAATTGGTGGCGACGATTGGCACCGACTACAGCAATTTTACCACGCAGAAGTCATATGATCAGGTCGTGCTAAACTATGGCACCCTTCCCAATGATGACCTGTATCAGGCGTTGCGACCGGCCAGCATCAACCACGGCGAGGTCGATCATGATGCGCTGATCTGCGGTCAGCCGCAGGCGATCACGCGCAACCCGCGAGGCGCGTTTCAGCTGTTTCGCATCGGCGATGCGGTCTCGGCCCGCAACACCCATGCTGCGATCTATGACGCGCTGCGGCTGATGAAGGATCTTTGATCTCTGGGGGGGCTCAGCTTACCTTGGCATCGGGCTTGCGCCCGTAATGTGTCTCGAGCCAGCTGGTGACGGCGTCGCGCGCCATCGGGCGCGCGATGCCGTAGCCCTGGAAACGGCTGCAGCCCAGCGAGATCAGCTTGGCGATTTCTGCCTCGGTCTCAACACCTTCGGCAAGGCACTCGATGTTGAGATTTCGGCAGAGGTCGATCATGGTGCGCAGGATGACCTCCTGTTCGGCGTCCTGATCGACCCCGGCCACAAAATCCTTGTCGAGTTTGATGCCATCGACCTTGAACCGTCGCAGGTTCGAGATCGAGGCATGCCCAGTGCCAAAATCATCAAGTTCGATCTTGTAGCCGCGGTCCTGCAACTTGGCGATTGTGTTGAGGGCGGGGTCCACTCCATCGCTGAAGAGCACGCTCTCGAGCACTTCGATGGCGATATCCTTCGGCTGCAGGTTGGCCGCGAACAAGGCATCATCCAGGTACTCCACCAGCCCCCCATCGCGCAGCTGCTTGGCGGAGAAATTCACGCTGACGCTGGGCGCAGGCAGGCCAAGGGCGCGCCATTCGAGCAAGGCAGAAATCGCGTCGGATACGATGCGCTCGGTCAGCCGGTCGCCCAGCCCGTGTTCAAAGGCCAAGGTGATAAAGACGCCCGGATCGAGCATGCCGTGCTTGGGGTGATGCCAGCGCGCAAGCGCCTCAAAGCCGAGCACCTCGTTGGTGATCCCGTCCACCTGAGGCTGGAAAAAGGCGGTGATTTCGCCATTGTCCAGGCCAATGCGCAGATCGCGCAGGAGCGCCATATTGCCCTCAAAGCGCGCGCGGGTGGCATCATTGTAAAAGGACACGCGGCCGCGGCCCTCACTCTTGGCGATATAGAGTGCAATATCGGCGTTGGAGAGGATGCGCGCTGGGTCAGTCTCTCCGGCTGCCAGATAGGCGATGCCGATGCTTGCGCCGACATTTACAAACTCGCCTTCGATTTCGACAGGTTTTGAAATTTCCTCGATGACCCGTTTGGCAATTGCTTTGGTTTTCGAATCAGTACCATGGCCGCGCAGGACAATAACAAATTCGTCTCCCCCGACGCGGGCCGTCAAATCGTCTGGTCCAATCTGGCGCTGCATGGCCTCGGCCGCATGCAGCAGGATCTGGTCGCCCGCTGCGTGGCCCATCAGGTCATTGATCTGCTTGAACCGGTCGAGATCGACATGCAGCACGGCGTGGCGCGCGTTTGAATCACGCGCCTGCTCCACAGAGCGCTCGAGATAGTCCTGAAGGGCACGTCGGTTGGGAAGATCGGTCAACTGATCGTGCAGCGCCAGATGCTCGATGTGGGTTTTGGCCTCACTGAGATCGCGCAAGGTCGAAGAGAAATCCGCCACCCCGCGCGCAATCTTGCCCACTTCGTCGCGGCGCTGCAGGTCGCTCAGTGGGGTGTCGAAATCGCCCGCACGAATGCGCTCCATTGCGGCCGCGAGTTGGGTCAGAGACCGCACCAGTTGACCACCAAAGCCGATGAATGCAGACCCCGCCACAAGAAAGATCCCGATCATGGTGACAAGAACAATCACCACCTGTTTTGCATAGCGGCGCCTTGCGTCCTGATTGACCTGTTCCGCACTCAGACGCACCTCCTGCTCGAGCGCCACCAGCGCCAGTTCCAATCGCCTTGCCAGAGTGTCCAGCCGATTGCGCGAGGGAATATGGGTGTCGTAGATCAACCCGAGGGCAATCGAGGCTTCTGTGTTCCAGGATTTGAACTGTTCTTCGACCTGCGCCACCATCCGTTTCTGGGCCTCGGACCCTGGCGCTGCGCGCAGGTCGTTCCAGACGTTCTGGAACGCATCGACATACCGCTGATGATTGCGCCTGATCCGGTCGGGCGGGGCGATGGTGTTGAATTCCAGAAACTCGCTGAGGCGGCTCTCGATCTCCGCTCGGATCCGTTGTGCACGCTCTGTGGCCTGCAGGGTGCGCACCGCCGCGGAGTCCGCGTCCTGGATCAGGTCTTGTGTCTTGATCGCCGCACGCGCCACCCAGATAGCGCCGACGATGCCGATCACGATCAGCAGGATGATAGGGCCAAGGATTCTGCGTTTGATCGACATCGCTTCTGTCCTTTAGTCCACAGGCAGGGCCGGAGCCGAAACATGGGGCGCATAGGCCGTCAGGGTTTCAAGGAATGCAATGAGGTCGTTCACATCGCGGTCACTCATCTCGGTGAGCGGTTCGATGTCGCTCGCGGTTGTATTCGGCGCGCCGCCGCGTCGGTAATGCTCCACCACCGCGCGCAGAGAATTGAGGCTGCCATTGTGCATATACGGCGCGCGCAGCGCGATGTTGCGCAGCCCCGGCGTCTTGAAGCGGTACCGCATCGTCGGGTCCAGTACGCCGCGCCCGATGTCGTCGTCTCCGAGGCTGACGTTGTGAAAGTCATGATCGGTGAAGGCCCATCCCTGATGGCAGCTCACACATTGGCCGCGCCCGGTAAAGACGTCAAAGCCACGCTGCGCGGAAGAAGAAATCGCGTCCTCATCACCCTCGACCCAGTCGTCAAACGGAGACCAGCCTGAGCGCAGGGTTCTCTGATAGGTCGCAAGCGCCACCAGGATTGTGTCCTCCGTCAGACCGGTGTCTGGAAAGGCGATCTCGAAATAGCGACGATAACCTGAGATATTCTCCAACCGGCGCTGAACTTGGCGCATGCTGGAGTTCATCTTGAGCGGGTGGGTGATCGGGCCGCGTATCTGTTCCTTGAGCGACGCGATGCGGCCGTCCCAATAGAAATGCTCTGATTCTGTGAGGTTCTCGATTGTGGGGGTGTGGCGCGCCAGGGGCTGATTCATCGCGCCAATCGCGCGGGATGCCGGTGTTTCCCAGCCAAACGACGGATTGTGACAGGTGGCACAACTCATATTGATGGCGCCAGACAGGCGTGCATCAAAAAACAACATTTTGCCCAAAGCGGCGCGTTGAGGCGAGTAAGGTTCTGTTGTGGGAAACTCGATCCGGGTGGGTCTTTCAAACATCTTCCGAAGCTCAAAACGCGAGGCTCCGGCCAGAGCAACGGTGCAAATCAATCCAATGCAGAGAAGAGCAAGACGTCGCACGGCGCTGTTTCCGTTAGAAGTGAATAAGGAAGTGTGGCTTCGGATCAACCTGTGCGTTTGGCCTGAAGAATCCGTTTATTCGCCCCGTTTGGATGTCAGCAATTGTCTGAAAAACAACGTAAATATCAGATCCAATTTGATTTCATCCCCTCATTGTTCCTAAGCCCGCGCCCGGAGAACGCAGGCGCCGCGCGCCCGCAGAGGTATGGGCGCAGTTGAGGGTGCCCGGGTCACCCGCATGGCGACCGAGGGGTTTATTCATGGCTGGTGGAGCTTTGTGGATTTGACTCAGATTTTCGGGAGCGAGGCTTTGCAGAATTTTGCGCGATAGATGTTGCGCGCGCGACAGGGGGCAAGTTGCCGTTCTGCGCAATTTGACTCGCATTTTAGACATATACGCCGACATTTTAGCTCTTCATTAGCATCCTCGCGTCAAGAGTTGGCCTGCATCTTATTGAGTTTGTTGTGGAGGCCGAAGTGCCCCGCACGTTCAGAAAGACGAGAGAGAACACCCCATAATGGGGGAAAGGGAATATATCGGGGCCAAAGTGCTCCTTGCTCAAAGGAACTCATGCTATGTCCAGCATTTTGACAAACAATGGTGCTATGGTGGCTCTGCAGACGCTGAAAGTCGTCAACACCAATCTCACCGATACGCAAAACGCAATTTCAACCGGCAAGGAAATCGGTGTTGCCAAAGACAATGCCGCAGTCTGGGCTATCTCGAAAACAATGGAATCCGACATCGCCAGCTTTGAGGCGATCGAAGAAGGTCTCTCCATGGGCGAGGCCACTGTTGCGGTTGCCTCTGCGGGCGCAGAACAGATCGTTGAGAAGCTTGTCGAAATTAAAGAGCTGATCGTTTCGGCGCAGGCCGAGAACGTATCGCATGACAAAATTCAAACTGACATTGAATCAAAGATTGATCAGATCGAATCCATCATTGGCGCCGCTCAGTTCAATGGGGCCAACCTCTTGGCCAACACCATCGACGGGACGGCCACACAAATGGGTGTTCTGGCATCGCTGGACCGCGTTGGTGCAGGGGGCACCGTAACCGGCGTTGACATCACCATCGAGGCGCAGGGTTTTGAATCCACGCTGGATCTGGCGAACAGCCTGACAGCAATCACCGACACCGCAACCGCAGCCTCTGCGCTTGGTGAAATCGAAGACTTCCTGCAGGTTGCGATTTCGGGTGCTGCAGAACTGGGTGCGGCCGCCGCGCGTATTGATGACCAGGCAAGCTTTGTGTCCAAGCTGGTCGACTCCATGACAATGGGTGTCTCCACCATGACGGATACCGACATGGAAGAGGCCTCCGCCCGCCTGTCGGCACTGCAGACCCAGCAGGAACTGGCAGTGCAGTCGCTCGGGATCGCGAACCAGGCCCCGCAGGCGCTGCTGCAGCTGTTCAACTAATCAGCTGAACCATACCCAAGGTCACGGTACAGGGATGCGTCGCGCATCCCTGTTGCCGTTTAAAGCCCCGTCAGACGCGATGGGCCCTCGACCCACAGGGTATGCACCAACTTCACAACCAGTTTCGGCCGAAGGGCTGAACTTATTCTCCGCGCGGGTAGCGGGCTTGGTCTTCGACCACATTCAAATCCATATGGTTTCGCATGTAGCGTTCGGACGCTTTTTGCAGGGGTTGATAATCCCACGGGAAATAGCCGCCCTGACGGAGCGCCTCATATACCACCCAGCGCCGCGCCTGGCTTGCGCGCACATCGGCATCAAATCGATCCAGATCCCAGCGCTCGGCCGCAATCGCCTTGAGCGCTTGATAAGCCTCGTGGTAGGTGGGATCTTTGGCGAGATTCACCCGTTCATGCGGGTCGGCGTCCAGATCAAACAGCTGGTCCGGATCAAGCGCACAAAGATTGAGCTTGTAGCGCCCCGACCGCAAGGAGACCATTGGAGCATAAGAGGCTTCGGCTGCATATTCCATCGCCACCGGCGTGCTGCGCGTGCCACCTTGGCCAAGCGGGACCAGGCTCTCCCCAGCGGTCCAAGGCATCACCTCGGACATGCTCACACCTGCCAGATCGCAAAGCGTTGGACAGACATCGATGTTGGAGACCGGATCGCAGACCAGGCCGGGGGTCATATTGGGCGCCGAAATCATCATCGGAACGCGCGCAGACCCCTCATAAAAGCTCATCTTGAACCACAGGCCGCGCTCTCCCAGCATGTCGCCGTGATCCGACACAAAGAGAATGATTGTATCTTTATCCTGACGCGTGCCTTCGAGCGCTTCCATGACCTCGCCGATCTTGTCGTCGAGATAGGAGATATTGCCGAAATACGCGCGACGCGACCTGCGGATGTCTTCTTCGGTGATGTCAAAGTTGCGCCAGTCATTTGCGTCAAAGATCCGTTTCGAGTGCGGATCCTGGTTCTCATAGCCGAGATCCGCGACCTCCGGCATAAGATGCGGGCAATCCTCGTATAGATCCCAGTATTTTTTACGAGTCACATAGGGATCATGGGGGTGCGTAAAGCTGACGGTGAGGCACCACGGCCGGGCGTCCTTGCCGCGCGCCAGGTCGTAGATCTTTTGGGTCGCGTGAAAGGCGACCTCGTCATCAAACTCCATCTGGTTCGAAATCTCCGCCACCCCGGCGCCGGTGACCGACCCCATGTTGTGATACCACCAGTCGATGCGCTCGCCGGGTTTGCGATAGTCCGGGGTCCAACCGAAATCGGGTGGGTAGATATCGGTTGTCAGACGTTCTTCAAAGCCATGAAGCTGATCTGGGCCGACAAAATGCATCTTGCCCGATAGGCAGGTGTAATAGCCTGCGCGGCGCAGATGATGGGCATACGTCGGGATTGAAGAGGCGAATTCCGCCGCGTTGTCGTAGACGCCCGTGGCAGACGGCAGCTGCCCGGACATGAAACTGGCCCGACCCGGCGCACAGAGCGGGCTGGCGGTATAGCAATTGCGAAACCGGGTAGACCGCGCGGCCAGTTTCTTCATGTTTGGTGCGTGCAGCCATTCTGCGGGGCCATCCGGGAACAGGGTCCCGTTCAATTGATCGACCATAAAAATGAGGATGTTTGGCAATGTCATCGCAGGTGTCCTTGGGGTTTCGGGGCGGGCTGCGGCGGGCAGCCCATGCGCAGAGGGTGTCGATTGGCGCAGGCTAGTTTTTATTGACTCGTCAGTCAATAAAAGCATTCACCCTGCTTTCCCATTGGCGAAAGAGGTGGGGCGGGCGTCTCCGTACACCGCTATAAACAGCGAGGTATAAACTTCTAGAAGTCGGTTATTCTTGGCAATTTTCTTGTCAACCTACAGTTGACAGAGTGCAGGCGGGTGCTAGGCTCATTCTTATAGCTGGAGGAGGGTCCGATGCTCTGCGGCAGAAAGCAGCAAGGGACGAAGCGGAGCTCGGGCGCCGACCTTTACACTTTTGCGATCTCTCTGCTTCTGTCCGTGCTGCCAGTTTCGAGCGCCGCTCAATCCTCGGACGGCGTTGAGCCAGGCGTGGCCTTTCGCTCGGGATTGCGGGGGCCGGACGCGATTGAGCCCTCTCAAGTCCATCTGCCGACCTCGGTCGGCGATGCGCTGGCGCTTCCGACGTCACCCTTTGCGTATGTGCTTTATGGTCTCTCCGCCATCGCTGTGTTGGCCATCGTTTTGGCCGAAGTCCTGCGTCGGGTCAGGCGCACACGCGATACGGCGCAGGCACAACCCGTCGCCCCCAAAGCCCCTGAAACGCGCCCCAAAGGCGACAGCTTGGCGCTGTTGGACGGGGAGGCGCGCGTTATTGATGCCAATCGCCGGTTTGAATACGAGGCCGGCATGCCGCTTGCGCAGATCAGAGGCCGCCCGATCTGGTCCATTCACGCCAAGGGGTTTGGCAAGTGTTTCTGGGACGGCGCGATACAAGAGGCGCTGACCGAGGGCGCTTGGCAGGGCGAGGCGCGCACACTGAGCGACGACCTCCATCCCGAGACGGAAACCCTGTCACTGCGCGCGTTCAATGTGTCGGGGGCTGATCCCACCTACGAATTTCGCTCGCGGCGTTCCTTTCGTCCCAAATCGGACCGTGCCGGTCTGCTCGACAGTGGCCTTCGGGATGCTCTGACCGGGTTGCCGAGCCGTAGAGCGATGAAAACACAGGTGGAATTTGCAATCGTGCGCGCCAAGGCCGCAACGGCCGAGTTGGCGATCATTCTCATTGATCTCGACCGGTTTCGGGACATCAACTCGATCTTTGGCGACGACATCGGGGATCGCGTGATCGAACGGCTTGCGGATGCGGTGCGATCTGTGATGCGTCCCGGGATCACCATTGGCCGGATCGGAGGTGATGAGTTCATCTTGCTGATCGAGCAGGCCTCAAGTCCCGAGGTGGTGCTGCAGGTGGCCCATGACATTGGTGCGGCGCTGGGGGACGAGGTAGTCGTGGACGGGCTGACCTGCCGGTTGAGCGCCAGCATGGGGATCGCGCAATACCCCAAGGACGGCAGCGATCAGCGCAACCTGATGCAGGCGGCGGGCGTGTCGCTGTGTCATGCGAAGGCCAAAGGGCGCGGGCAGATCTGTTTCTATTCTGAAAATATGGAGCAGCGCTCGGAAGAAAGCCTGCAGATGGAACACGACCTGAAGCGGGCCATCTCTGAGGGTGAGCTGTTGATGTTCTATCAGCCTCAGATCGACTTGCGCACAGGGCAATGTATCGGCGCCGAGGCGCTCTTGCGCTGGCAACACCCCAAGAAGGGCCTCCTGTTGCCGGGAGGCTTTGTGCCTTTGGCGCTCGACACGGGCCTCACGACGGCGATCGATCAGTTTGTGACCGATGAGGTCTGTCGCCAGATCCGTGCCTGGAATACCGAGGGCTATGCGCCTGCAAAAATCTCGGTGAACATGTCTGCGATGACGCTGCTGTCTCCGGATTTTGCACGGGATTTGCGGTCGACGGCACGGCATCATCAGGTGGATCTTACTCAACTGGAGATCGAAGTGCTGGAAACCACTCTGTTTCCACGCATGCGCAGCTCTCTCAATACCGTGGATGATCTGCGTACGATGGGGGTGAAGCTGGCCATTGATGACTTTGGAACGGGGTATTCGTCGCTGGCGATGCTGAAGGATTTGCCTATCGACCGCATCAAGCTTGACCGGAGATTCATCACCTCGCTACCTGAGAACGTCAAAGACGATCGCATCGTTGCCGCTGTTGTGGCGATGGGGCGCAGCCTGGGTGTGAGCGTAATCGCCGAAGGCGTCGAGACGCGCGAGCAGCGGGACAGGTTGATCTCTTTGGGATGTGCCGAAGCACAGGGATACCTGTTCAGCCGACCCGTTCCCGCCGCGCAGTTTGCCGAGACTTGGCTCCGATACGCGCGCCCCAAGCCATACGTCGGATCGGACGCCTGATGCGATGCGTTACAAACGCGCATCAAAAATACGTAATTTGTTACCGCCCCCACCATTGATAGTTACAAAAGCACCTAATAGCCCTGTGCTTCGCAGAGCCGGACGACGCGCAACTCTAAGTGCCTAAAAAATAGGCAAGACATTAGAGTCTCATACGGTAATGTTGCCGTAGAGGAGCCGTAAAGGTCCCGGTCAAAGGGAGGAAACGCATGACCACTCGCAGAGCACTACTTGGTGCAGCCACCGCACTGGCATTTTCCGCAATGGGCGCAGTGCCCGCCTTCGCGCAGGAGGTGACGCTGAAGCTGCACCAGTTCCTGCCCGCACAGGCCAATGTGCCAAAGCTCATTCTGGATGTCTGGGCAGACAAGATCGAAGACGCATCGGGCGATCGTATCAAGATTGACCGCTACCCCTCGATGCAGCTGGGCGGCAAGCCGCCAGAATTGATTGATCAGGTTCAGGACGGCGTTGCCGATATCGTCTGGACCGTGGTGGGCTACACGCCGGGTCGTTTCCCATCGACCGAAGTGTTTGAGCTGCCCTTTATGATGACCAATGCACGTGCCGCAAGCCACGCCTATTGGGACATGATGGAAGATCATTGGCTGGACACCGAATTCAAGGACTTCAAGATCCTTGCAGGGTGGGTGCATGGTCCGGGCATCTTCCACACCTCTGATCCGGTCGAAGTGCCAAAGGATCTAGAGGGCATGAAAATTCGCGGTGGTGGGCGCTCTGTAAACGCCTTGCTGACCGAGCTGGGCGCAACACCTGTCGGCATGCCTGTGCCGTCCATTCCCGAAGCGCTCTCGAAGGGTGTGATTGATGGCACCACCATCCCATGGGAAGTGACCACCGCCTTGAAAGTGCCGGAACTTGTTGAAAACCATACCGAATTCTCGGGTCGCGCGCTGTACACGCTGACCTTTGTTCTGGCGATGAACAAGGAAAAATATGACAGCCTGCCTGATGACCTGAAGAAGGTGATCGACGACAACTCCGGTGTCGAGATGTCTGTGTTTGCAGGCGGCACGATGGCAGATTCTGACATGCCCGCGCGTGAAAATGCGCTGGATCTCGGCAACAATGTGATCACGCTCGACGCGGATCAGACGGCCGTGTGGCGCGAGCGCTCCCAGCCGATCTACGACAAGTGGCTCGCCGATATGTCGGAGCGCGGCATCGACGGTCAGGCGCTTCTGGATGAGGCGACCATGCTGATCGACAAATATACGCCGCAGTACGAAAACTGATCACCAGATCCATTGACGGGGTCCGCATCGCTTCGGCAGCGGGCCCCGTCGCATGCAACGGTGCTTTGAAAAGCCAAAGGTGGGCAAAGGCATGCATAGCTATATGATGAGGCTGGCGCGGATCATGGCCATGATCGGCGGCGCGGTCCTCACTTTCTTGATTTTCCTGACCTGTATCTCGATTGCTGGACGCCTGCTCAATGGTGTCTTCCACAGCGACATGCTCGAGGGGCTCGCACCGCAGCTTTCTGAGTGGATGGCTGCGCGGGTTGGCCCGGTGAATGGGGATTTTGAAGTGGTCGAGGCCGGTGTCGCCTTTGCGATCTTCAGTTTTATTCCCCTGTGCCAGATCACGGCGGGCCATGCGGCGGTAGATGTGTTTGCCAACAGTTTCCCGGCCCGCGTGAACCGTATCCTGCGCATGATCACAGAGATTGTGTTTGCGCTTGTGCTGGTGTTGATCGCGTGGCGCTTGGGCGCGGGCACGCTCAGCAAATTTGAAAATGGTGAAACCTCCTTCCTGCTGGAGTTTCCCATCTGGTGGGCCTACGGGCTGAGCCTGATCGCGGCCGTCGTGGCCGCTGTTGTCGGGATCTACATGGCGGTGATCCGCAGCATCGAAGCAATGACAGGCCAGATCCTGATCTGGGACGGCGTGGAGGTACAGTCGTGAGCGCGCTTGAAATCGGTATCTGGTCCTTTCCCGTCCTGATGGGGCTGATCTTTCTGAGGGTGCCTATTGGTCTGTCGATGTTCCTGGTCGGCCTTGGCGGTCTTGTGCTGGTCACGGGGGACACGATCGTCGCCTTTGGCCGTCTCAAGAATGAAACCTACTCGACCTTTTCCTCCTATTCGCTGTCGATCATCCCGATGTTCTTCCTGATGGGGCAGTTCGCAACGCTCGGAGGCATGTCGACCGCGCTGTTCAAGGCGGCGGAAGGCTTTATCGGGCATCGCAAAGGCGGGGTCGCCATGGCCGCAATCGGGGCCTGTGCGGGCTTTGGCGCAATCTGTGGATCTTCGCTGGCGACGGCAGCCACCATGGGGCGCGTGGCGCTGCCTGAGCTGAAGAACTACGGCTATGCGAGCGGGTTTTCGACCGCAACCCTGGCGGCAGGTGGCACGTTGGGCATCCTGATCCCGCCCTCGGTGGTTTTGGTGATCTATGCCATATTGACCGAACAGAATATCGCAAAGCTCTTCTTGGCGGCCTTTATTCCCGGTCTTTTGGCAGCCATCGGTTATGTCATCGCAATCTCGGTCTATGTGCGCCTCTTTCCCGAAAGCGCGGGCACCCGAGAGCCGATCCCGTGGCGCGAGCGTTTCTCGCTCTTGTTTGCGGTCTGGCCCGTGCTCTTGGTATTTGGCCTCGTGGTGGGTGGCATCTATGCAGGCTGGTTCACCCCGACCGAAGGCGCGGCCGTGGGTGCATTGGGCACCGGGCTTATCGCGCTTGCCAATGGGGGGCTGACGCGCCAGACGCTGACCGACAGCTTCATGATCACGGCACGGTCCACCGCGATGATCTTCTTCATCGTGCTGGGGGCGGGGTTCTACAACGGCTTTCTCGCGCTGACGCAGGTGCCGCAGGAGCTCGCAAACTTTGTGGTAGCACAAGGCCTGAGCCCTTGGATGGTGCTTGCGCTCATCCTCGTGTTCTATCTGCTTCTTGGCTGTCTGATGGACAGTCTGTCGATGATCCTGCTGACAATCCCGATTTTCTATCCGGTGATTTCGGCGATGGACTTTGGTCTTGTGTCGCTCCCGGCGATGCAGGCGGATGCTGCGATGGAGGTTCTCCGGGCTGGGGTTCCCGATGGCATGGGGCAGGAGATGCTTGCCTCCATCAAGGATGCGATCGCCAACGGGACAGAACTGACGCGAGAGCAGATGAAGGAACTTGGCATTCGCGTGACCCAAGGCATCGCAAACCGGCTGGAGACAGAATATGTCGCGATCTGGTTTGGTATCCTCACGCTGATCGTGGTCGAAGTTGGCCTGATCACGCCGCCGGTGGGCATGAACCTCTTTGTGATCAACGCGATGGATCCAAAGTCGCGCATGGTGGACACCTACAAGGCGGTTCTGTTCTTCGTGGGCTCCGACCTGATCCGTGTGGTGATCCTGGTCTTGTTCCCGGTGATCACGCTCTTGCCTTTGATGCTGCTCTACTGAGGGCAGCGCATATTAAAAAAAACGCGCGGCCCAGATGGGTCGCGCGTTTTTTTTAGAGTGTCCGGTGATCTCAGCGCCGTTTCAGCGTATCGCCATAGGTAATGGTCGGTGTGAGCGTTACATGTTTCTCGATCTCTGCGTTTGAGTCTTCGAGCTGGGCCGCAATGATTTGTGCCGCCTTCATGCCGATCTCCTGACGGCAAGCATCCATGGTCGCCAGCTGCCGCGGCAGGCCCGCCAGAAGCTCCACTCCGTTAAAGCCCGCAAGACCAATCTGCCCTGGCACGTCTATTCCCTGGTCAATCAGGTGAAGCAGCCCGCCGGCGCCAATCATGTCATTGGAATAATACAGAAAGTCGAGTTCGGGAGAGCGCTCAAGCATGGCTTGGGTCATCTCACGTCCCTTGGCGAGCGCAGAGCCACCCGAATAAAATTCACGATCCTCGATCTCGACCCCTTCTTTGGCGAGCGCTTCGGTGAAGCCTTCAAATCGTTTGCGGGCACGGTGATCGAGGGGCATTTTTGTCCCCATAAACCCGATATGGCTATAGCCTGCTTTCAAGATCGCCTTGGCCATCTCGCGGCCTGCACGGCGGTGGGAGATCCCGACCATGGAATCCACCGGATTGCCGTCCGTATCCATGATCTCCACCACAGGAATGCCCGCAGCTGCGAGCATTGCGCGCGCGGGCTCGGTGTGTTCGAGACCGGCGATAATGACACCCGACGGCCGCCACGATAGCATCTCGTAGAGAACTTTTTCTTCTTTCTCCGGTTGGTAGTCGGTGACGCCAACAACCGGCTGAAGCTCGGTATCCTCAAGCACGCGGTTGATACCGGTCAGAACTTCGGGAAAGACCATATTGGAGAGCGACGGGATGATAACCGCAACCAAATTGACCCGCTTGGAGGCCAGGGCGCCAGCGATCTTGTTGGGCACGTAGCCGAGTTCCTTTGCCGCCTCCAACACCTTTTGTCGGGTCTTTTCAGAGACATCACCGCGATTGCGGAGAACGCGGCTCACGGTCATTTCTGACACGCCGGTTGCATCTGAAACATCACGCAGCGTCAGCGGACGCTTGGAGTCGTTGGTCACGTGCTTGGCCTCTTTGCTTTGTTACAGCGAGGTTATCCAGTCCCACCGGAGGACACAATGGCTGTTGAAGCCCATGATGAGACGCTTGAGCTTGTGGGGTCTATTTGCTATCGCGAAATCCGCTGGCCCCGTGGCTCAACTGGATAGAGCAGCCCCCTCCTAAGGGGCAGGTTGCAGGTTCGAATCCTGCCGGGGTCGCCAGTAAAATCAATAGTTTAGATCGCTAAGAAGGTTTTCTCTTTAGTTCGGTGAACCAGAAGGCGATTCTCGCGGTTCGGTTCAAACTGTGCGTTTTCGTCCTTGCGCCTCTCCGATTACGTCAATGTCCAATGCACCCGCTGCTCTTCGCAGGTAGTCTGGGGAGAACTGGCCGTAGGTGGATCTCGTCACACTCGGATTGGTGTGGCCCAGGTATTGCGCGACCTCATCAATCGGTACGCCAGCTTCGACCATGAACCTGCCTGCTGTGCGGCGAAGGTCATGAGGGGTGCAATGCTCGATGCCTGCCCGCTTTACCGCGGCATTGAAGCCCGTTTTGATGGAGCCAACCTTCCTTCCTCCCCATTCGATAACGTAGGGGGAAACTGCTGCCGATTGAGCGGTCTGCAGAGCTGCAACAAGCGTGTCATTGATCGGAACGGTGGCCCGCCCCTTCTTCGGCCCAATGTCATTTGTAGCGAGCTTGATTACACGGCGCTCCAGGTCCACTCGGTCCCATGTCAACTCCAAGAGCGCGCCAATGCGCCCAGCGGTAGTCAGCATCAAAAGTATCGCCAAGCGAATGTGGGGGTCGATCGCGGCGGCAACCAATGCTGAGGCTTCGCTACGGCTCAGGTATCTATCTCTTGGCGGTGGCATCTTGGGCAATTCGATGTGAGGCGCTGATGTAATCAATCCTCGGCGTGCTGCCCACTTCACGGTTGCGCGCAGGCAGTTCATCTCTGTGCGTATTGTTCCATCCTTCCGCCCTTGGTCGCGGCGGTCCGATATGTAAGCGCGACAGTCCTCGACCGTCACTTGTGCGGCTCCCAAGTGTCCAAATACCGGCAGGATGTTCTTTCCGACCTGCTCGAGTTTGGATGCCTGCCGCCGATCACCCATGTCTTCTTGGTAGGCCTTCCACGCTTGCTCGACGGTAAGGCCGCCTGAGGGTGCATCGGCATAAAGGATTAAGTCGCGCGCCTCTCTCTCCGCAGATTGTCGCGTCTCAGCCGCAAGGCGATAGCGTCTGCGCTTCCCGTCTTCATCATTCCAGATGACGACCCATCGTCCTTTGAGGCGTCCAAGGCGGTAGTCGCGCATTCGTGTTTCTCCACAGCTTCAGCAGTTATGCGATACCCTTTTCCAACCCGGAATGCCGGGAGATCGCCTCGATTGATCATGCTGCGCACCGTTTCGCCAGAGCAACCCCAGCGATCAGCAAGCATTGAAATAGTGAAGGGTCTGGCTTTACCCATTCAAGCGGCCTCCTTCTTCTGGTCCTGTATAGGCTTGGCGTATTCAATGGAGTGCTCCAGATCGTCCCAAGTGCGATTGATCTCGATGAGATCCCCGGATCGTATCGCGCGACGGTGAGCCTCGATGCGCTGGCGCAAGAGCGTTTGCGGGCTCACTGCGAGCCCTCCAGTGCGGCATGGATCAGCGCCTCCGCTGCGTGCCAGTCTTGAACGTCTGTGACTTCCTCACGATCTGCTGCCTGCATCAGGGGGAGGACTGCCTTGCATGCATTCTGCAAGTTTAGGATTTGCTCTGCCTGTTCCGCGCAGGTGCGGGCGCAGTCCTCGACCTGACGGGCAAGGGTGTCACGTTCGGCCAAGAGGGCGCGGATCATGTCCGAAGCTGCCAGCTCGCGACCATCCGCATAGTCGTGCGACAGATCGGAAATCATCCGCTCCACCGCCTCTGTGCTTGTGTCTACTGTGTTGGCCATGTTCATGCTGCCTCTCCTGTATGCTCTGCCGCCCATGATCCAAACTGGTCGGCCCATGCGGCAGCCATCCCAGCGAACGTCTTGCTACGAAACTTCCAGCGATCCGGCCCCGGCGGCGCCCGGTGGATGGCTGACCAGCGCTTGTGATCGTCTGTGCCGGGGCGTGGCGGGGTAAGTTTGTTCGTGGGCACCAGATCGGGCAGGTTGCGCAGGTAGAGCCCTGTCGCCTTGAAGGCCGGATCTCCGAACCACCACGGCTGCACGATTTGAGGCTTGATCCAGTTCCGGATTCGCTCGCGTGCGTGCTTGTGCATCACGGGGTTTTCGACCGCGACATGCGGGATCGGGGCATTTAAGCAATCCGAGAACAGATCCGCACCTTCATCAAGGTCGGCCCACATCTCGGCAAGCGTGCGTCCGGTCGGCGGTTTTGTCAGCCAGCGCACGCCGGAATTGCACAGCCGGGTGCAGGGCGGGTTCGAGACCAACAGCAAATCCCAACCCCATCCCAGCACATTGCGGATATCGTCTTGGATATGCCGGTTCGTCGGCTTATCGGCGTGCAACAGGTCGCACTGCCATGCGTCATGCCCGCGCGCGAGGAATGCATCCAGCGCCACACAGGAGGTCGCGCAACCGATTAGAACTTTCAGTGACTTCATGCTGCGGTCTTCTCTCGCTTGGTGTGCGCCCAGGTAAGGAACTCAGGACGGGGTTTCGGTAAGGCGCGCCATTCGCTGTATAGGCGGGCCGCTTCGTTCTCTTTCTCGGACTCGGTGGGCATCTCAGCGAGGCACGACCGTGCCATCTACCTTTCGTTTCCATTTGCTGCCCTTGGAGCCGGGCAGGGTGCCTTTGGGCTTGTGAGAGCCGTTGTGCTTGGCGGCCACGCGTTTGCACTTGGCGATGGTTGGCACGTCTTTTTTCGAAGTTTTGACTCGATGGCAGCGTTCATGCGCAGGGCGCAGGTTGTCGTCACTGTCATCGCCGCTGATCTCCAGCGGGATCACGTGGTCCGCGTCCCAGCGTTCTCGGGTTCCGTCGATCTTTTCGCCGCAGATGTGGCAAACTCCATCAGCTGCCTTGAAGATCTTTGCGCGGCGGGTGGTGTTCATATGGCGACGGCTCATGCTGCCACCTCCGGCGCAGTCCACTCGACGCCATGCCGGTCGCCGTATTCTTGGATTAAGGTGATCAGGTCCGCCATCTGCTCTTTGTCGAGGCGCGAAGTTCGGAAACCAGCAGGGAAGGGTTGTCCGTTCAAACCGGGTTGCCACATGATCTCGTGGCCGAGGGCATGCATGAATGCGGCCTTCCATGTGTCTGTCGTCCAGAGGCGGCCCTCCGGGGCTGCCCGAGAGATGTCGGATAGCATTGCCCACATTTTCGCGTTCTGATCGACAGTGCGCTTTGCCTTGCGGACATTCACAACTGCGCCCGCTGGCGCCTGGTCGATCAGAGAGCGTGCGAAGTGGCGCTGGCTCTCGCCAACAAGAATCACAGTCTGACCTGCCATCAGTTCGGCCTCGTGATAGTTTCGGCCTTCACGGCGTCATTGAGGATGCGAATGCTCATGCGAAACTCGAGCGCAACCTCTGCAATCAAGGCGTCATGATCTGCGCCTTGAGGCGTGTTCATGGCCGCCTTTTCACGGCGGAAGTATTCGGCAACGGCGGCGCGGGTGGTCATCAGTAGGCTTCCTTTTCGGTCCAGACCTTCACCCCTTCGATCTGCATCGACTTGTGGTTCCGGTGGACAAAGCCTTCGATGAACTCGGTCAGGGCATCGGGATAATTGCGGGCAATCCAGTTGAGCGCATCTTTCCGGCCGCCGCGCGGATTGTCCGCGGTAGGTTCTGTGAAGGCGTAGCGGGTGACGGTGCGCAGGCCCTTCACGGTGTCTTTGTTTGCAGCTGATGCCGCCTTCTTCGCCTCGACTGCTTCCGCCTTAAGGCGATCTGCCTCAACACTAGCCTCATAGTCAGACGCCTGCGCAGTGCGTTCTGCGGCCTCGGCCTCGCGCTCTTTGCGGCGAGCGTCCTCGTATGCTGCGCGCTTGGCGGCTTCTTTTTCCTCTGCAAGCTTGCGCTTGAAGGGATCGACCACGGCAGCGAGACCTTTCAGGCGCCGCTCAATGTCTTCTTTGGTGGGTTTCCAGCGCGCGATCTCGGCCTTCCAGGCGTCATGCAGTGGTGCCGTGGCGGATTTCTCAGCTTTTCCGAGAGCGGATTTTGCCTTGCGCAGATCTTTGATCAGCTTGTCCACGGCCTTCATTTGGTCTTCGTTTTCGACCGGAGTTCCATCGAGCCAATTTTCGGCTTCTGAGATGACATCGCCATAAGGTGCCAGCGCCTCATCGATTGGGTCTGGCGGGTTATTGTGACCTTGCGTTGGGGTGGTTTGGTCCAGCATTCGTCAATCCTCGCTCAGTAGGGAATTTCGTCGTCATCGATCATGGAAGAAGGGGCGGCCGGATTGGCTTTGTGCCAAGTCTCAAGTTCGCTCTCGACGTTTGCTGCCAACTCGGGCGACTCTTTGCGCAATTGCTCTAGCGCTGGCGGAAAGGTGGGGTCTGCTTCGACGGATTTGGCACCGTGCTTCCGGATGCCTGTGATCATCAGGTCAGCCACGCGCTGCGCTTGCGACACGGTTTGTTGCTGGTCCTGTCGGGAACTCTTTTGCTTGGGCTTGTGAGCACCATTCGGTGCAGCACTATGTCCGTCGTCATCCACCTCAGCTGACAGTCCAAGTGCTGCCTTGAGCGTGTAGCGCTGAAGATAGGTCACAGCGCTGCCGACAGCCTGAAAGCTGTTTTTGCCGCCGGAGCCATCAGGCGCACCGGCGAGGGTGGTTTCCTCAGAGTGGCCGTCCGCGTGAGCGACGATGCAGGTGACACGTACGCCGCCTTGCCACTGATCGGTGCGGAACCGGTAGGACAGGCCGTGGCGCGACAGGATAGGATCAATGACCTTTGCAATCCCGGCAAGCGTTTCATGCTTGTAGTGAGTGCGGCCTTTGTTGGTGGTGAAGTCGACCGTCGCGTCTTTCATGATTGGCGGGATTTCTGCGCGGGCATCCGAGAGAGCGCGGGCGAAGGAGACGCGGGCATTCTGCGCATCCATGCGCTCTTTCATTGCAAGCATGCGCTCCAGCTTATCCAGATCTGCATCAGGGTTCATGACCACGCGTTCGATCATTGAAACCATCGGATCGGATGGAACTCGTGGCTCTTGATGGCGGATCTGCGTCACTTCGTTCATGTCGTGTCTCCTTGGAATAAAAGGCCCCGGCGGTTTCGGGTTAGGGAGGAGAAAACCCTCACCGCCGGGGAAGTAGCGGACGCGCAGTGGTGCGCCCGACAGGGAGGTTCAGAGGGGATTAGAAAGGCTGGCGCCGACTGACACTGCGGTCAGGATTGCGACGAAGATCATCAGCGCCCAGAACGTCAGCGTGAGCGTCCAGTTCTTGCGATCAGGGCCGCCATTGGTGGGGGCTGGGTGCTTCCACGGCCCCGCGCTCCAATCGTGACTGCCCCGGCGGCGCGTGTGCGTCGCGTGAGTGGTGGACTTTGCCGCCGGGGTGCGAATGGGGGTGACGTTGGAAAGGTGGGTCATGCCGCGCCCTCCCGGTCGAGAGGGTAGGGATCTCCTACCTGCGCCAGAACCAAGCGGGCTCTCTCCGCGCTTCTGCGACAGCTGGAGGTCCGGGCGATGTCTTCCAGCGCCATTGACAGCCGGTTGACCTGCACGCCGCGCTCATAAGCCACGTCTGTGACTGAGTTGGCGCGCATGCGTGTGTGATTGTCGTGGTAGCTCACTTCTTCAACCTCACTCTGCTGCGATGGGCCAAGCGAACTCGAAGTCGCGCGGCTCGAAGATTGCGTCATCGTCACTGGTGATTGCGTCGCCGCGGTTCAGAGCCTCAGACATCGTGTCTTCCAGCTCACGTTCGGCGCGGAGAAGGTCAGACTTCCCAAAGCGGCGGATCACCTCCTCACGAGAGAGCAATTCAAACTCCCAAGTCTCGGGGTCTTCCATCTGAACGCTGAGGACATCGGCAGTGACATCGTGGCCGCCAGTGAAGCCGCACGTAGTGTCAGCCCCTTCACGCTCAACGAAGAACGCAACCTGTGCCGCGCACTCGATGTCGTCTCCGAGGTAGATCGTTTGAAAGGCTGTATCGCGCATGTCGTGGCTCCCTTTGTTGCCCCGCGATCTGCGCCAGCGGCGCGTCTTCGGTGGGGTTGTTGGGTACACTATATGCACGCTAAGGCGTGCAGTGCAAGTGAAAAAACACGCAAAAGCGTGCAAAATTGTGGCGCATCGCACCCCGGCATGCTACAAAGGGTTTGCCGCTAAGCGCTGCGCTGGGTTCGGATAGCCTTGCCACACCGGCGACTCCGCTCCCGGCGCAGAACTCAAAGCATGATGCGCGCAAAGAAAAACCCCGCCGGAGCAGGGTTAGGGGGAGGGTCTTGGGGTCGTTCCTAATGCACCCTGGCGTGCTGCTCCACAAAACTCATCGCTGCGTTCCTGTCGGCCCCAAAGAAAGGCATGGGAAGCCCTCTATTTTGAGCGCGCATGAAGTTTCGGTTAGATATTCCTCCGGTCCCGATGCGGTCCATCATGGCTATTACCGGGGCATCATCATCGTGCTGCTCACCATATCTGATCAAGGCAGAGAGCAGCTTTTCGTTGGTATTAACCGCAAAAATCAATGCGGCCCTAAGGCCAGAGTTTTTGTGGCGCAGAATGAAGTCGGCGGCAAAATCGGCGTTATCATCTTCACTTATCGAGAACTGGCTTCCGAAACGGTCCTCAAGTGCCTCGCGAACATCCTCTGCGAAAGTGGAGGCTACATTTTCACTTGAAAGCAAATAGAGGTCGCGAGCACGGATTAAGGCGGACAAAAAGCGCGGGGCTAGGTCTTTTAGCCCTTCTTTAGGGGTTGGGTGGCTGCGGATCTGCAGAGTTTCTTCATCGAGGGTTGCGGCACCCTCCGCGAGAATCCCAGAGAACAATTGGGCGCGAACCCCCGTGTCCACAGAGATGCCAGAAGCACGAGCAGTAGCGACAAAATCCCCGTCATCCTCGAATACAAAGCCGTCCGGCGTCTCCCTTACATAGAATATCGCGGGGTCGCCATCAGGCAGGATAAAGCTCGTCGCCACCGCCAAGCCTTCCGGAACCGTCGATACAGACAGGCCGTCGCAAAATGTGCGGCAAAGCTCAGATTTTATAAAGTCCGGGGTCAAAGCGGAAGTTCCTCTTGCGCTATCTTAGCGCCATCTATTCGAAATATAGCTATAGCCGCATTAAAAAACGATGCTTTAGTCCAAGCGACAATCCGTCGGTGTTTTTTGCCATGTTCTGGCCAGCGTTGGGGCAGGTTGATCGACTGGGTTCCTGAGAGGGCGCCGTCTGCGCAGTCGGTATGTGCGTGCAGCCCAGCCTGTCCGGGTTGATCTTCGAGCCTAACAAGAACCGCCCATTCACCACCCGGCCTTTTCTCCATAAGCCAAGCTTTCCATTTTCCAAATTTAGGAGAGGCCTCGAACAGGCAAACGAAGTCTTCACCATCTTGTCCGGTCAATCGGAGTGATCGCCACTCCCACCCAGGGCGCGCCGGTTTTGACTTCGGATAGACAGGAGCGTTCCGCGGGCCAATTTGGGTGTTGCGCCAATCGGTATCGGCCTCAACTACTTTCTTAATAGAAACTTTTTTGCGAACCACCCTAGTCAAAATTCACCTTTCTATGTCAGTTACTTAGCCCTGTTTGACGGCAGGGGGTTAAATTACCCCTTGCTGATTGCCGTCTCTGTCCGTGCTTTTAAGTGATCTTCCTCGCAAACTCCGCAGGCCAGTGCAGGCGCACGCGGGCAGCTGTACTTGACCCGACTCGGCAACCTCGGATAATGTGAACATAACGAGAACATAGGGGCATTAATGAATTCTCAAATTATTGAAATGGTACTTTTATTTCAGAAGCTTAGTCCGTTAAGTCAGGCTCTCGTTCTTCAGAGGTTGAGTGAGGACTCGCAGGCTCCGTTGATGAAAGTCTCTCCATCAAAGATACCACGTTTTGACGAGCCCCATCGTCAAGGGCAGAAACGAGTTTCAGAAACTCGAGGTCGGCTCGAGACAGGCGAAATCCAGTAATCACATAGAAGTCCGCGCCCGGCCCCAAGGTTTCAAGTAACCGAGCCAATTGGCTGGCGCGAGGATCCTTTTTATCCTTCAGTAACTGCTGGACAAAATTCGGGCCGCACTTTGCGTCTTCGCTAATTTTCCTGAGGCTTCGGGCATCCTTACGGATGACCTCTTCGAGCCGTGTGTGCCAGTCTTCTTTCATGCACATTTTATAACACGCGGGAGCGTATTCGGCTCTAACGTTATAGCGTGTATTGACCTGCACGCGATAGCGTGTAATGTGCTTCGTATGAGCAAGCTTCTTACCGACATCGAAACTTTCATTGAGGAAACCGGGCTCTCTGAGCATCGGGTCGGCATCCTTCTGGCTAACAACGGTCGCCTTGTCCCGCGCCTTCGAAGCGGCGGGCGTATTTGGCCGGACACAGAGCGTTCGATCCGATCCGCTTTGCGCGCCGAGCGTGCTCGCCGGGCCCGCAACACCGCCGCCTAACCCTCTCTCTATGCCTAATACCGCTTCCATACATTCAAGTTGGGCGCGGTGAGCTCGAACCCCAAGGAAAAGGCCTTTCCATGCAGCCTAAGATCGCCGCGCAGATGTTTGACAACCTCGTGACCCAAGTGGGTGGCAAGGAAGCCGCAGCGTCTGTCATCGCCTCGGCCGTTGGTCATTCGATTAGCATCGGCACTCTCACGAAGATCAAGAACGGGCAGCTCGAGGTTCCGCTTCTCTGGGCTTGGGCCCTTATGGATGCCACTCGAAATAACTGCTTCGACATCTACCGCGCGTCCTCCGTTCGTGATGGGGGAGAGACATGCCTCTACGCGCTTTCGGGTGAAGCCTCCGAAGAGGGTGGCCAGGCGGTGTGCGCCGGTATCCGTGCCGCGCAGTCTGGCGATGCGGGCGATTACGCAGCCGCAGTCGTGGAGGCGCGAGAGGCCTCGGCAAAATTCGATGAAATGGCCGTTCGGTTCGAGGCGCTGGCCGCGGGCGTCACCCCCATCAGGAAGGCCTGAGACATGGCTGATCCGGTACGCGGCAGCAGCGTGAAACTCGAAGGCGAAGATCTGGTCATCCGCATGCCGAAGGACCGAGCGCAGAGCTTGCGTGTCGCTCTCGCTGAGTGCCCCTGTAGGGCCACCAAATCAAACGCCACGCAGAACATCCGATCTGGTCTTTCCATGGCGATTGGACGGGCGATTTCTCCGAAGCCTGTACAGCGCAACCCACTGTACAAGACGGAGGATTGATCAATGCTGGATGACCCTCTCACGGCCATTTACGCCAAGGTACAAGCGCAGCAGGAAGCCGAGGCGCGCAAGATTGCCGCAATCGCCGCGCACATCGGCCACAACGGCGGCCCGAGGATCGAAGCACCCTTCGGTATTGACGCCCCGTGGCTGCGCTATGCGGACGACGCGGAACTCTCGCGCCTCGCCACCCTTGAGCCACGCATCGAGCGCAAGAAGCTGATCCTCGCGGAGACTATCGCTGAGCGCACACGGATCATGAACCGCTGCATCCGCCGGATGCGTAGAGCCGCGGGGAAGGACTGATGGGAAAGCGTAGTAATTTCAAGCGCAGGCCTCAGGACAAGTACCACACCTTTGATGCGCGGGCCGCATCTGCGCTTGCTCCGCATCTGCGTTGGGGTTGCCGTTTCTGGGAGCCGTGTGCCGGCGCTGCGGATCTGGTGCGAAACCTCCAAGCCTTTGGCGCCGAGTGCGTCGTGGCAACAGATATCAACCCGGAATGCGAAGGCGTCTACCGGCTGGATGCAATGGCGACCACCGCTGAGGATGTGGAGGCAACAGGTGTCACGGATATCATCACCAACCCGGTTTGGTCCCGCGCCCTTCTGCACGCCATGATCCTGCATTTCTCCGCCATGCGGCCCACTTGGCTGCTGTTTGACGCGGATTGGATGCATACCCGACAAGCGGTCCCGTATTTGCCTTATCTTCGCAAGGTCGTGTCGGTAGGCCGCCTGTGCTGGATCGAAGGCACCAACCAGACGGGCAAGGACAACTGCGCATGGTACCTCTTCGACCAGCGCAATACGGGCCCGATCGAATTCGTTGGGCGGGCAGTGCAATGAGCAACATCGTTCGCCTCCCTTGGCCTCCACGCCAGCTTTCCCCAAACGCAAGATGTGACCGCCGCGCAATCGCTGGCATCCGCCAGCGCTACCGGGAGACATGCGGCTGGGAGGCGAAGGCCGCCAAGCTTCTTCCCGGCACTCACATTGCGATCCGCTTCTGCCCTCCTGACAGGATCCGCAGAGACGTGGACAACATGCTTGCAAGCATCAAGAGCGGCCTGGACGGCGTGGCAGAAGCTATCGGCCAAGACGACAGCGAGTGGACCACTCACACCCTCAGCCGTGGACCGGTTGAGAAGGGCGGGGCGGTCTACATCGAGATTGGAGACCAGTCATGAGCGGTTGGTTCGCAGTCAGCAAGGACGTGTTTGACGATCCGGTATGGAAGAAAGAGCCCATGTCGGAGCGCGAGGCCTATTTGTGGCTTTGCCGGAATGCGGCCTGGGAAGACACAGTTCATCGGGTCGGAACCGAGATGGTGGATTGCCCCAAGGGCTGCGTATTCATCACTCTGCGCGAATTCCAGCATACTACATGTTGGGGTTCAGACACCAAAGTTCGCAACTTTCTACTACGGCTCGAAAACGCAGGGCTAATTGAACGCACGGTACATGGCAAAAAGAACGCACCAAAAACGCGCGTAAGTATCTGTGAGTATGCGGAAATTTCTGACAGTGACGCGGAAGAAAACGCACCAAAAACGCACCGAGAACGCACCAAAAACGCAGTAAACAAACAAGGGAACAATAAACAAACCTCAGAAGCTAAAGCTTCTTCGGGTGATTGTTCCTCGCCGCATCCTGCCAACGATCAGTCTATTGCGGTTTCTCGCTACAACGACGCAGCCGAGGCGGCTGGCTGGCCGAAGATCCAGAAGCTGTCGCCGAACCGATCCCGCCAACTCAAAGCCCGTCTCGCCGAGTGTGGCGGCCCCGAGGGTTGGGAGGTGGCGCTGCGCAAGGCATTCGACAGCGATTTCTGCCGGGGGCGCACTGCCAAGCCGTGGCATGGCTTCGGCTTCGATTGGCTCATCAAATCCCAGAATTTCACAAAACTGATGGAGGGCAACTATGACAACCGCACTCACCGCCCCGACAGAGCAGAAGCTCCCCACGGATCCGAAAACCGGTCTGACGCTGCCTTTGAGCAAGCACTTAGGCTCGCAGGACTTGGCCAAGCATAGGGCTATGCTGGCGATGGAATGCGAGTATCTGGCCAAGAAGTTCGACCGCTTCGGCTGGGAGCGTGAGCGCAATACACCGGCGCAAGACCGGCAGAAGCTCGATTTCATGGATGCGCTCCAGGACTTCCCGCTGTCAGAGGTGCAGGCCGCCTGCCGCGCTGCTGTCCTGGCCAACCCGAACCGGATGCCGAACGAGGGCCACGTCCGTGCTGAGATCCTGCGTGCCCGGTCCAGCCGCGTCGCTGCCGCGCCCGCCGCCGCTTCCCAGCCCGAACCGAAGCGGAAGCGCATCGACGGAGCCCGGGCCAGCGAAATCATGCGTGAGATCGGCTTCACCCCGCACCGGATGGGTGACCCGTCGTGAGCGCCCCGGAGACATGGCCCGAGATCCTTCGCCGCCACGAGCTGGAGAAGATGCGTGCGATCCACGCTCATATCGACAGCAGCCTTCCCAAGGCGGCGGCCAAGCTTGAAATGAGCCAGGCAGCACTTGGCTCGTACATTTATTCCCGTGACCTTCGCTGGAACCGCGCTTCTCTGGAGGCGGCATATCCCGAACTAACACCCAAGGAGGCCGAATGATGGCTGGATCGCTGAACAAAGTTATGCTGATCGGTAACCTTGGCCGCGATCCGGAAGTTCGGACCTTCCAGAACGGAGGCAAGGTCTGCAACCTCCGCATCGCGACCTCTGAGACCTGGAAAGACCGCAACACGGGCGAGCGCCGCGAAAAGACCGAATGGCACTCCGTTGCGATCTTCAATGAAGGTCTGGTTCGCGTGGCCGAGCAATACCTGCGCAAAGGGTCAAAGGTCTATGTCGAAGGCCAGCTGCAGACCCGCAAGTGGCAGGACCAGAGCGGTCAGGACCGCTATTCAACCGAGATCGTGCTGCATGGCTTTGGCTCCACGCTGACCATGCTGGACGGTCGCAATGGCGATGGTCAGTCCCGCGATGACGGTGGATATGGCGGCGGTCAGGACAGCTGCGGCGGCAACCGGGGCGGTGGATACGGCTCTGGCAGTCAAAGCATCGATGACGATGAGATTCCGTTCTGATGGCTATGAGAGGACGCCCGCTGAAAAACCGCATGCCCCCAGAGTTCTGGGAGCGCGTCGAGGTCGCCCTCGTTGTTGGTCAGGTCACGTTCACTGAGTGGTCAGCAAGCATCGGCAAGAGCTGCGCCGCAGTATCGAGCCTTCGCGCGCGTGGCACCAGACCACCGGATGAATACATAGACGCCCTCTGCGCTCTCACCGGATGCACGCGAGAGTTCCTGTTCAATCCGGAACCCGTAGACCTCAGCAAATAACCAAAGGCAGGAGACAGGCAAAATGACGAACACATACGCCATCAATACCACGCGCGGGAAAGAGTTCGCTGTTCGTGATGACCTCAAGGCGATGGGCGTCAACCCGTGGGTGCCGGTGCGACTCGGTAGCCGATACGTGAAGGAGAAGCGCTCTGCAGTATGGTATGACGCAGCGTATGTGCCGAAGCTCATGTTCGCCGTCATTCCGGCGATCATCTGGCGTGATGTGCTGGAGCACAAGCACGTTATCGGCAAACCTGTGGCGCTGTCTCGCCTCGACATCGAGGGAATCCCGGGGCATGTGAAGAAGTCCACCGGTGCGGTAGTGCCTCCAGTTCCGGGTCTGAACGACTTCCGCCGCGCCGTGGAGGCCGAATATGCAGATGCTGAGCGTGCTCGCGCCAACAGTGAATACCAATGCCAGTTCAAGCCCGGGCAGGCCCTTGAGCTTCTTTGCCCGCCTTGGGAAGGTTTTTCCGCGACATTTGCCAAGGTTATCAAGCACGCGCACGACGATTACGCCAAGCTGCGGGTCGAACTTGAGATATTTGGAAGGGTGACACCACTCGATGTGGACCCTGATCGAGTTAAGGGGGTGGCGTGATGATCGCGGCGTTGAACAGAACATGGGCGGCACCATTTGTCGTCATGAACGCGTGTTGGTTCTTGCAATCCGAATTCGCCCTGGGGATGTCGTGCGGCGCCATGGCTGCATGGATATGGTCGGCTTTCGTAATTGGTGAGAACTCAACCTCTTGATGCATCTTTTAGATGTGGTATGCTGGGAGTGTAGCTGGATCCCCGGATTTCGGATCTGGGCAGCGGCATAGGGATGCGGTGCGCCGGGATGGCAATAAGTCGCTTCCAAAGTGCTACGCATTTCACGAATGATATCCGTTTTCTGGCCGGTGCTGACGTATGAAACACCAACCCGTGCGGTTGGGTCATGCTACCCGGAAGGGCGCTTGGACAGCACCGCCCTGAGCGCGGCAGGAGTGAAGGGTCTCCAGTTGTAGGAAAGCGCCGAGTGCTACGTGCTAGGTAATCTCGGATAGCCGGTATCAAGCCCGGCCCGCGCTCAAAAATACCCTCACACCATTCCTCCCCAGTATCACCCGCCACTGGTCAAAGCCCTGCATGCGCTAGAGCGTCAACAGCAAGGTGTAGAGGGGTCATGGCATTATCCTGCTGAATGCAGGGCGGCGGGAACAGTTACACAAATAGAACCAGAGCGCAGCGGGTTGATACCCGATCATGCGTTGGTTGGTTGGACTATCTCAATAAAAACACTCAGCAAGAGGCAGCGACCGCTCAAACCGGCGCTGATGAGCGATATGGCGAATAAAATAGAGGGCGAAAATAACCTCACGCACAAGGGTCGAGGCCGCCCCAAGGGAAGCCAGAATAAGACCACTGCGACAGCAAAAGCGATCATTGAGGACGCTGCTGATCGTCTTGGTGGCGCTGATCGCCTGGTCGCATGGGCGCAAGAGGCACCGGAAAACGAGCGCGCGTTTTGGGCCACGATCTACCCGAAGCTTCTCCCCCTGCAGGTCAATGCCAAAGTTGCCACCACAGTAATCCGCAAGACTGTGTACGAGGCCAAGCCTGACTGAGGTAGAGCTGGAGTTCCGGGTCCGGTGGTATCAGCAGCAGTTCCACCGCGCACTTGTCGAACGCACGCATGACCGCCTCATGGCAATCTGGCACCGGCGCGCTGGTAAGGACGAGATTGTCCTAAACGCAATATCGGAGCTGTCGGAATCGAAAGTCGGAGCCTATTGGCACTGCTTCCCGGAGTATAAGCAGGCCCGCAAGGCCATCTGGAACGGCATCAACCCGCGCACTGGTCAGAGGCGCATTTTCGACGCCTTCCACCCGTCGACCATCGTTCGGATGCAGGACGACGATATGTTTATCGAGCTGTCCAGCGGATCGACGTTCCAGCTGCTGGGATCAGATCGGTATGACGCCACGGTAGGATCTGGTCCTGTTGGGATTGCCTATTCAGAGTGGGCCCTCAGCAATCCGAGCGCTTGGGCATACCATTCGCCAATGATCCGAGAGACAGGTGGGTGGGCCGCCTTCATCACCACCCCGCGTGGCAACAACCACGCCAAGACGATGTATGACAGCGCTGTTCAGAACCCGCGTTGGTTCTCGCAGTTGCTGTCGATCGAGGAAACAGGGGCGCTATCCGCAGCCGATCTGGATGAGGCTCTGAGGGAGTACCAAGACCTTCACGGGATAGAACTCGGCCGGTCGTTCTTCGAGCAGGAGTATCACTGCAGCTTCGCTGGGGCGATGGTTGGGGCCTACTTCGGCGCAGAGATGTCTCGAGCGGAGCGCCAGGGCCGCATGATGCCCATTCCAATCGACCCCTCCAGACCTGTCCACACGGTTTGGGATCTCGGCAAGGCTGTCAATAACCCGATCTGGTGCTTCCAGGTATACGGCAATCGGCCCCTGATCGTAGACTTCTACATTCCGGAGACTGACGACCTCGAAGACTGGTGCGATTGGCTGAATGAGCAGGGGTATCACGGGAACGATTACGTTCCGCATGACGCCGCGAACACCGAATGGGGCACGAGCAAGACCCGCATCGAGAGGCTGGTGGCAAATAAGCGCAAGCCGGTTCGGGTTGCCAAGGTCGCCGTCGCGGACGGCTTGCAAGCGGGCAGGCACGCGATCAATCAGGCGATTTTCCACAAGGGTGATGATGCCCGCGGCAAGCGCGTGGCTCACGGTGTTGATGGCCTCAAATCATACCGGCGAGAGTGGAGCGACGAGCTCAAGACCTTCCGGGAGATTCCAGTGAAGGACTGGGCAGAGCACATCGGCTCCGCTTGGAGGTATCTCGGACTGTCTTGGCGCATGCCCCCAGAGGTCAAGAGAGAGCCGCCGAAGCCTCGACCACAGCCCGGGCAGGTGCATATCGCCCCGCCGGACCTCAACGAGAACTCAAAGCGCACGAGGCTGTAAATGGACGCAGACACACAGCACCAAGAGCCGAGCGCGTCGAAGCCTTGGCTTGATGCCATCGAGGAGGCGGAAAAGGCCTTCAACGTCTGGAATGAGAAGTGCGACCGTATTGATGAGCTCTACGCCAATCTGAGCAAAATGGCTGATGCGCGAGGGGACCGGCAGTTCCAGATTTTCTGGTCAAATGTCGAGATCATGCGCCCATCGGTTTATCAGCGAGCTCCGCAGCCTGTTGTTATGCCTCGCCACAGCGACACGGGGGAGATCCCGCGCAAGGCCTCAGAGCTTGTCGAGCGGGCGCTTGAGTACGATGTGGAAGCCGATGACCTGCACGAGACCCTGCTTCTTGTGCGTGATGATCTGTGCCTTTCTGGGCGCGGCGTGCCCTGGGTTCTGGATGACGCGCGCTGCATCCACGTAGATCGCCGCGACTTCCTACATGAACCAGCTCGAAAGTGGAAAGAGGTCAGCTGGGTCGCCCGCCGCGCCTACGTGGGGCGTGATGAGGGCGTGAAACGCTTTGGTGAGATCTTCCTTGATGCGAAACGGGAAGAGATCGGCAACGACAGGGGTGATGACTACCAATCGACTGGCCGCAAGGCTCAAGTTTGGGAGATCTGGTCAAAAACCAGCGGAACGGTCGTGTGGGTAACTGAGGGCGTCGATACTGTTCTGGATGAGCAGCCGCCCCTATTCGATGTGAAGGGCTTCTTCCCCTGTCCAAAGCCAGCATATGCCACTGTTGAGCGCGGCACCCTGAAGCCCATCCCCGATTTCGTCTATTACCGGGACCAGGTTGATGAGATCAACGAGCTGACTGCTCGCATCAGCGGTCTCGCAGAGAGCTTGCGTCTCAAGGGCTTCATTGCAGCTGGGGCTAGCGAGGTGGCAGACGCCATCGAAACAGCGATGAAGCAGACTGACAACAAGGCAATCCTGATCCCGGTGTCCTCGGCAGCAGCGATGGGGGGCAAGGCTCTCCGTGACGCGATTGTGTGGCTTCCCGTGTCTGAGGTGGCAGGTGTAATTCAGGCATGCATCGAGCTGCGCAAGCAGTTGATCGATGATGTATATGAGATCACCGGATTGAGCGACATCATGCGCGGGGTGACACAGGCTCAAGAGACGCTCGGAGCTCAGAATCTCAAAGCCCAGTTCGGCAGCGTCCGAGTTCGCGAAAAGCAGTCTGAGATGGTGCGTGTCGCTTTGGATGTGCTGCGCATCAAGGCTGAAATCATGGCAGAGAAGTTCGATATTGGCGAACTGATGCAAATGGCAGGAATGCAGCTGCCAACCGCACTGCAGGTCGAGCAGATGATGGCCCAAGCACAGCAGTCAGGCCAGCAGCTTCCCCAGACTGTGACGGTCGAGCAGGTGGCTGCGCTTCTCACGGATCAGCGAACCCGCCCGTTCGCTATGGAGGTCGAGACAGACAGCACGATCGCGCCCAATGAGGCTGCAGAAAAGCAGAGCCGGACTGAGTTTTTGACGGCTGTTGGCGGATTCATCTCTCAGGCAGCGCCTCTGATCCAGTCACAGCCAGAAGCCGCCCCGTTCATGGGGGAGATGTTGCGCTTTGGTGCCGGCGCTTTCCGCGCGGGCCGGGATCTGGGGGGCGAGATCGACCAGTTCGTGGAGACGGTGAAGCAGAAGGCAGCGCAAGGGCAGGGGCAGCAGCCGAGCCCCGAGCAGATCAAAGCGCAGGGGGAGGCTCAAAAGCTGCAGGCGGACATGCAGGTCAAGCAGACAGAGTTGGCGCTCAAGGAGCGCGAGCTCGCTCTGAAGGAGGCGGAGGTTTCGGCCAAGCTGGAGGCGGGCCGCTATCAGGTCGACCTGAATGCAGCGCTGAAGGCGCAAGATCAGCGGATCAAACTGCAGGAGCTTGGCGTCAAGCAAGACGAGCAGCGGCTGAAGGAGGCTCAGGCCGAGATCGACGCGATGATGCAGGTCGCAGAGGTAGAGCTTGAGCGAGACCAGCAGCGCCCGGTGGGGATTGGAGATAACTGATGCCAACGTTTTTGGGTCAAACCGTATCGCAGGCTGAGTTTCAGCGGCTCAAGGCGCACTATGAGGAAATGGCGTTTCAACGCCGTCCGGCTCAGGGACAGCTCTGCGCCCCTATGTTGATTTCGGACTGCCAGAACGCTGTTCAGTCCATGACCAACGGCCAAGTCTATGACAGCAAGAGCGAGCTTCGGAAGGAGTACCGGCGCGCGGGCGTGATTGAGGTTGGCAATGACGTGCCCACCAAGCGCGCCACTCCGAGCCGGGATGAGCGCGACCAGCGCAAAAAGGCGCGTCAGGCCAGCGTGGGCAAGGCGCTTTCACAGGCGGGGTTTGGAGCCCCGTAAACGCGACCTCTCAGACAGGTGACAGATGAACGATTTTGCAGACACCGCCCCGGCGGAACAATCCCCCGCACCCGAAGCGCAGGTTCAATCCCCTGAGCCTCAAACAGAAGGCCAGTCGAGTGAGGCAGCCTCGACCGCAGACGCTGAACCTCGCCGCAGCCGCCGTGAGGCTCTGGAAAAGGCGTTCGAAAGCATTGATGAGCCGGAGAAAGGGAAAAGCGCCGAGAACAAGGCGGTAAACGAGGCTGAGGTCCAGAAGCAAGAGCGCGGGCCGGACGGTAAGTTCGTCAGCAAGTCTCAGCCCGAACAGGCAGAGGTGAAGCCAGAGGCCAAGCCCGAAGCGAAGCCGGAGGGCGAGAGCAGCCATGCAGAGGCGCCATCTCGGTTTTCAGCTGATGCGAAGGCGGCGTGGAAGGATGCCCCGGAGCCGATCCGCGCCGAGGCACACCGCGCCATTCGAGAAATGGAGCAAGGGATTGCGGAATATAAATCCCGCGTGGAGCCGCTGGAGCCGTTCTATCAGATGGCCCAAACCCATGGTGTGAAGTTGGAGGATGCTCTTGGCCGGTACGTGAACCTTGAAAATATGCTGCGCCAAGATCCGGTGCGCGGCTTTCAAGAGATCGCCGCCAACATGGGTCTCTCTTTGCAGCAAGTCTCTCAGATGCTGCAAACCGGCCAGCCCGGGCAGGCCGATCCCCGAGACCAACAGATCCTGGCCCTCCAGCATCAGTTGTCGCAACTCCAGCAGGGCTTCGGTGAAGTGAACAAGGGCATCGAGAGTCAGCAACAGCAAGCAATTGAAAACCAGATCGCGCAGTTCGCGGCGGATCACCCACGTTTCAGCGAACTTGAGCAGACCATGACGGAGCTGATCCAGACAGGCTTCGCGAAGGATCTCCAAGACGCATACGATAAAGCCGACCGGCTGAACCCGGCCCCGGCTCCAGAGCCTCAACAGGCTCCCCCCGCGACCCCGGCTCATACCCGTGTGTCGCAATCCGTGACAGGCGCCCCTTCGGCTGGCTCAAACCCGGCGCAGCGGAAGCCGTCAACGAACCGACAAGAAGCCATTCAGCGCGCAATGAGCGCTGCAGGCTTCTAACTTCAACCAGATGGAGATGAGCAAATGGCTCTAAACCCAAACGAGCGCCTGCAAGAGGCGTTGTCGCTGGCCATCGAGGATCGTTCGACGGGATACCAAGATCTTGTGTCGAACTCGAACGTCCTCCTGGCCATCATGAAAAGCAAAGGGATGTGGAAGACCTTCGAGGGCCCCACTATCCGCGAGCGCCTGCTCTACAATGAGTCCGGCACCTATACGCGCTATTCTGGCTATCAGTTTCTGAACCCGAAGCCTGCAGATCTGGTCAACGACGCCGAGTTTACGCCGAAGATGGCGGCCGTCTCGGTTGTCCTGTCCATGGAAGACATCCTGCAGAACAACGGCTCGACCGCGCAGCTCATGAATATCATGGACCTGCACCTCGAAGCGGCGGAAACAGAGCTGGAAGATCGCTTTGTTGAGGATCTTCACAGCGATGGCACTGCTGACGGCGGGCGTCAGATCGGCGGTCTGCAGCTTGCGCTCCCGACCGACCCCACTGCGGGCACATACGGCGGCATCAGCCGAGCAAGCAACGCCATCTGGCGGACTTCGGCCTACGATGCGTCTACCGCGAGCTGGGATCAGACCAGCGAAACAGCAGTCACGAAGACGTCGGTTAAGCCCATGTTTAACCAAGTGGTCATCGAGCGCAGCCGTGGCCGCACCGGCCCGGATCTGATCCTGTCCTCTCAGGAGCACTACGGTGCCTATATGGGTGCGACTGAGGCCATCCAGCGCATTACCGATGGCGGCGGGAAGATTGCGAAGCTCGGCTTCCCATCGCTGAAGTTTTACGGCGCTGGCAAGTCGATGGATATCGTCCTGGAGGGCGGGATCGGTTCGGCCATGCCGTCTGACACCTCGTACTTCCTCACGACGGATCATCTGCGGTTCCGCTACCACAAGGATCGGAACTTCTCGAAGTTTGGCGGCAAGCAGACGCCGGTCAACCAAGACGCCGTTGTTCAGCACATCGGTTTCTATGGCGAGCTGACGCTGTGCAACCCGCTCCACATGGCCAAACTTTACTAAGGAGGGCTGACCAATGGCAAACATTTCTGGCAACACAATCGGCGTTGATTTCACCAAGGTCTGGTCGGACGGGTTGGCGCAGCCTCGCCCGTTCAAGACCGGCGCCACGGTGCTTGGCGACGATGGCAAGACGTATCAGTACGCCAAGGCCAGCGCGACCATCGCGTCGGGCAATACCGCAGTCAATATCACCCTTTCTTCCGGTGAATACGTGGCGGCGAACTCTGGCGGCTCTGCGGACAATGCTTCGGGCGTTTCGCTCGCAGCGGGCGATCACGCCTGGTTCAAGATCGATTGATGAAACGGCGGCGGGCCTTCGGGCCCGCTTCCTCCCTGCATCTCCCTCAGAAGGACTTCCACCATGGACCCGACCCAAAACCCCGACCTTTCGCTTGGCGTTGAATTCTTCATGCATGCTGTGCCGAACCCGCGCGAGACCAAAGCGCAGGGCCGCCCCATCTACGAAGACAAGGAATACATCCGCATCCGCTTCCCCGCTGACAATAAGCGCGAGCTCGTGGCGTCGGCACATGAGAAGCACTACAACCCACACGCCAAAGAACAGATGACCTATGCGGAGCGGTTCAAGCCTGCGTACGATGCCTTCAAGAGCGACGGCGATCTGGAGGGTGTACACGGCACCCCGCTCGTTGAGCTTACCGTCCTGACCGCAGCCAAGCGCGCTGAACTCGTGGCTCAGAACATCAAAACGGTTGAGCAGCTGGCGGGCCTTCCCGATAACGCGATCAAAAAGCTGGGTATGGGCACCCGCGATCTGGTCGACAGCGCGAAAACATACCTTGAACGGGCCGCCAATCTGTCTGACACCGCCGCACTTCATGCGCGCATTGCGGAGCTTGAAGCGGCTATGGCGGGCAACGACGACGCGCTGCCGCCTGCAGGAGACCAGTTCGAGGGCTTCTCTGAGGATGACCTGAAGAACATGATCGTTGATGCAGGCCATGAGCTTCCGAAAGGCAAGCTGACCCGTGAGCGTCTGGTTCGCGCCCTGCAGTCCATCGCAGACGCGAAAGAGAAGGCGGCCTGATTATGTCTCGCACCGTCCTTGAAATCGTGAGGTCCGCTGCTCCCGCCATTGGGCTGGAACGGCCAGGCGTCTTGTTCGGCAGTACCAGCCGGACGGAGATCGAGCTTCAAAGGGCGGTGATTGAGGCGGCTGATATGGTCTTGCGCGCGCATGATTGGCGCAAGCTTATGAAGATCAGCACATCTACAGGGGACGGCAGTGAGACAGAGTTCGCGCTGCCGTCAGACTTCCTTCGGATGCCGAAGGACGCCGATGTGTGGTCCTCGCGAACGCAATCCCCGCTCTCCCGCATAAGCCCGGAAGACTGGCTGCAGATGGACGTGGGAATCGGTGATTTCTCCTATGGAGCGTGGACTCTGTTTGGCGGAAACATGGTGTTTCGCCCTGCGCTCAGCACTGGCGAAACAGCGCGTTATTGGTATGTAAGCAAAGAGGTCGTTCAAGGCACCGATGGCGCGCGCAAGGAGCGGTTCAGTGACGACGATGACCTGTTTGTTCTTGATGACCGGGTGTTGGAACTGGCGCTGATCTACCAGTGGCGGAAAGACAAAGGTCTCGATTATGCCGAGGAAATGCAGGCGGCAGATGCTGCGCTTTCTCGCGAGGTTGAGAGCGACAAGGGCGCACGGATCGTGACGCAGAGATCAAGCCGGTTGCCCGCTACGAAGGTTGCCTATCCCGGGGTCATTACACCATGAGGCGGCCCGTGCGCAGATCTCAGGCGGGGCAGGTCTCAGTTCCAGCACCTATCGAAGGCTTGATCGAAGGCTACCCATCTTCGGGCCGTGGTGCCGAGGTTCTCGAGAATTTCATACCGACGACGCGCGGCTGCAAAGTTCGAGGCGGGACGCGGCAGTTTGCATACATCAACAATCCTGTTGTTTCGATGTTTGAATATCGTGCAGGTGCTGAGAGCAAGATTTTCGCGGCGAGTTCAAGCGCGATCTTTGACGTTTCCACAACACTGTCTTCGGCCAGCAGCCCCAATAGCGGTGCGCTCAAGTGGGGCCGTGGCAGATGGGGTGTGTCCAAGTGGGGCAAGTCTGAAACGCCTATTGCGGGCGGGCTTTCCTCTGGGGACTGGTCCTAACAACAGATTGGAACCAGCGGTGGGGACTTCCTAATCGCAGTGAATGGCCAAGATGTTGCCCAGATCTATGACGGTACGGACATGAATCCGCTCACCGATGAAGCCGTCAACCAGATCAGCTTCGACGGGATGATTTCCGAGTTTGCTGTAGGTCAGACCCTCACCGGCGACACTTCTGGCGCGACGGCTGAAATTCTCAGCATCGTCCAGCAAACAGGGTCAACGGGCATCCTGAAGATTGGGGCCGTGACCGGTGGTCCGTTTCAGGACGATGAGCCAATTTCAAGCGCAACTGGGAGCGCGTTCGCAGATGGTGCAAACAGCGCCGCGAATGCGATCACGATTTCCGGAGTCGACACCAAGAGTCTATCGCACGTTTGGCTCTATCGGGATCGGCTTTTCTTCGTCAAAAAAGACAGCCTCAAAGCGTACTTCCTCCCGATCGCATCTGTAGGGGGTGCCGCCCTCGATGTGGACCTGTCTGGCGTTTTCCAGCGCGGTGGGCGCCTCCTGTTCGGCGCAACCTGGTCGCTCGACAGTGGGGATGGCCTCGATGACAAGTGCGTGTTCGTGTCGAGCTTTGGGGAGGTTGCAATCTATTCAGGGGCCAATCCGTCAGATGCATCGGCGTGGGCGTTTGAAGGCAGATACGACATTGGCGAACCATTGGGCAAGAATGCTTCCATGCGCATCGGTGGTGATCTGGTCATCGCTACAGACGAGGGTATCGTGCCCCTGAGCGCAGCGTTGCAGCGAGACCCCTCCGAGTTGTCGCTGTCCGCTGTCACCAGAAAGATCCAGAACACCTGGACCGACGAGGCTGCCCGCGCCTCCAGCGATGTCCAATTGCTGAAATGGGCCGCGGGGGAGATGGTATTGGCGGTGTTCCCGCAAGCCACGCGGATGCTGACCGCAAACCTTAACACCACAGCGTGGGCGATCCAGACTGGCTGGCACGGAACCTGCGGCGCCACCTTTGGTGATGGCGTTTACGTCGGCCGCACTGATGGCTTTGTGATGCAGCTGGACACCGGCGGCACGGATGACGGGGCCCCCTTCACCGCGAGAGCATGCCTGAGCTTCGATGAGATGGGCGATCCTGCTGCCTATAAGGTCGCGTCCCTCATGCGGGCGTCATATTTCGCAGATGACGCCTTTGCGGCAGAGTTTAGCGTCGCCAGCGATTTCGACGTGAAGTGGCCGGCGGCTCCGTCTGCTGTCCCTTCGGCGCGTGGCGCAATGGTTTGGGGGGCTACGGCATGGGGTGCGGGTTCTTGGGGAAAGGACATCGAGCGGCCACGCAAGGGCGTCACAGGCCAATGGGAGAGCGTCTATGGCACCGGTTATGCGCTTGCGCCCATGGTCCAGATTACATCGGGCGGGGATCTGAAGCTCCCTGTTGAGTTGCTCCGCGTCGATTTCATCGCTGAGACGGGCGGGAGGGTGGTTTGAGGCTGGTTTGGGGCGGCGATGATGTCGTTGCAGATCTCATCTGCGCAGTCTCTGGTGTAGAGCGCCGTGATTTTGGGCCCAGTCGAGCGTTGGCTGTATTGGATGGTGACGAACTCGTGGGTGGAGCAATTGTTCACGACTGGAACCAGGAGGCTGAAACCGCCGAAATTTCAGCCGGATATTCTCGCTCTGGGGTTCCTCATCGTGCGATCACAAGGGCTCTTGCCGACTACATCTTCGGCACAATGAACTGCCAAGCCGCAATCCTTCGGTGTGATGAAACAAACCTCCGTGTTCGCAGGCTTGCCCGATCGATGGGCGGCCATGAGCATATCATCCCCCGAATGCGGGGGCGCGCGGCCTCAGAAGCCATCATTTTAATTTATGACGACGCTTTTAGGGCGTCTAATTGGAGTTAGCGCGATGAAAACACCGCCGCCCCCCACTCCCCCGGATCCCGCTAAAACAGCGGGCGCGCAGACCGCCAATAACATTGGCACTGCAATCGCGAATGCGAACCTCCAGCTTGTTGATCAGATCACGCCACATGGCAATTTGACGTTCAACCAAACGGATACGTTCAAATACACGGACCCCAATACGGGCAAAGAGTATGACATACCGCGATACACCGCCACGCAGTCATTTTCCCCGGAACAGCAAGCTATCTTTCAGAGCCAGACCCAAGCGCAGGGTAACATGGCTGATCTCGCTGCGGCCTCTTCGGCGCGTTTGAAAGACCACATGGCAGGCGGGATCGACACCACCTCACTTCCGCAAGGTGGATCGGCTGGAGCACTTGGGGGCATGGGGAGCTTGCAGCGTGCTGAAGCGCGCCCTGACCTCGTAGAGAACATTGCTAACGCGGGCCAGATTCGCCGGACATACGGGACAGACTTTTCGGAGGACCGCCGCCGGGTTGAGGATGCGCTTATGTCGCGTATGAACCCGCAGCTTGAGAGGGATCAGGAGGCTTTGCGCGCCCGTCTCGTGGGTCAGGGTATTCGTGAAGGCTCGGAGGCCTACGACCGCGCAATGAACCGCTTTGGCGAGCAGTCAAACGATGCGCGCATGCAGGCAATCCTTGCAGGCGGTCAGGAGCAATCCCGCCTTGTTGGCCTCGAAGCTGACCGTGCAGGCTTTGAGAACGCCGCTCAGGCTCAGCAGTATGGGCAGAATGCCAATGATGCAGAGTTCATGAACAGCGCGCGCTCGAATGAGTTTGGCATGGAGCTGAGCGGGAAGGGGTTCAATAACGACGCTGAGCTGCAAGAGTTCAACCGTTCTCTGGCTGCCAACCAGTACGCAGATCAGAAGCGATCCGGCGTACTTCAGGAGCAGTTTGCGATCCGCAACCAGCCGATCAATGAAATCGGTGCGCTTCTAGGGACTGGTCAGGTGACACAGCCGAATTTCGTGAATGCGCAGATCGGCGGCATCGCCGGGACAGATCGGGCTGGCCTCGAAATGAGCGCCTATAACTCGAAGCTTGATGCTTGGAAGCAGCAGGCTGCTGGCCGGTCTTCACTCATGGGCGGTATTCTCGGAGCCGGTGGGCAACTCGGTGCTGCCGCGCTGATGAGCGACCGTCGCGTCAAATCCGATATTCGCAGAATCGGACGCAGTGGCCGCCTCCCGGTCTATGAATTCCGGTACGTTGGAAGCGATCAAAGGCATGTCGGGTTCATGGCTCAGGACGTACTCAAGGTTGATCCAGGGGCAGTCGTTTTCTTGGAAAGCGGCTTGATGGCTGTCGACTATGACAAGGCTCGGGAGGCTGCGGGATGAAATACTCTTTCGGCGGCAATACCGGCCAGACATACGAGCAACTTCAGCGCAAACGCTCGCTCGCTGAGGCGATGATGGCTCAGCAGAAAGCCCCCCAGAATGTTGGGGAGGGAATAAGTTCTGCCGCTCGATCCATCGCTGGGGCTCTGATCGCGCGCAAGGCCGACAAAGGTCTAGCGCAGGGTAAGGCAGACTTTGACAGCAAGTGGTCTGGCCTCTCTAGCGCTCTAATGGGCGCTCAGGGTGGTGGCTCGACCGCGAGCGCCCCCATGGCCCCTGTGGAGGCACCTGAGCTGCGCAAAGGACTGATTGAGCGAGGTTTGCCCGAACACATCGCAGACGGCTTCCTGATGAACTTTCAGGACGAAAGCGGCCTCAACCCCGGTATCAACGAGCAAAATCCAATCGTGCCTGGATCTCGTGGCGGCTTCGGCCTGTCGCAGTGGACCGGCCCGCGCAGGAAAGCGCTGGAGGCCTTTGCGCAGCAACATGGTAAGCCGGTCAGCGATCCGAACCTGCAGCTCGACTTCCTCATGACAGAACTGCAAGGCTCGGAGAGTGAGGCGTTTGAAAAGATCATGGGAACACAGGACGCAGGAAGTGCGGCTGCGGCGATTGCCACGCATTTCCTCCGCCCCGCTCAGGAGCATCTTGACCGCCGCGTTGCGAAATACACCGGCGGTGCTTCCCCATCTGGTTCCGGGGGCTCCGGACTGGCGCAGGCCATGCAACTCGCTCAGCTTGCAGCAAGCCCATATGCATCCGGTGAGCAGAAAGCTCTGGCGCAGGCGCTGATGCAGCAGCAGATGCAGGCAAACGACCCGATGCGGCAGTTGCAGATGCAGAACCTGCAAAGTCAAATTGCCGCGCGGCAGGCGGGGCCAGAGCCTACAGGCGCGATGCGCGAGTACCAAAAGGCACAGCAACAGGGGTTTGATGGTAGCTTCATGGACTTCCAAACCCAGCTCGCGGAGGCTCGCAGGGCGCAAACCGATGTCACTGTGAACACCGGTGGCCAAGGCCCAGAGCTTGGTAAACTGTCGACGGATTACGGGTACGTGCTTGACCCCAAAACGGGCCAAGCGCGGATCGACCCTGAAACTGGTCTCCCCGTTGCGGCTCCCGTGCCGGGCAGCCCAGCAGCTCAACAGATTGCCGATAATGAGCGGGCCGCGAGTGAGCGAGGCGCGCAAGCCGGTCGGTCTGCAAACATCGTCCTGCAGGATATTGATCGCGCTATTGAGCAGACGGGCGAGTTTGGCACAACGGGCTTGATCGGATCGATCGCCAGCAATGTCGGCGGCACAAACGCGCACGATCTCGAGAACACGCTGCGCACTGTTCAAGCGAACATCGGATTCGACCGTCTCCAGCAGATGAGGGAGGCCAGCCCGACCGGAGGGGCGCTTGGCGCGGTTTCAGAACGTGAGCTTACTGAGCTGCAGGCGGTGATGGGGAGCATCAAACAATCCCAGAGCCAAGAGCAGCTGCAGCGCAACCTGACACGCCTCAAGGGGTTGTATCAGGACATCCTTGCGAAAGCAGAGGCTTATCCGAATGCCGCGCAGTTTGGCTTTGGGGATGATGAACCCGCCGCTCAGGCCGGGTTTGAGCAGTTCGCCGCGGATCCATCAGCGATTGCTGCGGCTGAAAAGTACGGTGTTTCCCTTGAGGAAATGTGGCGGATCAAGCAGGAGGGCCAGTAATGGACGAATTTGAAGCGCTAGCCCTTGCTGCCGCTGCTCACAAACGCAAGCAGTCAACCCCGTCTCAACGCAATGAGGACGGCACGTATGGCCAGCCCCCGGAGGGCATGTTTGTGAACCCCGGCACGGGCCAGATGACGAGCCGCGAGATGATCGCGACCAACACCGATTCCAGCATGGGTGGAACCGTTGCTCGTGGGATTGGTGCGGGTGTCACCTTCGGCCTTGATGATGAAGCGCAAGCACTAGGCGCGTTTGTTCGCGGCGGGCCAGAACTGGGAAGGTTTCGGCTTGAACAGGCGCGAGCGCAACAAGACGTTGATGCGGAGCAACACCCTGTCGCAAGCACTGGTGGCAAGATTGCGGGCGCGCTCGTCCCAGCTGCCGGATCTGCCCCCTTGGCCGTTGGGAAAAGCCTGCTGGGCACTATGGGGCGCGGGGCATTTATCGGTGGCATTGAAGGTGCTGCGCATGGCGCCGGGGGAGGTGAGGGCCTCGATGGGCGCGTGAACGGCTCCTTATGGGGTGGCAGTGTTGGAGGGCTCGTTGGCGGGGGCGCCCCAGCTGTCATTGGAGCTCTCAAGGGGGTTCTGAATCCTGCTATCGCTGCATTCACCCGTAAGCCGAGTGAGACGAAGGTCCGTCGTGCTCTTGTGGATGCACTTCAGCAAAGCGGAAGGACGGCCGACGATGTTGCAGCCGAGGTTGCGGAGGCTGGATTGGAGGGGCAGGGTGAGTTCCGGCTGATGGATGCCCTCCGCGAGGCCGGACAGCGGCGAGCTAGCGGGCTGGTTCGCGCGGGTGGAGATGGCGGAGCCGAGCTTGCGGAGTTTCTCGAGAAGCGTCAGCTTGGCCAGCCAGAAAGAGTGGCTGGTTTTATCGATGATGCCTTCGGCATGGGTGGAGAGACAGCGCAAGCTCGCGCTGCTGCCCTCACGGCGGCCCGTGGTCAAGCTGCAGATGCGGCTTACGATGCCGCCCGCAGCAATGCCGCGCCGGTCGATGTTCGCAGCGCTCTACGCGTGATCGATGATCGGATCGGGGGCATGCAAGGCAGCGGTGTCACTGGCGATGGGATCGACGCCAAGCTTGTCCGCTATCGGTCGCGGCTTGCCGCACCTGAGAGCAAGCTACCAGAGGGTGAGATCGCACGCGAACTGAGTGACTTTGATCGTGTTCTCGGGGTGAAACAGGCCGTCCAGGATGATATTGGCGCTGCCGTACGAGCCGGTCGAAACAATGAGGCGCGTGAGTTGGGCAAGCTTGTGGCAGCTCTTGATGAAGCGCTAGAGGGCGCAAGTGAGGGCTACAGGGCGGCAAATGACAGCTTCCGGAACGCTTCTCAGGTAATCGGTGCTGTTGATGAAGGTGTGCAAATGGCTCGCCCTCGCCAGAGAGCAGCGGACACAATCGCTCGCTTCCAGTCAATGACCCCGGAACAGCAGTCTGCAGCGCGTGTCGGATACGGAGATACCCTCTTGGCCAGATTGGAGGCGGCAAACGCCCCAACATCCAATCGTGCGAAAGCTCTGCAAAGCCCGAAGGTAGAGGCAGAGAGCGGGGCCATGTCCGTGGATCCTAGCTTACTATCTCGCAGGATCGATCGCGAAAACGCAATGTGGAGTGTTCAGAACAGGGCGCTTGGAGGGAGCCGCACGGCTGACAACCTTGCGGATATTGAGGCCACAGAGAGGACCACATCAGGCCTTGCGGGGGCTTTGGCTGATCTGGCAAACCTGAATGCTGGGACAGCCGTGCAGAAAGCTATCGGCGCAATTGGACCACTGGTGCGCGGTGAAAATGATGCTACCCGGCATGCGCTGGCGCGCGCTCTGATGTCGGCAGATCCGCAAGCTGTGCTTTCGCCAGCCGTTCGGAAGCAATTCCAGTCGAATGTGCGTGATGGTCTCGTTGCTGCGCTGATGCGCCAGCCGGTGCGCGAGAGCTTCACGCCTTAATGGGGCATGAAATAAAAACCTGCCAGTGCAAATGCCATGGGTACTAGCGCAGCCAGATATATCCATGGAGGCAGGGTTTCATGGGTGCCTGTCCTTTTCTCCTCTTTAGTCACGCGCCAGCAGAAGAAGTAGAACAGAACTGAAAGGCCGTTTCCGACCATGACCGCTGTTACAATCTGCAGAAAGAAAACCCATTCCATCTGACTAACCTATCCATGAAGGGGCAGGTGGGCAATGGGGCCTGCCCGCCCCCTCATGAACGTGAGTGACGTCACTGCATCATAGCAGCAGCCATAGTGGTTCGGTTTTGTTGCCGAAGTGAGAACTGACGCTCCACGCAATCGGTAAAAGCTGCAGAATTGGGATCTGCTCCAAGTTTGCCGCATACTGTCCGAGCATGCTCAATATCTGCTTCAGTATGATCACAGGCCGAAAGGGCTGCCAGCCCGGCCACGAGTAAAATCCAGCGCATCCGATACTCCAATAACAATCCAAAAACGCAGCCTTATCGCGGCAGGGTTGAATGTCAACACCCCGCTCCGGCGGGGCTTCCCGCGTCTATTCCCCATCATCTAAGGAGGCCATTATGCCCAGAGCAGGCGACGGCACTTATACTCTCCCATCGGGATACCTTGCTACCGATGATCAAACGGCAACAGCGGAGCAGCACAACGAGCCGCTTGAGGATCTTCAAGCAGACGCGAATAGCGCGCGGCCGATCACTGCTGGCGGCACCGGCGCGACAAATGCTGCCACCGCTCTGGCCAATCTTGGGGGCGCAACATCAGCGCAGGGGGCCAAAGCTGATGCCGCGATGCCCAAGGCCGGAGGCACATTCACTGGTCCGGTAAAGCTGCTGGAGGTCCAGGAGACGGTTGTCGCCCTCACCGGAACGACTCCTGATGTCGACCTTGAGGCTGGCACCTTGTTCACGCTCACTACAAGCGGCAACACCACATTCACGTTCAGCAACCCCGCAGATAGCGGCACGGCAAGCGCCTTCACGCTTCGGCTTACGGCTGGTGGAACGCACACGATCACTTGGCCCGCATCGGTCGATTGGGGTGGGGCGAATGCACCCGATGCTCCAGCGAGTGGAGAGACCGATGTTCTGGTCTTCTTTACCATGGATGCCGGCACAACATGGTTCGGTTTTCAGGCAGGGGATGCAATGGGATGAGCCTGATTTCTCGCTTGATGATGCAGGCCGCCGCCGGAACTGGAGGGCCAAGAATTGAGGACGTATTCAAGGCCACGGCCTACACCGGTGATGGCGCTACTTCGAGGGATTTCACAGGTGGCCCGAACATGCTGGGACTCGGCGGCCTCGCTGTTCATAAGTCCCTCAGCATGTCTCAGATTTGGCTCTGGGAAGACACACTTAGAGGGGCGGGCAACTATCTGACCAGTACGTCTACTTCCTCTGAGGGCACAGCAGCCGATACGGTCAAGTCGTTCGACCTGGGCGGTGTGACTATTGGCTCAAATCTCTGGCTCAATAGCGCGAGCCATACCTATATCCAGTACCTGTTCGCGCGATCGCAGGGCTTTTTCGATGTTGTCGAGTTTACCGGAGACGGGACCGCAGACCGCGCCATTCCCCACAACCTTGGCGTTGCTCCGGGCATGATCATTGTGAAGTGGAAGGGTGGATCGTCTGATTGGTGGGTGTATCACAAAGATAGCCTCGATGCTTTTTCCAACCCGCCCGAGGCTCACTACCTTCGCCTTCAGGGAACATTTGCAGGTACGACTGTTGCGAATATATGGGGAACCGCACCAACAGACTCCGTTTTCTATGTTGATGACAACACCGGCGGGCCAAATGCAACGGGCAGAGCGTGTGTTGCTTATCTGTTCGCGCATGATCCTAGCGCGGAGGGCCTCATCCAATGCGGGGGATATACCGGCAACGGGAACGCCAGCGGCCCTTCCGTCTCGCTGGGATGGGAGCCGCAATTCGTTATGATCAAGCGGACAAAGGACGGTTCCTCAAACGAATGGCGGGTTTACGACAATTTGCGCCCATCGGGTGGTGCTGCGACCGGCCGAGTTAGCTTTGAAAGCTCTGGCGGGGAAGTCACCGACAATCCTCTCATCAGCTTCACACCAACTGGATTTACTCTTGATTCAGCGGTTGCGTCGGTCAACGCCAGCGGCGGCAACTACATCTACATGGCAATCAGAGCGGAGGGCGTCTAATGCAGGCACTCATTCAAAACGGCGCGGTTGCGCAATTCCCTTACAGCCTCGCACAGATGAAGCGGGATAACCCTGGCACCAGCTTCCCCCGTCGCGTGGATTTGCCTTTTGAAGCCGTTGTTGGCGCGCTCGTAGATGTGATCCAAGAGGATCGTCCCGCTGTTCCCGATGGCAGCGTAGCGGTTCCAAATGCGGCACCAGCTCTCGTCGGTGGTAACTGGGTTCTCGGCTGGACGGTGCGGGCAAAGACACCTGAAGAGGTCGCAGCCGAACGTGATGCAATGTCTGTTCCGCGCGGTCAGTTTGCTGTCGCTGCAGCCGGGGCAGGGCTCGTGACTGAGCAGGAGGCCTTGAATTGGGCAGGCGGGAACAGCCTTCCTGCTACCGTCAACGCAGTGATCGACGCCTTGCCCCAAGCTGAGCAACTGCCTGCGAGGGTCGAGGCCCTGACGGCGCTGAACGTGCAGCGCATGCACCCCCTTGTGCTGATGCTGCAAGCGTCTCTCGGCTTGACCGATGAGCAGACAGACGGGCTCTTCGCCTAACTGGTACATCCGCCACGGGGACGGGTACCTCACCACAACTGAACTCGCATGGGAGATTGGGGCAAGGGGCTCCGGTCTCTTTCTCTACGTGCCTCCAGGCTTTGCCTTTGACGTCTCGGTTCCTCGCTGGGCCGGGTGGATCTTCGACCGGCACGATCCCCGCTATCTGAAAGCCGCTGCGCTGCATGATTACGCCCTCCACCGGCTTGGCTGGGGGCGGGTCAGCGCGGCTGCACCCTTTTCCGAAGCGCTGCGCGCCGCTGGCGTCTCGCGCATCCGCAGGCTGGCAATGGTTCTGGCCGTCACGATCCACAAATGGAGGTAGGAATTTGACCGATGATGAGTGGAAGCGGACCACAGAAGCGCGCCTCGCCGCCCTGGAGACGCGCAACGCAGTCGATGATGTCCATAGGATCAATGTGGAAAACCGACTGACGTCGATCGAAGACACATTGACCTGGCTCGTGCGCCTCGTGATGGGAGCGATCATCATGGCCGCAATCGCCTACGCCCTAAAGGGAGGCTTGAACCTTGGCTAAGATCTTACCAGCGATGCTGGCCGCCATCTGCGCAGTTTTCATTGTCTCAGTGGGAGGACAGATCGAGGGGCATTTCGCTCCGGTTGCGGGTCAAACCCAGTTCGATCGCATCGAGCCTGTTGGCGAAACCAGTGTGCGGATCGCAGGGCGAAGCATGAAGCTGCGGGAGTGCAAGTTTGTCCGCATCGAGATCAGAACCGGGCGCGGAACGGTTGCTCCCATTCAGTTCGAAGAAGGTACCGTTGATCGCGGTGCCGGCCGTTTTGGTTTTGGTCCTTGGTTGGTGCAGCTGACTCCACAGCAGCTGCAAGGCGCCCGGGCCATCGTCTATCACCGGTGTCACCCGCTCTGGCTGACAGAGACCCGCTGGTATCCGTAGGCCAGCAAAGCTCACCAAAACTCTAACCGAAAGGAACGACCATGTTCACACCGAACTGGCGTGCAGATCTGCTGCGCGCATATTCCGCTTGGGCCTTCTATGCGCTGGCTTTGATTACCATTGCGCCTGACCTGATTTATTATGCCTTCGAACTCGACACGAACCCGGCGGTCTGGTCCGTGCTGCAGCTTTGGGTGATTGCCCTGGGCATCCTTGGCCGGATGATCCTTCAAAGCGCTCAGGGCGCGCTACGCCGCCGTATTGTTCAGGCGCTCCTCATCATCGGCACCCTACTCTTGGCAGGACAGGCCATAGCTCAGGCGACAGAGCGGGCCACCATGCGGGTGCTGGTGCCTCATGTGGTGAAGTGGGAAGGGGAGCATCGATGCGATGACAACCCGGCTCTGCACTGCGCCTACCTCGATATCGTCGGCGTTCCTACGGCCTGCTTCGGAGAGACACAGGGCATCAAGCTCGGGGATCGCTTCACCGATCGGCAGTGCTCTCAGATGCTGAAGCGTCGGCTCGCTGAAGACTACCGCGCCGGTCTGCATCGGTACTTCACGGCAGAGACCAAGGCCAAGCGCCTGACCGCGTACCGGGATGCTGCCTATGTGTCGCTTGCCTACAACGTGGGTATTCGCGGGGCGGGGCGATCTACGGCCACCCGGCGGCTGAATGCGGGCGATGTGGTCGGCGGCTGTAAGGCCCTCGGCTGGTGGAACAAGGCAGGCGGGCGCATCGTGCGCGGCTTGGTCAATAGGCGGAGCGAAGAGGTCGCGCTTTGTTTGCAGGGGCAGGGGTGATCGATTGGCGGCTCGGTATCGCCGCTGCCTTGATCGGTGGCGCTCTGCTGTTTGGGTACAAGTGGGGAGCCGCAGACTGCCGTGCTGAGTTCCAGGCGCGTGAACTGGCCCACATTGAAGCTGGGCGCAAGCTCGATGAGGCTCGCAGGGCCGCAGAGCGCGCCCGCGATGCTCTATCCCGTCAATTGGAGGGGGAAGCCCATGCGGACCCTATTGCTGTTCCTCAGTGCCTTGGCGCTGGCCGGGTGCGGCGGCTCAACGCCTTACGTTGACGGCGCTGACCCTTGCGATCTTCCTGTGCAGATTCCGGAGCGATGGCTCTCGGATCGAGAGGTGGAGCTGCTTTGGGCGCGCGATAGGCGCGAGCTGCTAGATTGCGGCGGAAAGGTCGAAGCCCTCAGCGGCCGAAAGATTGCAAGCTGAGAGAAGGGTCGAGAACGGCGGCGCGATATCTCCCAGGGGGAAGCGCGCCGCCATAGATCTTAGGCACTATTGGGCGTTTTGTACCTGCCGTCTTTATCGCATTAATTTCTTGCGAACATGTAAACATCGAAAGGGTTCCGCGCTTGTGTTTGCAAGAGCAAGTTTACGTGGTGTTCACCGTTGGCGAGTCACACTGTAACCGTCCTGTGATTGGTATAAGTGAGTGCAGTTCAAGTGCACAGGATCTGGGTTTAAGTCTAACTGGTCCCGCTTCGGCGGGGCCTATTTTGTTTGCGTGATATGAAAAAGTTCGTATGAAGAACGAGCGCGCCTGACTGAGTGGCAGAGACTATTGGCGCTCCTAGTAGCCTGTAGACCTCAACTACGGGCGCAAACGAAGCCCCGCCGGTGAGCGGGGCTTTTTCGTTTTTTTGAACAGCGCCTTATCGTGCGTTTGCTCAAGGGTCGCCTCATCATATCCAACTGGGTTGCCGCGCAGCTGTGGTGTATCGGTTGTGACCAGTTGGCTCATCAAGTGGAGTTTAGCTAGAACAAACCGGCTGACTTCGCAGCCAAAGCTGCCTGTGTTCGGTTTTGGACTTCGAGCTTTCTGCATAACGTTCGAACATGGAACTTTATGGTGACTTCTTCCAGCTCCAGCTCACGAGCGATTTCTTTGTTGGTCTTGGCATTACACACGCCCTCCAATACTTGGATTTGCCGCGGGCTTAGACCATCCAAGAGGGGGTGAGTTGGTGCGACTGTACTCTCGATTAGCAAGTCATGCGGGATGAAGACTTCGCCAGCGCACATAAACTTCACTGCGTTCGAAAGAGTAAGGCCACTAATAGTCTTGGGCACAAAGCCGGCTGCCCCAGCGTCAAGAACTTCCTTTGCAAGTCTTGGTGAGCCACTACCAGAGAGAATAGCCACGCCTTTCCCGCCATTTGCCACGAGAGCTCTCTTCAGGACCTCAATACTGTTCATCCCCGGCATCTGGTAGTCCAGAAGAACCAGGTCGAATGATCCGTCTGTCTGCATAGCATCGAATGCGGCGTGGGCATCGCAGACCGCCTTGACATCGATTCCACCGTCAGCGGTAAGGTAAGCGGCAATCGTTTCACGCACCATATCATGGTCATCGGCCAGTAGCACACGCATCAGTTATCTCCAGAAAACACCCCAGACGAGCGCTCAAATTAGTTGCTCAAGTTTAATCGTCGATGAACAGAGCAGTTATTCAGACGTCGGGAATTTCTGGACTGAAATCTGCGAGGCACAGAAAGCCTGCGTTGCAAACTCCGCATAATTCTTGGTATGACAGATGATCTTTGCTGCAGGCACGCGACTGTGAGCGGACCCCCACCGAAGGTGCGTCTGCCTACCACCTTCTAGCGGCGGGGATACGGATTAGGGAGGACTCTTTAGCGACGTTCGCACTGATGTGGAAATATCGATCAAAATTTTCAGAGTCTTACTCGAATAATTCGCGACGTTCGTTCAGTCTTGGAATCTTCTGCTTCAATTCGCATTCTTGGTCTGATCTTCCAAGATTTCCGCCAGTCGTTGCAGATATTCGATAAGGAGCGGCTTACTAGAGTAATCCTTTACCACTGCGAATTGTGCTGCACGTTCCTTGTCTCTCGGGTTGAGCGAGGTTGTGAGCATCATGACGACAACACGTGCGAAGTGTTCACCCAATTCCGCTGTCGCGGTTTCCAAAAACTCGAACCCATCCATGCGGGGCATGTTAACGTCCAGCAGGATTGCATCCACTACCGGTCTGTCGCCTGCCTGCCTCAAGTGGTCAAGCGCCTCTTCCGCTGAAAGAAACTGTATAAATTCCCCGACCAATCCAGAGCGTTCGACCACTCGCTTGCACATGTGATGGTCAATCTCGTTATCGTCGATGAGCATTATCGAGCCTATAGGAGATGAAGTACTCATGTGTTTCGCTCCGGTAAAGATACGGTGAAAGTTGTGCCTTGGCCAAGCTTCGAAGAGACTTGAATATCCCCACCATGGTTTAGCGCCACGCGACGGCAAAGCGTTAAACCTAGACCCGCCCCCGCAACTTCATCTTCGCGGTGCAAACGTTTGAACATCTCAAAAACTCGGTGTTGATGCGCCTCTGCTATGCCCAAGCCGTTATCTGCTACCGAAAAACCAGTTTCTTTCGCGTCAGCAGCGTCGAGTTTAGAGACAACCACAACCGGCGGACGCGAGGGATCGCGGTACTTGATGGCGTTCTCGATAAGGTTTTGTAACAACACCCTCAATTGGGTGTGGTTGCCTAACACATTGGGAAGGTTTTCGTCGATCGAAATTTCAGCACCTGTCTCGGCCACGAGCGATCCCAGCATATCCCGAACACGCGTCCCGACATCGTACAGCGAAACGCTCTTCCACACAGGCTCCTCGCCAATTAACCGCGTGTAGTCCAGCATGTCATCAACAAGGCTGCGCATTCTATTTGCCGTTTCTTGCGCCATCTGCAGCAGCTCACGCTGTTCTTCTGACATGCCGCCATCGTCCGCAATAGCGATCTCTCGCAGTAGCATGTCCATTGTATTAGAGGGGGACTTAAGATCATGGGAAATACTATAAGCAAAGCTGCGCAGTTCTTCATTGGCCGCAGCAGTTTCCCTGGAGGCAGCGTTTGCTCTTTCCTCAGCAAGTTTGATCGCCGTCAGGTCATTGTGCGCGCCCAACATACGGATGGGTTTTCCTGTTTCGTCACGGATAGCAATGCCTCGACACCGGACCCAAACCGTCGATCCATCGGCGTGACGATACCGCACAATCTGATCATAGGGGTGATTGGGATCTGCGCAGTGCTTTTCAAAATTCTTGAGAGCAACCTCGAGGTCTTCTTTGAAAATGATGTCCTGCCACTCTACCGGGTCGTGACGCTTTGTGGTGGGATCTATGCCAAATAGCGCCCACATCTCGGGGCTCATCCATTCTTTGTCAGGCTGCTGAAGATCCCAGTACCAAACCCCGTCAAGCGACCCTTGCTGAACAAAACGCCAAGCCTCCGCATCCTGTTGGAAGAGTGCATCAAGCTCTTCTTCTAGGTAGTGTTTTGCAGAGGTTGGCTCGGAAACTGCTTGTGCATTTTTTGTCATTTTTTACCTGACCACCAAATAACCGTGTCACTGAAACATGCACAAAATTCCTATCTGCATCGTGTTAAGAATGCATAAATTATTTAGCTGCTCGACACGGCCGCAGGCCAATCAGCCGACTATTCGCTACATGACATTCTATAGACAATTTGTCTCTCAAAACGCATTCACTGATCAACCATCGATTTGCCACTCGAGGCTGGTGCCTGCCGAGTGCAAGCGTTGCGATGGTGCGGCACGGTGAAGGAAGCGCGGGCCGGAGCCAACCTACGGTGTCGCCAAATGATCGAGTGGCCGTGGCTTGCTGGATACAGATGGTGTAGGTTCATCCGGTGTGCCGCTTCGGACTGGCGATTTATGTCTATGGCGCTGATACAACTTGCTCAATATGGTGGCGCAAGAGCTAAACGCAGCCGAAGGTCGTAAGTCGCGAAGCAAGGCCTGACAAGGGAGCTCCGCATGTCGCTTGACCCGACAGATACGCGTTGCCGACCGCTGCCGGCGGAGAGTGTCGAGGCGGTCGCGCCTGATGAGGCCTTTCCCAAGGTGGCGCTGCGCCACGGCGTGGGATCTGCCGAACTAAGCGCAATCAAGCGCGGTGTATAAACGCCGCCTGAATACAGCTAAGGAGCGAGTGATGGGGAAAATTCACATCGATCACCGCGTGGTAATCAGAGACGCTCAGGATCGCATTGTCTCAGATGAGCACTTCGAGAGCTTCGCGGTCGCCGAAGTAGTTTACCGGCGAACGGTCGCAAGCACCTCTCGAGATTTGGAGGTGACGCTCCAGCACGGCGCGCGCGTCGTCTTTCGTGCGAGTGGCCAGAGTTGACATGGTAAGAAGGCAGAGCCCAATGAGAGCGAATGAAACTGAGCGCGCTTCATGGATTAACTGAAGAGGGTATGCTTTTTAGTTCGCTGAACCTGCCTGAACCGGGAACATTAGGGAAACTAGGTTTTCCGCCCATTGATAACATTGCTTTTTGGGATCTAAGTTCTTGTTCTGTCGTCGGAGACACCCCCTCCTAAGGGGCAGGTTGCAGGTTCGAATCCTGCCGGGGTCGCCAGTAAGGATTTGATCTCACAGATTGTCAGGTCGTTGGGAGGTCGACCCCGGTGCGGAGGGCGGCGTCGACCTCCTGCTTCATGGTGGTAATGGCGTCGATCAGTTGCGCCCTGAAGGCCTGAGGTGCGAGGGCCGGGGTGGCGTATCCTGGTGTCAGAACAGACACGCTGTTGCTGATCTCGGGCCGAAAGCGCTTTATCGCCAAAGTGTTGTGGGTGTCGTTCTGCAGCATGTAGCTATAAGCGGTGATCATGTCGCAGATCATGTAACAGGCGCCGGCCATCACAAACTGAAGCCCCGGCAGAAACGTACGCAATTCAAAACGTTTGTTGAGCGAACACCCCGCCGCGCGAAAGACATCTTCGGTCTGAATCGCGGTGGCGTGCTCCTCAAACAGGACCGCCATCGGCTTTCCGTCCAGATCCTGCGGCTCTAGAACGGGTCGGGTCGCCAAGGGATCGCCTGCGGGCACCACACAGACACATTCCAGGTCAAAGTCGACCTGCTCGATCGAGGCGCGAGGCGAAGGAGTTTCAGAGAACCCGATGTCATATTGTTGCGAGGCAATCAGATCTTCGATGACATCCGACGATCGCATGATCAATGCAACTTCAAGGTGATCTTTGTCTGCGAGGAAACCGGTCAGCAACCGGGGAAGAAACACGCTCGAGGCTGCCGGGTGACACGCGATGCGCAGCTTGCCTTCTTCGAGGTTGCGGATGCGTTGAACGGTGCGCTCGGTTCGATCAATCCGGTCCAGGATCGCCTCGGATTCCTCAAAGAAATATCTGGCCTCCGGAGTTGGGGTGAGTTTTCCGTGCTCTCGGACAAAGAGGGCAAAGCCCAGCTCCTCCTCGAGATTTGCGATCATAGTGCTTACCGCAGGTTGTGTGCGACCAACGGCGCGTGCGGCCTGTGAGATCGAGCTGCTACGCATCACCTCGCGGAAAGTGGCCAATTGGCGGAGCGTGATATTCATGGAGATCCATAGAGCAGATTGATGGTGTCAGAAAAAGTTTAAATTTGATTTTATACGGCAGTCCAGAGAAATCCTTCGGTATTGGCGCATCAGACGCCACGAGGGAGAGACCATGGATCGTTTTGCCAAGTATCTGCTGACAGGATTGATCCTGATCGTTGCCCTTGGACAGTTTGTACAAGTGATCACGCGCTACGTCCTGCAGGTGCCCGTCATGGGGCTCGAAGAGACGATGCTCTATCCGACGCTCTGGCTGTACATTCTCGGGGCCGTCAACGCGTCGCGTGAGAACACCCACATCAGAGCAAATGTGCTTGAGATCTGGCTGACGTCGGAGCAGCAGCACCGGGTTCTGGCGATTGTCGGCGAGATCATCAGCCTTGTCATCGGGCTTTGGTTGCTGAGCTGGGCCTGGGACTACACCCGCTATGCCTGGCGGGTCTGGAAGGAAAGCCCAACCCTCTACATCCCCACGTTTTATGCCGATGTGGCGCTCGTGATCGGGCTGGCCCTGATGATGATTTACACCGCCTGGCACCTCTGGGGCCACGTTCGTAGCCTGATGAAAGGATCGGCTCAATGATTGAGATCGCGCTGCTCGCTATTGCGGTTCTTGTTATCACGCTGACGTTGGGCGTGCCTCTGCCCTACTGTTTTGGCGGCGCCTTGATGGTGATGTATTTCGTCGGTGATGTGACCATGAAGGGCATGGTGCTCTGGGGGTTCCAGCAGCTTGGAAACCCGGTGCTTCTTGCAATCCCGCTCTTTGTGCTGGCTGGCACGATCATGTCGGAGAGTGGGATCGCCGCCTCGCTTCTGCGCTTTGTGAATGCCTTTATCGGGCATGTGCGTGGTGGTCTGGGCGTGGTGGCAGCAGTGAGCTGTGCCATCATCGGCGCGATCTCTGGCTCCGGTCTCACGGGGATCGCGGCCATTGGGCCGTTGCTCATCCCGGAAATGGAAAAACGCGGCTATCCGCGTGAGTACGCAACCGCACTGATTGCCAATTCATCGATCCTGGGCCTGCTCATTCCGCCGTCGGTGACGATGATCGTTTATGGCTGGGTCACGGATACGTCGATCCTTGCGTGTTTCCTTGCGACCCTCGGCCCTGGCCTCTTTATCATGTTCAACTTCTCGGTGGTGAACCTGTGGATGGCGCGCAAGTTCAATCTGCATCTTGATGAGAAACCAAGCTTTACCGAACTGACCAGCGAAGTAACCAAGAGAGGCATCAATGCCTTTCCGGCGCTGCTCATGCCGATCATCATTCTCGGTGGGATCTACGGGGGGATCATGACCCCGACAGAGGCGGCCGCCATTTCGGTGATCTATGCGATCCCGGTTGGGTTCTTCATCTACAAGGGGCTGCGTTGGGAGAACTTCCTGTCCGCAGGCAAAGAAGCCGCCACTGCGGTTGGCGCGATCATGGTGATGATCCTGTTCTCGATGATCCTCGGACAGATGTATGTCTACGAGAGCATCCCGCAGCGGCTCGTCAGTGCGATCTTCGGGATCACCGAGAACAAAGTCATCCTGCTGATCCTCATCAACATCCTGCTGTTCCTCGTTGGGATGGTCGTGAATGACGTGACCGCGATCATTCTGATTGCGCCGTTGCTTCTGCCCCTGATGCAGGCCATTGGCGTCAGCCCCATCCAATTTGCAGCCATCATGGGCGTGAACACGGCCATGGGCGGTGTGACCCCGCCTTATGCGTCGATCCTCTATTTGGGCGCGCGCATCGGCAACGTGAAGGTCACCAAGGTGATCCCGCCCGCGATGATCCTCATTGTGACCGGCTATGTCCCTGTCGTCTTCCTGACGTCGCTCTGGCCTGATCTCTCGCTCTTTCTGCCGAGCTTGTTCGGCTACTAACCCAATGATTCAACAGAGGAGTAACCCATGAAACATGTTCTAACCGGAACAGCTGCAGCTGCGTTGATGGCCCTGGCGGGCGTCGCCACGGCGGCCGATCTCAAGATGAGCCACGTCCGCCCCCAGGACGCAACAATCGATGTGGAACTGCGCGCTTTTGCCGAGGATGTCTCCGAGGCCACTGGCGGTGATGTAAGCATCAATATCTTCCCGGCTTCGGCTCTTGGCGACTACACCACAGTGCAGGAACGCATCAGTGTTGGCGCCATCGACATGGCCACCCAACCGGCGGCCACCGCTGCGGACCGCCGGATGCAGATCAGCTCGTTCCCGTTCCTCGCGAGCAATTGGGCCGAAGCACAGGCGATCTATGGTCCCAATGGCCCGGTGCGGAATGTCATGGGGGAGCTTTATGCCGAGCAGGACATCACGATGCTGGCCGCCTATCCGGTTTATTTCGGGGGCATCTCGCTTAATACCGATCCGGTGAACCCCGGTGATCCCACCCAGTCCAACGGCATCAAGGTGCGCGTACCCGGCATCAAGAGCTTCCAGCTCACGGGCGAAGCCCTGGGTTACATTCCGTCCCCGATCCCCTTTTCCGAAGCCTTTACGGCCATCCAGACCGGCGTTGTCGATGGTGTGATCGGGTCGGGGGCAGTACGCCTCATTCCGCGATGTGACCAAAGCCTATGTCCCGGCCAACACCCATTTTGAGGTCTGGTACATGATCATCTCGAATGAATCGCTTGCCGAACTCGACGCCGAGGATCAGGATGCCCTAAAGGCGGCCGCAGCCGCATTCGAGGCGCAGCGCTGGACAGTTGCCGAGGAGGATCAAGGCAAGTGGGAGCAGCGTCTGGCGGATGAGCTTGGTGCCTCCGTTGTGCGTCTTTCGGATGCTGAACTCGGTGCGATGGCGGACAAGGTACGCGCCGATGTGTGGCCCGTCGTCCTGCAGGACGTTGGTGCAGACTGGGGGCAGAGCATCCTCGACAAGATCGGGAACTGAGTTTCATTCAGTCGAAGCGGCGGGATCGCCCGCCGCTTCGACTTCATTTCAGTAGGCGGGCATCCCCTTTGGATACGGATTATGCAATCATCGGCGGTGGCGTGGTGGGGCTCTCAATCGCTTGGGGGCTGCTCAAACGCGGAAAGCACGTTGTTGTTCTGGACGGTGAGGATGGTGGCTTTCGGGCAAGCCGGGGCAATTTCGGCCTTGTCTGGGTGCAATCAAAAGGCCTCAATCAGCCGAGATACGCAGAGTGGTGTCAACAGTCCGCCGCCGCATGGCGCGGTTTTGCGGATGAGCTGGGTGAGGCCACAGGGGGCAATCTTGGGCTGGAGCAGGACGGAGGCTATGATTTCCATTTCTCCGAGGAAAGCCTTGAGGAGACGGTTGCCAAATACGAGGTTTTGAAGGCCAAGCTCGGGGGGAATTACCCCTATGAAGTCTTGCGCGGCAACGCGCTACGTCGTGAAGAACCCGAAATCGGTTCTGCTGTGGTCGGCGCGATCCTCCATGAACAGGATGGGCATGTGAACCCCTTGCGCCTGTTGCAGAGCTTGGCACAGGCGGTCCGGGGACTGGGGGGGCGCATCTTGACGGGAAAATCCGTCGTGGAGGTCGACAAGCCCCGCGATTTCCTTGTGACGTGCAGTGATGGAACCCAGGTCCGTGCAGAGAAGGTCGTTCTTTCTGCGGGTCTCGGTGCCGCAGAGCTTGGTCCCAAAATGGGGTTTCGCGCGCCGGTTTCTCCGCTCAAGGGGCAGAACCTTGTGACGGAAAAACTTCCACAGTTCATCAACCGCCCCTCGCTCTATGCGCGGCAAGTCAATGAGGGCGGCGTCCAGATCGGTGTCAGCACCGAAAAGACGGGGTTTGAGGATGGCGTTACCCTCGACACGCTGTCGTCGATCGCCGCCAAAGCACTTGAGGTCTACCCCTGTCTCAAAAGCGCGCAGGTCGTGCGCACATGGGGGGCGCTTCGGATCATGTCTCCAGACGGGCTACCGATCTACCAAGAAAGCGCTGAGATGCCCGGAGCGTTTCTCGTGACTTGCCACAGCGGGGTGTCGCTCGCTGCAGCGCATGCGCGGTTCCTGCCCGACTGGTTGGAAAAGACCGCTGCGGCCCCTGATCTGGAGGTGTTTCGTGAAGACCGTTTCCAAGTTTGAATATGCCTTCAAGCAAGGTCCGCTTGTGACCGTCAGGTTCGACGGGGCGCCCTTGCAGTTGCCCGACGGCGAAAACCTGGCGGCGTCCCTGCTGGCCGCAGGTTTGGGACACATACGAAGGTCACCCGTTTCTGGCGCGTACCGTGCTCCCTTTTGCATGATGGGAGCTTGTTTTGAATGCCTCGTCGAAATCGACGGGATCACGCGACAAGCCTGTATGGTCGACGTCGAAGATGGGCTTGTGATCAAGACCGCGAAAACACCGGGAGGTGTGTGATGGATTGTGATCTGGCAATCATCGGTGCGGGTCCCGCTGGCATGGCGGCCGCAGCGACGGCACGTAGGGCAGGCCTTTCGGTAACCTTGCTGGATGAGCAACGCCGTCTCGGCGGGCAAATCTATCGCGACATTGAACGCACCACGAAAGAGCGCGCCATGGTTCTGGGGACAGACTACCTGGCGGGCCGTGGGCTGGTCGATGCGCTTCATGAGGCGGGGGGCTCTTATGTTCCAAATGCAACCGTGTGGCAGGCAGATCCGGACGGGGGCATCAGCTACTCCGTTGAAGGCGCAGCAAAACGCCTGACTGCCGGTCGGATCCTGATTGCAACCGGCGCGCTCGAGCGTCCCGTGCCTGTACCGGGTTGGACCCTGCCCGGGGTCATGACGGCCGGGGCAGGGCAGATCTTGCTCAAACAATCGGGTGTGCTGGCAAAAAGAGCTGTGATCGCAGGGTCCGGGCCGCTGATCTATCTGATCGCAGCACAGATGGTCCGTGCAGGGACGCCGCCGCTTGCGCTTGTTGAAACTCAAACACCACGCGATTTTTTGCTTGCACAAAAACACCTCTTTGGGGCCTTGCGCGGTTGGCGGTATTTGAAAAAAGGCCTTGGCTTGATCGCGGAGTTGCGTCGGGCGGGCGTGCAGCGATACCGCGGTGCCTCCGGCCTGATGATCAAGGGTCAGGGCCGCGCCGAGGCTCTGCATTTTGAATGCGCTGGCAGAGCGATGGAGCTCGAATGCGATACAATCTTTCTCCATATGGGCGTTGTGCCCAATACGCAGCTGAGCCGCGCGATGGGGCTGGCGCATGACTGGCACAGCGATCAGCGCTGCTATCGTCCGGTGACAGATGACTGGGGGCGCACATCCGCTCCACAGGTCTTTGTTGCGGGCGATGGCGCGGGGATTTCGGGCGCTACAGCGGCTGAATATGCGGGGCAGGTTGCGGCACTCAAGATTGCTGAGGATCTGGGCCATTTGACGCCGACCGCCCTGTCGGAGCATGGCCGACCGATTGTAAAAGCGCTGGCGCGTGAACGCGCCATTCGGCCCTTCCTTGATCTGGCATACCCGCCTGCACGAGAAGTCCTGGCCCCATCAAACGGCACCATCGTGTGCCGATGCGAGGAAGTCACCGCAAGCGACATCCGCCGCTTTGCCGCCATGGGATGTGACGGGCCAAACCAGACCAAAGCCTTCAGTCGCGCTGGCATGGGCCCGTGCCAAGGTCGTTATTGCGGGTTGACGGTTTCGACATTGCTCGCCAATGCCAATGGAAGAACGGTTGCTGAAACCGGATATTATCGCATCAGACCCCCGATCAAGCCGCTTACCCTTGGTGAGTTGGCGCAGCTCGATGACACCGGCGGGGGCGGAAAAGAAGGAATGGACCTCGGATGATCGAACGTATCGAAACCTCCGCTCGGATGAGCAAAATTGTGAAGCACAACGGCGTAGCCTATCTCTGTGGTCAGGTGGGCAGCGGCGATACCGTGGCCGAGCAGACCCGCGATTGTCTAAGCCGGGTAGACGCCTTGTTGCGAGATGCGGGGTCCTCGCGTGAACAGATGCTTCAGGCCATTGTCTGGCTGGCGGATATGGCGGATTTTGCCGAGATGAACGAGGTCTGGGATGCCTGGGTGCCCGAGGGCCACGCCCCTGCGCGGGCCTGCGGCGAGGCAAAGCTCGCCCGGGCAGAGCTCAAGGTGGAGATCATCGTGACAGCGGCCTATCCGGTCGACTGACGGCGCCCCCAAAGAGGCGCAGCGTTGCCCTCTTATTCGTGCTTCGCGAACGTTCAATCCGCCATGGCGAGGATCGCGTGGCTGGAATGCATCGTGGCGTTGGGCCTAAGGGGGACGTCTGTTCCACCGGGCGTCTCGCGCCTCTGAGCAAGTCTGCGTCCACAGGTCGATGCAGGACAAGGCATCGCAATTCGCTCAGACGGGACCAGCCAATAGTTCTGGCGACTAGATCTGTCTCGAACGCGCCTACGCTGGGCGCGCGATCATCGCATCGATGGGTGCGCGTCAGTGACGGGCCCGGGCTTGGGTATCCCGAAATGCAGCTGGAACAACCGTCTCTTCCTCGTCATCTTCTTGATCCGGAAGGGTCATTGGGGGCGGTAGCTTCAAGGAAAATCGAATAAGGGTGCCGGAACTCACATTTGGATCGCACCAGATCTCACCATCGTGGCGTTTTGCAATCTTTGCGCAGGTCGCAAGGCCAAGCCCGCTTCCCGGCAGATCGCTACTTCTTTGAAGCCTCTTGAAGGGTTCAAAAATGCGTTTGCGATACTCTTCTGGCACGCCGATCCCATTGTCTTGAATCGCAAACTGAACGCCAGAACTAAGCTGTTTGACAGAGATGTCGATTTGGGGCTGCTCCTTACTGCGATACTTTATCGAATTGCTGATAAGATTTTGAAGCAATTGAGAAATATCTGGAGGGAAGCAGGAAACGCTTATGTCGTTGTGCTCAGTAGAAATGATCGCGTCGCTATTGGCGATGTCTTGCGAGATCGCCAGACAAGCGGACTCCACAAGGCTCTCGGCCGCAATCATCTCCGGCGCGCCTTCGCTGTGAGGGTTGATGTGACTTGCAAGCCGTTCGATCAAATCGGACATCTTGGAGACCGACTTCTTCATCAAATCGAATTCTCTTGTGACTTCATCCATATCCCCGGCTGCGAAATCCTCAAGGATCTGATCGCTGAGGAATTTGATCGCCCGAATAGGCGCGCGCAGGTCATGGACGAGCACATCCGAAAACTGCTGGAGTTCTTTCTGGTGTTCCTCGATACGCCATTTCATCCGGGCCACCTGAAGGCCATTTGCGATCATTCTTTGCAGAGCCCCAGGAGTGATTGCTGATTTTGAAATATAGTCAGCGGCACCACTCAGGATGGCGCTTTTTGCAATCTCTTCATCCCCCTGACCGGTCATGATAAAAATCACGCAATGCGGCCAACGGCGAAAGAAGCTGGACATCAAGTCGATACCGGATATGTCGGGTAGTTGATAATCCAGAAAGATGACTTCGACTTCTTCATCGACAAATGAACGCGCTGTTTCGCCGCTTTCGGCTTCGAGTATGGAATTTGTCGGATAGAGCTTGGACAGATGGCGTCGCATCATTTTGCGGTCACCCGCATCATCATCGACGATCAACATTTTCTTCTCATCCATATTTCAAACTCCTAACATCGGCGGCGGTGAACTCCATGAGGAAAAGGCGAGGTGTGTTTGTGCCCAGGTGAGGCCCAATATCGAGGTTGCAAACTGGTGGGGTCTCCGCCTCTTTTGAAGAAGGGAAAGAGCATAGGAATGACGTCATGCTGCTTTGTCCTCCTCCTGAACGATTTCGTCTGGCCAAGAGAATTCAAACACTGTTCCACGCTCGCCGTCGGAGAGAACATCGATTTTGCCTCCAACCACTTCGATATGTTTCTTCACAATCGCCAATCCCATTCCGCTGCTTTCTAGCTGGTCGCGAGAGCGCAATGTTCTGAAGATGTCGAAAATCCGGTCGTGATAGGCGGGTTCGATCCCGGGGCCATCATCTTCGACGCGAAAGCGCATGAACCCGTCACTATGTTCGACATCGATCGATACAAAGCCTGAACCTCGATCGTGGTGCTTAATACTGTTGCCGATCAGATTCACGAGGACCGTTTCCAGAGGCATTTTCTGGACAGTCAAATGGTAGAAGTCGTCCGAAAACACGATCCGGATATTTTCAGGGACGTCCAGGAGTTCCAGGATGCTCTCTGACAATTGGACCCCTGTCACCTTTTCGACCGAATCCGCAACCCGCCCGATCCGCGAGTGTTTTAACAGATCACTGAGCAGGGCTTCCATGCGGCGGGCACGGTTACGCAGCAGATCCATGCTCTCTCGTGTGTCGTCGGTCAGATGGGGGCGCAGATCTTCTTCGAGCCAGGAAACGGCATTCTCGATCACCCGCAATGGCGCCTTGAGATCGTGAGACGCTATATAGGCAAATTGATCGAGTTCGGCATTGGAGCGCCTGAGGGCGGCAATCAGCGCTTCGGACCTAGCGGTTGCCGCCGCGCGCTCCGTCACATCGCGGATCAGGGCCACAAAGCGGCTCCCCTCAGCATAGGACGTATGCCGCATCACGAGATTGATGACGATGGGTTCGCCCGCTTGTTTCTTGAGAGAGATTTCGCGCTGTTGTGGAGGCTGATCCCCGCGAGCGGAAATGGTTTCGCAGAGGATTTCCTTTCCGTCCTCCTCATCAAAACCCAGCATCTCAAAGAGATTTCGCCCGGTGAGATGCACGCTGTCTTCATCCAAGATCCTGCAGGAGGCAGGATTTGCGTCTTCGATGGTGCCGTCTGGCAACAGGGTCACGATGCCTTCGGCCACATTGGTCAGGACCATATCCAAACGCTGTGTTTCACGCACCAGATCGCTGGTCAACTGTTTGAAGTTATTGGCAATGAGTGTGACTTCGTCGCCGCCCTTCGACAGGGAGCCGGCCTGATCGCCGCGCAGGCCCGCGCTTTTCTTGATCTCGTCGATGAGGTGTTCGAGCGGTGACAGCAATCGTGCTGCAAAGACATATCCAAGCCCCGAGGCAAGAAGGGTCAGCACAAGGGCATGGGCGAAGTTTCTCCAGAGTTCGTGCCGAGCCTGTTGAAAGAGAGCCCCGGCATCAATGTCGGTGGCGATGAAGAAATCGAATGGCACATGGGCGTCGGAAATAGGGACGGAGCTGAGGTAGAGGTTCTCATCACTGCCCAGATCGATCAGCTGACCTACAGATTGTTGCGCAACCACCTTGAAGTCGAGAACCCGTGGGGTTTCTTCGGGAGAGAGCACAAAGCTCTGATCGTCGGTCGCAAGCGGGAAGGCGGGTTCGACATGGTTTTGGATAACGTAGTAGGTCCGCCCCAGCTCTCCTTCGTACTCCGGCACGGAGAGAAGTTCGGAGAGAACCGCGTTGATGACCACCGCGCCGATCACGGCCCCGTCGTCATTCACCAATCTCTTGATGGAGCGCAGTGTCGGGGGGCCGACGACACTCCCTTTTTCTCGGTTGCGCGTCACGTTTGAAAATAGCGAGTCATCGGTTTCAACAGCTTGCAGCAGCCTGATGTAGGGCTCATCACCTTTCTGCTGCAAATCCGTGGGGGCAACATGACTGACCTCACCCGCAACAAAGTTCACCCGAACGATTTCGGACCAATTGTTCTCCGGCAAAAGAAGCCGGATCTGGCTATAGCCGCTCCGATTGGTCAGCACGCTTTTGAACAATGTCTCGAGACGCACAAGCCAATCCTGCAGGGACGACCCGTCCAAGGGATCGGTGAGTTCAGCGGATTGGCGCGTGCGCAGAATCCCAGAAATGGGGGGGAACCCGATAAGGGTTTCGGCGTCCTGACGCATCGTGGTCAGGGTGTCCTGGATGTATCTCGCATGCGTTTTGTGATCTCGCTCCAGCAGTTGCTCTGTGTGAGTGTGGATCCGGGCAACGGTGTCACGGTAGTTTAGAAAGAAGAAGGCGCTGAAAGCCGCCCCTGAAACGATGAAGATGACCAGGGCGACCTTGAGTTTGATCGGCAATCGTTTTGGCGACATGCACGCCACCTTTCTATGGGAGGGAGATCATCGAGCTTGGACGGGCATGCGACGGTCACTCAGAAAGATCTCGAAAAGGCCCATGGAGGATCACTGAATGCGTTTGCGAAGCTCGTTTGCCGTGAGCTTGCGGCCCGACCCAACCACACTCTCCAGATCGTCCATAAAGACCACAAGATCCTTCGCGCCACGCTCAAACATGGATAGGTTGGCCAGAAGCGTCGGATCGATCGAATCGTCGCCGCGCGCCTGCATCTTGACCGCGCGCACACCCATCAGGCTCCGGCGCAGAAGCTCGCGCATCTCGGGGCCGCAGCTGACCATAAAGCGTTCAAAAATCCCTTTGAGCTCGGATTCCGAATTGCGCGCCTCTGAAAGGGCGCCGTAGAGCGCGCGGCGCTCAATTGCGGAGGTCACGGATTTGATGAGGGCGTCGACGGTCAATTCATCCTTCACGATGTAGTCTGCGCATCCGCGGCGCATGGCCTCCACCGCAATGTGATAGTCGACCGAAGAGGTCAGCATGATCGGAACGGCGTTCACCTGGTCTTCATGGGCGAGCAGAATGCTCAGGGCATCCAGACCCGTATCCATCCCGAGGTTGTGGTCGATGAACACCAGATCATAGGTCTCGACCTCGAGGCATTCTCGCAGCTCATTCAGGTTCGCGGCTTCGGTGAAATCCACCATCAATCCAGCTTTGCGGCAGGTTTTTAGCAAGCGCATTCGGTCGATTTCGTCATCATCAATTGAGAGGACATTCAGCAAAATCGGCTTTGACTGGGACGTCAATGCGAAGTCGTGGATATTGGAATTCGACATGTCTTGACCTTCTACTCTAAACAAAAAATGCGCATGCATGCAGCATTTGGATCAACCAGCACTCTGGAATGATACCATCGCAGGGCTGTCCTATTAAAAAGAAAGTCTTGTCGAATTGAATTAAGGAACTCCTTCCTCGCGAGAAGAAAATCTCGATACGCCCGGTTAGAGAGAGATTTTTCTGTAAGTTTTGCGCCGTTTCGAGAGTTCTGGATCGGGTGCACAGGCCTTGGGACATGCAACCAGAGGCGCGCGGGGCTACTCTGTGGAGATTGCATCGCGCACTGGTGTTGCCTTGTCGGTTTGCGACGGCATAACGCCGGGCGCGTCAGTAGCCCGGCGTATGTCTCTGCCCGAAACGCGAGGCCTGTCAGACCGTCAGGTCCTGCGTCAGATACGTGCCATCGGGTGTAGTCGCGGGCTCTTTTTCGGCGGGGGCCGCCGACGGGTCCTCGCGCAGCGATTTGCACAGGCCCCAGATCATCGCGATCAGCAGGAAGGAGATCGGGAATGCTGCCGCGATGAGGGCCGTCTGCAAGGCGCTCAATCCGCCCGACAACAACAATGCGATCGCGGTTGCACCGATCCCGATACCCCAGATGACGCGGAACTTGTTGGGCGGGTTTTCGTCGCCCATCGACAGCATCGTGGTGATCACCAGCGTTCCTGAATCCGCTGACGTCACAAACCACGACACCAGCAGAACCGTCGCCAGCAGCGACATCGGCCAGGCGGTCCAGCTCATGTCACCCATCCAGGACGTCTCGCCGATGTTGGCAATGGTGCCGTACAGCGCTCCGGGCAACTCCCAATTGCGGACGGTGGCAATGATGCCTGCGCCGCCTTCAGCCGCTGGTCCACCGGCCATGTGCATCTCTTGCCAGATCGCGGTGCCGCCGAAGATGCAGAGCCAGAAGAAGACGGAGATAGTCGGCACGCAGAGCACCCCAACCATGAACTCACGGATGGTGCGGCCATAGGAAATCCGCGCGATAAACATGCCCACCAGCGGTGCCCAGGCGATCCACCACCCCCAATAGAAGATGGTCCAACCGCCCTGCCAGGCGACATTTGGTTCTTCGGTTGCGGTCCAGTATCCCATCGGGATGAAGTGCCACAGGTAGTCCCCGACTGAGGTGATGAAGAACGCCATCAGCCATTTTGCTGGTCCCAAAACCAGGAACCCCAAGAGCAGAGCGATCGAAAGCCAGATGTTCCATTCCGAGATAAAGCGGATGCCGCGGGCAACGCCTGATACGGTCGAGGCAGTGGCGATGACAGATACGATCACGATAAGCACGATTTTCAGGGTCAGGGTTACTTCCAATCCGAACAGCACGTTCAATCCCGTCGCGATCTGCGTGGAGCCCAGTCCCAGCGAGGTTGCAATGCCAAACACCGAACCAAACACCGCCAGCAAGTCCACAAGATGCCCCCACGGGCCGTAAATCCGCTCGCCTAGGATCGGATAGAGCGTGGAGCGCATGGTCAGAGGAAGCCGTTTGCGAAACCCGAAATAGGCGAGACACAAGCCGACCAGCACATACAGCGCCCAACCGTGAAAACCCCAGTGGAAGAACGCCACCCGCATCGCGTCCCGGGCGCGCAACATGTCCATGTCCATATGGCCCGCCATATCGGCGTGTGGGTTATTGGGATACCCAAAGGCGCCGGAATTGTCGAAGTAGAAGATCGGCTCTGCCACGCCAAAGAACAGGATGCCGACACCGATCCCGGCCGAAAACAGCATCGCAAACCAGCTGAACTTGCCAAACTCGGGGCGCGAGTCGTCCTCTCCAAGCCGCAACTTGCCAAATCGCGACCCCATCAGCCAGAAGCAGAAGAACATCACGCCGATCAGCAGCGAAATGTAATACCAGCTGAACCAGCCTTCGATCCAGGCGCGCACGGACGCGTATAGCCCGCTTGCCAAGTCCACGTTCAACACGGTGAAGATGACAAAAAAGGCGATCATTCCTTTTGCGGCAGTGCCCATCCCCGGATGGAGACCGGCAAAGAAGCCGGACTTCGCCACCAGGTGGCTCTTGGAGTTGTTATCAGACATTCAGTCCTCCCTTTGATCTGGTTGGTATTGCCCTCGTTGTCCTCCGCCGCGGGCAGCCCGTTGTTCGGGCGGTGTGGTGTTCTTGCGTTCTCCGACCGCTGGTATTCAAAAAAGAGCGGGCCGAACCGGGGAGGACATCCGGCCCGCGAAGGGAAAGCCCGTCAGCGCAGCTGCCGGGGTCCCAAGTTATCCGCGCTGTCCGACGTGGCGCCCGGCGCCTTCCGGCAGCGGCAGTCCCGCGTGGGCGGCGGCATAGGATGTCAGCTTGTCCGCTACTTCTGGCGAGGGTAGCGAGGTGCCGCGCGCGTTCAGGTCCATGTGCAGGAGCAGCGTTTCCACAGTTGCCGCCAGCTTGCCCGCAGGGCCGAACAGGCGGTGGAACAGGTGCATCTTTTTGCCGGTCCCCTGCAGCACCTGAGTGGTCACGGTCAGCGCATCGCCCTCGTGCAGTTCATCGAGGAAGCGCACGTGGTTCTCGACGGTGAAATAGCTTTGACCTGCGGCGATATAGTCCGCATCCGCGCCGATCAGTTCCATGAAACGGTCGGTCGCCTGCGCCGATGCTTCGGTGTAATGTGCCTCGTTGATGTGCCCGTTGTAGTCGGTCCAGCTCTGCGGAACCGGGCGGCTGACGGTGATTGGCAGTTCAACTGGGGCCGGCACCGGAAGCGTTGCCTCGTGAGTGTTGATGACACCTCCCGCACCGCTGCCGGATTTCTTCAGCGCGCGCATCATGCCAACGAGGTTGTCGTCGCGCAGACGTTCCAGCGCGCGGATAGACAAATGGCCGGATTGAGCGTCCGACTGGCCCGCGATCAGATCGACAAGCTCCTCGGTGAACTCCGGCACATCCATCAGCTTGGTCCAGGGCCATTCCAGTGCTGGGCCGAACTGCGCCATGAAATGCTTCATACCTGCTTCGCCGCCCGCAATGCGGTAGGTTTCAAAAAGCCCCATCTGAGCCCACCTGAGGCCAAAGCCCATTCGGATCGACTCGTCGAGCTCTTCGGTGGTGCAGATGCCGTCCTTGATCAGCCACAGGCCCTCACGCCAGACGGCTTCCAGCAGCCGGTCGGCGATATGCGCGTCGATTTCCTTGCGCACGGTCAGCGGGTACATCCCCACCTCGCGCAGCAGATCCGAGGCCTGTGCGCAGCTGTCGGCATCGCCCACCAGCTCGACCAGCGGCAGAAGATAGACCGGGTTGAAGGGGTGGGCCACAACGGCGCGCGCGCCTTTGGCGTTGAGTTCAGAGGGCTTGAAGCCGGACGTCGAGGACCCGATGATCGCGCTCTTGGGCGCATGTTCCTCGATCTGTGCGTGGATCTTGTGTTTGAGATCGAGCCGCTCCGGCACGCTTTCCTGAATCCACGCGGCCTCTGCCACCGCCTCGGCCATTACTGAGTGGAAGGTCAACGCGCCTTCGGCCGGTAGTGCCTTGTCATAGAGCGAGGGCAGCGAGCGACGGGCATTGGCCAGCACTTCGTTGATTTTGCGCACTGCCTCCGGGTCGGGGTCGAATACGCGCACATCCCAGCCATTGAGCAAGAACCGCGCAGCCCAACCGCCCCCGATTACACCACCACCGATGATTGCTGCTGTTTTCATGATCTATCCTTTCGGGGAAACTGCGTACCCTTGCGGGGCAGGGGCCTTGCGCGGCTCATGCCGCCACCGGCGCACGTTTGGTGAGGCCCAGTTTTTCGCGGACTGCATCGGGGCCGACGATTTTGGCGCCCATGCCTTCGATCACGCTGACGGCGCGCTCGACCAGCTGGGCATTGGTGGCCAGCACGCCTTTGTCGAGGAACAGGTTGTCCTCAAGGCCGACGCGCACATTGCCGCCTGCCAAAACCGACGCTGCGGCAAAGGGCATCTGATCCCGGCCCAGCGAAAACGCCGACCAGGTCCAGTCCGACGGCACATTGTTGACCATCGCCATAAAGGTGTTGAGGTCATTCGGTGCCCCCCAGGGCACCCCCATACAAAGCTGGACCAGCGCGTTTGGCTTCAGAATGCCTTCTTTGACCAGTTGCTTGGCAAACCACAGATGTCCTGTGTCAAAGGCCTCGATCTCGGGTTTTACACCCAGATCCGTCATCATCTGTCCCATCGCCCGCAACATGCCGGGCGTGTTGGTCATCACGTAATCCGCCTCGGCAAAGTTCATGGTGCCGCAATCAAGAGTACAGATCTCCGGCAGGCATTCGGCGATATGGGCCATCCGCTCGGTGGCACCGATCATGTCTGTTGCGGCCTCGTTGACCGGCAGCGGTGCTTCGGTGGATCCAAACACGATGTCGCCGCCCATGCCCGCGGTCAGGTTCAGCACCACGTCCACTTCGGAGTCGCGGATGCGATCCGTGAGTTCGCGGTAAAGCTCAAGTCGACGAGAGGGCGCGCCGGTTTCCGGGTCGCGCACGTGGCAGTGGACCACCGCAGCGCCTGCTCGGGCTGCTTCGATTGCGGAGGCGGCGATCTCTTTGGGCGAGCGGGGCACATGGGGGGACTTGTCCTGGGTGCCGCCTGAGCCGGTTACGGCGGCAGTGATAAAGACGTCTCGGTTCATGTTGAGGGGCATGGTCTCGCTCCGTTGAGGGTTAAGCTTGCAATTCGGGGTGGTCGGTAAACAGCGCCAGCGCTTGCGGGTTGGCGAGGCCGGAGAGGTTGCGCACAGGGTGTTTGTTCACCACATCGCGCACCGCCAGCTCGGCGGTCTTGCCGGACTTGGTGCGTGGGATGTCAGCGACGAAAAGGATCTTCGCGGGCACATGGCGCGGCGAGGCATTCTTGCGGATTGCCGTTTTGATCCGGGCGCTGAGCCCGTCGTCGAGCGCAACACCTTCGGCAAGCACCACAAAGAGGATTACTCGCACGTCATTGTCGACGCTCTGGCCGACGACCACCGCATCCGCGATTGCGTCGATCTTGTCGAGCTGCCGATAGATTTCGGCGGTGCCGATCCGCACGCCGCCGGGGTTTAGGGTCGCATCTGATCGACCCAGCACGACATAGCCGCCTTGTTTCGTGCGGATCGTGAAATCGCCCTGCCGCCAGACATTGGGAAACGTCTCAAAGTAACTGGTGCGGTAGCGGGCATTGCCGGGGTCGTTCAGGAACCGGGTCGGCATCGACGGATGAGCATTGCGGCAAACAAGTTCGCCTGCCTCGCCCTCAACGGGTTCGCCTTGCCGGTTCAGGGTTGCCACGTCCAATCCCAGCATTGGTGCCTGAATCTCACCCTGATGCACCGGCAGCAGCGGGCAGCCGCCAATGAAACAGCCCAGAATATCGGTGCCGCCACAAATTGACGCCAGCTGCACATCCGCCTTCCAGTCTGTGTAGACATGGGCAAAGCCCTCGGGCGAGAGCGGTGAGCCCGTTGACAGTACCACCCGCAGACTATCCAGAGTGTAGCTTTGGGCAGGCTTGTGTTGGCGCTTCAACGAGGTGTCGATGTATTTTGCCGAAACGCCCAGATGGGTGACGTCTTCGGCCTCAGCGATGTCGAACAGCCTCTCGCGGTTTGGGTACATCGGGTTGCCGTCAAACAGGACAATCGCCGCCTCGGAGGCCAGTGCTGCTACCTGCCAGTTCCACATCATCCAGTTGCATGTGGTGTAATAGAACATCCGGTCGCCCGGCTTCAGATCGCAGTGAAGCTTATGCTCCACCAACATCCGCAATAGTGTTCCGCCGCCGCAATGCTCGATGCACTTGGGCTTGCCCGTGGTGCCCGAGGAAAACATCACATAGAGCGGATCGCCAAATGCCATGGGACGACAGTCCAGTTCCGGCGCGTCCTGTAGTTTGAAGGCATCATAAGACGTCATGCATGCGGGCAAGTCCGCTGCATCATACGCATAAGGCCAGACCACGATTTGCTGGATCGACGGCAGCCGATCGGCAATCTCGGCTATGGCGGCACGGGTTTCAAACCGTTTGCCGCCGTAAAAATACCCGTCGGCTGCAAACAGAAGCTTGGGCGCGATCTGGCCAAGTCGGTCGACCACCACGTCTGGTCCGCTTTCCGGCGCGCAGGAGGACCAGATCGCCCCGAGAGAGGCGGTGGCCAGCATTGCGGCAACTGCCTGCGGCATGTTTGGCACAAAGCCCGCGACGTGATCGCCCGCTTCGATCCCGGCATCGCGCAGGGCGGCTGCCAGCATCTCCACCTCTCGCTTCAGATCGGCGCGGCTCCAGACCGTGCGACGGCCATCCTCGCCGATAAAGACAATCGCCTCCCGCGTATCCGCATTCTTTAGAAAGGTCTCTACGATGTTGAGGCGGGCCTCGGGGAAGAAACGCACCTGCATCGGGTCTTGATGCGGCAGCAGAGGGACGGGGCCTGCTTCCCCCACCAGCCCGCAAAAGTCCCAGGCCAACGGCCAGAACTTCTGCGGCTCCGTGACCGACCAGGCGTGTAGGTCTGCAAAGCTCCGTATCGCTGTGTCACTGGTCTTTGCGGCCAGTGTCAAAAAATCGGACAGCAGAGGTTTGCGGCAGGCCGAAAGGTCCGGCTGCCAGAGAGGTGGCGCAGTGGTCATGGGGGCATCGGGGTCTAGAGAGCGGGTGCCTGCGAGCGGTTCGGATTGGGCCAAACGACTTGACTTGCAGACTGCGTAACGCATCAAGTGACGTAACGTTTATACAGTTTTGGACAGAAACTACGCAGATGCCGCCAAAATCGCCGCCTATTTTTGAATTTCTGCTGTTTGAGGGGTTCTCCAACATGGTGCTGGCGAGCGCCATGGAACCCCTGCGCGATGTGCGGATGAACTCAGGCCAAGAGGTTTCCGGTTGGCGCGTCACCACGCTGGATGGCGCGCCGGTCTGCAGCTCCAGCGGATTGCAGATCACCCCCGATGGAAGCTTTGACGAGGGTGAGACCAACCGCACTCTGGTGCTGGTTGCGGGGTACCATGTGCGCGATCAGTTGACGCCGACGCTCTTGGCAAAACTCAGGACCGCCACCCGTCAGGCCGAGCGGGTGCTGGCGCTGGACACGGCCGCCTGGCTGCTGGCGGCGGCGGGCGTTTTGGAGGGCCAGGCCGCGACGATCCACTGGCAAGAGTTGGAGGCGTTCAGCGAGACCTTTCCCAAGACCGAAGTATCCACCGCCCGGTTTGTACGCTCTGGTGCGTTCCTCACCTGTGGTGGCGCCAGCACGGCGCTCGACATGATGCTTAGCCTCATTCAGGAGCTTTATGGTTCCGCTGCGGCCTTTGGGGCATCGACGATGTTTGTCTATGATCCCTCGCGCCAGTCGGAGCTGAACCGGGGCGCTGCGCGGCTGGAGCAGAAAGGTTCACCAAAGGTGCTCGAGGCGGTGAACCTGATGGCGGAGCGCATTGAGTCACCGCTCAGTACGGCTGAATTGGCCAAGCAAGTCTCGCTCTCTGAGCGCACGCTTGCACGCGCGTTTCAGCGTGAATTGGGTATGACGCCCGGTAAGTATTACAAAATACTGCGGCTGCAGCATGCACGCTATCTCTCGGAGGAAACACATCTGAGCCTTGAGCAAATTGCCCATCGTTGCGGGTTCTCTTCCGCTTCGTCGCTTGGCCGCTCCTTTGTAGGTCTCTACGGGCGCACCCTTCGCGACACGCGTACTCAGGCAAGGCCCTGGGTGAAGTCCGCAAGATAGGAAGAATGCCCAAGGTACCGGGGCGCGTGGTCGACCGATGGGGCGCGACATCCGGAGCGCCACTGGTTGATCTCAACATTCCAAGAGGTGGGTCAACAATGGGGCGCTATTGTTTCCAAACAAATCAAGGCAATTTTGCGGCAATTTTGGTACCTTAAAATGGCAACATTCATGAAGCTTCTCCTCTGGAGAGTCTGATTTGCCCAGTGCCGCGCGCGTTCCGAAAAGGAGAACCAAGTGCCTGATTATGCAAAAATATTTACCTACGAAGTCGAAGGGTTGTCCTACACGGTTTCGCTCTACGAAGAAGATGGCAAAATCCTCGCTGACATCACTCTGACCGAGGGCAGCATGGATGTGAACGCGCTCTATTATGGCGATGATGAATTTTCGGGCACCAGCGAAAGCCTGAGTGGACCGCTCAACCTCAACGGAACCAGCCTTGAGGGTGAAAAGATCCAATGGGACGATGCCGTCGCGTTGAGCGATCCTGGTCTGGGGTCAGAGGGGGATGAAAAGGAAACCTATCTTCATGAAGGCGATACGCTGACCGTCGAATTGGGGGCCGAGTCCCTTGATGAGGTCGACATTTTTGGCATCCGCGCCACGTCGACCACTACGGAAGATGGCTCTATCAAGGCGGTCTCCGATGATCCCGAAGAGCCCGTAGATCCTGTGGAGCCAACTTATGAGAAGGTTTTCTTCGGGTGGGAGTTCTCTGAAACAGGCGAGCCGCTGAGCGGCACTTGGATCCTTGATCAGGAACCCGATCCTAACCACTATGGTGTGACCGCTCTGCCTGAAGGCACGGAGCCAACCTTTGAAAACTACCTTTCTTACTATGCCTCGGACACGGTTTGGGGCGATGTAGATCTGCTAGAGGGCGTTGCCTTTTACGAGACGGATGAAAATGGCACGCTGCAGGAGGTGTTCCGGTTTGACGCCCCCGAGGCCGGTTTCCAAAGCACTGAAGAGGTGCTTGACGCCTACTATGCTGCGCTTGACGCGTATGAGGCCGAGAGCGGCACAGACGGGGCCGACCTTTTGGCGGCGCTCTCCATCGATATGGACCCAGAGGCAGAAGCCACAGCCGAAGAGTTTAGCGAGGCGGACGACTACGAATTTGTCTAGTTGGAGATGCTTTGACATGTCAAAGCCGCTCATAGGCGAAGCGGCCTGTTCGTGCATCGCCGGATATCGCGATGCGCGGGCATGTTGGCCTGGCTATCGCGCCTGATCCCGATTGGTCTCATGTGCCAGCAGGCCGTCGTGATCCGGGAAACTGTAGGCCTGTATCTATTCCGAGTGTCTGCGAGCGCGGAACTGTTCGGCAGATGCCAAAACAGACTTTACGGTTGCGGGAGCATCGGTTTACCCTCGTATAAGTTGCGCATTCGTGGCGCCTTATTGATGCATTTGCACAGGAGAACCCATGTCCACTCTGCGCTCGCTTACCTCTGCGGATTTCGAAGCATTGCTGAACCGGACCTTCGCTGTACGATCCGAGCCTGAAGACGTGTACCTGTCGCTGATCGAGGTAAAGGTGATGGGATCAGGTGAGCGGGCGGGTGGGGCGTTCTCTACGCTGTGGCAAGGCCCCAAATCACCGTTTCTGGAGCAGGCCATTTACAGCCTCTCTGAAGAGGAATTTGGCGAGCAGGAAGTATTCCTTGTACCCGTCGCCGAAAAGGACGCAGGCATTCAGTACGAAGCCGTATTTACCTGATCTGCCGGAAGATCCCAGCGCATCAGGTCGTAAACGCCTTTGTCCTCTTTTGTAATGAAACCAAGCCGCCGATAGAGGGTCTGGGCCGGATTGGCCTTTTCGACGTGGATGCTCACGGACTTTTGCGCACGAGTGGCCTCCTCGAGGAGGTCGCCGAGAATTGCGCTCCCAAGCCCTTGGCCGCGCGTCTGGGGTAAAAGGGCGATGTCGATGATACGGTGCTCGCGCTCCCAGCGCTCAAGATAGAGACGCCCCACGGCTTTGTTGTGCTTCTCAATCACGAGCCATAGCGCATCAGGATAGTGTGCCTGGTAATGCGCATGCTGGGCCATGAACTGCATGGTGATGAAGGCTTGTTTCTCGGTTTCCTGCCAAGGGGTTCGATCAAGTTCGACCTCGCGCGTCGATCGATAGAGCGCGACCAGAAACGCTTGATCCTTGGGCGTGATCCACCGATAGCGCGCGCCCAGAGTAGCGGCGCGGCGGGCGAGTGGTGCCTCCGGCCCAGATGGGGGACGGATCTCAAAGGATGTCGGGGGGGCTTCGGGCAGCGTCATTCGGGGTTCGGTGTGATGTCCTGCGTGGTTGCAATCGTGGCATAGCCGGACCCCAGAGCGGTCCAGACGGCCCCCCAATGATCAAGGGTCTGCTGGTTGAGATAGGCCGCGTCACCGTTGGGGTCGCATGAAAACAGGCTCAGCATTGCGTTTGCATTGGGCTGCAGAACCAGATCGCAATCTTGCGCCACATGGCCAATGACATCCCATGTGGACCAGTTTTCCGAGGTGGGGCCGGTTTGATACTTGGCGTAGAGCGGGCAGTTCGTTCCGGTGCTCAACTGAGCCACAAGATACAGCCCGTCATTGCATGCGCTGGACAGGGCCATTGAGTGTGCAGAAGACGGGAAGGTGCCAAACAAAACCCAGGCTCCAAAGCTGCTGGCGCTGACCTGTTGCTGGGCCTTCATGTAGATCTTGTCGCCGATCCGCGCAAAGATGTGAACCAGCGCATTCCTGTCGAGACCGCACACCAATTGCTCAAAGCCGGTTAGCCCGTCGGAAATCTCCTCCCAGCCATCCCAGCCCTCTGGCAAAAAGGGCCGATCACTGGACTGTAGGTTCATGTATGGGATTCCGTCGGAGTTGATCCCTGCAAGCAGAATGCGACCATCCGCGTTTTGTGTGGCGGTGAGGCTATTCAACGCGCCCGGCAGCTGTTGCCAGTTCGACCAGGGTTGCGCAGGCGGAACTTCGACAGGAACTGTAACCTCGATTGGGGTATCGGTTCCCGGCGGCAACACGGTGATGGTCTCTTCAACCACGGTATTGGGATTTTCGTACTTCCACCAGATCTCACCGGTGGGATCTGCGCTGATCAAGAATACATTCGGGCGACCATTCAGCCCGTTGAGCAGCAGGGTTTCACCCAGATTGGCCACATTGTCTGGTTTGCCCAGATCCTGCGGCGCGGCAAAACGGCTGCCTGTCTCATCGCGGCGTTCGCGAATGTAGGTCACATGGCCCGTGCTTGCATCCACGGCCAACACCGACACATAGCCGCCTTGTGTAACAGAGGCATTGAGAAGGGAGGGCTCATAGGTGGCCTGCGTTAGAGGCGTGAAGCTGGCAGAAAAACTGCCATTTTCGATCGTCTGGTCCTTGTAGCCCAAGGTGCCCTCCGAGGTGAGGGCAGTGAAGAAGATCCGAAAGTAACTGGGATCTGTCAGCAGGTTTCCTGAAAAGTCCTCATGGGTGGCGTCTTCAACTGACATGTCGAATGTCCTTCCGATATGCGGGCCGATAGGCGGATCTGGGGGCGGGCGATGACGCCGAGGCAAAGGTTAACTGCGTGACGGGTAAAGGCCCTGAAGCGCGATAATGAAATTCAAGGTAAGATAAGGCTGCATGTTCTGGTGCGCCGCGCCGCCACCCGTGTTGGGCAGGGCCTCTGGGGCAAGGTCGACCAGATTGGTCCCGGTCGCCGTCTGGTAAAGGTTGTCAAAGCCGGTATCGCCAAGTGTAGTTGTATCGCTTGGGGTGGCAGTGCTCGACATGTCCAAGCTGGCGATGCCTGAGTGGGTGTGGTTGGGCAGTTGCGCTTCGCTCATGGTCACGTTTTCACTGCCGCCACGCTGGCCGAGGCGGCGGTCGGTGAGGCCGGGACCGCGCCCCGGGTGCATCGGTGCGCGTCCCTGCAGATTGGGCAGCGCAGTTGTCGTGCGACCATCGCCGCCATAGGTGGTGCCGATCAAGGAAAACAGCGCTGTGTTCTGAGAGACCGGCAAAAGCTGGCCGTCACAAAAAGCCCAGCTGCGCGGCGCAAAATTCCCGGCAAAGATCCGTATCTCAGCGATGAAAGGTTCAGACATATACGCCTCCTAATGTCGGCTCGGATAGATGCCGAACAGCGCCACGATGAAATTGACGCAGAGGAATGGCATCAGATTGGTGTGTGACCGCGAACCACCCGTATGCGTCACCATATTCGACGCCATAGCCGAGGTTGGTGACGATGGCGTGTAGTGGTTGATCCCGGACCCCGCTGCCAGCACCCTGCCTCCAGGGTCTTGGTCTTGTGCGAGTTCTGTCGAAGCCTGCAGGGGATGTGTATGGCTTGGCATCTGGTTGACGGTCAGGGTGACCTTTTCTGCACCGCCGCGCGCGCCCAGCCGACGCGGGCTAAGGCCGGGGCCGGCCCCCGCATGAAGCGGCAATCGTCCGCGCATATCCGGGAGGCCAAATGTCGTGCGGCCGTCGCCGCCATAGATCGTGCCAAAAAGGGAAAACAGTGCATCGTTTTGCGACACCGCGAGCAGCTGACCATCGCAGAAGGCCCAGCCGCGAGGAGCGAAGTTACCCGCAAACATACGGATTTCGCCTACAAAAGGTTCCGACATCCTGTGTCCTTTCGTGATCAGTTGCGCGACGGAAACAGCCCTTGAAGGGCGATGCAGAAGTTTACGGCGATATAGGGCTGCATGTTCTCATGTGCCTGAGAGCCGCCAGCATTGGTTATGGCACGGATGCCCACCAAAGTTCCCGGGGTCGGGGCATGATAGGCCGCATCAGGAGATATTTCTGCAGCCAGCAGGTGGCTTGCGGGCGTGCGGCTGTTGCCGACTTGTGAAGAGGCATGCGCGGCGTGCGTGTGCGCCGGCATTTCACCAATACCGAGTGAGACGGTTTCAGCACCACTTTTTTGACCAAGTGAATGTCCCGGCCCCCTGTGCAAGGGGGTGCGACCGCGCAGGTCGGGCAGTGCAAAAGAGGTGCGCCCATCACCGCCATAGGTCGTGCCGAGCAAAGAATAGAGCGATTGGTTCTGATTGATCGGCAGGATCTGCCCATCGCAGAACGCCCAGCCCCGAGGCGCAAAATTGAACCCGACAATGCGGATCTCAGCGAGAAAAGGTTCTGACATAATCTCCCCCGGAAAATGCGCGTTTCACGTATTCACAACCGGACAGTGCCCGATATGTATTTGGCGTCAATATTCTATAGGTAGTATAATAAATTGCGCATCTTTGATTCTTCGAGCGTCACATATGAACAGCATTGTGGCAATCAAAATATTCTTTAGGTTGCATCAGGCCTTGTCAGTGTGGTGCCACCAGCGCCTCGCATGCAGGGACGTCGCACGCCCTTCACTGAGCTCAGGTGCGTTGATTTTTATCTATGCAGGCTTGGCTATCACTTGAGGGTCAGGGCCTAAGCGTGAGGAGGTCGCGGCGCGTTTTTCGATCGGACCGTCTCTGACGGGGTGCTGATACGTTTCCTTGGAAAAGGTGCAAGTATTCCCAAATACTCTCTATGATTGATTTTTCTCGACAAGCGGAGCGCGTCATTGTGTGCGCAATCTTCCAAATCATAATTGTTTTGGAGTTTTTCAAAATATAGCTATGGTTGTGCCAAGGTGTGCGCTCCGTCTTTTGGGGCGTTGTTGGCGGTTTGAAAGTGAAGTATTCATGATTGAGTTTTTGTGCGAATGTGTGGTGCGCGACAAACGTTGCACCATGACACCTCCGGTTTCAGGATACAAAACTGGGCGGGGGCCGATTGTTAAACGCCTCAGTGGCGTATTCTTCTTCATCATGGTCTCGCTTTTTGTAGCCCCACAGGCGGCACAAGCGTCGTTTACGAGTTGCCCAGCCAATACCTCTGGCGGTGACCCGCTGACAATGAATCTCACTGTGGATGAGTGCACCTTGCAAAGCGGCGCGGCCGTGTCGGCATTGTCTGACGACCTGATACAAATTCAGATTGCTGGAGGATCGAGCACCAACTTTTTCATCTTTGACCCTTCGGCAAATGATCTCCGTGATCTGATATTCAGCGTCAATAACGGCAGCCCTCAAGGCACGCTCGATGCGGATGGCGGCAGCCTGTCCGGGATCGATTGTGCGGCGGGCTGCACGGTGAGCGGCACCCACGGGGGATCGCCATTCACCTTTACCTACACCGCCTCAGGCGGCGGCGGATCTCTGAGTTCTCCGGCTGAGATTGACGATCTCGTTTCCTCCACGGGCAACACGGTTGCGGATGGTGGAACCGACACGATTGCAGCTGCAATCGACAGCGGTACCCCGACGACCATCACCTACGATGTCAGCAACAGTGGTTCGGGCACGCTGTCTCTGTCTGGGTTGACACAGGGCACCCCGACGAATGCTTCATTTGGGGCGACCTCAATAGATGCCGCATCCGTGGCTTCAGGCGGGACAGAGACCGATGCCATAAGCATCACATTTACCCCAAGCTCCACCACGGATGGTGCCAGCTTCTCTGTTCCGTTCAGTTTCACAACCAACGATGCGGATGATGGAACCGATGAAACCACCTTCAATGTCACCATCTCCGGCACGATCAATGCCGAAGCCGAGATCAGCGATCTGACCTCTTCAACAACCAATACGGTTGCGGATGGAGGTAGCGATGCGCAGGGCACAGTAGCCTCCGGAAGCGCTCAGGTTCTCACCTACACGATCACGAACTCGGGTACGGCGGACCTCAGCGTTGCGATGGCCTCCTCGTCAAGCGCCAGCAATGTTACCGTGAATTCGATTGGCGCGCCGGGCAGCACAACGGTTTCCGCAGGCGGCGGCACGACACAGTTCACCGTGCAATATACCCCCACCGCGGCGGGGGCCTTCTCTTTTGATCTGTCATTTGTGAACAGCGATGCAGACGAAGATCCCTTCAATTTCACCGTAAGCGGCACGGCGACGGCGGCGCCTGGGTTCAGCCAGGCGATTGCGCCGGGGACGATCCTTGCGGATGGGACGGCGACGGTGACCTTTACCATCGACAATAGCGCCAATGCCACGGCGGCGACGTCGCTCGACTTCAGCAATAGTCTGCCCGCAGGGGTGGAGGTCGCCGCAACGCCTAATGCCGCGACCACCTGTACCGGTGGCACGCTGACGGCGGTGGCTGGCAGCGGCACGCTCTCTTATACCGGTGGCACGGTGGGCGCGGGCGCCAGCTGCACGGTGCAGGCGGATGTGACCGCTGGAACGGACGGCAGCTACAGCAACACCAGCGGCGATCTGACCTCGAGCCTTGGCAATTCCGGCAACGCCTCGGCCTCGCTGACGGTGGCCTCGCCAGAGATCGATCTCCAGCGCCCGGCGGCAACGTCTCTGGCGGATGGTGCCACTGATGCGCAGGGCAATGTTGCGGTGGGGGTGCAGCAGGTGCTTACCTACACGGTAGAGAACACCGGCACTGCGACGCTCACCCTGAGCGGCACGCCCAGCAGTTCGGCGGCGAGCAATGTGAGCGTGGACAGTATCTCTGCGCCGGGCTCCAGCAGCCTTGCGGCCAGCGCCAGCACCACCTTTACGGTGGCATACACGCCGACCGCGGCAGGGGCGTTTTCCTTTGAGCTCGATGTGAGCAGCGACGACGCCGACGAGGGCACCTATGACCTCACCGTAAGCGGCACGGCGACGGCGGCGCCTGGGTTCAGCCAGGCGATTGCGCCGGGGACGATCCTTGCGGATGGGACGGCGACGGTGACCTTTACCATCGACAATAGCGCCAATGCCACGGCGGCGACGTCGCTCGACTTCAGCAATAGTCTGCCCGCAGGGGTGGAGGTCGCCGCAACGCCCAATGCCGCGACCTCCTGTACCGGTGGCACGCTGACGGCGGTGGCTGGCAGCGGCACGCTCTCCTATACCGGTGGCACGGTGGGCGCGGGCGCCAGCTGCACGGTGCAGGCGGATGTGACCGCTGGAACGGACGGCAGCTACAGCAACACCAGCGGCGATCTGACCTCGAGCCTTGGCAATTCCGGCAACGCCTCGGCCTCGCTGACGGTGGCCTCACCAGAGATCGATCTCCAGCGCCCGGCGGCAACGTCTCTGGCGGATGGTGACACCGATGCGCAGGGCAATGTTGCGGTGGGGGTGCAGCAGGTGCTGACCTACACGGTAGAGAACACCGGCACTGCGACGCTCACCCTGAGCGGCACGCCCAGCAGTGCGGCGGCGAGCAACGTGAGCGTGGACAGTATCTCTGCGCCCGGCTCCAGCAGCCTTGCAGCCAGCGCCAGCACCACCTTTACGGTGGCCTATACGCCGACCGCGGCAGGGGCGTTTTCCTTTGAGCTCGATGTGAGCAGCGACGACGCCGATGAGGGCACCTATGACCTCACCGTAAGCGGCACGGCGACGGCGGCGCCGGGGTTCAGTCAGGCGATTGCGCCGGGGACGATCCTTGCGGATGGGACGGCGACGGTGACTTTTACCATCGACAACAGCGCCAATGCCGCGGCGGCGACGTCGCTCGACTTTAGCAATAGTCTGCCTGCAGGGGTTGAGGTCGCCGCAACGCCCAATGCGTCGACCACCTGTACCGGTGGCACGCTGACGGCGGTGGCTGGCAGCGGCACGCTCTCCTATACTGGTGGCACGGTGGGCGCGGGCGCCAGCTGCACGGTGCAGGCGGATGTGACCGCTGGAACGGACGGCAGCTACAGCAACACCAGCGGCGATCTGACCTCGAGCCTTGGCAATTCCGGCAACGCCTCGGCCTCGCTGACGGTGGCCTCACCAGAGATCGATCTCCAGCGCCCGGCGGCAACGTCTCTGGCGGATGGTGACACCGATGCGCAGGGCAATGTTGCGGTGGGGGTGCAGCAGGTGCTGACCTACACGGTAGAGAACACCGGCACTGCGACGCTCACCCTGAGCGGCACGCCCAGCAGTGCGGCGGCGAGCAACGTGAGCGTGGACAGTATCTCTGCGCCCGGCTCCAGCAGCCTTGCAGCCAGCGCCAGCACCACCTTTACGGTGGCCTATACGCCGACCGCGGCAGGGGCGTTTTCCTTTGAGCTCGATGTGAGCAGCGACGACGCCGATGAGGGCACCTATGACCTCACCGTAAGCGGCACGGCGACGGCGGCGCCGGGGTTCAGTCAGGCGATTGCGCCGGGGACGATCCTTGCGGATGGGACGGCGACGGTGACTTTTACCATCGACAACAGCGCCAATGCCGCGGCGGCGACGTCGCTCGACTTTAGCAATAGTCTGCCTGCAGGGGTTGAGGTCGCCGCAACGCCCAATGCGTCGACCACCTGTACCGGTGGCACGCTGACGGCGGTGGCTGGCAGCGGCACGCTCTCCTATACTGGTGGCACGGTGGGCGCGGGCGCCAGCTGCACGGTGCAGGCGGATGTGACCGCTGGAACGGACGGCAGCTACAGCAACACCAGCGGCGATCTGACCTCGAGCCTTGGCAATTCCGGCAACGCCTCGGCCTCGCTGACGGTGGCCTCACCAGAGATCGATCTCCAGCGCCCGGCGGCAACGTCTCTGGCGGATGGTGACACCGATGCGCAGGGCAATGTTGCGGTGGGGGTGCAGCAGGTGCTGACCTACACGGTAGAGAACACCGGCACTGCGACGCTCACCCTGAGCGGCACGCCCAGCAGTGCGGCGGCGAGCAACGTGAGCGTGGACAGTATCTCTGCGCCCGGCTCCAGCAGCCTTGCAGCCAGCGCCAGCACCACCTTTACGGTGGCCTATACGCCGACCGCGGCAGGGGCGTTTTCCTTTGAGCTCGATGTGAGCAGCGACGACGCCGATGAGGGCACCTATGACCTCACCGTAAGCGGCACGGCGACGGCGGCGCCGGGGTTCAGTCAGGCGATTGCGCCGGGGACGATCCTTGCGGATGGGACGGCGACGGTGACTTTTACCATCGACAACAGCGCCAATGCCGCGGCGGCGACGTCGCTCGACTTTAGCAATAGTCTGCCTGCAGGGGTTGAGGTCGCCGCAACGCCCAATGCGTCGACCACCTGTACCGGTGGCACGCTGACGGCGGTGGCTGGCAGCGGCACGCTCTCCTATACTGGTGGCACGGTGGGCGCGGGCGCCAGCTGCACGGTGCAGGCGGATGTGACCGCTGGAACGGACGGCAGCTACAGCAACACCAGCGGCGATCTGACCTCGAGCCTTGGCAATTCCGGCAACGCCTCGGCCTCGCTGACGGTGGCCTCACCAGAGATCGATCTCCAGCGCCCGGCGGCAACGTCTCTGGCGGATGGTGACACCGATGCGCAGGGCAATGTTGCGGTGGGGGTGCAGCAGGTGCTGACCTACACGGTAGAGAACACCGGCACTGCGACGCTCACCCTGAGCGGCACGCCCAGCAGTTCGGCGGCGAGCAATGTGAGCGTGGACAGTATCTCTGCGCCCGGCTCCAGCAGCCTTGCAGCCAACGCCAGCACCACCTTTACGGTGGCCTATACGCCCACTGCGGCGGGGGCGTTTTCCTTTGAGCTCGATGTGAGCAGCGACGACGCCGACGAGGGCACCTATGACCTCACGATCAGCGGCACGGCAGATGGGAGCGCGGAAATCGGCGTTGGATCAGCGACCGGCGGCAGTCTTGAGGATGGCGACACCGATACAATTCCCGGGACCCCAAGTGCGGGTTCGCCGACGGTGATAACCTATACGTTCACCAACTCTGGCTCTGGTACGCTCAATATCACGACGCCGACGGTTGCCGGAAATATCTCTAATGAAACCAATGTCGTGGTGAACAGTTTGACTCTTGCGTCCAACACTGTGGCCGGCGGGGGCGGCACCACAACGCTGGAGATCTCGTACACGCCGCAGGTCAGCGGGGCCTATCGTTTTGATCTGCAGGTCGCCAATGACGATGCAGATGAAAGCCTGTTCAATATTACGGTCGCGGGTTCTGCAAGCGGCCTCCCCGAAATCGAGGTGTCTTCCTCGGCAAGCGGTGCGTTGAGCGATGGTGACACCGATAGTATCGCCACGGTCGCGACGCCCGGCGTCACGGCGTCGGTCACCTATACCATCACCAACAGCGGCACCGATGTCTTGACCCTGGATGCGCCGTCGGTGGCCAGCAACATCCGCAACCAAAGCAACGTGACGGTGGATCGTCTCAGTCTTGCATCAACAACTGTGGCCAGTGGCGGTGGGACAACCACATTGCGGGTTGACTATACGGCCACCGCAGGTGGTGCGTATGGGTTCGACCTGAGCCTTGGATCGGATGACGCGGATGAAGACCCGTTTGACATCGTTGTCAGTGGCACAGCCCAGAGCGTCGCGAGCGCGCTCGCAGCTCAATCCGGATCGGGTCAGGTCTCTGAAGTGGGGGCGCAGTTTGCGGCGCCACTCGTGGTTTTGGTCACAGACAGCTCTGGTACCGGCGTGGCGGGGGTCGATGTGACGTTTGCCGCCCCTGCAAGCGGCGCTTCGGTGGTTTTTGCCAGTACGGGCACCCATACAGAGACGGTGACCACCGGCTCTGATGGGACGGCGAGCACCTCTGCCATGACCGCCAATGGAACGCCCTCCAGCTATGCCGGGGGATCGACACTTCAATCTTATGATGTCACGGCCAGCGCGACGGGCCTCGCCAGTGTCACCTTCGCACTGACCAATGATCGCGATTCAGAAGCGGATATTCAGAAAACCCAAGAGGTGATAGCGGCCTTTGTTTCCAATCGCGCCAATGCCATCGTGTCCAATCAGCCCGATCTGGTATCGCGGCTCAGGCAAGGTGCGCTGGCGGGCCAACAAGGGCGCAACGGGTTTGACCTGCGGGCCACATCGGGTGGTCGATCCGCGAACTTCAGCTTTAGTCTGCGCGCGTTGCTGGAGGAGGCTCGTCGGCGCAATGACGGCGCGCGTTGGCGCGAGACGCTGCGCCATGCGGATGCGAGCGCCGGGCCCGGCGCAGACTCCGCAGCAGACCGTGCGATGGCCAGTCAGGCCTATGCGCTGCGTTTTCGCGGAACCGACCCGGCGCAAGCAGCGCCCGTGGTGACACCCGTAATCTCATCAGGCTGGGATCTCTGGGCCGAGGGGACCTACGCCATCACGGAGAGTGGCAACTTCGAGAGCCGGTCAGGCCTGTTCTTTGCGGGTGCAGACTACCGCTGGTCGGATCAGGTCCTGCTCGGGGTCATGGGGCAGTTGGACATTACCGATGAGGACAATGTCGCGGCCGGGACGTCGGCCAGCGGTACCGGCTGGATGGTCGGGCCCTATGTGGTGGTGCGCCTCGATCAGAACCTCTATCTCGATGTTGCGGCCACTTATGGTCGATCTTCCAACACGGTCAACGCGCTTGGTTTGTTCGAAGACGATTTCGATACTGAACGTTTCTTGTTGCAAGGTGGTTTGACGGGCGATTTCAAACTGAATGCGCGCACCACGATCAGCCCTTTTGCGCGGCTGACCTATTACTATGAGAAGCAGGAAAGCTATACCGATACGCTCGGCCGGGTGATCCCCTCGCAAGACTTCGAACTTGGTCGGTTCGAATTCGGTCCAAAGATTTCATGGGAGATGTATTTGCAGGAAGGCACGCAGTTTTCGCCTTATGTGTCTTTTTCCGGCATCTATGATTTCAACAAGCTGCAGGGGGCGACACCGACAGATGCGACACTGGCCTCTTCTCAGTCGGATCTGCGGGGGCGGCTCGAAGCAGGTGCTACTTTCCTTGTGCCTGAGCGCGGGATCAAAGTTGCCGTCGAGGGGTTCTATGACGGGATTGGAACGTCCGACTTTGAATCCTATGGTGCGAGCCTGAGTGTCCTGATCCCGTTCTGAAGGCCCCATCCTGGCAGAGATTGCCTGCGGAGGCCTATCCAGGGTCACGCATGGGGGATGATTTTAGCTGCAGATGAACTGCGCCCGCGATCCGGCCCACGGGTGCATTCCAATGCGGCCCTGAGCGAGGCGTCATCGGTGACTGAGGGCCGTGCTGCTATCCCAACCGGCCCGCGCGGCGCAGCAGATTATCCGTTGCGTGCCGTGCCTTGGCGCGGCGGCAATTGGTCTCGCGTTTCGTTTGCACATCGCTTTGCGGTGCGAAGGTCCTGAATGCGAGAACCCCGGAGCCAAATACCAGGCATAAGGTGATGACGGATGAGGTCATTGCGCGGGGTCCTTTCAAGCGAACGCCGAGGCCCGAACCTCTGGGCCTCGGCAGGTGCCTGTTGGCTGTTTTGTTGTGACAGAACGAAGCGGTATGTGGGGGCTGCGGGACGCGGCTTCAGGTCGCAGCGCCTGCCTGCCAGCGAAGCGCGGTTTCGGCGACCCGGCGGCCCAGGTATTCTGCGGTCCTCAGGTCCGAACCCGCAGGCGCCACTTCGGGTCCGACATCCGCATCCGCTTGCGACATCGCGCCCATGAACCCACCAAGACGATTGAGATCCTCGGGCGAGCCCGTGCTGGTGTTGTTTCCAGGCGGCAAGCCAAGTCCGACCCAGATCATGCCATGTTGCATGGCAAAATGGTTGATCTGCTGGAGCGTTGCCAGCTTGTCGCCGCTCATCCCCGCCGAATTTGTGAACCCCGCTGCCAGCTTGTTGACCCAGCGCCCTTCGAGCCAGCGGCCGGAGGTCTCGTCCAGAAACGATTTGAATTGGGCAGACGCGCTGCCAAAATACGTGGGGGAGCCAAAGACGATCGCATCGGCGGCGTCAATAATCTCCCAGTTTTGCGCATAGTCTTCGACCGGGATCAGAGAGACCTCTGCGCCGGCAACCTCATTGGCGCCTCGGTAGACCGCTTTGGCCTGTACTGCCGTGTGGCCATAGCCGCTGTGGTAGACGATAGCTATCTTCACCATTGTTTTCTCCTTCTAGGGTGGGCCGAGCTGGCTGGCCGGGGTGCCCTGCATGCGACATCACGTCTGGCAACGGAGCTGACCCCGTTCCTCATTGGGATGTCCTCCATGCTTATGTCGCCGGAGATCAACGATTGATAATATTGAGTTCTCATGATTATGATCGAAAAATAAGATCATATAGGTGCCCCATGACATTGGATCAGCTCATTGCCCTCGACGCGATTGTGGCTTCCGGAACTTTCCGGGCGGCGGCGGATCGGCTGAACAAGGCGCAATCCGCCGTGAGCCATCAAATCAAGAAACTTGAGGATGAACTGGGGTTCGACCTCTTCTCGCGGGACACTTATCGGCCCAGATTGTCCCCGGAGGGCGAGGTCTTTTATCGCGAGGTGACGCGGGTTCTGGAACAGGTCAACGGTCTGAAGACCGTGGCGGCGGGGCTGCGCAGCGAGCAGGAGCCTCTGGTCTCGATTGTGATCACTGCAACGATGTCGCTTGATCCGATCCTGACCCTTTTGGGGGAGGTGGGGCGCGCCTTTCCTGCCACACATATCAAGCTGGTAACCGAGATGATGGGGGGACCGCTGGCGCGTCTCATGAGTGGTGAGGCCGATCTGATTATTGCCGGGCTGGACGACGTGCCAATCGATGAGGTCGAAACGCGACCGGTTGGAACCATCACCATCCGTCCCGTGGCCAGTCCGGCGTTTCCCGCAGCAGACCCTGCGCGCGTCAAATCGCGCCGCGAGATGCAAAGCTACACGCAGGTTGTCGTCTCGGGGACGGGGGGCAAGGAGTATGACCAAAGCCGCGATCTGCTTTCGGGGGGGCAGCGCTGGACGGTTTCGGATTTCCAAGCCAAGATCTCGATCATCAAGGCGGGCCTTGGATGGGGCGGAATACCAGAGCATCTGATCCGCGATGAACTCAAGACGGGCGCGTTGGTGCCCCTCGCGATCGAGGGCTATCCCCCGCGCCACACGGAGATCTTCGCCATCAGGCGCCGGGACCGCCCCATGGGTAAAGTCGTGTCGCGGATCTGGGACGATCTTGGACGCGGGGGTATCCAAGACGGCTAAACCCGCGCGGCACGGGAGATTGTGGTAGAACTGGATCATTCCTGTGCGCCGTGAGCGACCTTACTGCAACGCAACGGCACGCGGGCGATCAGCCTGCTCGAGCGTTTTGGCCCTCCTTCCCGCGCAGGGCAGTTTTGCACCTGTAAGGGTCGGATGCGCATTCAGTTGATCCAAAAATCAGATCATGAGTGTGAAAACTCGATGTTATCTTCAGGCGGTCTCCCTCGTTAGATCGGGAGAGACGCCAATACGGAGCATCTCATGACACTCAACTCCAAATGCCCGGATCACGGCCGCGCCAGCGCAGGTCCAAAAGCCCGCCTCAAGGACTCTGTCGTTTCGCCACCCCTGTCAGATCAGCGAGGTGTCGCAGGATGAGCAACTCCCCTGATGCCGAAGTCCAAGACCTCATGACGCGCTATTTTGAAGGGCTTTACCACTCCGACAGTGACGTCTTGCGCACTGTTTTCCACCCTGATCTTGCCTATGTGAACGCAACTGAGGGCACCTACGAGCACATGGGGCTCGAAGCCTATATGGCGCGGATCGATGCGCGCACGCCGCCTGCCTCCCGTGGTGACGCCCGAGAGGAGGTGATCGAACGGATCACCTTCAAAGGCGCGCGCATCGGCATCATCGAGGCGCGGATGACGATGATGGGCCGCAATTACCAGGATTTGCTGACGATCATCCACAGCGATCAAGGCTGGCGCGTCCTCACCAAAGTCTTCTCATTTGTGGAAAGAAAGGACTGAGACAATGCCCTATGTGAATATCAAGGTGACCCAAGAGGGCGGCCCCAATGGGACCGGGCCCTCGACCGAGGAAAAGCAAAAACTGGTTGCGGGCGTGACGGATCTTCTTGCTAGTGTTCTTGGCAAGAACCCGGCCACTACGTTTGTTGTCATCGACGAGGTGCCGCTTGAAAACTGGGGATTGGAGGGTCGGCAGGTCAGTACCATTCGCGCTGAACAGGGCTGACCTTTTCGCCACCAAACTGATCTCCACATGTGTCGGCGCCCTTCTTGCGCGCCGACCAGAAGGGCAGGCCGCATGTCAAAACTACGTCGGATCATATCAAGGCTGCAGCCGATGGGGCGCGCGACGCCTGCGGTGGCGCTGTCGCATGATGCGGATCGCCATGCGGCTGCACCCGCTGAGAGGCGCGCGACGCTTGCGGGTTATGCCTGGATGTCGCTTGCTGTCTTGATTTGGGCAAGTTGGCTGGTGCTGACCTCATCGGGTCGCACGACCGCGCTATCGGTGGTGGATCTTGCGGCCTTACGCGCGGTGATCCCTGCGGTGCTTTTGGCTCCATTGCTTTGGCGCAGCCGGGATCAGATTGTGCAATTGGGCGTGAAACGCGGTTTGATCCTATCGGCTTACGGGGCGCCTTTTACGCTTCTGGTTGGCCATGGCCTGGGCTATGCGCCCGTCACCCATGCAGGGGCGATGGTTCCCGGCCTCATGCCGGTTTTTGCCGCGGTCCTGGCCTATGTGTTTTTGGGACAGCGTCTTCGCAAACGAAAGGCCCTTGCCCTGATGCTTGTTCTTGCCGGGGCAACCACGATCCTCACTGGGGCAGGGCGGCCGCTGCCGGCGCAGGGCATGGGGACCGGGCATTTGCTCTTTTTGTTGGGAGCGCTTTGTTGGGCGTGCTTCACCGTGACGCTCCGCGCCTATGAGATCCCCGCTGTCCTCGCGACGGCCATCGTAGGCGCGGTGTCAGCGGTCTGGCTGTTGCCGCTCTGGATCGCTTTGGATCTCTCCAATATTGGTGCAGCGCATTGGGTCGACATTGCCTTTCAGGCTGCTTTTCAGGGCATTATCTCGGGATTGATTTCCATGTATGCCTTCAGCCGCGCGCTCCGGCTAATTGGTGGGCGGGCCTCTGTTCTGTCGGCCCTCACCCCCGGTGTTGCGACCCTATTAGCGATCCCGGTGCTGGGCCAGGTTCCACAGCCCTCGGACCTCCTCGCGCTGGTGTTGGTGGTGGCGGGGCTTGTCATCTGGAATTTGGGACCAAAGACCACCTGAAACAGGTCGGAGCCCTCGACGGGATCACGCGCGCCGAAGGCCACAGCAGCAAATGCGCTCGGAATGCGCTCGGGTCGTGCCTGCCGCCAGTTCTTCGATGAAGGCGTTCTTAGGACTAGGAACAACTCACCCAAACACGCGGGAGCTGGCCCTGAGGGAAAATGCCTCAGGGGGTCCGGGGCATCATGTGCAGCACAAGATCCGCCTGCGCAGGAAAGTCGCGCGTGAGGACCGGGTAGGCCGATGTCGTGCGAAACAAGACGGTGTCGCCCGACAGGATACGCGCCGAGATCGTATAGCTCATCCGCGCATCAATGATGTCTGCGTCATAGTGCAGCGTGACCGAGAGCGGCACGCGATCCATCTTGAAACGCTGCGAAGAAAGCCGGATCGAGGGCGCATCGGCGCGTGATACATCCAGTAGCTCAACCTCCAGAATGGCATCCGGCGGCAGCGCGATACGCTCTCTGTAGGCTGCGGTGATCTCAATTTCCGCGCTATCGGCCATGATCTTGCCCGGTGCAAATACCAGGCAAATCGACGCCAGCACGGCGAGCAATATGTGTTTCATGTGGCTGTTCCGTTTCTTCTGCATGCAATACCTGTGGGCTGCGTTGAAACCCGCCAACCTGTGGACGACAGGGGCTGTTGCGCAGCCGGTTTGCCGAACGTGAGAGGGTCTGGGCTCTGACACGGTGGTCGGCGAAATCTCCTCATTCAAAAACCCACACTGATAGTTTTGTGTTCCAAGAGCGCTTTGTGCGAAGCGCGCCCGTGACAGGGTCAACGTTATCAAATACACTTTATGCGGTCTCTGATCTGCATCAAAGCCATCCATCGGTGAAAAAACCGTGCTGTCATTAGCTGCTCAAGCGAGCGCGGAAGTTGATTTGATAGCCCATAAATAGAGCCATATTGTGTGAGCCGAGTCTAGCATCACGCGGTGTTCCGTCTCAAGCTCAGGGAGAAAGTTCGACATGATACGACGTCTGCTGCATCTGTTGATTTGTGTCCTTGTGGTTGTTTTTCTCCTTGGGCCGCGCACGCCAGCCAGTGCCGAGACGCCAGTCGGCTTCAATATTGATCACCGGGTCATAGTGGCCATTAACGCTCCTGCCGCGGGTGTTCAGCACCTTTTGCCCAAAGGGTGGGTTTCGATGCCGTTTCCCGCTGGGCCGGTGACAGGCGCCAATATTCTGTTCGTTTTTGCAGACTCCAAACTGCAATTGGACGGCGAAGGCCAACCGCTCAGCCCTGCGACGCGTCATGCGATCGTTTTGGTCGGCATGGCCAGAAAAGTTGAAGGCGATGAGGTTCGCCTTTTTGTCCTGCGCATCTACTCGACCACGCCAGAGGTCGATCCTTATGGCGTCAGTGTCGCGGCCGAGGTGTCGCGTCAAACGCAGCTCATCGGTGCAGAAAATGGCGCGCGCACCAGTATTGATACGTGGAAGATGCATGTGGCCGAGGCGCAGTCGCTCGACTTTCGGCTGGGATACACGGCAGGCACCCCGATTTGGGGCCCCGACGAGGTGTTTCCGCATTCAGCAACCACGCCCGAGTTTTCGCGGATCTATCGGATCGAGCAGATGGTTGATCTGGTGAAATGCGTGCCACTGGAAATGGATCGTGTAAGCGAGATGACCCTGACCAGCAGCGTGCCAGCCCTTGCGGGCATTCTCGATGGTTCAGAAGAGATCGTGGCCGTGATGGATGTGCCGGTTTACCTGCGCCATATCTGGCTCCCGTGACCGCGGATCTGGCAGAGTGTCGAGAGTACCAGATCTTCAGGTTTTGAGCCCGGGCCCAATCCTGTGTGTCATGCCCTGCGCTTTGTCGACATCGCTTGTTTTACTGGCTATTGCGCATATTGCAGCAAAAAAATTGGCCCGCAATCTTAACCCGACAGCAATAAATTCACCGTCATATGTCATATAAAATGCCAGTATTTTTCGGCTTTACGATTGCCCGATGTATTTCTAGTGCCTCGCCGACAGGACGACACACCCAAGCTGCCCAGGTAGGTTATGAATTGTCTTGCGAACTTAGACGTGAACTTGGCTTCCGGCGCTGCTGCTTCGCTATGGGTGGTCTGCTCGATTGTTCTGATCCGGATCGCGAGAAACATTCCTTTTTCAGGTCAGCTCTCCTTTGTGCTGACCCTGGCGGCGATGTTGTGGTGGCTCTTCACTGTTATCTTTGACCTTGCGTCGCAAAGCGAAGCTTGCAAGGTCGCATGGTCATTGGCGGCCTGGCCCGGGATCGTTCTCGTGCCCGTGGCCTGGAGCTTTTTTGTCTTCGACTACACGATGAACAGCTGTCGGACCCGCCGCCCCTTCCGGTTGCTGATCTATATCGGCCTTCCGAGCCTTGTCAGTGTGATTGCCGTGACCAACCACTGGACGCACCTGCTCTATGGACCGGACACCCGCCTTGTGACCGAGGGCGGGGATAGCTTTGTCATTTTTGACCATGGGCCGCTGTTTTTTGCGGTCGCGGCGACACTCTATGTCTTTTTGATGATCGCCTTGGGTCTGCTCGGTTTTGCGTTTCTCAAGGCAAAAAAGATCTTTCGGCCCTTCATGGGTGCCCTGATTATTATTACTGCGGCGCCGGTTGTGGCCAACCTGGCCTATATCGGGTGGGGGGTCACGGTGTTTGGTTTCGACCCGACCCCGTTCACCTTTGCGGTGTCCCTCATCGCACTGAGCTGGCTGCTGGTGAACAATTCGATGATGGATACGGCGGCTCAGGGGCGGACCCTGATGTTCTACGCCACGCAGGATCCTGTGATCCTGGTTGATGCAGGCGGACAGTTTGTCAGTGCCAACCCGGCCGCAAGACAGCTGATTGGCGATCGCATTCCGGATTATGGCGAACCCATAGAGCAACTGCCCGAGATCGGGCCGCTGGTCAGAGATCTTGTCAAAGCGGGTGGCCTCGGCAAACCCGGGCCGATCAGGCTGGGTGGTCGCGTCTTTGACCCGCGAGCAGTTCCGATCGACAGCCCGATCCAAGCCCAGATCCCCCTTCTGGGCTGGTGCATTTCTCTGGTCGACATCACCGAAAGAGAACGCGCCGCCGAGGCTCTGCGCGAAGCCCTGTCGCTGGCGGAGGCCGCAAACCGTGCAAAAACTCAATTCCTCGCCAATGTGAGCCATGAAATCCGCACACCGCTGAATGGTGTGCTGGGCATGGCGTCTGTTCTGGGGGAAACCAAGCTCGATGAAGAGCAGCAGGAGTTTTTGCAGGTTATCGAGGACTCCGGGCAGGTGTTGCTGACAACGATTGGCGATGTCCTTGACCTTTCAAAAGTCGAAGCGGGCAAGATGACGCTCGAGACCAAACCGTTCACACTGCGCAATGCGCTTGAGGGGGCGCGTGCATTGTTTTCCGCCCGCGCCAAGGAAAAGGGCATCGGTCTGCAACTCGAGATGCGTGATGATCTGCCACGGGCCATCTTGGGAGATGATCACCGGTTTCGTCAGGTTGTTCACAACCTCGTATCAAATGCGGTCAAATTTACCGAAACGGGCGCTGTCACCATTTCAGCCGCACCGGCCGAAAATGGGTCGATCCTGCTGGTTCGCGTCAGCGACACGGGGCCGGGGATACCCGCCGAGGCGCGGGATATGATCTTTCAGCCCTTCCAGCAGGTCGAAGGCGGTGATGCGCGCAAATTCGGGGGGACCGGCCTTGGGCTTTCGATCTCTCGCCAGCTTTGCCACCTGATGGGAGGCAGCCTGCAACTGGCTGATGATGGAACGCAGGGCGCGACGTTTGAAATCAGACTTCCGCTCCTGCCCGCCAATGGGGCGCAAGAGCTCCTCTCGCAGCCCGCATCAGCCGCGGTGTCGGTGCCTCATGGCCCGGCGCTCGATGTGCTTGTGGTCGACGACAACCGTACCAACAGGCTGATCCTCGAAAAGTTCCTCTCCTCCACACCTTACCGCGTCAAATCCGTCTCCAGTGGGCAAGAGGCCATTGGCCTTGTGCATTCGTTTTCCTTCGATGTCATCTTGATGGACATTCAGATGCCGCGAATGGATGGCGTGGAGACCACGCAGAAAATCCGTTCCATTGAACAGGCGAAGGGTCGCGAGCCCAGCTTTATTGTCGCAGTGACTGGCAATGCGATGCCCGAGCAATTGAGCCACTACCTTTCGGTGGGCATGGATGATGTGCTGGCAAAACCTGTCTCAAAAGCGCTTCTACTCTCACTGATCCGCGAGATCCGGCGAGAGGTTGCCTAGGGCGATCGCCAAAGCACGACTTGCGCGAGCAGCGGCTTCCCCGACGGGGTATTTTTGTTGACCTCTTCACCCGATAGCCGAAAACAGACACGCGATGGGGAGAATTGCACTCTTGTCCCAAGGTCATCGCTGCGCGACGTCAAGATAGGGCGCCATGCCTAAAATTTGGACAGATGCGGCGAAATTTCTGTTCCATCCGCATTGGATCAGATGAATTGCGTGCGACTCTCTTGTGAGCCGTATTTCTGCGATGCAGAAAAAAGTCCATGCAGACCCGTTTCAGAGTTGTCGTTGTAGTGTTTCCTCCATTCTTCGATCAGGATTTGGGCTTCTCGCAGGCTGTAGAAGATTTCGCCATTCAAGAACGCATCCCTGAACCGGGCGTTGAAGCTTTCACAGTAATCTTTCTCTCAGGGTGAGCCGGGTTCGATGTAAGCCGTCTTTGCAACGACGGTTTTGATCCAGTCCTGCACGGCCTGCGCGACGAAGCGAGCCATTAAGGGCGCCATTGGTTCGAGCCCAGTTGCGAGCGGGCCATTGTCAGACCGAATAATCGAAGGCACGCCGCGCAGGATGAACAGGTCGCTCAGCGCATCGATGACGTTGCCAGAGTCCAGCTTGCGATCCACGCGGATTGCCAAACATTCTCGGCCGTATTCGTCGATGATGATGAGCGTGCGGAAGGCCCTCCGTCATCAGTCCGGCAAAGCAAAAAGTCGTGAGACCAAACATGATCACGGTGTTTCGGCCGTAGCCGAACGCACGATCAGCCATTCAGCCAGAGCCGCCCCTTCTTTGGTTATTCATGGGCACTTTCAGCCCCTCTCGTCGCCACAGTCTTTCGACGCGCTTGTCATTCACATGCCAGCCTGCATCTCTCAGTAACGCTGCGGTCCGACGATAGCCATAGCGGCCATATTGCCGGGTCAGCTCTATCATGTCGGCCACCAATCGTTCTTCTTCCAGGCGACCAACTGACACCCTACGCTGCGTGGATCGGTGTTGTCTCAGAACGCGGCACGCATGGCGTTCCGAGACATTCAATTCACCACAAACGCGATCAATGCAAGCACGGCGACGAGCGGGGCTCAAGGTCTCTGCCGGTTTGGGCGCTTGCAAGATCTACAGGATCGTTCATCACTGCGTGAACCGCTTCAAACTTCCTTCGCGGCTTGAACCAAGATAAGCTTGTCCAGCGTCAGATCAAAAACAGCTTTGCGAAGCCGCTCATTCTCTTTCTGAAACCGCTTCAGTTCCCTCAATTTCTCAGTGCCGTTTCCGCCGTACTTGTTTGGCGGTAATACCGTCCACTGGACGCTTTTCTTTATCCACCTGCATTCCAGCGGTAATGGGTCTGTTCAGTCCCGCCAATCTGCCAGATCGCATCCAGAGCCGCATTCCTTGCGCAGTCAGTTTCTCAATCTTCCGCAACTTCGTGACTATCTCATCTGGCCTTGGTCGCTTGTTGGCCATGCGTTTCCTCCGTTTTACTAAACATAGCGGAGGACCACTTCAGTGGGGGACGACCAGTTTGGGTACAGCAAAGGGATCGCATGGATCGTCTACGCCAGCGGTGGTCCATCCTGTTCGCCCCAAAGTAGCGCCAGATCGACACGCGCTTCAGGATGTGCCGCCAAGCGGCAGCCCCGCCAGATGGGCGACCAGCTCAAGCCCGTTGCGCGCGCCGAACTTGTCCATCAGCCGGGCGCGATGCACCTCGACCGTGCGGGGGCTGATCTCGAGGCCACGGGCAATCTCCTTTGAAGTCAGCCCTTCGGCCAACATCTTGGCCACCTGCCGTTCGCGGCGTGTCATTTCCGTGACCGGGCGCTTCTCCGAGATATCGGCGAAGCTCCAGACCGATTGAGCAAAGGGATCTTGTGGGGCGAGCGATTGCCCGCGCACGCGGCACCAAAACAGGCTCTCATCCTTGCGGCGCATGATGCGTTCATCGGCATAGCGTCCAAGGCCGCGCATCTTTTCGACCCCGATCTGGCCAATGCGCTGAAACTCGTCGGAGGAGGGGTAAAGCTTGGATAAGGAATGCCCCTCAAGCTCGGCCTTTCGGTAGCCAAACATCTCGGAGAACCGCGTGTTGCACAGCTTGATCACCCGGTCCTCGGCATAAATGAGGCCGACCGGTGCGCGTTCAAACGCGAGTGTTGAAAGAGGCTCCATCGCTTGTCACCCGTTACGTAGTTTCACGGATCGCACGCCCGGACCCGCTGGAGTATTCCTCCACACAGGCAAGGGAGGCAAGTATGGACGCAAGAATAGTTGGCTGGGGGCACACAAAATTCGGGGTGCATAGCGGCACTTCGCTCGAGGCGTTGATCCAACAGGCGGCCGCCGAGGCGATCGCAACTGCCGGTGTTGCGGCTGAGGACGTCGATGCGATCTGGGTTGGTCATTTCAACAACGGCATGGTGCCGGATGCATTTGCAAGTTCGCTCGCTCTGGGGCTGGATGATGCGTTGCGCTTCACGCCCGCAACCCGGGTGGAGAACGCCTGTGCGTCGGGTTCGGCTGCGGTCTATGCAGCGCGCAGCGCCATTCGGGCCGGTGAAGCGCGCTGTGTTCTGGTACTGGGCGTCGAGAAGATGACCGAACTGGACACCAAAGGCGTGACCGCAGCGCTGGCCGGGGCCTCCTACGCCGCAGAGGAAGCGGGCGTGAGCTTTCCACAGATATTTGGGCGCATCGCAGATCGGTATTTTGACGCCTTTGGCGACCAGTCCGAGACCCTTGCGCAGATTGCGGTCAAGAACCACCAGAATGCGTTGAACAACCCGCTGGCGCATATGCAGCGCGATGTCAGTTTCGATTTCTGCAACACGGTCAGCGACAAGAACCCGATGATCGCAGCGCCGCTCAGGCTGACGGATTGCTCGCTGATCACCGATGGAGCGGCGGCGCTGGTGATGGTTGCCGATGACATGGCGCGGGACTTCGATCACTCGGTGGGGTTTCGGGCAGCGGTGCAGATGAACGATTTTCTGCCCATGTCCCGTCGCGACATGACAGAGCTGACCGCGGCCAGACGCACCTTTGATGCGGCCTACACCCACGCCGGGATCACGGTCGACGATCTTGATCTTGCCGAGGTGCATGATTGCTTCACGATCGCCGAGTTGATGATCTACGAGGCGATGGGACTGGCCGAGCGAGGCCGCGGCGCGGATCTTGTCGCGAGCGGTGCGACGCTGCGGGGCGGGCGGCTGCCGGTCAACCTGTCGGGCGGATTGAAGGCCAAGGGGCATCCCGTCGGAGCCACCGGCGTATCGATGCATGTTCTGGCCGCGCAGCAGGTCTTGGGGCGGGCCGGAGACCTGCAGGTGGACGGCGCCGAACTGGCCTGTGTCTTCAACATGGGAGGCTCCGGCGTCGCCAACTACTGCTCGATCCTGGAAGCCAAGACATGAACCCGGCAGAGTGGTTGAAGCGCACCGCGACCCGGTATCCCGACCGACCGGCGCTCTACGCCGGAGAAACGCTGAGGGCGACCTATGCGGCCTTTGACTATTCGGCCGCTGCCATCGGTGCTGCCCTTGAGGCGCGCGGGGTGGGGCCGGGTGCGCGTGTTGCGATTTTCATGTCGAACCGGACCGAGTATCTCGAGACGCTCTATGGTGTCTGGTATGCGGGCGCAGCGGCGGTTCCGATCAACGCCAAGCTGCACCCAAAAGAGGTAATGTGGATTGTCGCCGACACCGATGCCGCTCTGGTGATTTCGGACGACGCGCTTGGGGTAGGGCTTGCGCCACTTCTTGAGGGACGGCAGATGCTCTCTGTGGATGGCGCGGATTTTGCGACGATGCGGAAAGGCGCACGCATGCCCGCACCTGTGGGCCTCGTGCCGTCGGATGTAGCCTGGCTGTTTTACACCTCGGGCACGACCGGCAAACCAAAGGGCGTCGCCCTCACCTGTGGCAATCTCGCGACGATGACCTTCACCTATTTCGCCGATGTGGATGAGGTGCGCGCAGAAGACGCCATTCTTTATGCCGCGCCTATGTCGCATGGGGCCGGGATCTACAATTTCATGCATATCCTGCGCGGTGCGCGTCATCTCGTGCCCGAGAGCGGCGGGTTTGACCCGGCAGAGATCCTGACCTTGGGCAAGAGCATGGGGCCGATCTCGATGTTTGCGGCCCCAACGATGGTGCGTCGCCTCGTTGATGTGGCCAAAGCCAAAGGAGAGACAGGCGCGGGGCTTAGAACTATCGTCTATGCCGGTGGCCCAATGTATGAGGCAGACATTCTCGACGCAGTCGAGGTCATGGGCGCGCGCTTCATACAGATCTACGGCCAGGGCGAATGCCCGATGGGGATCACCGTTTTGCCTCGCAGCACCGTGGCCGACCGAGCCCACCCGCGCTGGCGTGAACGCCTGAATTCCGTTGGCACCGCCCAAAGCGCGGTGCAGGTGCGGATCGTGGATCAGGACGGTGCCGAACTTCCACGCGGGGAGATTGGCGAAATCGTGGTGCAGGGGGCGACGGTGATGCCCGGCTACTGGCAGAATCCAGAGGCCACCGCAAAGGCCATTCGCGAGGGCTGGCTCCGGACCGGGGACATGGGGCGGATGGACGCGGACGGCTATGTCACACTACAGGATCGCTCCAAGGACATGATCATTTCCGGTGGATCCAATATCTACCCGCGCGAGGTCGAAGAGGTGCTACTGAGCCATCCCGATGTGCATGAGGTTGCCGTTGTCGGCGCTGCCGACCCCGAATGGGGCGAGGTGGTGGTCGCTTTTGTGGTCGCGTGTGCGGGCAGGGCGGTGACGTCGGGGGCGCTGGATGCGCTTTGCCTGGATCGTATCGCCCGTTTCAAACGTCCCAAAGCCTATCACTTTGTCGAGGGCCTGCCCAAGAACAACTACGGCAAGGTTCTCAAGACCGAGCTGCGCGAAGAACTGAAGAAGGACATCGCGACATGACGGATCTCAGGGGAAAAACGGCGCTGGTCACGGGGTCGGTGCAAGGGATCGGGCTGGCCATTGCCGAGGCCTTGGCCGGGGCTGGCGCACGCATTGCTGTGCATGGCCTCACGGATGCGGCGCAGGCACAGGCTGCCGTTGATGCCCTGCGCGCTGCCGGTGCGCCTGAGGCGCGCTTTTTTGACGCCGATATGCGCGATGTCGCGGCTATTGAGGCGATGATGGATGATATCAACGCCTGGGGCGGTCTTGACATTCTTGTCAATAATGCTGGCATCCAGAAAACCGCGCGGCTTGCTAACCTCGACACCGAGACGTGGGACGCGATCATCGGAGTGAACCTTTCGGGTGCGTTTCACACCATGCGGCTTGCTTTGCCGAAGATGGCTGAGAAAGGCTATGGCCGGGTCATCAATATCGCCAGCGTCCACGGCATTGTCGCCTCGGTCGCCAAAGTGCCCTATTGCGCCTCGAAGTTTGGGCTGGTGGGCATGTCGAAAGTGGCTGCGCTGGAATACGCGGCGGCGGGCTCCAGGCGCGAAGGTGGCATCACCGTCAACTGCATCGGGCCTGGCTGGACAGAAACCGCAATCATCGAGCCGCAGGTCGAGGCGCGCGCGGCGCAGTTTGATGGCGACCGCGACAAGGGGATTGCTGATCTGCTGGCGGAAAAACAACCCAGTCGGCGCACCTCTGATCCTTCGGAGATCGGTGCGCTTGCGCTGTGGCTCTGTGCGCCAGTCGCCCACAATGTCACCGGCACCGTGATCCCGGTCGATGGCGGCTGGACGGCGCAATAGGCGCCGCACTCATCCCACGCAGATACGCCGAGGTTACCCGGCGACTCCGGTGATCATGGAGACGATCTCGTTCTTGTCGGTCTCGGCGGTTTTGCGAATGCCGATCTGTTCGCCGCGTCTGAGGACGCAAATGCGGTCAGAAAGTTTGAACACCTGATCGAGGCTGTGGCTGATGATCAGGATCGCGAGGTTCTTGCGCTTGAGGCTCTCGATGAGAGTCTCGACCTTGCCCGTCTCGGCCACGCCAAGCGCGGCGGTGGGTTCATCCAGCAGCACCAGTTTGCTGGCCCAATGGGTTGCGCGCGCAATGGCAATCCCCTGACGTTGCCCGCCGCTCAGATCGCTGATCGTCGAAGATGCCGAGGGGATGCGGACATCGAGCTCGTCCACCAGATCCTGAGATTCCTGCCGCATGCGCGCCTTATCGAGCAGGCCAAAGGGCGGTTTTGTCAGCTCGCGCCCGAGGAACATGTTCATAAAGACGGGTTGCTGATCGGCCAACGCCAGATCCTGATAGACGACCTCGATCCCCTTGCTGCGCGCCGAGCTGGCATCGCCAAAGCTCGTCTCCTCGCCATCCAGTTCGATCTTGCCGGAAGTCGGTGTGTAAACACCCGAAATGATCTTGATCAGGGTCGATTTCCCCGCTCCGTTGTCCCCCACAAGGGCGACAATTTCCCCAGCTTTGAGATCGAGCGAAAAGTCCTGTATCGCAATGACACCGCCAAAGGCCTTGTGGATGTTCTTCAGGGACAGAACTGTGGGTTCGTTGCTCATGACATTGCCTTTTCCGGCCAGCCTGCGGCCTGCCCAAAAATATTCTCGATGGTGGTCACTTTGGGGGTGCCGCGCGAAACGCCGGAGAGGCCGACGATATTGGCGCGCGTCACAAAGGCCTGACCGCGGAAGCCAAAGACAACCGTATCGCCGGTTTTGGGTTTCACGCGGCCTGTTGCATCGATCATGCCGTAGTAGTCGATGGCCGAATAATCGGGAATTTCAACGCTTGCGAGGGCTGAAGCCGCGGTAGTGGGCTCTGAGGATACCAGGGCTTTTACGTCATATTTGGGGAACACCGGGTCGATGTAGAGCCCGCCACCAAAGCAGAAGGCGTTGCCGCCATGGTTGTGTGACACCTCGGTAAGATAGAGCACAGCCGGATCTTCGGGCAGATCCTCCACCGCATGCAGAGGGGTTGTGCCATGCAAGGCGTTGCCCGGCTCGCATTGCGTGGCGCCCGCTTCGGCCAAGGCCGAGAGCACCACAGCGGAGTTTGTCCCCGGTGCGTTGACTTCGATGCGATCGCGTCCCGCTGCGGCCAGCGCTTCGCGTGCTTTGGCGAGGGTCTGGAGATTGGGCGTTGACTTTACCTTGCGGGTGTCTTGATCAAACAGCAGCGCGGGGAACGTGGTGATCCCTGCAAATGCCCCGCCCTCAAGCGCCTCCAGCATATCGGCCACGGCGCAAATATCCTCTGCGACAAAGCCCCCCTCGTGGCCGCGGTAAAACACGTCGCCACTGGTCTGGATGCGCGCCAACAGGTTTTGTTCCCGACCCGCACGATGCGCGGCTGCTGCGGCCTCTCGGGCCTTGTCGTTGCTGAAGACGGTCCAATAGTCGGGTCTCAGGTCACGAGCGGCAAGATCCGCATGCACGCGGGGCACCTGGACCAGATGGCCAAGGTGGCCGGTCTTCATGCCGGCGCGGTCGCAGGACACCGCGCAGTCCAGATCCACGGCGACAGATTTCTCGATCCCGCCGCGCATCACGGCCTGACAGAACCCGGAGTGACGACCAACCTGCTTTGTCATCGCAAAAGTCTTGAGCCCCAGTTTTCCGGCTTCGGAGGCAAAGTAGCGCGCGTTGCTTTCGACCTTGTCGAGGTCCAGAACATAGGAATTCGGCGGGATCAGCCCCTGTTGGTGCAGGGCCTGTGCGGCTTCGATAAAGCTTGGGTTGCGGCGGATCAGGACATCTAGGAACATTTCTTTTCCTCCCTTAGCGGCTGGTGTCGCGCAGTGAGATGGCAACGGCCAACAGGATAATCAGGCCACGGACGATCATCTGGTCCGACACCTTGAGGTTCATCAGAATAAGGCCATTGTTGAGCATCCCCATCAGGAGCGAGCCCAAGAGGGCGCCGATCACGGAGCCTTTGCCGCCCTTCAATGCGGTCCCCCCGACGATCACGGCGGCGATCACGGTCATCAGATCGCTTTCACCGAGGGTGTATTTGGCCGCCTGCAGACGCCCTGCATAAAGCAGCCCCGCCAGCCCTGCGGTGCCACCACAGATCATCATCACATAGAGCCGCACGCGGGGCACCTTGATCCCTGTGACCTGCGCCGCGCGGGGATTGTCACCGGTAGCCAGCACATGCGCGCCGAACCGTGTGTGGCGGTAGACGATATGCCCAAGCCCCACGGCAATGACGGTCCAGATCAGGAGCGATGGGACCGAGAACAGCTTGCCCGAGCCAAAGAGGCCGGTGAAACTGTCGTTCATCACCGGAACCGATCGCAGATCGGTCATGGACCGCGCGATCCCGGCAAAGAGCCCCATGGTCGCCAGCGTCACTAGGAAAGAGGGCAGCTTGAGATAGGCCACCAGAGCACCATTGAGCGCCCCGATCAAAATGCCGACGCCAAGACCAGCGGCAACGCCGACAATCATAGGATGCTCGCGCAACACCACCGCAACGGTCAGAGCCGACACCGCGACGATGGAACCAAAGCTAAGGTCGATTTCCCCCGCGCTCAGCGCAAAGACAAGACCAATCGCCATGATCGTCGCAGGGGCGGTCTGCAGCACGATATTGGTCAGATTGCGCTGGGTCAGGAACCCGTCGTCATGGAGCGTGATGGCAAAGAACAGAAAAATCGCGACGAAGCCGAAATAGACCACCGTCTGCTGGAAGTCGAACCCGGAGAAGCGTTGTTTGATGGCGGTCATTCTAGTCTCTCAGACTGCGGCCGGTCGCAAGACCGGCGCCAAGGGGCAGGTGTGTAAGGCAGCACCACATGTGCAGGGTGCCGAAGGGCCCGGTCCGCCTGCGCGTGAGGAGATCTGGGGCAATCGCCCTGCGCAGGCCATGGCAAACGCAGAGCGATCACTTGGGTGATCAAACGGGCAATCAGTTGCCGGTGACGCTCTTTGGGGCATCGATGTGCAAGGATTGCATCCAGCCTTCGGCCACATTGTCAGCGGTGACGGTCACTGCTGGGGCCACCACGAATGGAGGGACGTCCTTGCCCAAAAGATCAAGGATCGCAGCTGCGGCCATGGCGCGGCCTAGCTCATAGGCTTCGTCGGCAATGATGGCTGCAACATTGCCGCCCCGAACCATATCGAGCGCCACCGGCTCCGAGAGATCAAGCGTCACCACTTTGGTGGTGTCATTGCCATTTGCCCGAAGTGCGGCCAGAACGCCCTCGGCGGGACCAGCCCAGGTCACGTAGATGCCCCCGATGTCAGGGTTGCGCAGCAACATCGCGTTGGCAATGTCCTCAGCGCGGGCAGGGTCGCTGATGCCTTGCTCTGCTACGATTGAAATTTCCGGGTAGTCGTTTTCAATGGTGGTCTTGAAGGCGTTATCGCGCTGGTTGGTCACATAATAGTCGGCGTCATGGTAGATCCAGCCCACGGTGCCCGCCCCGCCCATGGATGCGGCCAGCGCGTCTGCAGCCTGCTTGCCCATCTGGAACAGATCGTCGGTGACAATCGCCGCGTAATCCTTTGCGTGTTCATAGTCAGAGGGCACGTTGGACAGGAACACCAGCTTCACGCCGTTTTCCTTGGCTTCCTCAAACGCGGCTGCAGAGGTTACCGGATCAAGGGGGAGTGACAGGATGATGCTCGGGTCTTTGCTCAGGGCGGTTTCGATATCGCTTCGCTGTTTGGCGGCGTCGAACCCGGCGCTTGCAGTGGCGACAACTTCGATCCCGGCGCGCGCCAGCTCATCGGTCGCGCCTGCCGTCACAGCATTTACGAAATCGCTTTGGTCATGCCAAAGAAGCGCAGCGGTGTGATTGCCGCTGCGGATCGTCTCGAGGTCTCCATCTTCGACCATGATCGATGCCGTTGGTGTCGCGGCCTCGCCCTTGGGGCCAACCGTCTGGGCAAAGGCCGATGACGTGGCCAGGGCCAGGGCGGCGCCAAGCGCCACGGTGCTGAGATAGTGTTTCATTGGTTTCCTCCCGTTTTATTCATTGGTCCCGCAGTAGCGCGTCATGAACAGCGCATAGGCGCGGATCGCGGCGAGATACTCCTCGACGTTGATGCGTTCCTCGAAGGTATGTGCCACGCTGATGTCGCCCGGCGCGCAATAGACGGCGGGGCAGCCGATCTGGTTCACCAAAAACGGTGTCTCCGACCAATAGGGCGCGCCGGCAATCTTGCCGCGGGCCTCGTGCGTGTCCTGAATACAGCGTCCAAGGCTGAGCGCGTCGCCATGATCAGGGGCGATCTCGACCGGCGAGCCGCCATAGGGATGATCGCGACCAGCCGGATACGAGATGCGGATTTTGATCCCCTCCTCAACGGCCACCGCGTCGATCACCGCTTCAAAGGCGGCAACGGCAGTATCGAGATCCTCGCCTGGGCGTAGTTTGCGGATTAGCGACAGCTCACATTCGCCGGGCACCGCGATATATCCGCCGCCTTTGATTTCAGTGACAAGAATGTTGGAGGGGCCGACAAGATCGTGTTTTGGACCGAGTGCCAATTCTTCTTGGTGACGCCAGATTGCCGCGAGCAAAGCGTGGGTAGCCTTGAGCGCATCCACGCCTTTTTCAGGTGTTCCAAAATAGGCAGATGTCCCGGTGATCTTGACGTCAGCGATGAAGAACCCGATTTGCGCGGTGTAGACATCAAGGCAGGTCGGCTCCACGTAGACGGCAAAATCAGGTGTCGAGATCTCACCCGATTGGATGCGCGTCACCAGATCCGCCACCCCTGCGCTTACGCCAGTGCCTGGTTCGCCGCTTTCTTCGTCGCCGATGAACGCATAGGTCACATCGCCCCGGAGCGTGACGCCCGCGCGTTCTAGAAGCCGCATGGCCGCAAGAGAGGCGCAAATGCCGCCTTTCAGGTCACAAGCGCCTCGTCCCCAGATCTCTCCGTTGATGAGCGGCGCCGCAAAGGGATCTTCCTTGACCGTGCCCGCCCATTTCTCGGACCAGCCGCGCACATGCACGGTATCGGTGTGACCTGCAAACATCAGCGTCGGGCCGTCACCTGAGCCGGGTTTGCGCCCCCAGACATTGGGCCGACCGGGCAGAAATTCTGCGCTTTTGGGTGCTAGCCCCAACTCCCCCATCTGAGACATCAGGAAAGGCGCGAAATTGGCCTCATTTCCGGTGACACTTTCGCAGCCAAGCGCCTGTTGCAACAGGGCAATGTCCGCATCTCGATCCTGAAGATCAAGCAGCCGTTGGGAGAGGTCGCAACTCATGCCACACCCTCGCGAAAGGCGCTGATTTCCGGCGGCGGGATGACGATGTTTGCATTCGGGAGCCCGCTTGAGAACAGCGCGATGTGAAGCCGAGACAAGGCAACCGAAGCCCCCCCGGCCAGAGCTGCATGATTGCCCAGAACCGAGGTTTCAATCGGTATGTCTCGTGGAAAGCTCCGGGCAATCTCGCGTTCGATCATCTGGATCAACTCGGGACGCGCGCCGATCGAGCCGCCAATGACGATGCACTTCGGATCTATCACGGCGGCAATCGTGCCGATTGCGCGCGCAATATAGGCGGCGGTGGTTTGCAGCACACGGCTTGCCGCCGCCTCGCCCGCCAGGTGGGCTTCAAAAATCTCGGGCACTGTTTTCTGCACGCCGGTTTCTGCCAAATAGCCGTTCACGATCGCAGAGGTGGCCGCCATGCGCTCCAAGGCTCCAATCTGGCGGCTTTCGGGTTCTGTGGGATCTGCCCCAAAGGGGATAAAGCCGACTTCGCCTGCGGCGCCGCGTGCACCACGCACCAACTGTCCGCCGATCACCACACCTGCACCGATGCCGGTGCCGATCGACAGGTAGACCAGATCATCCGTTTCACCCTGATGAGTCATCCAGTGTTCGCCAAGGGCGGCAAGGTTCACGTCGTTTTCCACCAGTACTTCGATCCCGAGACGCTGGTTCAGCAGGGTGGGGAAGTCGATCTCGTCAATGCCTGCGATATTGGGTGCCATCTGAATGCTGCCGGTTTCGGCGTCAGGCGCGCCTGGCACGCCGACCACGACGACCCGGACCTTCTCCTGCGCGATACCATGGGCGCGGGCCGCCAATCCAACGATGCGGGCGATCTGGTCCACCACTGCTTCGCCGCCATCCTGACAGGTGGGTTCGGCGAGCTCTTCGACCACGGCGCCAGAGAGATTGCACAGTGCCACGCGCACTTTGGTACCGCCGAGATCAACGCTGGCGACCAAAGCGGCATTGGGCACGATTTCATAGACAACCGCGCGCCGTCCGACGTTGCCCTCGGTGCGTCCGACGGTCTGAACCCAGCCGTCGTCCTCCAGCGAGGAGACAACCTCGGACACGGTCTGTTTGGAGTACCCTGTCATCTTCGCAACGCTTGCGCGCGAAACTGGACCATAGGTCGTGATCGCCTGCACGATGTTGCTAAGGGTCATCCGGCGCGAGAGGTTCAAGGGGTCGGCCACGGCACTTCCTTTTAGTTCGTCCAATGACCGAACTAATTGGATTCACACCCCGAGTCAACACTGTTGATCTGTGCGGCTTGCGCGCTCTAATCCCATCGCGATCCGCCTGCGCGCTGTCTTAGACATCGCACAGGCCTGTTTTTATTGCGCTTTTATCAGCTCATTCCCCCGAGGCAGATGTTCTTCAGCTCAACAAAATCGTCGATCCCGTATTTTGACCCTTCGCGTCCGAGGCCCGATTGCTTGATGCCACCAAAGGGAGCGACCTCGGTTGAGATGAGGCCGGTGTTGACTCCGACCATCCCGCTTTCGAGGGACTCGGCAACCCGCCAGACCCGGCCGAGATCCCGCGCATAGAAATAGGCGGCCAAACCAAATTCGCTGTCATTGGCTAGGGCGATCACCTCTTCTTCGCTGTCAAAGCGTACTAACGCTGCAAGCGGGCCAAAGGTTTCCTCGTGGCACACCACCATATGCGGGTTCACATCGCGCAGCACGGTGGGCTCAAAGAACGTTCCGCCCAGATCCGAGCGGTGCCCGCCGGTGACAATCCGCGCGCCTTTGCCCACCGCATCGGAGATATGCGCCTCAACCTTGCGCAGGGCGGCTTCGTTGATCAGGGGGCCTGCAGTCGTGGCGTCATCAAAGCCGTTCCCGACCTGCAAGCTCTTCACCTCTCCAGCCAGTTTTTCCGCAAAGGCATCATAGACCGAGGCCTGCACGTAGATGCGATTGGCGCAGACGCAAGTCTGACCATTGTTGCGGAACTTCGCGATCATCGCCCCCTCGACCGCCGCATCGAGATCGGCATCATCAAATACGATGAAGGGTGCGTTTCCGCCAAGCTCGAGCGACATTTTCTTAATGGTGCCAGCGGCTTGTTCCATCAGGATACGTCCGACACGCGTGGACCCGGTAAAGGTGATCTTGCGCACCTTCGGGTTGGTGCAGAGCTCTCGCCCCACCCCCGGCGCATCATTGGAAGGGATCACATTGAAAACACCCGCAGGAATCCCGGCCCGCTCGGCCAGTACCGCCATCGCCAGCGCCGACAACGGGGTCAGCTCTGAGGGGCGGGCGACAAAGGTACAGCCTGCAGCCAGCGCCGGGCCAACTTTGCGCGCAATCATGGCATTGGGAAAATTCCATGGCGTGATGGAACCCACGACGCCGATGGGTTGCTTCAGCACCATGATGCGCTTGTCACGCTGCGGGCCAGGAATGACATCGCCGTAGATGCGTTTTGCTTCTTCGGCGAACCATTCGATGAAGGAGGCGCCATAGAGGATCTCGCCACGTGCTTCGGCCCAGGGTTTACCCATCTCGGCGGTGAGTATGGTGGCAAGGTCGTCGGCGCTCTCAATCAAGAGATCGTGCCAGCGACGCAGGATACTGCTGCGTTCCTTGCCAGCGAGGGCTGCCCACGACGGTCCGGCGGCGTGGGCGGCGTCCACCGCTTTGGCGGCGGCAGCCACATCTAGATCGGCCACCTCCGCCACCAGTCGCCCGGTTGCAGGGTCGATGACATCAAAAGTGGTGGCGCCATCGATCCACTGGCCGTTCACATAGGCACGGGTTTCCAGCAGGCTCGGATCGCGCAGGGAGAGGGAAGTTGGAGTGCTCATATCAGGCGTCCTTTGCAGCCAGGATGGAGGCCTCGAGGATCTCGAGAGCCTCGGAAAACACCGCATCCGGTATCGTGATGGGGGCGAGAAAACGGATCACATTGCCGTAGACCCCACAGGTCAGCAGCACTAATCCCCGCTCAAGTGCTGCGATGCGGATAGCGTTTGCCATCTTCGGGTTGGGTGCTGAGCCATCGGCGGTGTTGAACTCTGCAGCCACCATGAAACCGGGTCCACGGATGTCGGCAATCTCGGACACGCGGTCCTGAATGGCGCTCAGGCGCTGTTTGAGCCGCGCCCCAAGCGCGTTGGCGCGGGTGCAGAGGTCTTCTTCTTCGATAATATCCAACACCGCATGCGCGGCGGCAATGCCGAGCGGGTTGCCCCCATAGGTGCCGCCAAGGCCACCCGGTGCTGAGGCATCCATGACTTCGGCCCGCCCGGTGACAGCCGCCAGCGGCAACCCTCCGGCCAGCCCTTTGGCCATCGTGGTGAGGTCGGGCGCAACATCATAGCCTTCCATCGCAAAAAGATGTCCCGTGCGGGCAAATCCGGTTTGGATTTCATCCGCAATGAGCAAGATCCCATGCGCATCGCATATTTCACGCAGCGCGTGCATTAGTTCTTTGGGGGCGGGGTAGAACCCGCCTTCGCCCTGAACGGGCTCCAGAATGATGGCAGCAAGGCGATCAGGATCGAGGTCCGCCTTGAAGAGTCGATCGATCGCCCCCAGCGCATCCGCCGTCGAAATCCCATGCAGATCAACGGGAAAGGGGACGTGATACACATCGGGCATCATCGCGCCAAAGCCCTTTTTGTACGGGGCCACCTTGCCGGTGAGGCTCATTCCCATGAAGGTGCGCCCGTGAAACCCGCCTCCAAACGCGAGGATGGCGGAACGGCCCGTCGCGGCGCGGGCGATCTTGATGGCATTCTCCACCGCTTCGGCCCCGGTCGTGACGAAGGCGGTCTTTTTATCAAACTCACCCGGCACCTTGTCATTCAGTCGCTCGGCGAGACGAATGTAGGATTCATAGGGCAGAACCTGATGGCAGGTATGGGTGAACGCCGCGCTCTGGCTGCGCACGGCCTCCATCACCTTGGGGTGACAGTGGCCCGTGTTCACCACCGCGATTCCGGCTGCAAAATCAATGTAGCGGTGCCCTTCGACGTCCCAGACTTCGGCCCCTTCTGCGCGGGAGACATAGACCTGCGTTTGCATGCCGACTCCCCGGGATATGGCAGCGTTGCGGCGGGTGGAGATTTCGGCATTGAGCATCTGGATCAATCCTGTGTGGAGGGGCGCAATCGCCCAGGTGTTGAGATGCAGCGCAGAATATGGCGTTGAATTTTATGAGATAGTCTGTTTCTTGTGTATGCTAAGGTGCTGAAATTAATAAGTCGGATCAGAAGAGTTTGCGAATAGTGAACATATCTAACGCTCAGGGCGAAGACGAGGACCTCGGCCCGCGCCTGCGCAGCGTGCGGGAAAAGGCCAACCTGTCACAACGTGCGTTGGCCAAGAAAACCGGCGTGCCGAACTCGACGATCTCATTGATCGAGTCGGGCAAGATGAACCCTTCGGTGGGCGCGCTCCGGCGTATTCTCGACGGGATTCCGATCAGCCTTTCGGACTTTTTTGCCTTTGAGCCAGAGACCGAGAAAGCCAGCTTTTATGCAGCCGAAGACCTCACCGAAATCGGCAAGGGCAAGGTCTCACTCAAGCAGGTGGGCGCCAATCTTTTTGGGCGCCAGATGATGATCCTCTACGAGACCTACGAGATCGGCGCGGATACCGGGCGGGTGATGTATGGCCATGAGGGCGAAGAGGGGGGCATCGTGCTCTCGGGGAGGGTAGAGATCACGGTGGGTGCGCAGCGCAAAATCCTTGGCCCCGGTGACGCCTATTATTTCGACAGCCGCGCGCCTCATCGGTTTCGCCAGGTCGGGCCTGAAAAATGCGTGCTGGTCAGTGCCTGTACGCCACCGACGTTTTAACCGCGCCAGGCAGTATGCGCCATTTGCGGTGAGAGATAGGCGTTGCGGAAATAATCGACAAAATGGCGTGCCGCATTGGGCATCTCCTGATTGCGCCGCCACGCCAGCCCCACGTCCATCGAGGGGATCTCCCGGTCCATCACCACGGTTGAGATCCGCCGCCCCTCCAGCGACCAGGGGCGATAGACCATATCCGACAGGATCGTGACCCCAAGCCCGTTGGCCACCATGGATCGCACCGCCTCGGTCGAGGACGTGCGCATCCTGACCCGCGGCATCAGGCCCGTCGGTCCCCAGTATTTCATCGAGGTGTTGGCCGCCTCATCCACAGTGAGCATGATGTAATCCTGCGCGGCAACGTCTTCGAAACTCGCAAATTCGCGCCCGGCCAGCGGGTGATTTTGCGGCACCCAAAGACGGCGATGAGAGCGCATCAGGGTCTGCGTCGCCAACTCGGGGTTTGAGGTGTTCGACGTCAGGATCACCGCCACGTCAAAGCGATTGGAGATCAGCCCCTCTTCGATGCTCTCGCGGTTCAGCTCGGAGATGTTGATTGTCAGGTTTGGAACCCGGTGGCTCAGCCGGTCGAGATGATAGGGCAGGAAGTAGCCACAGACCGTATAGGTCGCGGCAATATTGATGGTGCCGGTCACATCGGAATGGTTCTGGCCGATGTCCTGCGCGATCTGGACCTTTTCCATCACGTCCCGCGCCGCGCTCATCAGGTCGCGTCCGGTGGGCGTCAGATCCATCCCATGCGCGGTACGGTTGAACAGCGTCGTCCCCATGCTCTGTTCGAGCTCTCGGATCGCCGTGGTGACGGAAGATTGGGAAATCGACAACTCCGATGCGGCCCGACTGACCTGTCCCAGTTCGGCCGTGGCGAGAAAGTACTTCAGCTGCCTCAGATTCATCGCGTTGCCCTTTCCTGAGTGGGAGCAGAGTCTGCGCCTGACTATCGAGCGCTTTCAGAAACTCCGCAATCAGATTATCGAAATATCCGATACTGCACTCATGGGTTGCGTGGAAAACCTCAATACACTCGGTCGTGGGCGCTATCCAGCCTGCAATATTGAACTTTTCTTGTGAAAATAAGTTCGGAAAATCCGATAATGTAGTTTTCGATAAATGAACTTTACAAAAATGGGGTCGGCTCCTCATGCTCGAAGGATCAGAAATTCCAAGGGCGTGTGATGCGAAAAATTGTCGATCTCAACTGCGATATGGGGGAAGGCTTTGGCCATTGGGTGCTTGGCGAGGCGCCCGACGATCAACTGATGGAGCTGATCTCATCCGCCAATATTGCCGCCGGTTTTCATGCAGGAGATCCAAATTCTATGGATCGCGTGATCAAGCTGGCCAACCATTACGGCGTGGGCCTCGGGGCGCACCCCGGCTACCGCGATCTCCAGGGCTTTGGCCGTCGCTACATCGACACCACGCCCGAGGAATTGGTCAATGACATCATTTATCAGGTCGGCGCGGTGCGCGAATTCGGACGCCGCCACGGCATCCGCCTGCAGCATGTGAAGCCCCATGGAGCGCTTTATATGGAGGCCGCGCGCAACGAAGATCTGTCGCGACTGATGATCGAGAGCCTCGCGGCAATCAGTGGCGACCTGATCGTCTATTGCATGGACATCTCCAAGACCTGTGCCATCGCGCAGCGTCTCGGTCATCCGGTGGTGCGTGAGTTCTATGCCGATCGCGATTACGGCAAGGACGGCTCTATTGTCTTTACCCGCAAGGTAGGGCGTCTGAGCCCCGAAGCGATTGCCCAGAAATGCCTTCGGGCCTGCCTTGAGGGCAAGGTGACGACGGTCGAGGGACACGACATCGACATCGCCTTTGAATCGATCTGCTTTCATTCCGACACGCCCGGAGCTGTCGAGATCGGCCGCGCGATCCGCCGGGTGCTGACTGAAAACAACATCACGATCGCGCCGTCTTCGGCTGTGCTTCAAGCGGCTTGAGCTGCGTCAAAACAAGACAACAACAGGGATACCGACATGTCCGACATCCAATCTCCGCTGCCAGGTACATTCTATCATCAGGCCTCTCCCGAAGAGCCGCCGTTCAAGGTCAAAGGCGATGCGGTCGCCGTTGGGGACGTCATCGGCCTCGTCGAGGTGATGAAGACCTTCATTCAGGTGAACGCAGAAGAAGCGGGAACCTTCGTCCAGTACCGAGTTGGAAATGCCACGCCTGTCACCGCCGGTGACGTGGTGGCGGAACTGGAATAAGCCATGACAATCCAACGACTTTTCATTGCCAACCGGGGCGAAATCGCGGTGCGGATTATCCGCGCGGCACAAGCCCTCGGCATCCACACCATTCAAGCCCATTCCGAGGCTGACGCCGATATGCTGGCTGTCAAACTCGCCGACGAGGCGGTTTTGATCGGCCCTGCTCCCGCAAAAGACAGCTATCTCAACATCGCGGCCATCCTGAACGCTGCCAAGGACACGGGCGCCGACGCCATTCATCCGGGATATGGGTTCCTGTCCGAAAGCCCCACCTTCGTCCGTGCGGTCGAAGACGCGGGTCTGATCTTTGTCGGTCCCAGCGCCGATACCATCGAACGCATGGGGGATAAGGTTGCCGCGCGGCAAGCGGCCGAAGCCGCAGGCGTGCCAGTCGTGCCCGGATCAAAAGGGCGCGTCGACACCGTCGCCGAAGCGGTAGCAATTGCCGAAGAGATCGGGTTCCCGGTGATGATCAAGGCTGCGGCTGGCGGCGGCGGACGTGGCATTCGCGTGGCCACCACCGCGCAAGAGCTAAAGTCGCTCGCGCCACAAGCCAAAGCCGAGGCCGAAGCTGCTTTTGGTGACGGGGGGCTTTATGTCGAACGTGCGATCCTGTCGCCGCGCCACATCGAAGTGCAAATTCTGGGCGATGGCGAAAACGCCGTGCATTGTTTTGAGCGCGAGTGCTCTTTGCAACGCCGGCGGCAGAAGGTCTGGGAAGAAGCCGGGGCCGACTGTTTGGACGAGCAAACGTGCGCAGCACTTTGCGCCTCTGCCGTGGCGCTGGCCAAGGCCGTGAATTACCGTGGCGCTGGGACACTTGAATATCTCTATGACGCGGCAAGCAATGAGTTCTTCTTTATCGAGATGAACACCCGCATCCAGGTTGAACACCCGGTAACGGAGATGATCACCGGTGTCGATCTGGTGGCCGAGATGATCAAGGTCTGCGCCGGGGCAAAGCTCTCCATGACTCAAGACCAGATCACGCGCAGCGGCCATTCGATTGAGGTCCGCCTCTGCGCCGAGGATCCCTTCATGGACTTCATGCCCTGGCCCGGTCAGGTGAAATCCCTGAAAATCCCGGCGGGTGAGGGGGTGCGCTTTGATCACTTTCTGTCCGAGGGCTATCAGATCCCGCCGTTTTACGACTCGCTGCTGGGCAAGGTCATCGTCCACGCCGAGACTCGCGAAGCGGCCATTGACAAGCTGGTTGTCGCGTTGACCGAATTGGACATCGACGGAACAAAGACCACCGCACCGCTGCACCTTGCGCTGGCGGCTGATCCCGATGTCCGCGCGGGCGCGTTTCACACCCAATGGCTCGAACCCTGGCTAGAGGCCGGGAATCTCACTGCAAAAGGAGATGCCGCATGAAGACGCGCTATACCTACGGAGGAGACGAACATGTCTACGTCGAGATCGACGATGAGATGTCTCTGGACGCCTTTTTTATCGCGCTCTCGCTGTCCAAACTGGTGCGCGAGGCCAATATTCCGGGCGTCACCGAAATCTGCCCGGCCAATGCTTCGTTTGAGGTGCGCTTTGATCCCGATGTGATCGCCCCGGACGAGATGATGGCCCGCATCCGGGAACTCGAAGGCGCAGCCAAAGCGCAAGAGAAACGTCTCGACACACGGATCATCGAGATCCCGGTGTTTTACGAAGACCCCTGGACGCATGAGACCCTGATGCGGTTTCGCGAGCGGCATCAGGACCCCTCTGGCACCGATCTGGATTATGCGGCGCGGATCAACGGGTATGACGATGCTGCGGCCTTCATCGAGGCGCATCATTCCCAACCGTGGTTCGTGTCCATGGTGGGTTTCGTCTCAGGTCTGCCCTTCCTCTATCAGCTGGTCGAGCGCCAGAAACAGCTGGAGGTACCCAAATACCTGCGCCCCCGCACCGATACACCCAAGCTCACGGTCGGCTATGGGGGCTGTTTTTCCTGCATTTACTCCGTGCGTGGGGCAGGCGGCTACCAGATGTTCGGGATCACCCCGATGCCGATCTTCGATCCCGAGCAGAAGATCAGCTATCTCAAGGACTTCATGGTCTTTTTTCGCCCCGGTGACATCGTCAAATGGAAGCCGATCGACCGCGCCGAATATGACGCGATTACCGCGCAGGTCGAAGCAGGCAGCTATGTGCCAAAGATCGCAGAGGTCGCCTTTGATCTCGATGCCTTCAATAAGGACATGACCGGTTTCAACGCCAAACTGATGGAGGCCCTCAATGACGCTTGAGATTGTGAAACCGGGACTTGCAACCACTGTGCAGGATCTGGGGCGCCCGGGCTATTTCCATCTTGGAATCCCCGAAGGCGGTGCGATGGATCGCCTTGCGCTGCGGGCGGCGAACATGCTGGTCGGAAACGAGGATGGCGCGGCCTGTCTCGAGGCGGTCTTTATGGGTCCCGAGGTGAAGTTTGGCGCGGATATGACCGTCGCTGTAACCGGGGCTGAGCTGCCGGTGCTGCTGGACGGCATGCCACGCAACACGTGGTCGAGCATTTCGGTCAAAGCCGGGCAGGTGCTCTCGTTTGGGTTCCTCAAAGAGGGGGCGCGGATCTATATTGCCGTCTCAGGCGGGATCGACACGCCGCCTGCGTTGGGGTCTCGTTCCACCTACGCGATCGGCGCGCTTGGCGGCTTTGAGGGCCGTCCCGTTGCGGCCGGAGATGTGATCCCGCTGGGGCGGGGCGCGGGGATGCCAGAGGGGCGCGTAGTGCCAGACGCGCTGCGCCGCCGCCCTGCAAAACCCGCCGCCTTGCGCGTGCTTCCCGGCCTCTACTGGCACCGTTTGACCGAAAAAAGCCAGGCAGCGTTTTTTGAGGATGACTGGACCGTCGCCCCGGAAGCAGATCGCATGGGCTACCGGTTCAGAGGCGGGCAGGCGATGGAATTTGTTGATCGTGATCAACCGTTTGGAGCCGGATCAGACCCGTCCAACATCGTCGATGGCTGCTATTCCTATGGCTCCATCCAGGTGCCCGGAGGGCTCGAGCCCATCGTTTTGCACCGCGACGCGGTCTCGGGCGGGGGGTATTTCACCCTCGGGGCCGTGATCTCGGCGGATATGGACCTGATCGGCCAACTGCAGCCCAATACGCCGGTCAAATTCATGCGCGTTGATATGGATCAGGCGCTTGCCGCTCGAAAGGCCCGAAAAGAGACCATCGAGCAGATCCGTCAGGCGCTCTCCTAGCGCCTGACCCTCCGGAGCTCGTCTCCACCTAAAAATCAGCCCGGCGATGTCTTTCGCCCAATACCTGATGAACCAACAAGGAGTCAGAACGATGAAGCTTTTCCTGAACACGGCCTCGGCGCTCTTGCTGTCGGTGGCGCTGCCCGCCACGGCCCAAGAGGCGTGGTTCCCCTATCCTGCCGAAGAGGTCACACCGGCGTTTTCCGCCGACGGCTCGGTTGCCGAGATCACCTATGAACCCCTCGCCGCCGCCGAGAAGCCTTGGAATATCTGCGTGTCCTTTCCGCATATGAAAGATGCCTATTGGCTGGGCGTCGACTATGGCGTTGTGGCCGAAGCCGAGCGGCTCGGCGTCAACCTCAATGTGGTGGAGGCGGGCGGCTATACCGAGCTCAACACCCAGATCAGCCAGATCGAGGACTGCGTGGCCAGCGGGGCGGACGCGGTGATCGTCGGGGCGATTTCCTATGACGGCCTGAACAATGTCATCAGCGAGGTCGCGGGCAAAGGCATCCCGGTGATCGATGTCATCAACGGCGTGTCCTCCACGGAGATTGCCGCCAAATCACTGGTCTCGTTTCGCACCATGGGGTTTGAGACCGGCAAATACCTTGCCGAAAAACATCCCGCAGGCGCGGATCCTGTGACCGTCGGCTGGTTCCCGGGCCCCGCAGGCGCGGGGTGGGTCGAGGCCGCCAATACCGGCTTTATGGCCGCGGTTGAAGGGTCTGCAGTCAAGGTGTTGGAGCCGCGCTATGGCGACACCGGCAAAGAGGCGCAGCTCAAACTCGTCGAAGACGTGCTGCAGGCCAATCCCGAGATCTCGTATATTGCAGGCACGGCCGTGACCGCAGAAGCGGCGCAGGGCGTGATCCGCGAACGGGGCCTCAAGGGTGAGGTCGACATCCTCGCGTTCTACATGACGCCGGGGGTCTACAGCGGCATTCAGCGCGGATTCATTACCGGTGCGCCTGCGGATTCAATGGTGATTCAGGGCCGTGTCGCGGTCGATCAGGCGGTGCGGGTGCTGGAGGGCAAGGACTACCTCAAGCACGTCGGGCCCAAGATCTTTGTTGTGGACCAGGACAACGTGAAGGACGTCGCGCGCGAGAATATCCTGCCGCCTGACGGGTTCTCTCCGGTTTTCAGCGTCACGCAATAAGCGACACTTTTGCAGGCCGGGTCCTCTCCCCGCTCGGCCTGCTTTTTTCAAGGAACAAGTGATGTCCAAGCTGATCGAGACTCGCGGACTAACCAAAAAATACCCCGGCGTTGTCGCGCTGGATCACGTTGATTTTGATTTGGAGCCGGGCGAAGTGCATGTGCTCTTTGGCGAAAACGGAGCGGGAAAATCCACCCTGATTTCCATGCTTGCAGGCGCCAATGCCCCAAGCGAAGGTCGCCTGCTGCTGAACGGAGAAGAGGTCCAATTCGAGAGCGTGGCAGATGCGCAAGCCAAAGGGATCTACACCGTTTTTCAGGAGTTTTCGCTGATCCCGACACTGACGGTCGCCCAGAATATCTTTCTGGGATGGGAGCTGCGCTTCGGCCCGTTTCTGGATCACCGCGCGATGCGTGCCCGCGCGCGCGAGATGCTCGCAGAATTGGGGTTCGACATTGACCCCGCCGCCATCGTCGCCCAGCTGTCGCGCGCCCAGCAGCAAATGGTAGAGATCACCAAGGCCTTTCACGGTGATCTCAAGGTGCTTATCCTTGATGAGCCTACCGCCTCTCTAACGGATCGCGAAGTCGATCACCTGTTTGAATTTGTTGCCAAACTCAAGGCGCAAGGGGTGGGGATCGTCTATATCTCGCACCGCATCCAAGAGTTTGAGCGCATCGCAGAGCGCGTGACGGTCCTGCGGGACGGGGCGGTGATCGGGACTGTGGCCATGGCCGAGACCGATGAAGACGCCCTAGTTGAGATGATGACGGGGCGCGCCTTTGACCAGATCTACCCCAGCATCACCTTCTCGCCGGGCGAGACACTTCTCGAGGTCTCTGACCTCACCGCCCCGGGCATTTCAGGGGCGTGTTTTCAGGTGCGCCGTGGCGAGGTGCTAGGGGTGGCTGGATTGGTGGGATCAGGAAAATCGCGCCTGTTTCGCGCGGTGATGGGGCTGACCCCTGTTCAATCCGGCAGCATCCGTTTCAAAGGCGCCGACATCACCAATGCCCCCACCCGCAAGATCATTACGCGCGGCATGTACTATCTCTCTCCCGATCGCAAGGCGGAGGGTCTGGATCTGGCCAAAAACGCGCGCGACAACCTCGCGGTGAATATCATTGCTGGCCAGCGTCACAGCGGCCACGGGCCCTTCATTCAATGGGGGGCTGTCAACGCCAAGATCGATCAGATCTGCGATCATGTGGAGCTGCACGCAGGTTATCGCAGCAAGCCCACTTCGCAACTTTCAGGCGGCAACCAGCAAAAGGTGCTGTTTGGCAAATGCTTTGGTCAGGACGCCGATCTCATCATCTTTGACGAGCCCACGGTCGGTGTCGATATGGGTACTCGGGCCGCCCTGTACCTGTTGATCAAGGAACTGGCTGAGGCCGGCAAGGCGATTGTCGTTATTTCCTCTGATCTGCCTGAAGCGATGAATATCGCCCATCGTCTCTTGGTCCTCGCGCATGGAACCATCACCGCCAAGCTGAGCGCTGACGAGATGAGCGAAGACACTGTTCTCAAATACTTCTTCGATGAAACCGGAGCCTCACAATGACCACCCAAATCCTGCCATTAAATCCCTTCGGAGTGATCCGGAAAATCTTTGTCCGGGTGGGGGTGCTCCCCTTTTTCCTGCTGGCGGCGCTGGTGGTGTTTAGCCTGCTGTCGCCCAAGTTTCTGACCGGCCAGAACATCGTCAACGTTATGCGTCAGTCGGTCTATCTGGTACTGGTGTCCCTGGGGCAGATGCTGGTGCTGATCTCGGGCGGCTTTGATCTCTCGGTTGGGACTGCGATTGCCCTGACCTCGGTTGTCAGTGCTACGACCATGGTCTGGCTTGCGGGTATCTTTCCCGATGCGATCTTTCTGGTGATCCTTCTGGGTGCGCTGGCGGGGCTTCTGGCGGCGGCCTGCGTGGGGCTCTTGAACGGGATCGGGGTCGCCTATTTTGATGTCTCACCCTTCATCATGACGCTTGGGGCGTCGTCGCTCGCGGGGGGCGCTGCACTGCTGCTGACCGGCGGTGTGCCCGTGTCGGGCTTGCCCTTTGCCTTTGCTGATGTCTTTGGCTTTGGCCGCCTCTGGGGGGTGCCGGTGCCCGTCATTGTCGCCATGATCTGCATAGCGGTTATGTGGGTTTTCATGTCGCGGACCTCGCTCGGTACCCAGGTCTATGCGGTTGGCGGCAACATCAAGGCGGCGCATCTTTCTGCGATCAACACCAAACGGACGCTGATGATGACCTATGTGGGTTGCGCTCTAATTGCTGCGCTGACAGGGCTTTTGCTGACCGCGCGGGTGGAAAGCGGCGAAGCCAATCTCGGCGGGTCGTTGACGCTCGAATCCATCGCCGCCTGCGTGATCGCCGGGGTTTCCCTGCGCGGCGGCATCGGCCGGGTCGAAAACGTGGTTCTGGGCGGGTTCTTCATCGTTCTGGTGCAAAACGGAATGAACCTCGCACAGGTGTCTTCCTATATGCAGATGGTCCTTCTGGGCGCGCTTTTGATCCTCGCGGTGATCTTTGACCAGCTGCGCTATCGGATGATCATGGGCACAAACTGACGTTTGCCGACAATGGCTCGGGCGCGCAGAGCTCTGCCAAAGACCTCTGCGCGTCTATTGTGCCTTGAGCGGCACAAACCCAAGCGTCAGCAGGCAGAATGCGGCGATCAAGCCGAAAATCCACAGCTGCAAGCGCGGTCCTTCGGCCTTCCAGACCGTGCGATAGCGATAGCCGGCGAGACAGGCGATGACGAAGAGCACAGTGGCGCCTGCGGGTGACAGGGTCATATCGGTCAATTTTGTTTCCTTTGTCGGAACACATTTACTCAGGCGAGATTTGTAATACCGTATAAAGTGATAAAGAGAGGAATTGCCATGCCTGCTTCATTTACTCCCAAGACCCGCGGCTCCGAGACATCGGATAAAAAGACCAGCAGCCAGACATTGGACACCAATATGTCTGCTGCGCGGGCAACCGTTGGCGATGTGCTCGCAAGCAAGAATGGCGAGCTTTACTGGATCAATCCCGAGGACACTGTCGCCAAGGCCGTGGAGGTTCTGCGCGACAGGGGAATTGGCGCGCTTTTGGTGAAAAACGCGCAAGGTGACCTAGTCGGGATTCTCTCGGAGCGCGACATCGTGCGTCGGTTGGCGGACACGCCCGGCGCCACCTTGCCGCAAACGGTCGAAGGCCTGATGTCGCGCGACGTCATCACCGCAACCACGGATCAGTCGGTGGTCGAGGTGCTGCGCCTGATGACAGACGGGCGCTTCCGCCACATGCCGGTGCTGGAACAAGAGCAGCTCGTCGGGATGATCACCATCGGAGACGTGGTGAACTTCCGACTGACGGCGCTTGAATATGAAGCGCTGCAGCTCAAACAGCTTATTGTTGGATGAAACCTGAACCACATTAGGACAGGTGCAAACGCGCTCAGCACTGATGCGTGGCGCGCGTTTGATGCGGAGCGTGAGCAGCCCTAGGCTTTGGACTTCTGTAACGGCGGCTGTCAACCGGTTTTGCGCAAGACAATTGATCCGCCATAGCGGTTTTTGATGTTCGTGGTGCCCGTCTTGGCTTCTGTCGGGGGGGGGGCGGCTGAGGTCCTTTGGGCATAAGCTTCGGTTCGTGTTCAGAGCGGCGGCTGCAATCCTGATGTTGGATCGATATAAGCCGTTTTGTGCCAACAACCTTGATCCAGTCCCGCACGGCCTCAGCAACGAATTCTAGGCCCTCATCTGAACGTATGAATTCCGATAAACCGCGCAGGGTGAACAGGTTGTTCATCACACCAATGACGTTGCCTGAGTTCAGCTTCCTGTCGACGAGGATCGCCAAGCATTCTCTGCTGTATTCATCGGCGATGTTGAGCGTAGGGAACGCTTTTCCTTCATCCGTGCGGCAATGCACGAAGTCATCGCTCCATACATGATCGCGGCGTTCCGGTCGTAGTCGAAGGCACGACCAATCATTGAGCCATGGGGGCTCCGCCCGTTTGGGCGCTTGCACGATCTACAGGATCGTTCATTACTGCGTGAACAGCTTCAAACTCCTTTCGCGGCTTCCACCAAGATCAGTTTGTTCAGCGTCCGATCAGAAACAGCTTTGCAAAGCTGCTCATTCTCTTTCTGAAACCGCTTCAGTTCCCTCAATTGCTCAGTGCCCACTCCGCCGTACTTCTTCTTCCAGCAGTAATAGGTCTGTTCCGTCACGCTGACGTGCTCCCCGCTGGTCCCTCGTTCATAACGAGAGTCTGCAGGTTGGATCTGGGTATTCGGGTTCCCCGTTTGGCGCAATCGCGCCGGGCGCGGAGCCCTCAAATTTCTCAAGCGTCCGGCGCGCTTGCTGCGGCGTTTGGTTGCCCAAGGACGAGTGTGGCCTGACCGTGTTCTAGTCGTAGCGCCACAGGGCCAGCTTGCGCCGCGCGTCATCCAGGCTGTCGAAGATTTCTTCGTTTAACAGCTCGTCGGGCAAGCTGCCGTTGAAGCTTTCGATGAACGCATTCTGCTGTGGCTTGCCCGGATCGATGTAGTGCCACGGCACCTCGTGCGCGTCGGTCCATTTCAGGATCGCCCGACTGGTGAACTCCGTCCCATTGTCGCTGACAACGCAACCGGGCTTGCCGTAGATCCGGATCAGGGCGCCGAGCTCACGGGCAACCCGTGCGCCGGACAGGCCGGTGTCCGCCACGAGGCACAAGCATTCCCGAGTGCAATCATCGATCACGGCCAAGATCCGGAACTTCCGCGAGGCGCCGAAGCTGTCAGACACGAAGTCCAAGGACCAGCGCGCGTTGGGCCACTCGGCAACCGGTATCGGCGTCCGTGTACCGCGTGCCCGCTTCCGGCCACGTCGTCGTTTCACTGACAACCCTTCCTCGCGGTAGGTGCGATACAGCGCTACGCCCTACAAAAGGTCCTCCGGACCTTTTGCTTTACGGGCTCCGATGTGGTTCATGATCATGCCTTTGCGCTCCAAAAGAACGCCGATCCGGCGATAGCCGAACCGACGCCGCTTGGCGGCGATCTCCTGCATCTCCTTGCGGATCTCGGCACAGTCCGGCCGGCGTTTTCTCCGGACTGTCTTTGGATCGACACCAATCAACTTACAGGCTCTGCGCTGCGAGATATGACGTGCTCCCCGTAGTGTCCGCGGATATTAGTTCGCTCTGTTCAGGGTTTGGTCCTCTACTGACCGTTGGTGATACTCCCGCGCGGTGAGCCCGTCGAGGCTTGAATGCGGGCGGTGGTGATTGTAATTCTCGCGCCGAGCTGCGATCAGGTCTCGGGCATGGCGCAAATTGGCAAACACGTGCTCGTTCAGGCACTCGTCACGTAGCCTGCCATTGAAGCTTTCCACGAAACCGTTTTGCATTGGCTTGCCAGGGGCAATGTAGTGCCACTCGACCTTGCGGCCCTCTTGCCATTTCAGGATGGCGTTCGACGTCAGTTCCGTTCCGTTGTCACTGACCACCATGAAGGGGTAGCCGCGCAGCCGGGCGATGTTGTCCAGTTCACGCGCCACGCGTTTCCCGGAAAGAGACGTGTCGACAACGCAGGCCAGGCACTCCCGGCTGAAGTCGTCAATGACGCACAGAACCCGGAAACGGCGCCCGTCTGACAGGCTGTCGGACATCGAGCCATGGGAACGCCACTGGTCCGAGAGACAATGGCGAGCGTCCAGCGACCATCTTTGGTTCGGGCCTTGCGGGATTGCCATCGGCGCACGGGTGCCAATGGCGCGTTTTCGCCCGCCGCGCTTGCGCACCGTCAGGCCCTCTTCGCGTTAGATCCGATAGAGTTTCTTCCAGTTCACTTTCCAACCCTCCCGGTTCAGCAGAATATGCAGGCGCCGATAACCGAACCGCCTGCGTTCTCCGGACAACTCTTTCAACCGCTGACGCAGCCCCTGGTCCTCCGGCCTGCTTGACCTTCGCCGATTGACACGCGGATCAAGCCCGGCCAAGGCACACGCCCGGCGCTGCGAGATGTCATGATCCCGCATAACCCGGAGCGCCGCATCTCGCCGCTTGATCAATGTCGTCAGGGTCGGCCTTGCCCTCGAACCGATGGCGGGCTGGCGGCCTCAATTCCCAGCAGGTCTTTCAACACGACGTTGTCCAGCATGGTGTCCGCCAGCAGGCGCTTCAGCTTGTCATTCTCGTCCTCAAGGGCCTTTGGCCTCGCAGCCTCGGACACCTCCATGCCGCCATACTTGGCCTTCAATTTGTAGAGCGTCGCCGTGCTCAGGCCGTGCCTACGGCACACCTCGGCCGTCGGCATTCCCGCCTCCTGTTCCTTGATCATCCCGATTAACTGCGCCTCGGTGAAACGGCTCTTTCTCATGTGTCTGCTCCTTCAAAGTTGGCGCAGACTCTACATTAAAGTGAGGGATTTCGCGGGGGCAGGTCAGCCGCCGCCACTCTGACCACGAACCGAAGCATGCACCCCAAGGACCTCAGCCGAAAGCCCCGACAGAAACCAAGACGGGCACCAAGAACATCAAAAACCGCTATGGCGGAACAATTGTCTTGCGCAGAACCGCTTGACTGGCCCCCCGATACCGAAGTCCAGAGCCTAATCTTGGCGGATATTAGTGCACTCTGACCTGTCTTTTACAGGCGCCATGGTGTGCATCACGTTTGTCAGGACGGCTCAGTGATCGATCGTATGACGAACTAGGGCATCGACGTCGAGAACCATCGTAGAGACAGACTGATTGTTCCCTCCTGCAACCTGTACCATTTCGCTCACGTCTTCATGCACGGCTGTGTTGCCCCGCGCCGTTGAAGCTTGGAAAGGCAGCACCCTGTCGGCTGTGGTCATAATGATTTCATTCACAGTATCGACGAGTATCCCGTACTTTTGACCCTCAGATTGGAAAATCACAACCTTCTGATGCGTCGTCTGAGTTTCCTTTAGGTCGTATAAAATACGAAGATCCAACAGTGTGATGATCTCCTCCCGAAGGTTAAAAAGCCCCGCCACTGACTTTGCAACATTTGGAGGCTTCATTAAATCACATGGAGATTCAATCACTTCGCGCACTTTGGTAATATCCATCGCAAAGCGCGTATCCGCGCTGAAGGTAATGAATGTGCGGCGCTGTTTTGATGGGGTGTCTTGTTCAACGTCTTCTGTGATTGCCCCGGGATAGAGTTCCTGGCAACACTGCGCCGCAGCGACCAGATCAGGCTGTTTCATGGTCTCTTCATGATCAAAAAGCATGATCAATTCACTGTTATCAAACGCGATACAGCCTTTGAAAATTGCCTCGTGAGGCATGGCGAGTTTTGAAATCGGCATCACGTCTTCATCGTAGTATTGAACGATATTGTCGATGGAGTAGACCAATAGCCCGATCTGTCCTCTCAGAAGGTTCATGATGAGCAGCTTCTTTGATCTGGAGGCTGCGACTTGCCGACTGTCAGTGCGCTGCTTTCCGACAAAGCCGCGAAAATCGACGACGGGGACGATACGACCACGCAGATCGATCGTGCCCAGAATATGCCCGCTCGTGAATACCGAGTGTCTGATCTCCGGCACCTCCAAGACTTCCTGAACATGCTCCAGGTCAAAGGCATATTTGCTGTGACCGACTTCAAAAGATACGCAGTGTTTCCGCGCGCCTTTCGCAGCACGGCGACGGGCGAGGGGTTCATCTTTGGCGAGGCGCGGAACTTTTTCCAACTTGAGAACCGCATATGGGTCGAGTACCTGCAAAAGCCTGCGCCCGTTATCGAGCTTCAGAACCCCTTCGGAGATCACATCCTTGATCCCATTTTCTCGGGAGAGAAAGGCAACGCGTTCCGCTCGGCGCGCGTGGACCACTTCTCCGGTGCGATCAAAGACCAACCCCAGATGCTTTTCTCCGTCTTCGATAATGACAATCTTTCGCCCGCCTCGGCTCTCTGCGGCTGGCAGGCCGAAAATCTGGCGCAGATCGACCATTGGAACAATCATGCCGCGAAGATTGAACAGGCCGATCATATAGGACGGGGACAGCGGTACCGGCGAAACGTCTTCGGGTTCGTTCACAACCTCTTGGATCACGCTGACCGGCAGAGCGAACTCCATATCTTTGATCAGGAAGGAGCCAAAAGTCTCGATCTCTCTGGCGCTTTCCGACAAGGGATCTGCAAAAGCACTTGCTTCAACTGCATCGGAAGGCTCAGCAGGAGATCGGCCAGCTTCCGCGCAAGGTAAGGCATGGTCGGACAAATCATATACGTCTTCAGTCATTGCACTGTTCCTCCAAGACGGGGAATTTGTTGAATGTCGTACTCTCCGCTGTCACAGTTGATCGAGATACGACGTCCGTTCAGCCCACCAAGATCGTCGCCAAGCAGACGCAGCCCAGCACTGCGAATGGCTTGGCGTGCAAACTTTGCGTTTACGCTTCCAACCAGTTGAGAGGGGGGGGTGTCGAATGGCATCGACATGTTCGCACCGCCCGCCAGAACAACCCGAAGTTGGCGCCGCTCTTCATCCTGGATATCCATCATTTTCAATAGGCTCTCGATGGCCTTGTCCACATGGCGACCATTCCCGACAAGTTGCCCGTCTTCTCGCGTACGGCCCGTTTGCGCAGCGGAACTGGCAACAGGTTGCGATGAAGACTGGGATAAAAGACAATGGGCCAGCCCGTATATCTGCCGCTGCGGAAAGAAAAAACCAATCCCCACGCAGGATCCAAGGATGGCCGTCAGGACTTGCCCGGGGCTGCCGATTTTGACCTGACCGATGCGAACGTGCAATTCAGAGACTTCAACCTTGTCCATGACTTCAATCCGGCTCAAGCACGTAGATCAGTGGAGACACTTGATTGAAGTCGGTATCAAGCCGCGTGAGGCTTTCACTTTCCCCGATGATCAGAACAGCATCAGGCTGCATTTGTCGCGCGACGTTGCGCAAAATCCGTTCCTGCTCAACACTGGAAAAGTAGATCAGGACGTTTCTCAGAAAGACGATGTCAAATTTCTGCGCCGGCACCAGCGGCTTGATCAGGTTATGCATCTTGAACGTCAGCCTAGACTTTATGTCCGGGCGAACGGAGTATCCATCCTCCTTGTTGCCGACCATATGGCGTTGAAACAAGCTGGGTTGTTCGCGCTGGAGGCGGGCGATTGCCTTACCTTGATAGCGCCCTTCTTGCGCCTTCTCTATCACGCGCGATGAAATGTCGGTTCCAAAGACCTGGTAGTCAAACCCCGGTGCGTTTTGCCGAACCTCCTCGCAAAAAATCCCGATGGTATGGGCTTCTTCTCCAGTAGAGGAGGCTGCCGACCACGCGCGCATTGGGCGTGGCAGATTTTTTTCACAAAACGCGGGAAGAAACTCCTTCTGAAAATAGTCCCAAACCCTTGGCGTGCGATAGCAATAGGTTTCGTTTGTCGTAATCCGGTCAATCAGTTCCTGAAGTTCGGCCGCGTCATTTGCGACACGATCAAGATAGCCTGAGTAACTGGTGTCTTGCGTTTCCCGGAGCCGCCCCCGCAAGCGGCTTTCCAAAAGCCCCTTGCGGTTTTCAGCGACCGTGATCCCCGTTTTCTGGTGAATAAGCTCTCGCAACTTGTTGAAACTGCCAAGGTGAAGTTCGATATTGTCCTCTGGCATGAGACCGGACCTCCTTGACCTGATTTATTGACCGAGTTTGGCAATTTCCTGAGTAAGCTCTTGTGCGCCGCCATTGAGCTCATTTGTCGAGGCTGCAATGGCGTCAGAGGCGATGACGGCCTGTTCAGTGGCATCAACGATATTCTGGATCGCATCCGAAACATCCCGGGCAGCTGTTTGCTGTTCGCGGGCTGCAACCGAAATTTGCTTGATCGAGTCCGTTGTATCCTTGATGCCGCTCAGGATCTTCTTAAAGGCGTCCCCCGCCTCCTTGGAAACCTGGCTGCCCTGGCTGACGCGCTTCACGGTTTCGTTGATCAGCTTGCTGATCTCCTTCGTGGCTTGCGACGATCGCTCGGCGAGTTTGCGCACCTCGTCTGCCACCACCGAAAAGCCGAGACCATGTTCGCCAGCCCGCGCAGCTTCGATTGCTGCATTGAACGCCAAGAGGTTGGTTTGGCTCGCGATTTCGCTGATGACTTTGACAATCTCGTTGATCTCTTCGGAGGAAGAGTTGATCAGCTCCATGGATTCGATCGAGCGTTCAATTGCTTTGGCGCCCAGATCTGCTTCGTCCCGCGTACTTTGCGCGATGTCGTCAGAATGTTTGGAGTTCTGTGCGATCGAGTCGATGGACGCACTCAGTTCCTCGATCGATGCACTGATTTCTTCTGTTGTGCAGCCCAGCGATTGCGCACCTTCTGCAACTTTGTTGGCCTGGCCCGAGATGTCTTCGGAGCGGGTCACAAATTCAGAGGCAATGCGTGATACTTCGCGTTCCAGTTCGACGGCTGTGGTAATGTCGTTGGCGAATTTGACCACTTTAACAACATTGTTTTCCTGGTCGAAAATCGGGCTGTAAGATGCACTGAGCCAGATTTCCTTCTCCCCTTTGCCAAAGCGCTGGTACTTCCCGGTGTCCGAAATACCCGAGCGAAGACGCTCCCAGAATGCGGTATACTCCGGGCTTGCGGCATAATCTCTTTCGCAAAACATCCGGTGGTGGCGACCCTTGATTTCTTCCAAGCTGTAGCCAGTTGTGGCGCAGAAATTCTCGTTGGCATCAATGACATTGCCATCAGGTGTAAACTCGATCACTGCACTGGCGTTGGAGATCGCTTCCAGCTTGCAGTTGAAGTCCTGCTGTTGCAGCTTCACATCCGTGATGTTGGTCTGGATTGATACGAATTTCTGCAGCTTTCCTGCCTCGTCAAAGACCGGGTTGATCGCAAGAGAGATCCAGTAAGCTTCACCATCCTTCGTGTAGTTGAGAATTTCATCGTAGAATGGTTTTTGCGCATTGATGTTTTCGCGGATCCGTTTCCGCGTTTCGGGGTCTGTGTGGCGGCCCTGCAAAAGTTCGCCGGGCTTTTTGCCAATGACGTCTTTGTATTCGTGGCCAGTGAGCTTGGTGAAGCCCGGGTTCACATATTCGATGCGTCCGTCCGCATCCGCGATCAAGACGGAGTTGTCCGTTTCATTTGCTACCAATGACAGAGTCTTTGCGGTTTCGCGCAGTTTCATCTGGTCCGTGATATCAACGGCGAATTTCACCACCTTGAAGACATCGCCATTCCCGTCAAAGATGGGGTTGTAGGTTGCCTGGATCCACAGTTCCGAACCGTCCTTTGCAAAGCGTCGGAATTCGCCGGTTCGCGTTTCTCCCTGGGCGAGGCTTTGCCAGAAATCTTTGTATTCCGCGGAGCTCGCAGTCGTCTCATCCACAAAAATGCGGTGTTTCTGACCTTTGATCTCCTGCAGTCCATACCCGGTCACGGCGAGGAAATTTTCGTTCGCAGCTGTGATGGTTCCATCGAGTTTGAATTCAATGATCGCCTGCGAGCGATCCAATGCGTTCAGAACGCCCGCATTCAGGCGCGCTTCGGTGACATCAGCCCATTCGAGAAGGTTGCCGACGTAGGTTCCGTCATCATCAAAAATGCCATCAACGTTTAGTGCGAACTTCATTTCGCCAACAGTGATATCCGTCTTGAACGGCAAATTTTTGGGATCAGACAGAAGGTTGCGCTGATGGGCCGGGTTCTTGTGGAACCTGTCAATACAGCTGCCGATCATCTTGGTCGGGTCGAACCCGGGCCAAACCTCTGAAAATACGTCCTTGTACTCATCGAGCAAGGTGTTTGTTGCCGAATTGATGTCTTTCACAACAAAATCGCGATCGACTGTCATCATTGCCACGGATGAGTGTTCAAAGCCGGCTTTACGGCGTAGATTTACCGCTTCACTCTGTTTTTGGGCCGTGATGTCGGTTGCCAGCTTCACAATCTTATAGGGCTTGCCCGCAGCATCGAGGATCGGGGTGTAGTGAGCGTCAATCCAGACGTCTTTTCCGCCGTTGCCAATGCGGTGAAATTCGCCGCTGGCTGGTTGTCCCATCGCGAGTTGTAGCCAGAAATCCTTGTAGGTATCCGAAGCGACGTAGTCTGGGTCGCAGAACATGCGGTGGTGCTTGCCGCGGATTTCGTCCAGTTGGTAGCCGGTAACTTTCAGAAAATTCTCGTTCGCCGTCCGGATCGTTCCGTCAAGTTCAAACTCGATCATCGCATGAACGCGGCTCACCGCGTCAAGCATGGCCTGTGCTTCGCCTTGCGCTGTGGGCGTCGTCGCGGATGCGTCGGTCACAGCAGCAGTATTGTCGATACTCATTACCCTACCTCATAAAACAGGTATTACCTCATCAAACTAGTACTCCGGTATGGTTGACCGCTTCGCGTCAATAAGTCCTTACGCAAGCCGGAAGAGTAGGGGAGAAAATGCGGCCAAATTAATGCAACTTTTGGCATCTATTCCGTCAAGGGTGGTCGTCACGTCGTTTGGCTGCCCCATTGTTTTGGGGGAGGCATCCAAACGGCGGTGTTGGCGAACTCTGCGTGCCAGTGAGACTCAACAAGAGGTTATTCGGCAATCCCGGTTGCTGCGATCCAGTCATGCCTGTCGACCTATGTTGAGTTCAAGCTGCCAATCTCGCGCACCGTCAAGTTAGTCACCAGCTTTTTGTGCCTGTCGGCTCTGCGCTGGCGCGTGCCGGGTTTCTCGATGCTTTGCTGCGTTGTTCACGCCTAGTCGCGATGGCGATCTCGTCCAGCGGACGAGTGGGAGACTGTCCCGAGGTTGAACAGATTGCTTCCGCAGTCTCCGTGTATGCCTATGTCACTTGACGCTTTCATGCCGCAATCCTCGAAGGCGGCGTTGCCCCGTACAGCCTGCTCTGAAGCTGTGGCCTAATCTAGAGCGAAAGACGTCCGCTCTGCAGGTCAAAACGACCCCCTGTACGCCAACCGATATTCCGCTGGAGCCTTTAGGGAGTTCCAGAGACGAATCCGACATTCGTCACCGGATCAAGGAAACGATGCGCTGCTTGAGGGCATATGGCGAGCGTATTGCCCCGAGAAGCCGCGACCGCCAAACCGCCGAATTCCACATGCGGGGTGTGCGTATCAACGCATCCTGCGCCGCCGAGATAAACCGCGTCGCCTAAGCTCGGAGAAAAAAAGAGGTGGTCGGGTCTCTACGGGGGGGCACGGGAACACTTCAGAGTGAATGGGACGCCACGCCGTCCACCGTTTGAAAGACGTAAGCGCTGTCGCCACCCCACGCCTGTTCAGCTTTACGGGGTGAAGTTCCAAGGTAGCAGCTCGTCGATCCTGCTGGCCGGGTGACCGGCGGCGATGGCTTCCAGGGTCGCCTTCAAATAGGCAAAGGGCGCGACGCCGTTGATCTTCGCGGTGGCTATCAGGGAGGCGATGCGGGCCCAGGTGCGGCCGCCCTCGTCGTGGCCGGCGAAGAGTGCGTTCTTTCTTGTCAGGGCGATCGGGCGGATCAGGTTTTCGACGGCGTTGGAGTCCATCTCGACGCGGCCGTCGTGGAGGAAGGTCTGCAGGCCGCCCCACTGGCGGTGGATGTAGGTCAGCTTCTCGCCGAGGCGCGACTTGGCCGAGATACGCAGACGCTGTGCCTGCAGCCAATCACCGAACTCGGCCACGAGGGGCGCGCTGCGGGCCTGACGGGCCGACAGACGTTGGCCCGGGCCCATGCCCCGGATCTCGGCCTCGATGCGGTAGAGCTCAGCGATCCGGCGCAGGCCCTCGGCGGCGATTTCCGAGCCGTCGCGGTCGAAGACCTCCTTCAGCTTGCGCCGCGCATGCGCCCAGCAGTGGGCCACCGTGATCGGCGCGCCGCCCTTGCGGGACGGGCGCGTCAGCCGGTCATAACCGGTGTAGCCGTCGAGCTGCAGGATACCGTCGAAGCCCTGAAGGATCTGTTCCGCGTGGGCGCCGGCGCGGCTGGGCTGGTAGGTGAAGACGACACCGGGCGGGTCTTCTCCGCCCCATCCGCGATCATCGCGGGCCAGGGCCCAGAGGTAGCCGGTCTTGGTTCGGCCGCGTCCGGGGTCGAGGACCGGAGCCGTGGTCTCATCCATGAACAGCTTTCCGGAGGACTTGATGTGTTCCGCCAGCCGGTCGACCACGGGGCCGAGGTGGAAGGCGGCGGTGCCTGCCCAGTCCGCCAGGGTGCTGCGGTCGACTTGGATGCCGGAGCGCGCCAGGATCTGGCCTTGGCGGTAGAACGGCAGGTGGTCCGCGAACTTCGAGACCAGCACATGAGCGATGGCGCCCTCGGTCGGCAGACCGCCCTCGATCAGCCGCGGCGCGGCGGGCGCCTGGGTGACCCCGTCCGAGCAAATGCGGCAGGCATACTTCGGCCGGATGTCGACCAGCACACGAAGCTGCGCAGGCACGATGTCCAGACGTTCGGTCCGATCCTCGCCGATCTGGTGCATGCGGCCGCAGCCGCAAGGACACTCAAGGCTCGCCGGTTCGATGACACGCTCGATGCGCGGCAGGTCCGCGGGCAGATGGCCGAGATTGCGCTGCCGTGTCGCGCGCGGGGTCTGGGTGGAGGGGGCGGCCTGCTCCCTGCGGGTCTCGACCTCGGCGACGGCGGTTTCCAGGTCTTCGAAGGCAAGCTGCCGGTCGTCATCACTCAGCTTCTCGGACCGTTTGCCATGCACGACATGGTTCAACTCGGCCACGAGATGCTCGAGCCGCCGGTTGGCTTCCTTCAGGGCGCCGTTTTCCTGCAGCACCGCCAGAACGGCGGCGCGCTGGCTCTCAGGGATCGCGGACAGGTCGATGGGCGGGGCGTCGGGCATGGCTGGATTATACCGGGCCCGGGGCGCCAATGCCCGGTTATTCAATAGGCTGAGTCACTCTGCCACAGCCGGTCGGCGCACCTCCAGAGATCGAACCCTGCGCCAGTCCAAACCGGCAAACAGGGCCTCGAACTGCGCCCGGTTCAGGGTCATTGCCCCATCGCGGATCGCGGGCCAAGTGAAGGTGTTTTCTTCCAGCCGTTTGTAGGCCATCACGAGTCCGCTGCCGTCCCAGAACAGGATCTTCAACCGGTCGGCGCGCTTCGACCGGAACACGAAGACCGTGCCCGTGAACGGATCCTCGGCAAGCGTCGACTGCACGAGCGCTGCCAGGCCGTCATGGCCTTTGCGGAAGTCCACCGGTTTTGTCGCAACCAAAATCCGGAGGCCCTGTGAGGGCATCAGCATGGCGAGGTCCCGAGCGCATGCGCGATCTCGGCGATCCGGGTCGCGGGCGTGCCGGGCGCCAGCTCGATCCTGACTTCGCCTGAGACGATCCGGATCACCTCTTTCGGTGCCGCCATGTCCGGTTCCGGCAGCACCTCCGGCACATCGCAGACTACCAGCGGGGCGAAGACCGGTTCGTCCAGCTCCGCTGCTGGCAACACCAGCTTCCCCTGCTTCGCCAACCGGCGCCAGGCCGACAGCTGGTTTGGCAAGACTCCATACCGCGCCGCCACGCCATTCACTGTCGCGCCCGGTTCGAGCGTATCCGCCACTGCCCGGGCCTTGGCTTCATCCGGCCACCGCCGGTGACCCGACGCGTAGATCTCCACGCCCAACGATTTGAGAAACGAATTTGTAGTGCACATTGCGAAACGCACTCCCCACTGTGAGATGTGCAAGATCTCGCAGTACGGGATAGGCGCTACAACGTGGGGCCGGGACAGCGCTTACTGAAAGACAACGGTATTCTACCAAAGCCGTTCATGCGCCCAGATCGCTCGCGCGACAGCAATATTTAGGAAAACTACGCTCCTGTCCGTATGCTGCCCCCACGGCCTGAGGTTCAGGCGGCCTTGGACAGCGCCTTCAGAGAGCGCTCATAATTTTCACGCGCGAGCAGAGCGCTCATCGGCATTGGCCCTTCGACGTTTCCGGACATGACGCCAGCCATATAGCGGGACATGTCGATGCTGCCTGCGTTGAGCTGGGTGATGTCGCCTGCACGGATCGCATCCTGAACCTCTAGCACCGCCTCGAATTCCTTTGGGCCAGCAGGTTTCCCATGCGCCGAAGTTTCACGGTCGAGCACCAAAGCCATACCATGACCGTTACTTGCCTTCTTGGTTCCGGTGATCGCGTGGTGCGTCTCCAGCTTCAAGGACTGCGCCTCGTCGGACGCGTGGCCGGAAACGTGGCCCTGCATGGAGCGATATACACCGAGGTTGGCGGCGTTTGCTGCTGTGACGATCATCTTGTTCACCCAAATCCCAAAGTAGTTGATTCATATTTTAGACAAACCGGGTGGTAACTCACGCAAATCTTAATGAAATAGTTAACGCCGTTTGGGGGTGTTCGGGCGGGGCGCTCAAACTGGGCTGGATGGTCGAAAGTTCAAGCTGTACCAGCCGGCTTTTACGCCTCCCAGATTGGACGCACGAAAGACGTCACTCACAGGCTACCTTCAACTTTCGTCTCGTTTTCCACTTTGCGTAGCTGCAGCATTGGACTCATTTTGACTGGCGGCGTCTTGTGGACAGTTCGGCCAACATCCTCGCTCAAATGGTCCCTTATGCAGAGCACAGGGAACCGGGGACCATCGGACAAGAAGCGGGCAAATATCTCTGGTGCGACTCTGGTGGGAATGCCGTGGGCCTGCGCGTCCCAATCGCACCTTTTTGCGAGGCTCAATCGTGCACGCGCTGGCCTTTCTCGCTATTTCAGCGCCTCCATGTCGAGGCGTTAAAATGAACTTCTGATCGATGCCTCTCATGAACGCTGAGTTTTCGTCTCTTTTCTAGCCTTGGTGGTGGACGGGCCTAGAACGCATCGGTCACACGCGGGTGCAATGGCTGAGAGTACGCTGATTGAAATTACTCAGTGTCGTTCTTTGCGAGTGGTCCTTCGTTAGATACCGACACTTGGATACGGGACCGAAGCCTGGGCCAATCTACGGTCTTGCCGCTTTGCTTTTTGCGTTGGTCAGGCCTTCGGCGCAAAACGGGCATTCCCCCAAGGGCGCAACACCGACCACCGAGCTCCGGAACGGATAGTCGCCGAAAAGACCATTTCAGACAGGTCAGCCTTTCCAGTATTGCTCCTACACGGCTGCTGTCTCATCCAAGCTTAGCTTGGTCCCAAGGCGCGATTTCGCCACCCAGGTGCTCAAGGATGTAGTCGATGAACACGCGCACTTTGGTCGGCAGATGGCGGCGTTCGGGGTAGATGGCGTAGAGGGTCTGCGACGGCAACTGGCACTGCGGCAGCACCCGCACCAGTCGCCCCGAGGCGAGATCTGGACCGGCGGTGAAGGTCGGTAGCCGGCCGATGCCCGTCCCGCCCAGAACAGCCTCCCGCAGAGCTTCGCCGTTGTTCACGCTGTAGTTGCCGCTGGGCCGGAAGGTCTCTGCTTTGCCGTCGCAGTCGAAGACCCACTCTTGGAAATCCCGACTAAAGGAATACTGCAGACAGTTGTGGAAGCGCAGATCGCTCACCGTTTGCGGCGCGCCATGGCGCTCGAGATACGTCGGCGCGGCGACCAGAACGCTGCGCAACGCTGCGATCTTGCGAGCCACCAGCGCGGAATCTGCCAGCGTGCCGCCGCGCAGCGCGAGGTCAAACCCATCCGCAAACAGATCGACCACCCGGTCATCCATCACCATGTCGATCGACACGCCGGGATAGCGTGCCAAAAAACCGGAAATCAGCGGTGCGACATGTAATCGTCCAAAGGCCATCGGCACATTGACCCTGAGGCGCCCCTTTGGTGCTTCTTGCAGCGCCAGCACGCTGTCTTCGGCTTCTTGCGCCGCCTCTTGTGCCCGCACGGCATGGGAATAGAAGTGTTCTCCGGCTTCGGTGAGGCTGACATTGCGGGTGGAGCGGTGAAACAGCTGCGCCCCCAATCGGTTCTCGATCTGAGTAATGCGCTTGCTGACCGCGGATTTACTCACCCCCAGACGCCGGGCTGCCGCGGCGAACCCTTGCGTTTCTGCAACTGCGACGACCACCGGGATGTCTCCCATGCCCTCCATGCTGTCCCTTTCCATGCGGGGTGATTTTTTCTCAACATTCAGTTTCAGTATAACCCAATTATCGCATGATGGGAAACCAACTAGCTTTGTCGGGTCATCAAGGAGATGTGCCATGGCAAAGATGTTGATCGACGGTGTGCTCACCGAAAAGCCAAAACAGGGCGACGGAGTGTTTCGCCGCATGAGCAGCGGCTTTCGCGGATGGATCGAGCCACACCGCGATGCGGAGTTTCCGGCTGAGGCTGGCCGCTACCATCTGTATGTCTCGATGGCCTGCCCCTGGAGCCATCGCACCACGATCGTGCGTGCGCTAAAAGGGCTGGAAGAGATCATCAGTGTTACCCAGATGGATCCGCTGGCCGGTCCGGACGGATGGCGGATCGACACGGAGGCTTTTGATCCCGCCGTCGGTGTCCCAAGTGATGACTATCTCTATCAGGTCTATCAGCGGGCTGAACCCGGCCACACCGGGCCGGTTACCGTACCGGTCCTGTTTGACAAACGCTCCAACCGTATCGTCAGCAACGATTCTGGCCAGATTATGCGGATGCTGAATTCGGCCTTCGATGAGTTTACCTACGGGGCACCGGATTTTTACCCGCCCGACCTGCAACAGGACATCGACCGTATCAGCGACGAGATCTATGCCCCGATCAACAATGGCGTCTACCGCGCTGGCTTTGCCACCACCCAGGCTGCTTATGATGAGGCGATTACTGCGCTGTTCGAGAAACTGGATGAATTGGATGCCCTGCTTGCGACCCGTCGGTATCTCACCGGGGAGCGACTCGCTGAGGCGGACTGGCGCCTGTTCACCACACTTGTCCGCTTTGATCCGGTTTATGTGACGCACTTCAAAACCGATCGCAAACGGATCGCTGACTACTGCAATCTCAGCCCTTATTTGCGCGACCTATACCAGGTTCCCGGTGTGGCCGGCACGATCGATATGAATGCAATCCGTCAGCATTATTTCCTCAGCCACCGGCACATCAACCCGCATGGAATTGTCTCGGCTGGACCGCAACTCGATCTGAACCGCCCGCACGGGCGGGACATCCCGGTCCTTGGCTCTTGAACCTCTTACACCGCAACCAAACCGGGGCCGCTTCCCCGGATACTGAACTGGAGAGTTCCACCATGAAACTATTCTCGAAACTTGCCCTTGCCGCAGCAGTGCTATGGTCCCCTGTCCACGGGCACGCAGGCGCCGAGGACACCGCTGGTCTCCTCAAACTGGAGTACACCGACGGCCGTCCGATTACGCTCGGTGTAGGGGATGTAAACACAGTCTTGCACAGTGTCGGGGTCCGCGTCAGCACAGTTGCCATTCCAGAGCAGGCGCGCCCCATCCTTGAAGCCTCACGTCACCGCGCCATCACAGCAGAAGAGGAGTCGCAGCTGATCACCGATTTTGCTCTCAGCCGCAAAGACCTGCTGACAGAAATCGCCTTAGCGGGGCGAGAGCCGACGGTCGAAAACGGTGGCTCCCTCACGACCTCGGAACCGGGCGTCGCGCCTTATCCGAAGGTCTACGACATGAACAAGATGGACGCGCAGACCCGGATTTGGGTTCACGAGAAATTTGGGCCCCTGCATGTCAACCACGCTGAAGACGGCACTGGCATCGATGAGGTCATGACCATCGTCTCTGGAGGCCCTTGGATCTGGTTCTTTGAGCTGCCCGGCGATGTCATCGGCAAGTTGACCCTGGGCCATGTGGGTCTGGAAGGAGAGGCCTGGCGCATCAGCTATCCCGGCATCCGTCCGCATGGAGGTTTCTTGGATCCGGAATACGGCCTGGTCGTTGCTTACGCGCATGGGCCGGAGCAGTTCGAAATTCACTTTGACGCCGACAATGTGGCGGGATCGCGCCTGAACGGCACCAATGCATGGATCGACATGTCGGGGGAAAAGCCGCTGCTTCTGGACGGTCCACTTACCGCAAATTGATGCATCTGCGATTGCGGGCGCTTTCATCGCCTGCAATCGCACCTCGCGACTTCTCTTATAGGTGAAATGATGACCTCTCCCGTGCTCACCATCGACTTCTTTCACGACGCGGTTTGCGGCTGGTGTTTTGTGATGTCCCCAAAACTACGCAAGTTGGCGGCCGAATTTCCGATCCGTATACGCCACCGTAGCTTTGTTCTGCAGGACTCGCCTGCCAAACTCGCTGCAGCCTTCGGCTCAGCTGAGAAAGCCAAGTCCGCTATCCTTGGACACTGGGAGCGCTGCGCCGAACATGACGAAGGCGGTCGCATCAATGTGGAAGGGATGCGCCGCCAGCACTTTCCCTATCCTTCCGGGTTATTGAGCGCCAAAGCGTGCAAGGCCGCAGAATTGCAGGCTGGTGACGCCGGGCACTGGGACTACTTCGATGCCGTGCAAGCTGCGCATCTGACAGATAACCGCAACATCGCTGACGAGCGCGTTCTGTTGGACGTCGCCCTAGCCTGCGCGCTGGATTCCAACCGTCTGCGTAAAGACATGCATAGTCCGGAAGTGGCGCAGTTGGTCTCTCAGGACCGCCAATTGGCGTCTTCGTGGTGGGTCAGCGCCGTGCCGACGCTTGTGGTAGATGGCGGACAGTCGCAGCTGCGCCACGGCTCGCTCAAACAAATGCGCGCAGAACTGGCATTGCTTTTGGCGGACCGGGTGGCGCGTGTCCCCGCTGGCAATCGTCAGCAGTAAATTCTCCTCTAATGCAGGAGCCACTCGGCGCATTATGCGGGTGCCAAAAGGAGAAAATGCGCAGCAGCGCGCACTGGTGTCTTTGTGCATCTGGTCATCTGGCTACTCCCCCGCAAAAGCGCGCCTGCGACACATCGTGCCGCAGGTTCAAATGGCGGGGGAGTGATGCCTCGCTGGCATCACTGGATCGTCGTTACAGGATCTTGCGACGCAGGAAAGACGATACCATCTCTCCAAAGATGACCAGCGCCAGGATCGTGAGCAAAACCATCGACACCTCTGGCCAGTTGAATGTGTCAATCGCGCCCTGCAGGATCATCCCGATGCCGCCCGCACCCACGAGTCCCAGTACGGTGCTTTCACGCAGGTTGATGTCCCAACGCAGGATCGACACCGCAAAGAATGCGGGCATTACCTGCGGTACGATCGCGTAGAGTACGATCTTGAATTGCGATGCCCCGCAGGCCTCGAGCGCTTCAACCGGTTTGCGGTCGATTTCCTCGATCGCTTCGCCAAGCAATTTGCCCAAAAAACCAATAGACCGGAACATGATCGCAACGATCCCTGCAACGATGCCGGGGCCGAAGATGGCCACAAAGAGAAGCGCCCAGATGATCGTGTTCACCGACCGGGAAGACACGAGGATGAAACGGCCCAGCCAGAGGCAGGCGCGGTTCGGCGTGGTGTTTTGCGCCGCGATATAGGCCACAGGCAGCGAGACAAAGACCGCGATCAAGGTGGCCAATGTGGCAATATTCACGGTCTGCCAGATGGCCGTCAGGATGCCGGGCAGGTTGGAGGGGTCCGGCGGCATCATGCGTCCAAAAAGGTCCGCCATCTGCGCTGGCGAGTCCCAGACCCAGGCCCAGATCACGTCGATGCTGCCCAATGCCCAAGCTACGACTACGGCTGCGGCGGCGAACCCCGCGTAGCGGATCAGGCGTTGCTTCGGCGTGAAACGTGCCCAGTCATCCCGGGCCTCCAGCGCCTCGGAGAGGGAATGCGGTTCGGAGAGACTTTTCATGTGATACGCTTTCGGATGACGCCGCTCACTGCCTCAGAAATGAGGATGACACCGACGATAACCATGGTGATGGCGAGGGCAAAATCATAGTCGTAGCGGCCAAAGGCATTGGCGAGGGTGGCCCCGATGCCGCCTGCGCCAACGATACCGACCACGGCAGAGGCCCTCAGATTGCTGTCGAGCTGATAGATGCCAAGCCCCACGAGGCGCGGCATGATCTGTGGCAGCACCGCATAGACCTGCGTTGTGAGGAACCCGGCCCCGGCGGAGCGCATGGCTTCCACCTGCCCAAAATCGATCTCTTCAATGCGCTCGGCCAGCAGTTTGGCGACGAAGCCCACAGAATAGACCACCAGTGTCAGGGCGCCCGCAAAGGGACCGAAGCCTACGGCTTTGACAAAGATGATCGCCACGATTACCGGGTGGAAACTGCGCGCGATGATGATCAGCCCGCGTCCGAGCAGATAGATCGGTTTCGGCGCGATATTTGCGGCTGCCATAAAAGCAAGCGGGACCGAGATCAGGATACCACCGACGGTGGCGAGAATGGCGATCTTCAGGCTTTCCATGAAGCCATCAAACAACAGCCCCGCGCGATCGAAACTGGGCGGGAATGCCCCGTTGAAGATCCGCTGAGCGCGGGTCATCCCATCAGCCACACGATCCCAGTCAATCGGGAGCGTGGCGAGGGTGAAGATGATATAGACCGCGACGCCGAGATACAGCACATACCGCAGAGCGACATTGGCGATGAAGGGTGGCTTGCGCCAGCTCTCTGGCAAGTTGTCGGGGCGCGTGCTCATGCAACGGCCCCCACTTCGGCGCGGTCCTGCGCGGGCACGCCGGCATAGATCGTATCCATCTCGTCACGGGTCAGCGCGGCGGGTTTGTCGTCAAAGATGATCCGTCCATAGCGCATCCCGACGATCCGGTCGGAGTATTCCTTGGCTTCGGTCACGTTGTGAATGTTGATGATCACGGGCAGGTTCAGCTCCTGCGCCAGATCGCGCAGCAGGGACATGATTTGCTCGGAGGTCTTCGGGTCGAGCGACGCTGTGGGCTCGTCCGCGAGCAGGATCTCCGGCCGTTGCATCAGGGCGCGCACAACCCCCACCCGCTGACGTTCCCCGCCCGAGAGCTCATCGGCACGTTTATCCGCGTAGTGGGCGATGCCCACACGCTCCATCAGTTCAAAGGCCCGGCGAATGTCGTCCTTGGGGTAGCGGCGGGTCAGCGCGGCCCAGGTGGAAATGTATCCAAGCCGCCCGGCCTGTACGTTCTCCATCACCGTGAGCCGGTCGATCAGGTTGAAGCCCTGAAACACCATGCCGATGCGCCGGCGCGCGCTGCGCAGCTCGCGGCGGGACAAGGTGGTGAATTCGGTGCCGTTCAATTCGATTGAGCCGGAGGTCGGCTCTACAAGACGGTTGATGCAGCGCAAAAGCGTGGATTTGCCAGCGCCCGAAGAGCCGATCACGGAGGTCAGCTGTTCGCCCTCAACGGTCAGGTTCAGCTCTTTCAGGACGGGGTCGCCGCTGCCGTAGCGCTTTGTCAGGTTTGTGATCTTCAGCATGGAATGCCTCTTTGGAATGGCGCGGCCAGCGCCCTGACCACGGGGGTCGGGCAGTGTAGAGTGCCCGGCGCGCGCTGGCGCACCGGACTGGCCATGTGGAAGGGGATTAGTTCCCGGCGAGACCCTGGGGCGTGTATTCCACGCCGTTGGAAGCCTGGATCTGACGGATCACGGCCCACTGGTCCTGGTAGGTGATGGGCACGAATTTCGACACGCCATCAAATTCCTCGCCAAGCGCGGTGCCAGCAAAATCAAAGGTGAAGAACGCCTCTTTGACTTTTTCGGCCAGCGCGGGATCAAGGTTATGCGCCATGGTGAAAGACGTGGTTGGGAACGGATCGCTTTCCCAGATCATGCGCACGTCTGCCGGATCATAAAGCCCGCGTTCCGCCATGCGTTCCACAACCTCGGATGCAACCGGGGCTGCGTCGTAATCCCCGGCAACTACGCCGAGCATGGATTGGTCGTGCGAGCCGGAATAGACAACTTCGTAGTCTTTGTCAGGTTCGACGCCCAAGCCCGGGAACAGTGCGCGCGGTGCCTGGTTGCCAGAGTTCGAGGTGGGCGAGGTATGCGCGACGCGCTTGCCTGCAAGGTCAGAGACGTCCTTGATGTCGCTGTCGGCCTGGGTGAAGACCTGCAGCTTATAGCCAAACTGGCCATCCTCGGCACCCATGATTGCAAACGGCACGGCGCCTGCAAGGTTCACGGCGAAAGGCGTCGGTCCGGTTGAAAAACCTGCCACATGCAGACGGCCAGAGCGCATCGCCTCTACCTCGGCGGAGTTCGACTGCACCGCAAAGAACTGTACGTCCTTGCCGGTGACGTCAGCGAGATGCTCGATGAACGGCTCCCAAATGTCAGCATAGACCGCCGGATCCTCGACCGGGGTGTAGGCAAAAACAAGCGTATCGGGATCGCTCAGCTCTGCCGGATCGGTCGGCGTGTCGGCGACGAGATCACCGTTGGCGTCGCAATATTGCAGATCAAGCGCGCCACGCTCCGCACAGTCTTGCGCCTGAGCGGCGATGGTGGAGCACGTCAGAATGCCCAGTGCGCCAATCGCACGGGTGATGAATGGTGTCATGGTTTCCTCCCTTAGAGAGCAGGAGGGCCGGGCCGCACCTGCTTCAACCCGTTTAGGCTAGGGGCGCGGGGTGGGCCTTGGCGAGACGCGAGCTGTTAATGAAACTACCGGCGGTCACTTGAATTGTTAACAGTGTTACAAAGCTGCGACCAACCCTTAAGTTTGCGACTGAAGTGCGCTAGGCCTTGGGCTTGATCGTCGAGGAGGCGGTCGTGTGCCAGCACGTCGCAGGAGGAGCGTTGCATGCAGGCTGTCAGTCCAAAGCCCGAGGCCGGACCCGTCATCGCAATCGTCGATGACGACGCTCAGGTGCGCGAAACCCTGTCGGCGCTAATGCATGAGAGCGGGTTTGAGTCCGTGTGCTGCCCCGACATTGAGACCTTTCACGCGTTGGGGGATCCGCCGCCCGTAGACCTTGCCCTGATCGATCTGCGTCTGCGCGGCGAATCCGGTTTGACGCTCGCCATCCACCTGCGGGAGCGACACGAAATCCCCATCGTGATGCTCACAGGCGTCGGAGACGAAATCGACAAGATCATCGGCTTGGAAACCGGCGCGGATGATTATCTGATCAAGCCCTTCAATCCGCGCGAACTGGTTGCGCGCATCCGCGCCGTGTTGCGCCGATATGGTCACGCCTCGGCGCGCACTGTGACATCTGGCAAACGGCAGATTACCTTTGGCGAAAAGCGGATCGACCTCGATGCGCGACGACTTCTGGATGCATCGGGCGAAGAGGTCCCTTTGACAAACGCCGAATACCGGCTTTTGGAGTTTCTCGCCCGCAACCCCGAACGGGTGGTCCCTCGTGAGGAGCTTCTGGAGGCCTTGGGGGCGGATACCCAGCGTTATGTTGATCGCACAGTGGACGTGTTGATCCTGCGTCTGCGCCGCAAGATCGAACCGGTACCTGCCAAACCTGTACACCTGCAGACCCGCCGCGCGCGGGGCTATGTGTTCCACCTGGGCACCGAATGAGCTGGTTTCGCGACCTTGGTGTGCGGGTCCGCCTGTCTGCTGCGCTGGCGGTGATGTTTGGGCTGATGGTCTTGGTGAGCGGAATCGGATTGCGGGTGCTTGATCGCACCGAGGTCTGGATGAACGTGCTGCACCGGGACACGCTGACCGAAGTCGAAGCGGCGATGGACCTGTCGCGCGATGTGTCCGAGCTTGCGACCTCTGCACCGTTCCTCTTTGCGCTTTTTGCGCCGTATCAGCTCGAACAAGAGGTTGCAGCCGTGATGGAGAACCTCGAACGGGTGCGTCAATCCTCGGGGAATGATCCAGAGCTGGATCTGCCGCTGGCACGGTTGGGTCTAGCTATCGAAAATCTGGCGCAAGCACTTTTACCACAAAGTGCCCGACAGGCAGAGCTCAAGGCAATCGACCGGGCGCTGGTGCGGCTGAATGCCCGCAGCAGGCGGATGTCACAGGATGATGTGTTGCCGTTGGAGGCCCAGCAGGATTGGGGCGGTCTCCAACAGTTGACATCTGTGGCGTTGGGCGCTGCGCGATCAGAAGAATTGATCGAACTGGGTGGATTTGCGCGCGATTTTCAACGCCTGAGTGGGCAGCTTCAATCCTTGTCACGACAGGCGCCTCGCGAGACCTATGACGAGATTCGAAACGTCGTGCAGCGGGGGGGCGGGCTGTTTGTCCTCAAGCATGGGAACCTCTCGGCGCGCCTTGATGCCGAGAATGCGTTGTTTCGCATTCGTCAGGAAACGCGGCGTGTCAGCGCCTTTGCCGAGACCAAGGTGGCTCAGGCCGAGGACCGCTTGTCTCGCGCGCGCGCCGAGACATCAGATACGCTGGCCTATGCGCGCAATGCCTTTCTCGCACTGAGTATCGCGAGTTTGATCGTCGCTGTGACATCCTCGGTCTATGTGTCGCGCCACGTTGCACGCAATCTCGAACGCATTTCGGGTGCGATGCGGCGGCTGGCGTCAGGAAACTTGCGGGTGGACCTGCCCGCGCCGCCCACCGCGCGCGATGAGATCGGCCAGTTGTTCACTTCGTTTGGGGTGTTTCGCGACAACGCCCGCAAATTGGACCGGCGCACAGCGCAGATGCGGCATCAGAATGCGCTCTTTTCGCGGGTCTTTCAAAACATCAAGGACGGCGTTGCAGTCGAGGCGGCGGACGGGCGCATCATCGCCGAGAACGACAATCTGCGCCGCTTGCTGCGTCTACCGCCTGATCCAGATGGAACCAGCGATCACATGAGCGCGTTAATTGCGGTCTCGCCCTTTTGCCGCAATGCCGGCGGAGACGAGCGCGGCGGTTTTGAAGAATACAGCGACCCTGATGGCAACGTGATCGAGATCCACCTCTCGCCACTGCCGGATGGGGGTCAAGTCTGGCTGATCTCAGAGACAACGGAGCGCAAGCGTATGGAGGCCCGATTGGAGGCCATCCGCAGGGTCGAGGCCTTGGGCAAGGTCTCTGGCGAGGTGGCCCATGATTTCGGGAATATCCTGTCGAGCATCTCGGGAAATCTCCACCTTCTGGAGCATGCAGAACCGGAGCAACGACGCGATCTGCATGAACGGCTTGGGGCAGCGCTTGACCTTGGGGCCAGCCTCACCGAGCGCCTTTTGGCCTTTGCCCGCAAGCAACATCTTGCACCACAGGTGACGGATGTGTCCGAACTGGTGTCGGGGATGGCCGATCTCCTCGAAATCGCCATTCCCAAACATGTCTCTTTGCAAGTCGAGGTCTCAAAGGCCCCGGCGACCTGTCTCGTTGACCCTGGTCAGCTTGAAAGTGCGATCCTCAATTTGTGCATCAATGCCGGGCAGGCCATTTCAGCGACAGGTTCGGATACTGGGCGGATTGTCGTGTCAGTGACCGCTGGTGAGAGGGTCGAGGTCGCCGTCAGCGACGATGGCTGCGGCATGTCCGAAGAGGTGCTGCGCCACGCGACCGATCCGTTTTTTACACGCAAACCCGACGGCGGTGGCACCGGACTGGGGTTGTCCATGGTGGATGGGTTCGCACATCAGTCCGGCGGTCGGCTCGACATTCAAACGAGCACGCAGGGCCCAATGCGGGGAACGATAGTTACCCTGTCTTTCCCGCATCAGGTGTACAACAGCGAAGAAAACTCTTCTGGTGGTCCGTGGATGGCTTTGGTCATCGATGATGATCCGGTATCACTAGAGCGATCATGTCGTCTCCTGCAGGAACTGGGCGCGCAAACTTTGCGCTGCGCCACATATGCAGAGGCGGTCAAAGCCTTAGAGGGGCTTGACCATCTTGACGCGATCTTGACCGATCTCTGGCTTGATGATGGGTTCAGCGGTCGGGATCTGATTAGACGGGCTCAAGAGTGTTTTCCCGAATGCCGTTGCGCGCTTATGTCCACGCGCGGTGCCCCGACGGATTTGCCCCGAGATGTTGTTTTTGTCGAAAAACCCGTCAGCAAAGAGACATTGCGCGAAATCTGACGTCCTGCGCGACGGGAGAGATTTGCTACGCCCCGTAAACAGGCTGCGTGTTGCGCGCGCGCGAACCATAACTGGGGCATGGGACAGCGGCGAAAGACACACATATTGCTAGCATCTGTATGCCGTGTTGTTGTCGGCCAGCCAAACCTCTACCGCAACGGGTGAGGCCAAATGCTGTGATGCGTTTGAGCCGGCGGGCGCGCATGATGCACCGCAACTTGGATGATTGCGGTGCATCTGTGCGTTAGGCGAAGGACACGCCGTTTTCGCTCATCGGGAGCTCTGCAACGCGAACATCCAACTGGGCGATCGCATTCGCCAACGCTGGCGCTGAGGGCGGAGTACCCGGTTCCCCAATGCCGGTCGGTGCTTCAGCAGACGCCACAATATGTGTCTCGATCGCCTTGATGTCAGAGATCCGAAGTGGCTCGTAGTCCGGGAAGTTGTATTGCTCCACCTCGCCACCATCGAGTGTGATCTGGTCCCGCATCGCATGACCGATGCCATACCCGATGGCGCCTTCGGTCTGGGCCCGGATGACATCCGGGTTTACTGCAATGCCGCAATCGACGGCAGCCGTGACCTTTTCGATCTGGATGCCATCGTCGGGTGTGCCCGACACTTCGACGACCTCAGCTACAAAAGATCCAAACGACTTGTGCACCGCGATACCTTGGACATTGCCTGCCGCAGGGTTGCCCCAGTTCCCTTTCTCGGCCGCGAGCTTCAGAACGCCAGCTTTGCGCTGCGCATCTTTGTTGCCGCCCTCAAGGTAGGCCAAGCGGAACTCGACCGGATCACGCCCAGCGGCCTTGGCGGCCATATCCATCATGACCTCCATCACATACGCGGTGTGCGTGTGCCCAACCGAGCGCCACCACAGCACGGAGGTGGCCTTTTCGGTGTCTGTCAGACCAACGGCCATGTTTGGGATCACATAAGGGTTGTCGGCCAGACCTTCGACGGTGGAGTGGTCAATGCCATCCTTGACGGCCATCGCTTCAAAGGCTGTGCCTTTCATGATCGACTGGCCTGCGACCTGATGCTCCCATCCGGTAATCTTGCCGTCTGCGTCGAGGCCTATCCGCACCTTGTGCCCCGTCGCCGGACGGTAATAGCCACCACGAATGTCGTCTTCTCGATCCCAGACCAGCTTCACCGGGCGAGAGCGATCGGTCATCACAAAAGCCAGACCCGCTTCCACCTGGTAGTCGGCATCCGGAGTTGCCCGTCGCCCGAAGGAGCCGCCCGCCAGCATCGTGTTGATGTGGATTTTCTCGGCGGGGAGACCAAAGATCTGCTGATAGGCCAAATGCGGGCCGGTTGGCATCTGCGCCCCATCATGCAGGACGATGTCGCCATCCGCTGTTTGTTCAATGGTGCAGTTCATCGGCTCCATCGGCGCATGGGCAAGAAGCGGGAAATAGAATGTCTTTTCCAAGACTTGCGCTGCCTCATCGACCGCCAAAGCGACGGCGTTTGTATCGGCCTTGTTCACATTGTACACTGGCGCGGCATCCAACGCGGCCATGATTTCGTCGCGGATTTCCTGCGAGGAGCGCGTTTCCGCAGCGGACATATCCCAGTCGACTTCGACTGCTGCCCGCGCCTGCATCGCAGCCCAGGTGTTTTCGGCGTAAACCGCAACACCATGTTTGGTGGGGAGCGGCAGTGCCATGATGAACCCTTTAACGTCCTTGGCTGCGCTGTCATCAAATCCGGCCACCACGCCGCCACGCTGTGGCGTGCGTTTGATCATCACGACCATTTGGTTCGGCAGATGCAGATCCATGCCAAACTGCGCCTGACCATTGACTTTGATGGCGCTATCCAGGCGTCGTGTGCTCTCTTTTCCGATGATCTTCCACTCGGATTGGTCCCGCAAACGTGGCGTTTCAGATGGAGCGATCTCTGCCGCTGCCGCGACAAAGTCTCCAAGTGGCGCGGACTTTCCACCGCCAGTCACCATGCCGTCTTGGATGTCCAAATCTGCGTTGTCCAAGCCCCAATCCTGCGCTGCTGCTTTGATCAGCATCTCACGCGCATTCGCACCAGCTGTGCGGTACTGCATCCAGGAATTGGCCATGGCGGTTGAGCCGCCAGTACCCTGAAAAGGACCAAACAAAAGGTTGTTGTAAACCTGCGGGTCGGAGGGGGCGAATTCGTAGCCAATCTGCTCCATGGTCACACCAAGTTCTTCGGCAATCAGCGTGGAGAGGCCGGTGGCGGGTCCTTGTCCTTTTTCAAAATGCTTGATGATCGCAATGACGTTGCCATCGCTGTCGATCTTCACAAAAGGATTCAGCATCGCATCCGACGACCCTGCAGCGGCAGCGCCGTCAGCTGTGGCCCCAACATAAAGCACCGCGCCTGCGGCGGCTGCGGTTTTCAGAAACCCACGACGGGAAATATTGGCAGTCATATCTCTCAAGCCTCCAGAATTTCCGCAGCGCGCAACACACCTGCGCGGATACGTTGATAAGTCGCACAGCGGCAGGCGTTCCCGTACATGTAGTTGTCAACGTCCTCTGCCGTGGGCTTTGCGTTTTCGCGCAACAGACCCACCGCGCTCATGATCTGACCAGACTGGCAATAGCCGCATTGAACCACGTCGAGCTCGCGCCAGGCTTGCTGGACTGCGGCACCAACCTTGTCGTCTTCCATTTTCTCGATCGTGGTGATCTCTGCACCTTCCACATCCTCGATATAGGTCTGGCAAGACCGGATCGGTGCGCCATCCATATGAACGGTGCAGGCGCCGCACGACGCAACGCCACACCCGAATTTGGTGCCGGTGAGCTTTAGCTCATCCCGGATCACCCACAAAAGCGGTGTGCCTGGCTCGGCCTCAACCGTGTGGGTCTCCCCGTTCAACTTTAGTGAAATTGCCATGGCTTTAGGTCTCCCAGTTGGCTACGAAAATCGCTTTTTAGGCAGCCTTTGTCTCTCTGCTGCCTCGGTTCCAATCTCGGCCCGTTTGGATCGATTGCGGCGTCAAACCCGTTGCCACGCAATATTCAGCGAGCAACACTTCACGTCCTTGGCACGCCAAGGACCTCCGGTCTTCGGTGTTTAACTTAGCGCGCCGGGGTTGGATTGCCTTGCCTGATCCTCCAAATAATCTGCCCAATTCTCCAGACTGGCCTCTTTGGGACTGCCAGCCGCTTGCGAAACGCCTATGTTCACAAGGCAAGGGAGGCCGCTGCATGGTACCTAAAAATCTGATCTCAGATGTGTTTGATCTGGTCGAGAGAACCGGAACACTTGGCGAAGGATGCGCTACGGGTGTCGATGGGCTGTTTGCCTTTGCGCAGACTAAGACCACCGAATGCGCGGCCGCGTTTTACGAGCCGATCATGTGTCTTGTATTGCAAGGCGCCAAGGAGGCCTATTTGAACGGACGTGTCGTGCGATACAGCGCCGGGGATACACTTATCGTCAGCCACGCCATTCCGGTGGAGTCCGCTGTCATGCAAGCAAGCCCGGATGCACCTTACACAGCGCTTGCATTGCGTTTGGACCTCGCGATGGCACGCAGCATGAATGACGAAATTGGTGAACGTGACGATAGCGCCAATGCCCACTCGTTGAACGCAGCGGCCTCCGATGCCGCGTTGATCGATGCCACGCACCGTTTGTTTAACGTGTCCAAAGACCCCGTCGAAGCCCGTTCGCTGGCGCCACTCATCCTGCGTGAAATCCACTTCCGGCTCTTGCGTGCACAACATGGCGGCATGCTGAGACAACTCCTAAACCAAGACAGCCCCGCGAGCCGCATTGCGCAGGTTATCGCGACCATGCGGGAGAACTTCAAATCAAACCTGCCGGTTGCAGATCTTGCATCGGAATGTGGCATGAGCCTTTCGGCTTTTCACGAGCATTTCCGCTCCGTGACAGCGACAACGCCCCTGCAATATCAAAAGGATCTGCGTTTGTTGGAGGCGCGCAGGCTCTTGGTTACAGAAAATCGCTCTGTCGCGTCCGCCGCCTATGAGGTGGGTTACGAAAGCCCTACGCAGTTCAGCCGGGAGTTTTCGCGCAAGTTTGGAATGCCGCCAAGCATGCACAAGCCAGCCGCCCCGCTGGTCCCCGCCCCGACAACTTGATCGCGAGCGCCGGGATGAGAGGTGTTCGATCTCGGATCTGAAAGCCTACTCAGGCCCGTCCTCGGTCACGGCGTGCAGCACATCAAGCCAGTGACTAAAAGGAAGGCTGTGGCCTGCGTGCTCAATCACGGTGAGGCTTGCGCCAAAGCTCTGTGCAAAGCTTTGCGCGCGGGAGAGCGGTACAATTTGGTCGGCCCCGCCATGTACGAGGTGTAACGGAGCGCACATCAGCTTTGCCTTGGCGCTCCAATCTGATGCGATCAGCCGACAATCATTGATGAAGCTGTCATTGCCCTGGGCCACATGAAAAAAGTGCCCCTCCCACATCAGGTCCAGGACCTCTGGATCGCAGCAGGCACGCAAATCAGCGGGCGCATTCCGGAATACAGTGTCAGCAAAGGCCTCCCGCCCCTCAAGACGCAGCTTTCGATCGCCAACAATCGAGAGGTAGCGCAGAAACGGGACGGAGGTCTTTGCGGCCAGAGCCAGAATGCGTTGTTGTGTCGGGGCGGCGGCAAAGTCGCGCATGCTCTGCATGGGCGGGGTAATCGCAAGGGCAATCACTCTGCGCAACCGCGCACCGAGCCCGCCCGCCGCGCAGCAGGCAAGTGCGGCGCCAGCATCATAGCCAACCAGCGTGATGTCCTTAAGATCAAGGCGATCTGCCAAGGTGCGGAGATCTTCGCCATAACGAGAGGGATCAGAGACAAGCGCGGGCCATCCATCTGAACTGCCATGCCAAGGACGTGCAGGCGCAATCCAGCGCAGACCGAGCCTGCCAAGTTTGGCTTCGGCGGCCTTGGGGAGGCGGTGGCCTCCGAGACAGCCGTGTAAGAAGATAATGGGCCGCCCGGTTGGGGAGCCGATGTCGCGATAGCTCATGCTCCGCCCATCCGGCAGGCGCAGGACGTGGTTTTGATCCTGCGCGCGCGTGGTGTCTTCTATCTGCGCGCTCGACACGCAAACAACACGGCCGAGGTGGAGCAGTTCAAGCGTGCCCGTGGTGCCCGTTTTGCGAAACATCGCCTTGATTTGCTGGCGAATGGTTTCAATGGACCGATCGCGTACCTCGGCCACCTCCTGTGGGCTGTGCCCTTCGACCAGCAGACCCAGTACTTCGTTCTCTGACGCAGTGAGTTCATAGAGCGCGCGCATCGCGCTGCTTGCGCCATCATGCCATGGAATGTCGACGCCAAAGCACTGCACCGTCTCGCGGCCTCCCCGCGTTTGACAGCGAAGCAGCATCGGTTTGCCAGTGTCTTTACGCGTGAGCCGGAGCACAGGCGCGTGGTCGCTCTGACCCGTGGCAAAGCGCTTGATCGCGCGGAGCGTATCTGTTGTCAGCTCGAGCGTGTCCAAGGGAGCGCCATCGCAGAGCCCCAACAGGTCCTGCGCTGCGGGGTTAGGCGAAATGACATGAAGTCGGCGGTCAAGATCAAACCTCGGGCACGGATCGTTGGGGTTCTCCTGAGTCAGCCCCGTTTGGGGAAGCGCGCCAATAATCGCCTCCGCCCGCACAACGTGGGTTTCGAAGTTGCTGCGCAAGGCTTCGAACCGACGCCGATGTGTATCGTTGTTGAGCCGCGTGTCAGCCAGCTCTAGGAGCACGGCAAACCCCTCCGTGTCGACGGCGGTAGCGTAGATCGAACCGATCAGCGAAGTAATATCGTCTTGGTGTTCCATGGCCCGAGCTGGCACCGCATCTAAACTCTTTTGGCACTTATAACCAAAACTGGTCATGAGCGGGTTCAACAAACGCGATAAGTCGGAGCGCATCAAGCCTGACAATGGTCCAAGGATTTTAGAAAAAATGCAGTGCGTTTTGGGTTTCACTGCGGGGCTGGCGCTCTTGCCTGCTTCGGTTTTTGCAGCTGAGTGTTTGCCAGCCTCCGTACATTTCCCAGCAGATGGTCCGGCAGAATATCTCGTGCCAGACGCTGATGAGGCAGCCCTGCGGGCCCAAACCCATGGCGCTGCGCCACGAGTGGATCATGTGCTTGTAACCCATGAAGACGAGGGCTACTGGGTGCCGCGCACCGAGCTGGATGCTGCGCAGGTCGTTTTGGGCACAAGCGCCGAGAGTTTCCGCTATCGTGGCCCAGACCATTGCGCCCCGACAGACCTGCCACTGGACCCACTGGAGGCGGAGATTGCACCAACCGAGGATAGCGCGCCCGTGGCCGCATCAGGTCTTCAGCCGCAATCGGGGCTCTGGAAACTCGAAGCCACACCAGTGCAGTTTGAGGGCTGTCCAGATGTGATTGGCCAAAGCATGGCGGGCGGTATGGCCGCGCTCCCTGCAGAGGCCACAACGCCGCAGCACCTGACATTTCAGACACCGTTTCATCCCAGCCAGCTTCGGATGCAGCAATACGCCTCCAGCTGGCGGTCGACCGCACCCAATCAGTGGGTCACCCGCGCGATGGAGGATGTGTTTTCCCAATCACCTGCTTACGGCGGCAAGCGATCCTACATGGAATGGACGCTCACGGTTCATGACACGAGCCGTATCTCGCACCGTTCGGAACTCTATGTTGTCATGCCTCCCGAAGCTGTCGCCGCGTTCAAGACCGATCATTGCGCAGCAATTTCGACCGGCCATTGGATCCGGGTGGGAGACTGAGCCATGCAACATAAAATCATGACAGCCGCCATCTGTGCCGCACTCGCCGCGCCTGTTGCTGCGCAAGACCTGACCCGCAGTACTTTGGTGTTGGATGCCTCTGGGTCGATGTGGGGACAGATTGACGGTGTTGCCAAGATCGCCATCGCTCAGGACGTGATGCAGGACCTTCTTAAGACACTCCCAGAGAACCAAGAGCTCGGCCTGATGGCCTATGGACATCGGCGCAAAGGCGATTGCAACGATATCGAACAGTTGATCGCCCCTGCCGCGGGATCGCGGCAGGCCATTTCACAGGCGGTCACGCGGATCAGTCCAAAAGGCAAGACACCGCTCTCTGCGGCGGTGATGCAAGCCGCTGACGCTTTGCGATCCAGTGAGGAGAAAGCAACCGTCATCCTCATCTCAGATGGCGAGGAAACTTGTGGGCTTGATCCTTGCGCAGTTGGCGCAGAACTCGAAGCGCGCGGTGTGGACTTTACCCTGCATGCGATTGGCTTCGGCATCGCGGATGACGCAGCGCGCGCGCAGTTGCAGTGTTTGGCTGAGAACACCGGAGGTTTCTACCGGGACGCGTCGAGCGCATCTGAATTGACGGCGGCTTTGGCACAGGTAGCGGTGACCACATCCACGCCCGACCCGGCATCGGCTACTTTGATGGGGCCTGCTAGGGCACAGGCGGGTCGGACCATCGACATCATCTGGCAGGCCCCCAGCGAAGAAGGCGACTGGATCGGGACCTTGGCCCCCGGCGCCGATGTCGGCGCATTTTCCTCACGCATTGGGGTCGAGCACGGCAACCCTGCGCCGATGCCAACCCCGCCGCAGGCGGGTACCTACGAGATCGTCTATGTGCGCGCCGAAACCGGAGCCGTCCTTGCGCGCGCGCCGCTTGAAGTAACGCCCATGGTCGCGTCGGTCACAGCGCCATCTACGGGTCTCACGGGGGGGACTGTGACGGTCACATGGCAAGGGCGCGGATCAGAGAAAGACTTTATCGGCATCGCCCCAAAGGCCGAGGGTTTCCCGGCGATCACCTTCTATTTCGAGACCACTGGACCAGAACAGCAGGCCCTGCGCCTGCCATCGCAGCCGGGCGACTACGAGATCGTTTTTGTTGCCACGACCGATCCATGGACCGTGCTTGATCGCACCTCGATCACATTGTCAGATCCGGATTTGTCGCTGAAAGCGCCAAGTCAAGTGGCTGCAGGCCAGGACTTTGCCGTGTTGTGGAACGGGATCGCGCCAAACCCTGCGGATTATATCGCGCTTGCCAGGGCCGGAGACGACCTGCCGCATCTCGTCAGCTATGCGCATACCGAAAGCCACCTGACCCGCCTGACCGCGCCAGAGGAGGCCGGTGCATATGAGTTGCGCTTCTTTTATGCCGAAGGCGACCGCATCGTGACCGCTCAGCCGATCATCGTCGACTGAGGAGACACCATGAAATTCATAAGCAAAATCCTCGCCCTCTTCGGGGCGAGAACAGGGCGTATTGGTGCGATGATACGGGCGTCATTGTCGGTACTGGGGTCCGATTTGCAGGTGTTTGTTCCGTTTCTATGTCTGTTCGTTCTCAAGGCCGGACGTGGACTTCTGGCGCTGGTGATCCTTTATCTCGGGTTTGTGACCCAGGATTGGGAGAGGCTCTTTCCGTTGATGCTGGTGTTCATCATCTATTTGCCGGTGGAAATGATACTCCAGACATTTTTGCAAGCGGCCATGAGTCAGATGGCGCGAGATACGCTGATTGAGGGCCACATCAACAGATTTGCCATCGTCAAAACGCTCTTGGGAAATCTTTTTTCCCTGCTGTTCATCGGTTTTGTCTCTTATCTTTTGCGCCGTGCATCAGAGAGCAAGCAGAGTGGGTTTCTCGGTTTTCTGGTGGCGATAGTCGTCTTTGTGGTGGCCGAAGTCTGGGATTTGGTGTCCAATTTCGGTATCTCCGCCATCGTTGTGGAACGAGCGGGCGTCAAAACCTTGGTCGCACGGTTGAAAGAGCTGCGCAGTCATGTGCCTGAGACGCTTGTTGGTGTGATTGGCATTGATCTCGCTGGCGGCGTTGCGCAATCCCTGTTTGCGGGGGGCGTCGTACTGGGGCTCTTTGGCGGTGGTGCCGTGGGCTATCAATTCGCGACCAGCCTGCCGGATGCGTTTCTGGCACATTTTGGCGAGATCCCGGTCAATACGCTGCCCACATTGTCGCTGCTGGCACTGAGTTTTATTCTGTCTGCCGTGATCGCTTCGGCAACGGTCTTGGCCAAAAGCCTATACTTTACAAGTCTCTATCTGTTTGTCGTGCACAAGGGCGAAGTCCCAGACGACAAGCTCCCCGCACTGGCGCGGATGCTGCAAGACGGAAAGGATGCCTCCTCCTAAGCCCAACTGCCGAGTCTAACGGCGTAGGGCTCGATTCAAATGCACTGAAAAAGACCAGATCCAACTGGCAGCGCGTAAACGCAAATTTCGGATTTTCAATGCAACGGTTCCCTCCTATCGACCTTGTCTTATGGAGTAGCCTGATGAAACGCACGCTCACCGCCCTCTCTTTTGTTCTCATGGCTCTCGCGCCTGCAGGGTTCGCCGACCCGATCCGAATCGCCACGGGCGAATACGCGCCAATGACTGGAGAAGCCCTGCCCAATGGGGGCGTGGTCAACGGGTTGGTCGCACGTCTGGCAGAAGATGCCGGGATCGAAATCGCATTTGAGTACATGCCATGGAACCGCGGTCTCGAGCTTACCCGCGCGGGCCAGCGCCACGCCGCAAGTTATTGGAGTGATCTGGCGGATCAGAGCGGCCTGATCGAAGTGGGGCCGGTCTCCAGCGAGCGGATCGTGTTCTTCTACCGCAAGGACAAGCCATTGCCGGAATGGACCAGCCTTGGCGATTTGGCGGGCCAAACCTTTGGTGCCACGCTGGGCTATCCCTATTCCGAAGAGTTTTGGGCCTTGGGTGAAAACGGAACCTACAACATCCAAACCGCGCCAAATGACATCTCGAACTTCAAGAAGCTCCTCGGCGGTCGCATTGATGCGTTTGTCATTGATGAGTTGGTTGGCTGGGACATGTTGAACCAGAATTTCTCGCCGGAAGACGTCGCACAGTTTGCCGCGAGCGAGATGCCCGTGACCGAGACACTGGCCTATCTGCAAGTCTCCTCAGAGATTGAAGGAGGCGCCGATATCGCCGCGAGATTGCAGGCTGCCTACGACGCGTTGCAAGCTTCTGGCGAGCTGGCCGCAGTCAAAACCGCCCTGAATTCAGAGGCAGGCATTCCTGCAAACTGATCTAATTTGGGGTAGGGAGTGATACTCTCTACCCCGTTTGATCACAGCATTGCGTTGTGCCCTGGCGCCTTTCTTAAGACGCTTCGATTTGGTGCGTGCAGCGGATATAGCCTTGGGCGACGTATAAATTCGTGAAGTTCGAATGCGCGCCGTGGTGGCAGTGCTTCATGCCGCAGGGTCTACTTGCTGCTAGTATCTAAATTTGTTCTCATGTGTGCAGAAGCTGCTCTTGCCCAAGGAAAGTGGCCGTAAATCTTGCTGCGCATCGCGCAGTCAGAATTCGTTGAGCGCTTCACGCTATATCATTGGCTCCTTCCGGGTGGGTGCAATCGAAGACACATCGATGAAGGGGCTTTTATCTATCCTGATGATCGCGTCGGCGGGCGGTGAGCATCGCGCAAGGGCAATGCGAAAATAGTTCATATTGTCGCCTGTCGTCGAAACCGGGTTTCACACGTCGACCGGAAAAGACCTCGTAGCCGGAATGGCGTCGGGTCAAATCTGCCGCGCCCCCAGTGCAAAGGACACTCCATCCGTTTTCGCACTGAGGGCGCAGATTATTTGCCTGTAGTGGGACCTAGTCCCTAGCCTGCCAAGCTTGGGAGCCACAAGACAATGGCAGGAAAGGCCACCAAGAGCGCGATTGTCACAGCGTCTGCGATGAAGAACGGGATCACGCCGCGGAACACGTCTTGTACTGACAAATCGTCTCGTACCCCCGCTACAACAAAGCAATTCAGCCCGATTGGGGGCGTGATCAGACAGAACTCCGCCATCTTGACCACCAGGATGCCAAACCAGATCGCGCACATTGGGCCGGACATGCCGAAGGCAGAATCCGCAGCCGAGACCATCTCGCCCCCGTTCAACGCCATGACGGCCGGGTAGACAACAGGCAGCGTCAGAAGAAGCATGCCGATGGCGTCCATGAACATCCCAAGAACCGCATAGGCAAGCAGAATACAGATTAGGATCAGCATGGGCGAGGCCGAGAGGGTCGAGATCCAGTCGGCGAAGGCCGAAGGCAGATCTGCAAAGCCCAGAAAGCGCACGTAGATCAAAACACCCCAGATGATGGTGAAGATCATAATCGTGAGTTTGGCAGTCTCAAGCAGCGCATCCAGCAGTTCGCGCATCCGCATCCCGCGCATTAGCGCGACGAGAAAGACGATGAAGGCGCCGACAGCGCCGCCCTCGGTTGGTGTCCCCCAGGCTTCGCCAAATGGGTTGTACACAAAGAAGATGATGATCACGACAACCGCAAAAATCGGCAGGGCAGGTGGCAAGGACAGCAGGCGTTCGCGCCAGGTGAAGCCGGTGACCGGTGGGCCGACCGTCTTGAAGATCATCGCGATGGCGATGATCAAGCCCGCGTAGACCACGGCCGAAAACGCACCGGGCACAAAGCCGGCCAGCAAGAGCTTGCCCACATCCTGCTCAACAATGATTGCATAGATCACGAGGATGGCAGAGGGCGGGATCAGAGAGGCGAGGGTGCCGCCTGCGGCGACCACCCCAGCTGCAAAACGCTTGTTGTAGCCAACCGCCAGCATTTCCGGGATGCCGATCCGGGCAAAGACCGCAGCGGTCGCAACCGATGCGCCCGAAACGGCGGCAAACCCTGCTGTGGCAAAAACGGTGGATACCGCAAGGCCCCCGGGTACCCAGGCAACCCAGCGCTTTGCGGCCTCAAACAGTGCCGTGGTCAGGCGGGCGTAGTAGGCGAGGTAACCAATCAAAATAAAGGTCGGGATGAGACTGAGCGCCTGGCTCGAAACCTTTGAGTGCGGTACTTGGCCCGCAATTTTTACACTAATTTCAACAGCTTTCCAGAAACGCTCCGGGTTATAGTCAAAGCCGTTCCACCGAAGCCACACAAGACCCACAAAGCCCGCAAGCCCGGCGGCAAACGCAACCCGCATGCCCAGCACAACAAGCACCATCATTCCGGCGGTGACCCAGAGGCCGATTTCGATATCAGTCATTGCCGACCTCCTTGAGTTGCTCCGCCTCAGCAGCGGCTTGCTCGGCGACGGATTGGATGAGCGGTACGGCCGCAGGGCTCTGGAGTCCCAGAACGAAGGCGCGGGCATAGGCCGTCATCTGCAACAGGAGCCGCGCTGAGAGCACAGCCAAGGCAACCGGCACCACCAGCTTGGATGGCCAGATCGGCAGGCCGATGTCGATGGAGCTGTCGCGCGAACACAGCGGGCGGGCGCAATCAAACGAACGGTCGAAATGGGCCCAGGAGCCCCAGACCAAGGCGATCACCAGCACCAGCATGCAGAACACGGTGATGAATTCAAAAAGCCAAAGCGCGCGACCCTTTAGCCGTCCCACGAGGATGTCCATGCGGATGTGGGAACCTTCGCGTTGCACATAGGAGACGCCCAGGATGGCGATCAAGGGCATCAGTGCTTCGATATAATCCACATAGCCGGGCAGGGGGCCGTCCATCAGGCCGATCTTGTCGAAAAATGGCGCCAGAAATGTCCGATCCAACTGACGGCCGGCCACGGAATATGCGGCCAGGAACATGAGTGAAAAGGCCGCAAGACCGCTCAGAATTGCTGTGACGCGCTCAATGGGCAAAAGGGCCCGATCCAGCTTTGACAAAATGCTGGCATCGCTGAGCACGGTTGATGAACCTGCCATAGCTTCCCCCGATATGTGATTATTGGTGAGATACGCAGAAGCCCGGACCAATTGGTCCGGGCCGTAGGCCATAGGCCATTGCGTTCAGATCAGCTGCCGTTGCGGTGATCTGCGAGCGTTTTCTGAACCAGATCATAGAGCTCCTGACCCGGCAGGCCCTGTGCTTCCATATCCTTGATCCAAGCGTCGCGGATCGGCTCAGCCGCAGTAGAGCGGAATTCTGCGAGCACCTCTTCCGAGATCTCGACCTTTTCGACGCCTTTTTCCTCGAGAACGCTATCCCACTTCTTCAGCAGCTCGCCGTAGTTCGCCAGGTAGTGATCCAGCGCTTCGGCAACCGAGCTGTCCAGCGCTTCGCGCTCGGCGTCAGAGAGGCTTTCGTAAGCGTCAATGTTGACCACAACCGGGCAGTTCACGGTGCCGGGGTTGAGGTTAGCGGTCCACCAGTCAGCGCGGTTGATGGTGCCAAAGCTCAGATGCGCATGTTGTGCGAACGCTACGGTGTCGACCACACCGGATTCCATCGCCTGATAGGCCTCGGTCGCGGTGACGGAGGTCGGAACGGCGCCAACAGCCTTGAAGGCTTCGCCGATACCGCCGGTTGCCCGCACGCGCATGCCTTCGAATTCCGCCAGATCATCACGCACATCACCGGTGCCGACGATATTATATTGCGGCATCGGCGAGGTCATGAGCAGCTTTGCGTTCCACTGCGCCATTTCCTCGGCTGCGGCGGGGTGGTTGTAGACCGCGCTAGAGACCGCAACCTCCTCTTCGAGGTTGGAAATGCCCAGGAAGGGCAATTCAAGAACGGTAATCACGCGGTTTTTGTCGCGGTGATAGCCGGCGCAGAACTGCGCCATCTCAAACGCGCCAATCGAGATCCCGTCGAGATTCTCGCGGTTTTTGGACAGTCCACCATAGCTGATGTTCATGGTGAATTCGCCGTCGGTTTTCTCGGACACCAGTTCAGCGAGCTTTTCGACGTGCTCGGTAAAGGCGCGGCGTTTGCCCCAAACCGAGACATTCCACTCTGTGGCCATGGCTTCTGCCGCAAAGGCAAAGCTCACGGATGCAACAGCGGTAAGTCCCAAGAATTTTTTCATATTTTCCTCCCCAGTCGGATTTTACCGTATTTGTTTATGTGCGGCAGGATCACCAAATTGAGTGGCTTTGCCAACCCCAAACTTCGCGCTGGTTTGGCAAAGCTCCGATGAGCGCGCTCCGGCCTGCGTCTCAGAAATGCGTCGATGGGCCAAAGGTTCAAGAGGCTGCGCGATCCATGCATGTTTTTGCGGATGTGAGGCGGGCTTGTCTCGAACTCAATAAACAACGTCGCAAATTGGAGATCGGGCGCGGCAAATCTCGATACAACTCTGCCCTACGAGGTGCTGTCCGGGCTTTCCGGACGGAGAATTGGGAAGCCGGTGCGATTCCGGCGCTGCCCCCGCAACGGTCATGGGATTCGCGGGCGTAACATCTGCCACTGGGAGGAGGACCCGGGAAGGCGTTGCGCTCCGACCAGCAGGTCACCCCCAGAGCCCGGAAACCAGCCTCGGCAGATATCGTCAACCGCGGGCGGCGGTTTGGGCATCTTGAAAAGGACGCGGGCACCTCCCTCGCGGCCTCACGGGATCCCATTGCCGTTTGCACTCTACCAACAGGGCGAAGGTTCACATATGTGAACTTTGTCACGGAGCCAGGAAATGCACAGCAATATCAACACGCTGATCGCTAACCACCGCGCAGGACATGCACTTGATCAGGCGTTTTATACCGATGCCGAGGTGTTTCAGACCGATCTTCAGGAGATCTTTTACAAAGAATGGCTTTTTGCCATTCCCGCCTGCGAGCTGGACAAGCCAGGGAGCTACGTCACCCATCAGGTTGGCAACTACAATGTCATCATCGTGCGCGGTGCAGACAATGTCATTCGGGCTTTCCACAATGCTTGTCGTCACCGTGGCTCGGTGATCTGCAAGGCGAAGAAAGGCAACAACCCTAAGCTCGTCTGCCCCTATCACCAGTGGACTTATGAACTGGACGGTCGTCTGCTGTGGGCGCGTGATATGGGGCCTGATTTCGAGCCGAGCAAACATGGGCTCAAGACGGTCCACTGCCGTGAGCTTGCTGGGTTGATCTATATTTGTCTCGCCGATGAGGCCCCGGATTTTGAACGGTTTGCCGAGGTCGCCCGCCCCTATCTGGAGGTTCATGACCTCTCGAACGCCAAGGTCGCCCATGAAAGCTCCATCGTGGAGCGCGGCAACTGGAAGCTGGTCTGGGAGAACAACCGCGAGTGCTACCACTGCGGCGGCAATCACCCCGCGCTCTGCCGGACCTTCCCGGATGATCCCTCCGTGACCGGCATCGAAGGTGGCGAGACCCCGAGCAATTTGCAGGCTCATTTCGACCGCTGTGAGCAGGCCGGGATGCCTTCGGGGTTCCACCTCAGCGGTGATGGCCAGTTCCGTGTCGCGCGCATGCCCCTGAAAGAAGGCGCTGAGAGCTACACGATGGACGGCAAGACCGCCGTGCGTCGCTGGCTGGGCCGTGCAGCCTTTGCGGATGCGGGCTCGTTGCTCAAGTTCCACTACCCGACCACTTGGAACCACTTCCTGTCGGACCATTCGATCGTGTTCCGAGTCACGCCCATCAGCCCCACGGAAACCGAGGTGACGACAAAATGGCTGGTTCACAAAGACGCGGTTGAAGGTGTGGATTACGATCTACAGCGGCTCACCGAGGTTTGGATTGCCACCAATGATGAAGACCGCGAGGTTGTGGAGTTCAACCAGATGGGGATCAACTCGCCGGCCTATGAACCGGGGCCCTATTCCCCGACCCAAGAGAGCGGCGTCCTGCAATTTGTGGAGTGGTATCTCTCCACCCTCAAACGCAACAGCGGCCCACACGCCGTCGCAGCGGAGTGACCCTGATGCCCAGAAACAGCGAACGTACCGTCTGGACTGATGCGGAGATGCTGGAATGCGTCTCCATCATTCCCGAAATGGACAACACGGCATCTTTTACCTTTAAGGCGCCCTCGGGGGCCCTGTTTGAGTATGACGCAGGCCAGTTCATGACCTTGGAAATTCCGGTGCCAGGTGGGCCATTGCACCGGACCTACACGATCTCCTCTTCGCCCTCGCGGCCGCGGACGATCACCATTACCGCCAAGGCGCAAGCCGACAGCATCGGCACCCGCTGGATGCTGGACAACCTGCGCCCTGGCAGCCGCATCAAGGCGCTTGGCCCTGCGGGACTCTTCACCAACGCAGGAAGCACGGCGAAGAAATTCCTGTTTATCTCGGCGGGCTCTGGCATCACGCCGATGATGTCGATGACCACGAATATGTGGGATGATGGCGACAATCTTGACATTGTGTTTGTGAACTGCGCCAAACGGCCCTCCGAGATCATATTCCGCCAGCGGCTCGAGCAAATGGCGAGCCGTTCCGAAGGGTTGGATCTGAAGTTCGTGGTCGAGGAACCGGATCCCTATCGCCCCTGGACCGGCTATCAGGGCATGTTCAACCAGCTGATGCTGGGCCTCATGGCGCCGGACTATCTGGAGCGCGAGGTCTATTGCTGCGGGCCGGAGCCTTTCATGCAGGCGGTGCGCGACGCACTGGCGGGTCTTGGCTTTGACATGGATAACTACCATCAGGAGAGCTTCCATGCGCCGGTCGAAACCTCTGCCGAACAGCCGGACTTTGACGACGTGGTGCCTGATGATGACACCAAGGCGGAGGTAACCTTTGCAGCCTCGGGCGTGACCGCAAAAGTCGCGGAGACCGACACCATTTTGGCAGCGGCGCGCGCAAATGGGCTCAATATCCCCTCAGGCTGCACTTTTGGTGTCTGTGGCACCTGCAAGGTGAAGAAAACATCGGGCGAGGTGCATATGGTCCACAACGGGGGCATCTCGGATGATGACATCGATGCGGGCTATATCCTCGCCTGCTGCTCCAACCCAATCGGCAAAGTCGCAGTCGACATATAAGGCCTCGCGCAAGGCACGAGGCAAAACGCCGCGTCCCATGTTGGGCGCGGCGTTTTCCATTGTGTCGGGCGCGTATGAGATCCTGGACGAGTTGTCGCATTACATTCATATGAAGCGCTTATCAGGTTCATATGAAACTAAACGATTCATCCACTCGCCAGAGACACCTCGGAGTATTTTGCTCTTCTGACGCCCATATGCCTGGCGTTCGTCATGCAGGAGGTCGCCCATGACTGCGACTGCACAGGGGCAGGCCATCGCACTCGAGCAGGTGCGCAAGGTTTGGGGCGAGACTGTCTTGCTCGAAGGTCTCAGCCTTGACGTTCCTGCGGGATCATTCACTGCGGTGCTGGGTCCGTCGGGATGTGGCAAATCCACGACGCTTCGCATCATAGCAGGCCTTGAGGCGGTGACGACGGGGCAGGTTCGGATCGGGAACCGCGATGTGACCCAGATGAGCCCTGCGCAGCGTGGCATTTCCATGGTGTTTCAGTCCTATGCCTTGTTTCCCCACCTTACCGTTGCGGAAAACATTGTTTTTGGTCTGAAGGTTGCAGGGCTGCCGCGACGCGAGCGTCAGCGCCGTCTGAAGGATGTGGCCGACCTTCTCGAACTTGGCCCCTATCTCGGACGTAAACCTGCGGCGCTTTCAGGAGGCCAGCAGCAACGGGTGGCCCTGGGGCGGGCTGTGATCTCGCAGCGCCCGGTTTGCCTGATGGATGAGCCTCTCTCCAATCTGGACGCCCGATTGCGCGACGAGATGCGGCGTGAAATCCGCCGTCTGCAGCGCGCGCTCGGTTTCACGATGGTCTATGTGACCCACGATCAGACCGAGGCGATCACCATGGCTGATCGCGTGGTCTTGATGAACAAAGGCCAGATTGAGCAAGTCGCCGCCCCGGAAGAGATCTACAACCGTCCCGCGACGCCCTTTGCGGCGCGGTTTATCGGTAACCCGCCGATGAATCTTCTGTCTCCTGCAGCCTTTGGGGCGGCGCTTGAGGCCGCGCCCGAGAGTCTTCGGATCGGGGTGCGACCCGAAGCACTCACGGAATCCGCCCAAGGCCCGATCCTCGCGGAGGTCAAAGGTGCGGAATTCCTCGGCGCGGACACTCTGGTAGAGCTGACCTGCGCAGGCGGCGACATTTTGGCCAAGTTGCCCGGCACACGCGGTCTTACCCCCGGCGAGACGCTGAGATTGGCGGTTCCGCCCGAGCAGATCCATGCCTTTGACCTGACCCGGAACGCGCGTCTGGAAGATCCAGGCCTGATCGCGCGTCTGCAGGAGATTCACTCATGAGCCGTGGTCCGATGTGCGGATCCCCCGCGCGGGCGCGGCTTACTATTGGCTCCCGACTTTTCCAGAGGAGCGTTCAATGCCGGTACAAAGCTGGCTGTGATAGCGACGGAGAAACACCATGCTGATGACGAAATTCAAGGCGGCCGCTGCTGCCCTCGCCTTTGCTGCGGCCCCGGCCGCAGCGGATGTGGACCTAGAATTCTATTTCCCGGTGGCCGTTGGCGGAGCTGCGGCCGACACCATCGAAGAGCTGACCGCGCAATATGTGGCCGAGAACGAGGGTGTGAACATCGAAGCGATCTACGCGGGTTCCTATCAGGACACGGTCGCCAAGGCTCTGACCGCTGCGCGGGGCGGAAACGCGCCGCAGCTGTCGGTGATCCTGTCGGTTGATATGTTCACCCTCCTGGACGAAGACCTCATCCTGCCGTTCGATGACTTTGCCACCAGCGCAGAGGACAAGGCGTGGCTCGACTCCTTCTACCCCGCGTTTATGGAAAATTCCCAAACTGGTGGAAAGACTTACGGTATTCCGTTCCAACGCTCGACTCCTGTTCTCTATTGGAACAAAGAGGCCTTTGAAGCCGCCGGTCTCGATCCTGAAACGCCCCCGGCGACCTGGGACGAGATGGTCGAGATGGGCAAGAAGCTTACGCTCAAAGACGACGCGGGCAATGTGACCCAATGGGGTGTGCGCATCCCATCTTCGGGGTTTCCGTATTGGCTGTTCCAGGGGCTGACCACCGAGAATGACGCCATCCTTGCCAATGCCGATGGCAATGAGGTGAATTTCGATGATCCCAAGGTTGTGGAAGCGCTCGACTATCTGGTGGATCTGTCCAAAACGCATGAAGTGATGGCCCCCGGCATCATCGAATGGGGCGCAACGCCCAAAGCGTTCTTTGAAGGCCAGACCGCGATGATGTGGACCTCGACTGGCAACCTGACGAATGTGCGCAACAATGCGCCTTTTGATTTTGGTGTCGCGATGCTGCCCGCCAACAAGCGTCGCGGAGCGCCGACCGGCGGTGGCAATTTCTACCTCTTCAAAGGCGCATCGGACGCCCAGGCAAAGGCCGCATTTGATTTTGTCAAATGGATCTCCGCCCCGGAACAGTCGGCCAAATGGACCATCGCCACGGGCTATGTCGCCCCGCGTCCCGAAACCTGGGAAAGCGAAGCGATGAAAGCCTACGCTTCTGAATTTCCCCCGGTTCTCGTTGCTCGTGATCAGCTTGAGCACGCGGTCGCGGAGCTTTCGACCTATGAAAACCAGCGTGTGACCCGTATTTTCAACGATGCGCTTGCCGCTGCGATCACCGGTCAAAAAACCTCCGAAGAAGCCCTGAAAGAAGCGCAGGCGAAGGCAGACGCGATCCTTCAGGACTACCGTTAAGTTTACGCTCGGCGCGCGGCCCCACCTCGGGTGGCGCGCCTCATTTCTGGAGACGCCCTGATGCTGCAAACAAGAAGCTGGATACATGCTTGGCTCCTGCTGCTTCCGGGGCTTGTGTTTCTGATTGCCTTTACCCATCTGCCTGCGCTGACGACCTTGTGGAGCAGTTTTTTCACGACGCCTCGCGGGCGGCGCCCGGCCAAATGGGCAGGGCTTGAAAATTACGAGACGCTGATCGCCGATCCAGTTTTCTGGAAAGTCCTTTGGAATAACGCGATTTATGCTGCTGGAACGATCCCGCTGTCGGTGGTGATTGCGCTCATCATGGCGCTTTGGGTCAATCGCCAGATGGTCGGACGGGGCTTTGTGCGGATGGCCTATTTTACTCCGACCGTGCTGCCCATGATTGCCGTCGCAAATATCTGGATGTTCTTCTACACCCCCGGTTTTGGCCTCATTGACCAGATCGGTGGCGCCTTTGGCTTTGCGCAGACCAATATTCTCGGCTCAGCAAATTCAGCGCTTTGGGGGGTGATGGTTGTCACCATCTGGAAAGAAACCGGGTTCTTCATGATTTTCTACCTTGCGGCACTGCAAACCATCCCCACCACATTGGTCGAGGCCGCTCGGGTCGAGGGCGCCGGAAGCTGGACGATTTTTCGTCGCATCACGTTGCCGCTTTTGATGCCGACCACGCTGTTTGTGTCGATCAACGCGGTGGTGAACTCCTTTCGGATGGTGGACCATATTTTCATCCTCACCGGGGGCGGGCCGGACAATGCCTCTTCGCTCTTGCTGTTTTACATCTATGAGGTCGCCTTTCGGTTCTGGGACACGGCCTATGCTGCGACGCTCACGGTGGTGTTGCTGGTGTTCCTGATCGTGCTTGCGATTGGGCAGTTCTTTCTCTTTGATCGCAAGGTTCACTACAGATGAGCGCAGATCGTTTGCTAAACACGCTTGGAGCCTGGCTTCTGGCCTTGATCTGGATCTTGCCGCTTGCCTATGCGGTTTGGACTGCAATCCATCCGGCGGCTTATGAAGCACGCTTTGATCTCTTTGCGCCCCTCTCGTTGGAAAATTTCGCCAAAGCCTGGAATGCTGCACCCTTTGGGCGCTATTTTCTCAACACCTTCGTGTTGGTGACGGTCATCCTATTTGGGCAGATCGTTCTGTGTACCTTGGCCGCCTATGCCTTTGCCCGCTATCAGTTTCCGGGCCGCAATGTCTTGTTTGCGCTTGTGCTGATGCAGCTTCTGATCATGCCCGATATTCTCATCGTGGAGAATTACAAGGCGATCCGGTTTCTCGATCTTGTCGATACGATCCCCGCGATTGCCCTGCCATACATCGCCTCGGGATTTGGTATTTTCCTTCTTCGCCAGACTTTTATGTCTGTCCCGAAGGAGCTGGAAGAAGCGGCACAGATCGAGGGGATGTCCACGCTGGGGATCCTGATCAAGGTCTATATGCCCTTGGCGATCCCGACCTATCTTGCCTATGGGCTGGTGTCTGTGAGCCACCATTGGAACAACTTCCTCTGGCCGCTCATCATCACCAACTCGGTTGAGACCCGGCCAGTGACCGTGGGATTGAGCATCTTTTCCGCCATCGACTCCGGTGTGGAATGGAGCGTCATCAACGCGGCCACGCTCATGACGTCAGGCCCGCTTCTCCTCGCGTTTCTGCTTTTTCAGCGCCAATTTGTGCAAAGCTTCATGCGCGCCGGGATCAAGTAGGGCGCGGCCTAGCCCGTCATATCGATCTCGAGCAGCATCGGACCATTGAGCGGGAGGATCTTGGACAACGCGTTCTGAAGTTGCTCTGGTGCGATCCGCCGAAAATCGAGCCGGTATGCGGCGGCAGCTGCCTCAAAATCAGGTGCAGAAGGGTGGCAGCCTGTCGGAGGGATTCCTGCGGCCTCCATTGCGTTCGAGATTTCCAGGAACGCATTGTTGTTCCAGACGACAAACAGGATGGGCAGGTTTTCATCGCGGGCAACGCCAAGCTCTGGCAGCGTGAACTGCGCACCGCCGTCGCCCATCAGCGCGACCACCGGTGCCGATGGATCGGCAAGAGCGGCGCCAATCGCGGCGGGGATTGCGTAGCCGAGGGCCCCAAAACCAGTCGCGCCGTTGAACCAGCCTCCGGGGCGGTTGTGGTCGTAATAGAGGTTGGCCGCATAGACCGCTTGCGTGGAATCCCCGACAAAAATGCCGTCTGGACAAGCATCCCTCAGCGTCTCGATCTGCGATACGAAACGCGCATACCCGGGTGTCAGCGCTTCGATTTCGGCGCGCGCCTCAAGTCGCGCCTTTTCTGCACGCTCAGATCCACGCGCATTTGATTTTCCCGGGGATTGTTCGGCCAGAACGGGTAGAATTTCGTTCAGATCCCCGGTGAGCCTGCAGGCAGCCTCATGGCGCGAGAGTTGATCGTCACAAATGTCGATCCGCAGAAGGTTGCTCATCTCCGGATAGGTCCCGGTCGCATACATGTCGTAGTCGGTTGGCCCCATTTCGGTTCCAAGAGCCAGAACACAATCCGCTTCCGCAATGAGATCTCGCACCGATTGGAGGGACGGACTGGCTGGAACCGTCAGGGGATGTGCATGCATCAGGCCACGCGCATTCACGGTCTGGACGACGGGCGCATCGAGCCTTTGTGCCAGTTTCAAGAGCGCAAGGTTCTGCGTGCGGCAGCCGCCCCCCGCGAGGATCACAGGACTCTCGCATCGGGCCAGGGCATCCAGGATCGGAGTCAGATCGCTTGCAGCCTTTGGCTCTGGATCCGGGATAGTCACCGTTTCGGGCGCCGGTAGGGTCATGACGTCCGTCGGCACTTCGACGTGGACCGGGGCAGGGCGCCCTTGAAGAGCGCCAAACACGCGGGCCATCACCCCTTCGAGCGCCGATGCGTCTTCGACTTGCTCGGCATGTTTGGATATCGTTTGCGACAGACCCAGCTGATCTGGCAACTCATGCAAGAGGCCGAGACCCTTGCCAAGACTGTCGCGCCGGTTGACGCCGGTGACCACGATCATTGGAATGCTGTCCGCGCGGGCCTGCGCCATCGGGGTCAACGTGTTGATCAAACCCGGTCCGGTGATCACGAAGACAACGCCGGGCTTGCCAGCGATACGGGCATATCCGTCTGCCATAAATCCCGCACCCTGTTCATGACGCGGTGTGATATGACGGATACCTGCGCCTTCGATGCCACGGTAGAGCTCGATGGTGTGCACGCCGGGGATGCCAAAGATGATCTCGGTGCCCCGCTCAACAAGGGTTTGTGCCAAGGCGTGTCCGACTGTTCGCATAGGGGCGTCCTGATTTTAAGAGTGTGTTTAAGTGTCTGAATGCGGGCCGATAATGCCCATGATCGTTGTCTCGGCGATTTCGATCAGTTGTGCGGGGGGCAACATGTCGGGGAGCATCGAGCCTTCGAGCCAGAGGCCGTCCAGAACCGCGTTGCAGGCAATCGCCTTGGCCTCGATCTGGTCGGGTGTTGAATGCGAGTCTGCCGCCAGCAGCGCGTCTTTGATTAGGGTCTCCAACGTGGCCCGAAACCCCAGATAAGTGTCTATGTGGATCTGCTTCATGCGCGCGTCATGGGGCACCATCTGAATGAAACCAGCCCAGATCTGGAGGCTCTCGCTTTTGGTGACAGGCAAAGACAACGTGTCGTGGATACACTGGCGCATCCTGTCGATGGGCGAGCGATCGGAATCTCCGGCTGATGCAAGCGATAGTTGAGCCATCCGCTGCATGTGATGCGCATATGCGGCATACATGAGATCTTCTTTTGTGTTGAAGTGATGGCGGATCAGGCTGAAGGCTACACCGGCTTCGGCCGAGATTTCACGCACGGTTGCCCCCATGACTCCCTTGCGCGCGATCACACGAAGCGTCGCCTCAATCAACTGCTCGCGCCGCTGTTCGGGGTTCTCTCGGCGAAATTTGGTTTTTTGGGGGGCGGTCTTCGTCATCTGCTCTAACTCCGTTGCTGTACACTTGTACAATACTAGTTGTAGGTCAAGTGAAATCAGAATGTGGGCCCAGAGAGCGGACGCAAAAGACCCCTTGGGTGACGAAGCACCCAAGGGGCTGGTTTAATTCGTTTTGCGCGATTGCGCGCGGCGGCGTTAGAACAGCGTCACATTGTCTGCGGCTGCGGGTTTGCGTGCAGGAGCCGCCTGCGTCCGTGCAACGGCTGCGCGCTCCTCTTCACCCAGACGTCTGTCATCTGCCACATGTGTCTGCTGCGCAGCACCAGAACAGGCGTGAAAGCGCACGCGTCTCGCCGAGGTGCCGCCGACCGAAGACGAGATTACGGGAATGCCTTCATCCCGCAAAAACCTTTGCACAAAATCTGCGTTGTTCGCCCCAATATCCGAGAGGTTCGCGGACATTTTGGCCCCGCCAAAAACCTTGGCCTTGAGGTTGGAGCGCAGAGCTCCTTTCTTCATGATGCCGTTGATCAACAGCTCCATGGCGTGCACGCCATATCTAGCGCTCACCCCGCCTGAGCCTGCGGAAGAGGCCAGCAGGAAGTGGTTCATCCCCCCAACACCGACCTGTTCATCATAGATGCAAGCCGCAATACAGGAGCCCAAAACGGTCGAGAACACCACCTTTGGATCTGTCGTAACCTTGTAGTCACCCTGGAGAACGGTGACAGTACTCGTATTTTGAAAAACGTTCGACAAAGCGGCTTCCTTCCAGATGTCTCGTCTTAAGTCTTAGATGCTTGCAGAATTGCGTTGGCCATCCTGGCCAGGGGAACTTGTTTTTGAGCAGCGCCAATTTCCCAGGCAACCCGCGGCATTCCGTAGACCACGGCGGTTTTCTCGTCTTGGGCGAAGGTTGTGGCCCCCGCTTTGCGCAGGTCCAACATGCCCTTGGCCCCATCTTGCCCCATACCAGTTAATATTGCGGCAACAACATCTCGCGCAAATGGCACGGCGGACGAAAACAACGCGTCAACCGATGGGGTGTGACCCGAAATGTTTGGCCCTTCTTTCATTCGAATTTTGAAAGGTTTGCGCGGCGTGACGCCCATGTGTCGAGGTTGGCCAGCCGCAATGTAGACGTGTCCACTCTGCAAAGTGATATTGTCGTCCGCCGCCACCACCTTGGCCGGACAGATCCGATCCAGAAGCGACACCAGACCGGTGCCAAAGCTTTTCCCTGTGTGCTGGACAATCAAGGTCGGCGGGCAGTTTATCGGGAACCCCACCAGAACATTCCGCAGCGCCTCAACCCCGCCAGTGGAGGATCCAATCAGGATGACCTTCTTGAAGTCATCTCTGCCGACCGTAGGCTTGTTTGCTGCCGCTCTTGGAGCGTTGCGGCGCGGTGCTTTGATCATCATGTCAAAGTACTGGATGAACTGGCGCGGGCTGTCGGATTTCGTCAGTTCGAAGATACCCGCGCCAACATTCAACAGCGGCGAAGAGCGGCGTGCAGGTGTCGAGTTTTGGTCATCCATGACCGAGACCCAACGTACGTCGAGTGCAGAAAACAACGCCAGCATCATCTCGAACTCTGGCAGCTTGGTAAAGCCATCTTCCACAAAGGCAAAACTCGGCTGGCCTGCCTCGGCCTGATTGTAGGCCATCATCAGATTATTCGCTAACAACACTTGCAACCCCGGGTAAGCAGCTTCCATCTGGCTCTGCAGTGTCCGAGCAAAGTTGCGATCCGTTGTGACTATCAAAACGCTCAATGAAGACAATTTCTTATCCGTCTGTTTGTGCCGGAAGACCGGGAAGTTCGTATTTGGCGAAGAGGAGAGACTCTACTGCGAGCTGCGTTTTCGCCTGCTCATTCAAAAGTCTTGCCAAAGGTCTCGCGCAGCGGACCCTGTCGATGTGGCAATGGGCGGTGGAGGATCAAAGGCGATGTCTTCGCCATGAGCCGAGGCTTGCGGCGTTTCGGGCCTGCGGTCATCGGCCGGTTGCGCGCGCTTTGGCGCAGAGGCTTGGCCCGTCTCAAAGTGGGAAACCAGCTCGGCCAGTTTATTGGCATCTGATTTCAAGAGGTGGCTGGCGGCTGTTGACTCTTCGACCATGGCGGCATTTTTCTGCGTCACCTGGTCAAGCTGGGTCATACCGTCGTTGATTTCGCTCAATCCGGCGGATTGATCTGTCGCGCCTTGTGCGATTTCCGAAACCAAGCTCGAGATATGCGACACCCGCTCCGCGATGGATCTCAGGGAGTCTCCCGCCGCGTCAACGAGTTCGACGCCTTCGCCCACTTGCTGTGTCGACTCAGAAATCAGGTTCTTGATTTCGAGTGCGGCCTGAGAGGATCTCTGCGCAAGACCGCGCACTTCTGACGCGACCACTGCAAACCCGCGACCTGCTTCTCCGGCCCGTGCAGCTTCAACACCGGCGTTCAGGGCAAGCAAGTTCGTCTGGAAGGAAATATCGTCGATCACCGAAATGATCTGGGAGATCTTGGCGGAAGATGTCTCGATCTTCGTCATCGCATCCACGGCATTGCGCACGACCTCGTCGCTCTTTTCAGCCTCGCCGCGCGCCTGCTTCACGATGTCTTCGACGTTTCGCGCGCCTTCAGCGGCTGACTTCACGCTTGCCGTCAGCTCATCCAGAGCAGCAACCGTTTCTTCAAGGGTCGCAGCCTGGGATTCCGTGCGCGACGACAGGTCATCTGATGCTTGACTGATTTCGTCAGCGCCGGAGCGAATTCCATCCGCCGTCTCGGTGACCTGGCTGACCACGTCGCTCAATTCCGTTAGCGCGGAGTTGAAGTCTGATCTGAGTTTTTCGTAGTCCGCATCAAAAGGTTCGGTGATGCGATGTGCGAGATTTCCGTTTGCAACCTGCACAAGCCCCTCACTGATGTGACGCACGACTTCAGCTTGTTGCTCTTGCAGGTGTTGCCTGTGGGCATCGGCATCTTTGGCGCGCTGTAGATCGCCCTGCATGGTGCGCAGAATTTGCCCCATGTGGCCAAATTCATCTGCGCGATCCGCTTCGGGAATAGGAGCATCAAGTTGGCCTTCGCTGATCTCACTCATGCGCGCGCAAAGTCCGTCGATAGGCTTGAGGAAACTGCGGGCAAACCACCAGCCAATCCCTGTCATAACAAGAGCGCTTGCAAGCGATGTCAGGATCAAGAGCATCCGGTCTCCACGAACCGGTGCCAGAACCTCGTCGCGGTCCTGCTCGACGGCGAGAATCCACACTTTTTCTTCGATCGGCAGTTGGCGTGCCATGGCAACGACGGGTTTGCCGCGAATGCCTGTGGCGTTGCTGTCAAAGATCTGTGGTTCGGTCGCCGCCCGCTCTTGCAGAGAGAATGCCAGATCCTCCAGAACGTTGTGTCCGTCGTCGAATCTGGATTGCGACCGTGCCTTGCCGTCTGTTCCGACAACAAACACCTCTGTACTCATTCCCAAGCCCTCTGCGGGCGAGATAATCTCGCTCACGAGCGTGTCAGGGATCTGTAGGATAAAGACACCAACCAGCTGACCACTGCTGGCGACGATCTGGGTGCCGACAAACGCCATCGGCGTGTCATCGCGCGGGGCAAAGTGCTCAAAATCCGAGAAGAGAACCTCTTCGGGTGCCGCGGTCATGATCCGCTTAAATGTCGCGGCGAGATTGCTGGTCTGATGCGGGCCGGACAAGAGGTTGCTGCCATAGTCGTCCTGCTTGGCGACGCTATAGATGACGTCCCCCGCGATATTCACCAGATAGGCGTCGCTGTATCCCTTGGAAATCAGCAGCGACCGGAAGGAGGGGTGAAAGTTCGCATGGTGGATGTTGTAGGGAATCGTCTTTTGCGCGCGTTCCATCATGAAGCGTTCATGTGGGGGGTGCGGGTTTTCAGAAATGTACATCTGTCGCAGCGTCTCAGCCGGAGAATCGCTCACCCCGCTCCAGGCCGCAGAGATCCGCTGTGCAGCGGTTGCGGTGGAGGGCAGCTCGGCAAGCACTTCGACATCCGCGCGCATGGTCTGGAAAAGCGCCTCGAGAACTGAAGCGCGATCCGCAGCGATCGATTCGAAGCGATTCTCTACTGTTATCCATGCGTTGCGTTGATAGTTCACGGTGCTCACCGTCACCAGAATCGCGCTGGCCAGCAGCGCGAAACCCACAAGAAACGCGGGTAATTTGTAGCGTATCTTTAGCTGAGAGAGTGCGATCATAAGGAACTCCAAAGGAACGCACCAAGCCTGATGCGCGAATAGACTTGGGAATATGTCTCTCTCATCAGGGGTTAATTTGCCCCTTACGCGTGAAGATTTGATGCGAGCAGATTTGCCTTTGGCAGATCCTATAGCGTTAGAAGCGCGCGAGGAGGTCAATCCGCGCAGCTATCATACTGTGACTCTAGAGGGGCGCACATTCCCTTCAATTCGCGCGCTGGCGGCTTTTTCAAAATTTGGTGTGTCCGGCTGAATGGCGGAAATCAAATGTTAAGGCCCTGAAGCTAATACTGCCCTCATCGAACCAATATCAATCGCCTTAAACGGGGGTGCGAATCGCGAAAATGACCACCGAAACGCAAAAGCATACTCTGGATTTGCCCAATGCATTCGCGGATCTAGACCCACTGGTCGCATTTCTCAACGCCTCACGTGACAAGGCTGTTGAGGTCGATTGCAGCAAGGTTGCGGTAATGCCGTCACGCTGCCTGCAACTGCTTTTGGGAGCAGAACAACAGTGGCGCTCCGAGGGCTTGGGTTTCTCGGTCACTAACGTCAACGAGGGGTGCCGAAAATCCCTCACCCTTCTGGGTTTGGAACCCAACCGATTTGAAGACGAGGAAACAGTATGAAAACCAAAGTTCTGGCAATCGACGACTCCCGGACGATCCGAAACCTGCTGGCAGCAACGCTGGAAGAGGCCGGTTTCGAATATCACTGCGCAGTAGACGGGCGTGAGGGCGTTGACATGTACGACGACGTTGCCCCAGACGTTGTGATTACAGACATCAACATGCCCAATCTCGACGGCTTTGGTGTGATCGAGGAGTTGCGCGGCGACGGTATCAACTCCAAGGTTCCGATCCTTGTTCTGACGACCGAGAGCGCGCCCGAGATGAAAGCGCGTGCCCGTGATGCCGGCGCAACCGGTTGGATCACCAAACCCTTTGATGACCAATCCCTGATCTTCGCGCTCAAGCGCGTTACAGGAGCGGTCGCATAAGATGTCGGGGTCGATTCAAGATACATTCTTTGAGGAGTGCGAAGAGCTCCTTGAGGCAATGGATGAGGGTCTGACCGCTATCGAAGGAGGCGATCACGATCCCGAAGTTGTCAATGCCGTCTTCCGGGCTGTGCATTCGATCAAAGGTGGTGCCGGTGCGTTTGGCCTCGATGACCTGGTTGCATTTGCACACAAGTTCGAAACCGTCTTTGACGAAGTGCGGTCCAACAAGCTGCAACTCGACACCAAGCTCATTCAGCTGCTCTTGCGCTGCAGCGACCATCTCTCTGACCTGGTCTCCGTGTCGCGGGATGGCGGCAGTGTGGACGAGGAACACAATGATGTCCTGATCGCGGGTCTGGAAGAATACCTGGATGAGGAAGAAGAGGAACTCACCTTTGAGCCCATGGGGCTTGGTGGGCCTTCGGTTCCATTGCCGCTGGCGATGGAAGAGGAAAAAACCTACGAGATCCGTTTCCGGCCCCTCAAGGAAATGTTTGGGACAGGCAACGAGCCGTTCTTCCTGTTTCAGGCTCTCTCGGAACTTGGACCGCTTGAGGTTGTTCTGGATGACACGGAACTTCCCGGGTTTGATGCAATGGCGATGGACGACAGCTATCTTGCATGGAACCTGACCCTGACCACGACAGAACCGAAATCTGCGGTTGAAGCAGTATTCGAGTTTGTCGAAGGCTTGTGTGAACTCTCGATAACGTCTGACAAGGACGAAGAGGAGGATGCCGCTGCCCTGGCTGCGCTGAACGCCGCATTTGGTGTCCCCGGAGATAGTGCCGAGCCCGAGACGCCAGCCCCTTTTGACGTGCCGGCACCTGCAGAGGCGACTCCCATGGCAACATCTGAAACGACGCAAAAGGTCGAAACTGTCAAGCCAGAGAGCAACAAGTCAGAACAACGCGGACCAAAGCCGACCCTGCGTGTTGATCTGGAGCGGGTGGACCGGCTTATCAACGCGGTTGGCGAACTTATCATTAACCATTCGATGCTCGCGCAGCAGATTGCAAATCTGGATGTGGCTGACCTTCGGGATGTGGAGACCGAGTTGGAGGGGTTCAAAAACCTCGCACGCGACATCCAAGAAGGTGTGATGTCAATTCGCGCGCAACCGGTGAAGCCCTTGTTCCAGCGCATGGCTCGGATCGTCCGAGAAGCGTCTTCGGCGACAGAAAAATCTGCCAAGCTGATCACGGAAGGTGAGAACACCGAAGTCGACAAGACAGTCATCGAACGGCTCTCTGATCCGTTGACTCATATTCTGCGCAATGCGGTCGATCACGGGATCGAGAAACCCGAAGATCGCGAAGCAGCGGGCAAAAATCGTACCGGCGAAATTCGCCTCTCGGCGTCGCATCGCTCGGGCAGTGTCTGCATCGAAATCAAGGACAATGGTGCCGGGATCAATCGCCCGCGTGTGAAGCAGATCGCGATTGAAAAGGGCCTTATCCCCGAAAATGCTGACCTAACGGATGCAGAGATCGACAACCTTCTGTTCCTGCCGGGGTTTTCGACGGCCAAAGAAGTCTCGAACTTGTCTGGACGTGGCGTCGGTATGGACGTGGTCAAGAACGCGGTGACAGCACTTGGCGGCCGGATCAATGTCTCGTCCACACCTGGCAAGGGCTCCACATTCACCATCATCCTGCCGCTTACCTTGGCGGTCATGGACGGCATGGTGGTGTCGGTCGCAGATCAGACCATGGTAGTTCCGATCACCTCGATCATCGAGACGATGCGCGGCAGTGATGACATGATCAACAGCCTGGGTGCGGATGGCACGCTGCTGTCCATTCGCGGAAATTTTGTTCCCATCTGCGACGTGGCAGGCGCGCTTGGATTGCGTAAGCCCGAAGGCGACAAGCCGCCCGGTGTTTACCTGTTGGTTGAAACGGAGACAGGGCAACGCAGCGCCCTTGCCGTTGATGACATTCACGACCAACGACAGGTCGTGATTAAAAGCCTCGATGGCGTCTGTGGGAATATCCCGGGCGTCGCGGCGGCGACGATCCTGGGCGATGGCAAGATCGCCATGATCTTGGACTCAGAAAGTATCATCGCCGCCTCGCCGACATCGGCCACCTTTGATTCAGATCGGAGAATGAGCAATGCAATCGCAAGCTGAAGTTAAAATTGGCGACCAGGAGGTCAAACATGCTCAGCAGAGCGAGTTTGTAAGCTTCACGGTTGCTGGTCAGGCTTTCTGCCTGAAAATCACCCAAATCCGGGAAATCCGTCGCTGGGCGCCGGTGACCATTCTGCCCCATGCACCGATGGATGTTCTGGGCGTGATGAACCTGCGCGGCGCCGTGATCCCGATCTATGATCTTTCCGCACGGTTCGGTCTGCAACAGACCGAGGCCAGCGAGCGCAATGTGGTGATCGTGGTCGCCGTGCATGGCAAGCCTGTTGGTTTGTTGGCGGAATCCGTATCCGAGATCATCTCTATCAATCCTGAAGAGATCCAGGACACACCGCCCGTCGATAGCCGATACACCATGGAGTATATTCAGGGGATCATCTCTCATGATGACACCATGGTCCGCATCATCAATCTCGACGCTGTAATTTCTGCACCGGAGCAAGGCCTGTCGTGAGTATTGCTGGTCCAATCGAACCCTTTGACGATGGCATTATCCTGTCTGATCAGGACTTTGAGGCCATCGCGCAGTTCGCGTACAAGCACTTTGGCTTGGCGATGTCTGCGAGCAAGAAACCTCTGGTTTCTTCTCGTTTGTCGCGGAAGCTGAGAAAGCAGAACATCAAGGTGTTCAAAGAGTATCTGAAGCAACTCGATGGGCCTAATGCGGATCAGGAGAGAAGCGAGCTTCTTTCTCTGCTGACCACAAATGTGACGCAGTTCTTTCGCGAACCGCATCACTTTGAAACACTGCGTAACGATGTTCTGCCGCCTTTGCTTGAAAAGGCTAAAAAAGGTGGGCGTGTACGCATCTGGTCGGCCGGGTGTTCGATCGGACAGGAGCCCTACACGATTGCAGCGGTGCTGCATGACATGTGTCCAGATGCGGATCGCTACGACATCAAGATCCTCGGCACTGATATCGATCCGGTTGTGGTGAAGACCGCAGAGCAGGGCCAATACCCGCTCGAGGATTTTGAGGGCATCCCAAAGCAATACAAAATGAAGCTCGAACCGGGATCGAAGCAGGGCACGGGCCGCGTGCCGCAGCATCTGCGCCAAAAGGTCACTTACGGTGTGCTGAATCTCATTGAGCCGTTCCCATTCAAAGGGAAGTTCGATGCAATCTTTTGTCGCAATGTCGCAATCTACTTCGACAATCCAACCCAACAAAAAGTGTGGCAGGCGTTCCAGCGCACACTCAATCCAGGCGGGTACCTCTTCATAGGTCACTCAGAACGAATGTCCGGCCCGGCAGCTCAACATCTGAAAACGGTCGGCATCACAACATACGTCAATACCCCAGGCTAGTTTCACTCACGGTTAGCCAAGACGAGAACACAAGGAAAAAACGATGAGCTTGAAAGACTCTCTGCGCGTGATGGTTGTCGATGACATGTCGACCAGCCGAGGCATTCTTACTCAGTGTCTCGATGAACTCGGCGTTAAGAACTATCTCGTCGAAAACAACGGACAATCCGCGTTCCAGAAGCTTGCGACGAATCCCGTGCACTTGGTCCTTTCGGACTACAATATGCCCGGCATGGATGGCCTCGGGCTTTTGCAGGCAGTGCGCGGCAATGCTGCAACCCAACGCGTTGGGTTCATCCTGGTCACAGGCAAACCCACACCGGAGGTCATTGAGGTTGGCAAAAAGCTTGGTTTGAACAACATCATTCGTAAACCGTTCACCGTTGCGTCGATGCGTCAGGCAATCGAGCAAGTTGTGGGGCGTTTGTGAGATGGGCACAAGTTCTTCCAAACCGCTCGATACTGTTTATGCAAACTCGGCGCGTGAAATGCGCCAGTTGCAGAAACAGCTTCAGCAGCTTGAAGATACCGTGCTGACGATCGTCGAGCGTCGAACCCCGCCCACAAGCGCTGAAATCAGAGAGCTGCAAGACTTCGATCTTATTTCGCAGACGCTTGGTGGTATGTCCGTTTTCTTCGACAAACTGCGTGAGCAAGTTGGGACCGAGGATTGCACGGATATCGAACGCGCAACCGAAGGGGTGACCCTTCAGCTTTTGCGAGACAGACTCCGGGAACGTCAGGAGCTCTTTGAGCTCTGACGTCCGGCTCTCGATTCTTCGGCCTTGCAGCATGCTCCGGGTTGTACCAAGGGGGATGCTGCAGGGCCGATTGCTTTGCATGGGTCATGAGAGTGCGGTCGCGCAATTGCGTGCTGACCGGTGCGCGAGCCCTGGCGGTTGACGCGCGGAGTGGCTTACCAGCGGATATAACGTGGACACCTGCAATTGGGGGGGCGCGTTTGCTGCGCCCAGATCGCGCCCAGCAGTGGCGGCGCCACTTCGTTGACCTCAATGTTGAAAATTATGAGAGTAGAAGGGTGCGCAATGCCTTGGCTTTAGCGCCGTCACGGAGTGTCGCGACTGGCGCTTTTCCCAATAACCTAGCCGAATTGGTGTTGATTTGCCCCAACTAAGCGTCTGCTGCGGATCCCTCAGGCTCCCCAGGTGTCAGACAGCCGGTAGCCTTCGGGCCAGGGATCTTCGGGGTCGAGCATATGTTGGTGTATGCCGGTAACCCAACCGCGGCCGCTGATTTCTGGAATGATCGCCGGCTTCGTGCCAACCTGCGTGACGTCCAAGATCTGGCCCGTAAAACTCGACCCGATGATAGAAACCGCTTCAAAGCTCTGGCCCGCCGTCATCTGACCGCGCGCAGACATCAACGCCATTCGTGCTGAAACTGCCGTGCCGGTAGGGGAGCGATCGACTTTGCCAGGTTGAATGGCGACGGCAGATTTGCTGGTGAAACCTGTTTCAGTTTCACGAAGCGGGCCGCAGAACGCGCAGAAGGAAATGTGATCCCATTCCGGATTTTCGGGGTGGCAGAACCCAAGCTGTTCGTTGGCTGCGTCAGTGATACGCACACCGAGATTGGCGATGTCCTTGGCTTCGACCTCTGTGATCTCGAATCCGAGAGCCTCGGCATCAACGATCACAAAACTGTCGCCTCCGTAGGCTGTGTCGACGGTAATGGTCCCAAGCCCTTTGACGTCGAGCGGCACTTGGATCTTGTCGGCAAAACTCGGTAGGTTCTGCACGAAAATACGCCTTGCCTTGCCATCGTGACACTCGGCCCGCACTTTGACGAGGCCGCCGGGGGCTTCCAGAACCATATGGGTTTCCGGTTCCTGCATGGGCACAAGCCCACCGTCGAGCAAAACCGTTGAAACGCATATGGAATTTGAACCCGACATCGGTGGCGTATCTTCAGGTTCCATAATGATCCAGGCCGCCACCGCTTCGGGGTGTTTGGGGGGAACCAAAAGATTCACATGGCGAAACACGCCGCCACGTGGCTCATTCAGGACAAAATTGCGCAAGGTTTCGTCATTGGCGATGAAATTGCGCTGTTCCCACAGCGTTTCACCCGGAGGTGGCAGCACGCCACCAACAATGACATCCCCGACTTCACCTTCTGCATGAGCGGAGATGACATGAATGGTTTTGGAACTGCGCATGAGGTATTTCCTAGTTTAGAACCGGCTGGCCCGATAGGGATCAAGCGAGATCGGGCTGCTGTTTTTGTTGATCAAATCCCGCACAAGCTCGGCGGTGGCGGCGGATTGTGTCAGCCCCAAATGCCCATGACCAAAGGCATAAATCACATTGTCAGACTTCGGAGAGCGACTGATCACCGGAAGAGTGTCCGGAATCGAGGGGCGGTACCCCATCCATTGGCGCCCGCCCGCGGTGTCCAAGCCGGGCAGAAAGCGCTTGGCTTTCTCCAGCAGGATCTTGGCGCGTCGATAATTGGGTGGCAGTTTCAACCCGCCAAGTTCAACAGCGCCTCCAACACGGACGCCGCCGTTGATCCGGCTGACCACAAAGCCGTGGGCGCCAAATGTCAGATGAGTTCGCACGTCGAAGGCCCCAGCGGGCAATGTGGTGTTGTATCCGCGCTCGGTCTCAAGCGGGATCCGGTCCCCCAGCGTGCGCGCCAGATGGTGGGACCAAGCGCCAGCCGCGACGATGACTTTGTCTGCAGTAAGGGATCCGCCGTCGTGCGTCAGCTGGACCCTGCCGCCGACAGTTGAGATGGACTGTATATCGCAATCCACAATCTCGCCCCCCGCGTTCACAACGCTCTGGGCCAGATGCTCTGTCCAGATCTGAGGATCGGTCGTGTTGATCCAATCGGGGGTGAATCCTGCATGGGTAAATCGACGATCAAGTCCCGGCTGAATTTCGGCAATTTCCTCGGGGCTGCGCAGAAGGTCATATTTGATCCCATACTGGCCGCGCAGTTCCCAGCCGGGCAGGCTGTCGCGAAATTGGGTCTCCCCCTCAAAGAGCTGCAATTGTCCATCGCGCTGAATAAGATGTTCGGCGCCATGCGTTGCAATCTGTCGCTCCAGCGCGGATCTGGACAGGTCCATGAGGGCACTTTGTGCCGCGACAGAGGTCTCAAAACGGTCACGCCAACTGGCGCGCCAGAACCGGAGCATCCATGGCGCGATTTTCAACGCGTAGCGGGGCGGGATCGACAATGGGCCAAGCGGATCGAGCAGCCATTTTGGCGCTTTGCGCATGATGCCGGGCGTGGCCAGCGGCATCACATCCGTAAAGGCAAAGGCACCAGCGTTGCCCTTGGAGGTTTCCGCAGCCACACCGCTGCGATCCAGAACCCGGACGCGATGCCCTTGCTGGACCAACTCAGCAGCAATGCTGATGCCAATAATACCGGCGCCAATAACAACAATATCCTGCGACATGGGTACGGCTCTCTGAAATGGAACAGATAAGGGGCCGGGTGGCCCCATTGTTTTGTATGAGGCGGTCAGGTGATCCCGGCTTTGAAGGGGTCTTGTGTTGCAAACAGCAATTTTGCCTCCGCCATGACATAGGCCTGGCCAGTGATGCGCGGGATCACCCCGCCCGTCGGGCCATTCCTGTAGGAGAGCGTGTAGGCGCTTCCGATGACGCTTTCGAGCACAATCTCCGTGCCTTCCGCCAATTGGCCTGACGCGGCAAGGCAGGCCACAAAGCCCGAACTGCCGGTCCCACACGGCGATCGGTCATATTCGTTGTCGGGGCAGAGCACAAAGTTGCGGCTGAAGCTGCTGGCATTCGGGCTGGCGCCACGCAGGATCACATGATCCACGGCTTCGCCATCCGGGCCGCAGACGCCGTTTTGCACGCAGGCCTCTCTGATCGCGCTCGACAGTTCGGTGAGCGCTGCAATATTGCCGGTCGACACTTCGATCGGTGCATCGCAGATAAAGAACCAATTGCCGCCATAGGCCAAGTCGCCGGTAAAACTGCCGTGTCCTTTGACCTCGACAGAGACCGCGTGGTGAATGCGGCGGCTCTCAATGTTGGTTACAGAGACGGTGTTTGCATCGTGCAGTTCGACCGTCACGATCCCTGCAGGCGTTTCGATCTTATGTGTGCCAACGTCGATCCGGCCCAAATGCGCAAGCGTCACGGCAAGCCCAATGGTGCCATGCCCACACATGCCCAACACGGCGTCGGCATCGAAATATATCACCCCGGTGACACACTCGGGGTCCACGGGTTCAACCAATAGGGCGGCAACCATGCCCGGTTGGCCACGCGGCTCGAGCAGGACCGAGTCGCAAAACTCTGAATGCGCGCGCGACAGTGTTTCTGCCCGCACACAAAGCGGCCCCGATCCAAGATCGGGGCTGCCGTCAAGGATGACCCGTGTGGGCATCCCGCCGGTATGGCTGTCGATTACATGCATTCGGCGATAATCCCGCCTTGTTTGGACCAATCCGCAAACCAGGCGCGGAACAGGCTGTACTGTTGCTCACAATAGTTGCGCTGCGCGTCGGTCAGTTCATCGGTTTCGTTGAAGTGCAGACGGTATTCGTCCTCCCCGTTCAGAACCAACAGATATTTGTAGTAAAGAACCAGATCGGTGCCTTCGTCAAAGCTCGCCAACACGCCAAAGGCTTCTTCCAGTTCGCGCGCGCGCATCCGTGCCTCTGCATGGCCTTGGGCCGCTTTTTGCGACAATGCGGCCAGCAGCAGTGCTTCTTTGGGGAGTGCGGTGCCGATCCCGGTGATAGAGCCGGTTGCGCCACAGTTCACAAAGCCATGATAGACTTCGGTATCGACGCCGACCATCAAGGTCACCTGGTCGTCCTGGCTGGTAATATGCTCAGCTGCGTAGCGCAGATCGTCCTTGCCGCCGAACTCTTTGAAGCCGATCAGGTTGGGGTGCTCTGCACGCAGCGCAAAAAACAGATCCGCGCGCGTCGCAAACCCGTAGACCGGGCTGTTGTAGATGATGGCAGGCACGTCCGGCGCCGCCGTGAGGATTGCCTTGAAATGATTCTTTTGTGCTGTCACCGAGGTGCCGCGCGAAAGCACACGCGGGATCACCATAAGACCGGCTGCGCCAAATTTCTGCGCATGCGCAGCCAATGCGACGGCGGATTTGGAGTTGATCGCGCCGGTTCCAACAACCGTTGGCACACCAGCTTCGATCAGGCGTTCAACGCCGGTCATCCGGTCTTCGTCGCTCAGGAGGGGCCAATCACCCATCGAGCCGCAGTAGACCACTGCGGACATGCCCGCCTCGATCATCTCTTTGCCTTTTTTCACCAAGGCATCAAAGTCGGGTGTGCGGTCTTCTTTACACGGGGTCATGAGGGCGGGCATCGTGCCCGAGAAGATAGTTTGAGACATGCGTGCTCCTGTTTGCTTTGACGGGCAAGCGGGGTGCTGCCCTCCTGAGAATCCAGTCCAAACCGATGCAAGTGTCTGAACTCTCGTGAATATCCTGAAGGTGGCGAACCCATGCCCGCGCCCTTGCACAATTGACTTACCGCATTTTGTATCCAAAATCCAATCTGTTTTGTAACTCCGTGTGGAATTTTCTCTATCGTCCAAGTTCTGGCAGCGGGCACCACCCGAGAGCCGACAGAAATCGTCGGCTCTCGGGTAAACGGCAATCTGAAGGAGTGGTGTGTTTAGCCCAGTAGGAGTTCCGGCAGCCAAAGTGCAACCGAGGGCACAAAGGTCGTGAGCATCAGGGTCGGCAACCAAGCAAAGATGATGAACATCAGCGTGGGCATCAGCATCTTTGCGACCGGCGTCTCCGAGACCTGAGCGCCCAGGTACAACAGCGGTGCGGTCGGCGGCGTGATATTGGCCATACCCAGATTAACGCCGATCACGGCCGCAAAATGGATCGGATCCATGCCCACGCTTTGCGCGATTGGCAACAGGATCGGTGTCGACAGCAGCAGTCCAGAGATATCGTCCATCAGCATCCCGATCAGGATCATGACCACATTGATCATCAGCAAGATCACAATGGGATTGTCAGAGACCGAGTAGACCATCTGCTGCGCAATCTGAGGCGCGCCCTGTGCGATGAGGTTGTCAGAGACGATGAGGACCATGAAGATCATGATCATAACGACGCCAATCGTGATCCCCGACTTCTGAAACGTTTCGATCAAACCCTTCCACGTCAAGCCGCGATAGAAGTAGATCGCAACCGGGATCGCATAGACAACGGCGATGCCCGCAGCCTCGGTCGGCGTCATGATCCCGCCGTAGATACCGCCAAGAATGATGATCGGCATCATCAGCGCCGGGCCGGCGACACGTCCCTGGGCCCTAAGCGCCGGGAAAAACGGGGAGGGTGGGGCAGAGAGCTTGATGTCGTCATGTTTGCGCAACATGAAATGGTTGGTGATGATCAGCAGCGTGATCAGGATGAAGGCCGGGATGACCGTCGACAAAAAGCATTTCAAAACATGCTGTTGCGCCACCCAGCCATAGAGTATGTGGTTGGCACTTGGCGGGATCAGAAGGCCCAGTGGGCTTGCCGCCACAAGGAGCGCTGCGGATTTGCCTTCGGGGTAGTTCGCCTTTTTCAGATGCGGCAGCATGATGCCACCAATGCAGGTCAGTGTTGAGTTGGCACTGCCCGCGATGGAGCCGAAGATGCCACAGGCCATGACGGCGGCCGCGCTCAGTCCGCCCTTGAGGTGGCCGACAAACATCTCTGCGATGGCCACGAGGGGGGCTGCGATCCGCCCGCGCTCCATCACGCCGCCTGCAATCATAAAGAGCGGAATGGCGAGCAACACCAATGACCGCAGACCCGTCGCCCCGGTTGGAAGATAGCCGGTGATGGACTGATCGCCAAAGACCGCGATGAACATCAACACCGCGCCAAAGGCCACAAAGACACTGACTCCCAATAGGAGCATGGCGCACACGATGACGAGACTTCCGATGATGATCATGACGGCGCATCCTCCTGACGGTCTGATTTGAGCGGGAGGCCGAGGCCTTGACGGATGTGCACATAGAGATAAGCCGCCGAAAACATTGCCATGAAGCCAAAGGCGATCATGATGGCAATGCGCCAGGAGACAAATGGGATGCGCAACGCGGGCGTCGCGCGCAGGCGTGGAAAGGAGAAGTCATCGGCCAGCGACGCATAGCAGGCGTAAACGATGAAGAGCGTGACCAAGAGTTCGATCAGAAGAACCGCAAACCCGCGCCACCAGATCAGCCGGGGGCTTTTGAATACGACTTCGAGGATATCAGCGTTGATGTGCAGCTTGCGTTCCGAGGCCAGGACTGCCCCTGCAAAAAAGCCCACGATGCTGATCGCCAGCAACCATTCTTCATATGCGAAGAGATCACCGCCAAATCCATATCTCACCACCACGACCAAGCCAAAGGTCAAGGCCATCATCGCGCCGGAAAATACGACGAGAAACTTCATCAAGACCATTGCCCAGTTCATCGGTACTCCGATGACACGTGGCAACTCATCCGTAATACGCGTCATTTCCCCTCCCTCTTGTTGCGTGCAAGTTGACTGGTGCCAAAGCTGGATTGCAGCAGGCGGGCACCTCTCCCACTCTACGTCTCAGCGCACCCTGTGACCGGTTCCTGCACGATCGCAGAGCGGGGCAGCCGCAATGGCTGCCCCGGAATTGTGTGATTATTGAACAGCCGCCAGCACGCGATCGATGACGTCTTTGCCGACTGCGCTTTCCATTGTCGGCCAGATGGTCGTGCGCACATACTCGGCCATCGCCTGTTGATCCTCGTCGTTGAGTTTCAAAATGGTGTAGCCGCTGTCGATCAGCTTTTGACCGAAGGCTGCGTCGTTTTCGCGGTTGTAGGCGAAGAAGTCGGCCGAGGCTTTGCTCATCGCAGCTTGAATGACGTCGCGCTGCTCGTCGTTCAGCTTGGCGAGGGTGCGCTCGGAGCCATAGTAGAATGTCTGTTCCAGCAAAGAGTTATACTCGATGAAGTGGCTGCCGACGTCGGATTTAGCAAAGATCGAGTATGTCGCGGTTTTTGTGCAGCAGATCGCGCCGTCGACGATGCCGGACTGAAGCGCCGGGAAGATGTCACCCCATGCCATTGTGGTCGCACGATAGCCGAGGGACTCGACGGTGGCCTTTACAGCGTTTGACGACCAGACGCGGATGTTCATGCCTTTGTCGTCGAAGGTGTTCCAGTTGTCGGGCTCCTTGGAGGCCACGATGCCGACAAAGCCCTCGGGGTTCGCGGCCATCACGCGCACACCATATTCGTCGGTAATGTCCTGCAGGATGCGATTGTAATCTGAATCCATGTCGCGCAGGACGCGGTCCATGTCATCATAGCTGCTGACAAGGAACGGCATGTTCAGGAATTCCAGACGGGGATCCGTATCGGAGTAAATGAAAGCCGATGCAAAATCGATGTTGCCGCGCGCAACGTCTTCGAACAGGGCTTCACCGGAGCCGAGCTGGCTGGCGGGAAAAACCGTCATGTCGAGACCAACATTCGCTGCGTTCACCTCTGCAGCGACCTGTTCCATCATCTTTGTGCCTTGATGGTCGATGGGGAACACGCCTGCAAAGCGCAGCTTGATGTCGTCGGCGAAGGCCGGCGTGGCAAGGTGGAGGGCCATCGTGCCGACGGCCACGGCTTTCAAAAACACGTTCATTCCTCGTTCTCCATGTTGTGAGGTCTTTGGTTTTTAAGTCCGGCGGGGTGGGGATGTGGTTTGGCAGGTTCTAGGTAGTCCTCAGGGCGCACCTCGCAGGCATTGGCAGCGCGAAGTGCGGCATTGGAACTTGAGAACCAGATCTTCATTGCGCCCGGCCTCCTCCCTCCCGGCATCCGCTTGTCTTATACTTATAAAGTATCCAAAATCCAGTATTTCGAATTCAGAAATGTGAAAATTCAGCTAAGACTTTGATTTCATTGTTCCGTACTCCATATAGCTGGGGCGCGGATGCAAGCAGGAGAAGCAAAGCTAGGTGGTTCATTCGATACAATGTCGCGCGGGCTACGCTGGAGCTGTTGGATTGTACGTGAGCCTGATGCAGGGATTAACATCGCAAAGACAATGGTTTGCGCGTTCCAGTGGGCAACTGGATACGCAAGTGTTCGATTCGCCCCACTCGCCTGACCTCTGAGCGCATCGATCTTTTGTGAAGGCGTTAGTGAACTCGATAGGGTCGGGTTCTTCGAGGATTGACCTGCTTCAGCTGGTTTTTTACTTGACTGTTGGCTTCGAGGCGCCGGGCGCGATAAAGGACAACCCCAGAACGCAAAAGCCCCCTTTGCGGGGGCGCTTTGAGGTCCTGTTCCACCGTCATTGCAGAGTTTGATGGGATGAGCCTGAGTGTATTTTGGAAAGCCGGGCGCGCGTGCAAATGCCGCGCGCCTCGCGAAAATACGGCTGGGTTAGAAGTCCTCCCAACCCACCGCTTTCTTTTGTAAAATCTCCGCGTCTGCCACGGGCGCCTCTTGGGGGGATTCTTCTGCCGCATAGGCATGCGACACATCCGCCTGTGCCACAGTGGGGGCTTCAGGTTCTGATTGGGATTTGCGCTTGGTGTCACCGGTCTTGAAGATCGCCACGACACGCGCGAGTTGCGTGGCATCATTGCGCAACACCTGGCTCGCAGCGGTCGTTTCCTCAACCATGGCCGCGTTGTGTTGCGTCACCTGATCCAGTTGCGAAACGCCGGTGTTGATCTCGTTCAAAGTGGTCGACTGTTCCTCTGCCCCGGTTGCGATGCCGCTGACGTGACCGGAGATCGTCCCGACACGACCGATGATCTTGTCGAGCTCCTCACCCGTGCGGCCTACAAGGCGCACCCCTTCACCAACCTGTTCCGTGCTCTCGACGATCAGGTGCTTAATCTCTTGCGCGGCATCCGATGACCGTTGCGCGAGGGCGCGGACCTCAGAGGCCACAACCGCAAAGCCACGGCCTGCTTCGCCGGCGCGCGCGGCTTCGACGCCTGCGTTGAGCGCGAGGAGGTTTGTTTGGAATGCAATGTCGTCGATCATGGTCAGAATCTTGGAGATCTTGACCGAGGAGGCCTCAATGTTGGACATGGCTTCCACTGCATCCGAGACCACCTTGCTGCTCTGTTCGGCAGTGGCACGGGTTTCTTCCATGATGCCTTCGACTTCACGCGCGCCACCGGCTGCGGAGCGCACGCTGCCGTTGAGCTCCTCCATCGCGGCCGCGGTTTCCTCAAGCGTGGCAGCCTGGCTTTCGGTGCGCTGAGACAAGTCAGCAGACGAGACGCTGATCTGCTCCGCGCTTGAGCGAATGCGCTCGCTGCTCTCTATGACGGAGTCGATGATGCTGACCATGGTGGCTCGCGTCGTATTGAAGTTGCGGCGCAGGGTTTCGTATTCCTCGGCAAAAGGATCATCAATCGCCTGGGTAAGATCGCCGTCAGACATGCTTTTCAGCGCGTTGTTCAGGGCATCGACGACGTGTTTCTGATGGGCTTGTGCGGTTTCGCGTTCTGTTTCCTTGGCGTGTGCCAGGGCCAGCTGCTGCTTGAGGTTTTCAACATTTCGGGCGATGCGCCCCACCTCATCCGCTCGTTCCAGATACTCGACAGGCTTGTCATACTGCCCTGCGGCAATGTCGACGATGCTGCTGCCGAGATCCTTCAAAGGAGCGCTGACGATCCGGCGCAGGACCATGGAGGCAATGAACATCATCGCAAAAAACAGCACAGCACCGGCGCCATAGGCAATCATTTGTTGCTGAAGAGCGCCGATCATGGCTGCTTTGCTTGACCAAGTCATGGCAATCGCCCCAACGGGGACACCTTTGGAGGTGGTGGCGGGTACGGCAAAGACTTCGCCATTGGCGCTCACTTGCATCTCGTTGCTCTCAAATGCCGCAAGAGCGAGTTCGGAGAGCAGGTCAAGTTGCGCTTCACCTGCGTCGCCAGCGGAGGCAATCAGGTTGCCGTCCCCGTTGACCGCAATCCCGTTCAGCGAGCGCCCCTCGGACATTTCGATGACCAAGGACAAATCTGCGAGCAGCTTGTCCTGATCGCCAAAACGGATCGCCCCGCCGCTGCGCGAGGCGACTGAATAGGTGACATTCTGACCAAGGGTACGCACACCTTCCCGGACGGTTTGGTCAATGATCAATTTGTTTGCGACGGTGATGAAGGTTACGATCACCAGCGTTGCCGCTGCCAACAACAAGCTGAGCTTGGTGAAAATGGACCATCCCTTGAGGGCGGAAGATTTGATTTCAGTGGTCGCCATGGTGTTGCATATCCGTTCAGTGCACCCGTCAGGTTTGGACTTTAGAGAAGGCTTTCCGCGTCAACGCCCACGGTAATCGCGCCAATCGGAGATCCGGTTTCCGGATCAACAATCGTGACCGAGATTTGGCCCTGATAGCGCTGTGTGGACTCATCGAGCTCGACCCCGCTGATGTGAACGCTGCCTGCGCCCTTACCATAGGTGTCCTGGAATTTTGCTTCGTCCCCTTGCCACATGTCCGAGGTGACATCGGAGGCAGCGACGTTCAGTCCGTGTTCATCCATGATGAAAATTTCCGTCATGGCGCCCATGGAGGCATCGATACGGGCGCGCAATGCGTCTGAGACCGGATTCTCGAGCACGGGTGCGATCGGATCATTCTGGGGCGTTGTGACCGTACCCCGCCAGGCTTGGTCCATTTCCTCGATCTGAGTTTGGGTAAGGCCAGCGTGTGCATCGTTTTGCGCCTTGATCGCCGCGACGATCTCCGGGGCATTGGCCCAGTCCATGATTTCATCGTTCATGTAGGCCTCAAGGGCCGGGGTGAACTCATCTGAAGCGATCGCCGGGACGGCCATGAGCAAGGCCGCAACTGTGGTTACGAGACGCACGATTTAACTCCTTCATATCGGGGACATCCGCGAAGATTATGGTTTAATGAGGTAAAGCAGAGAGTTTACCAGCCAATTAATTGACCGTAAGCGCGCGCCTCACGTCGGCAGTCGCAGCGCGAGGATAGAATGGCAGTTGGGATTAACCTATAGTATCAACGAGATACGTACCCCTGTCCTGAGCGGTCGGTTGTGCCTTTGCGCATTTGCTGCGCCAATGTGCGCGTCTATGGATGCGAAATTACGTGACATTTTGAGTGATTTATGACCTCTGAAATCGCCAGTGCGAGTCAAAACAGGGCCAGTAAGCGCGGATGATTGAACTTAAAGATCTGCAATTGTTAACAGCCCTGGCGCGCCACCAGCATTTCGCGAGGGCGGCTGAGGCGTGCCATATGTCGCAACCCGCGTTCTCGATGCGCATTCGCAGCCTCGAGGATAAGCTGGGACTCTCGATTGTGCGCCGTGGCAATCGGTTTCAGGGACTCACGGCGGAAGGCCAGATGATCGTGGAGCGCGCGCGTGGGATTCTCGACGACGCAAAGGCGCTTGATCAGGAAATTGCTGCCGCCCGTGGCGAAGTGACCGGGACTTTGGTGATCGGGGTTGTGCCAACGGCGACCTCTTATGCGGCGCAGCTTGTGGATCGGATGCATCAGGCGCATCCTCGGGTCTTCGTGCGCCTCGAAGTCACCACCTCGCTCAGCATTCAGCAGCGGCTCTATGATGGGACGCTGGATGTGGGGGTGACCTACAGCGACAGCGTCGGTCGCGACGACATGAGCGTCACGGATCTCTACGACGAGGCCTATGTTGTCTTTGCCTCCGAACAGATGCTGTCGGGACACGAGACGCAGATGTCGTGGCGCAATGCGGCACAGCTGCCGTTGAGTTTGCTGGAGCCGCAAATGCAGAACCGGCGTATTCTGGACCGGATTTTTGCCGATCTCGATCTGCGACCAGAGATCGTTTCGGAGTCCAGTGGCTTTATGGCGTCACTGGTGATGGCGCGGGCCGGGTCGGTGGCCACCATCCTTCCTCAGGCCCTGGTCGAAGCCTTGGGGCCACTTCAAGGGACACGCACATTGCGGTTGGTCGATCCCGAGCCCTCGTGGCCGATTTGCCTGGCCTCTGTCGAGCGTCAGCCTGAACTGACGACCATCCGGGCGCTCAAGGCTGTGATCGCAGCGGGGCCACTCTAGGTCGCTGCGTTTGCATCATAAGCAACGCTGATTGCGCCTTCGCGCATTCGAATTTGACCAAATAACTAGAGGGTGTGATCCCGGGCCTACGGCACCTGAACCGGGAGACACCCATGGCACCTCTGGACAATACATCTGGCGTTTGGAAATCCGGACGCGGCAAGGGGCGCAAAACCCCAAAAGGTCGTCAGCTAGACGATCAGGCGCATACCGAGATCCTGGATCTTCTGGGCGCGCGTCCCCGCGATCGCGATCTGTTGATCGAGTTCCTGCATCTGGTTCAGGACAAATTCGGCCATATTTCCGCAGCGCATATCCGCGCGCTCTCTGAGGAAATGCGGGTCGGTCAGGCGGAGATCTACGAGGTCGCCAGCTTTTATGCGCATTTCGATGTGGTCAAAGAAGGCGAGACACCGCCGCCTGCTCTGACGATCCGGGTCTGTGATTCATTGTCCTGCGAACTTGCGGGTGCCGAGCAACTGACAAAGGCGCTGGAAGACGGCATGAACCCCGCGCAGGTCCGCGTTTTGCGCGCGCCCTGCATGGGGCGGTGCGATACCGCGCCGGTGCTCGAGATCGGTCATAACCACATCGACCACGCCACCCTCGCAAAGGTCGAGACAGCGATCGCGAGCGATGACACCCACGCCCACATCCCCGATTACGAGACCTATGAGTCTTATGCCGCAGAGGGCGGCTATGCCGTTTTGAAAGATCTGCGCGAGAGCGGCGATTGGGAAGCGGTCCAAGAAAAAGTTCTGTCGGCAGGGCTGCGGGGTCTTGGGGGTGCAGGCTTCCCGTCCGGCAAGAAATGGGGTTTTGTGCGTGCCAATGAGGGGCCGCGCTATCTTGCCGTGAATGGCGATGAAGGCGAGCCGGGGACTTTCAAGGATCGCTACTATCTTGAGCGCACGCCACATCTTTTCCTTGAGGGGATGTTAATTGCTGCTTGGGCGGTGGAGGCGGAGAGGGCCTTCATCTATATGCGGGACGAATACCCGGCCGTACTGGAGATCCTGCGCCGCGAGATTCGCGCGCTCGAGGAAGCGGGCATCGTGGAGGCAGGCTATATCGATCTGCGTCGCGGGGCAGGGGCCTATATCTGCGGCGAAGAATCCGCGATGATCGAATCCATCGAGGGCAAACGCGGCGAGCCGCGTCACCGCCCGCCCTTTGTGGCGCAAGTGGGCATCTTTGGGCGGCCGACCCTCGTGCACAATGTCGAGACGTTGTATTGGATCGCGAAAATCAATCGCGAAGGGCCAGAGTGTCTGAACGCGGTTGAGAAGAACGGGCGCAAGGGGCTGAGGTCCTATTCCGTCTCCGGTCGCGTCCAGAACCCGGGCGTGCATCTGCTGCCTGCTGGCTCCACCATCCTTGATGTGATCGAAGCCGCGGGGGGCATGCTCGAGGGCCACTTGTTCAAGGCCTACCAGCCGGGCGGGCCGTCTTCGGGTTTGTTGCCTGCACATATGAATGACATTCCGCTCGATTTTGACACGCTACAACCACATGGATCATTCATTGGCTCTGCCGCTGTGGTGGTGTTGTCCGATCAGGATTCCGCGCGGGATGCGGCGCTCAATATGCTGCGGTTTTTTGAGGATGAAAGCTGTGGCCAATGCACCCCTTGCCGGGTGGGCTGTGAAAAGGCCGTGAAACTGATGCAGGCCGAAAAATGGGATCAGTCGCTTCTTGAGGAACTCAGTCAGACCATGGTGGATGCCTCCATCTGCGGTCTGGGCCAAGCCGCGCCCAACCCGATCCGCCTCACCATGAAACACTTCCCCGAGGAGATCTGAGAGATGTCCGATAAAATCACCTTTACGCTCGACGGCGCGCAAGTCACCGCCGACGCTGGCATGACCATCTGGGAAGTCGCCCATGGTCGCGGCCTCAAGATCCCGCATCTCTGCCACAAGCCGCAGCCCGGCTATCGCCCCGACGGCAACTGCCGCGCCTGCATGGTCGAGATCGAGGGCGAGCGCACGCTTGCGGCCTCCTGCATTCGCGAGCCCAGTGAGGGCATGGTTGTCACCACCAACAATGCACGCGCCGAAAACGCGCGAAAGATGGTGATGGAGCTGCTGGTTGCGGATCAGCCCGCGCAGGAGGTTGCGCATGATAAGTCCTCGCATATGTGGGATATGGCAGAGCTGAACGGGGTTTCGGAGTCGCGCTTTCCCAAGCTCGAAGAGGGGCACATCCCGCTGCTGGATGACAGCCATGTTGCGATGAGCGTGAACCTTGATGCCTGTATCTCTTGCGGGCTCTGCGTGCGCGCCTGCCGTGAAGTGCAGGTGAACGACGTGATTGGTATGGCGGGCCGGGGGCACAATGCCTATCCGACCTTTGATATTGCCGACCCGATGGGCGAGTCCTCCTGCGTGGCCTGCGGCGAATGCGTGCAGGCCTGCCCGACGGGCGCACTGATGCCCGCGACCGTGGTGGATGAAAACCAGGTGGGCGATCGCAAGGACTTTGATTCAGAAACCGAAAGCGTCTGCCCCTTCTGCGGGGTCGGCTGCAAAGTCTCGCTCAAGGTAAAAGATGGTAAGGTCAAATATGTCGAGGGCATCAATGGCCCCGCGAACGAAGGCCGTCTCTGCGTGAAAGGTCGTTTCGGATTTGACTATATCCACCATCCGCACCGCCTGACCAAACCGCTGATCCGTCGCGAGGATGCACCGGCCAAAGGGCTGAATGTCGATCCCGGGAACCTGATGACCCACTTCCGCGAGGCAAGCTGGGACGAGGCGATGGATCTGGCCGCGAAAGGTCTGATCAAGCTGCGGGACGCAGACCCCAAATCTGTCGCAGGTTTTGGGTCGGCAAAATGCACCAATGAAGAAGCCTATCTCTTCCAGAAGTTTATTCGTCAGGGCTTCAAGCACAACAACGTCGATCACTGCACCCGCCTGTGTCATGCCTCTTCTGTGGCGGCACTGATCGAGAACGTGGGCTCGGGGGCTGTGACCGCAACCTTCAACGAGATCGAGAACGCGGATGTAGCGATCATCATCGGCGCCAACCCGATTGAGAACCACCCTGTTGCTGCGACCTATTTCAAGCAGTTCACCAAACGCGGTGGCAAGCTGATTGTGATGGATCCGCGCGGTGTCGGCATGCGCCGATATGCGGACGAGATGCTCCAGTTCCGTCCAGGTGCCGATGTGTCGATGCTCAATGCGATCATGAACGTGATCGTGGAAGAAGAGCTCTATGACAGCCAGTATATCCACCGCTGGACCGAAAACTGGGAGGCTGAAAAAGAGCACCTGCGCCAGTTCACGCCAGAAAAGATGTCGGAAATCTGCGGCATCGAGCCAGAGCAGCTGCGCCGCGTGGCCCGGACCTTTGCAGGTGCCGAGGCGGGGATGATATTCTGGGGCATGGGCGTCAGCCAGCACATTCACGGCACTGACAACTCGCGGTGCCTGATCTCGCTGGCCTTGATGACAGGCAATGTCGGTAAACCCGGTGCGGGCCTGCACCCCTTGCGGGGGCAGAACAATGTGCAGGGTGCGTCGGATGCGGGTCTCATTCCGATGTTCCTGCCGGACTACCAGACTGTCACCTCTGACGATGTCCGTCGCAGCTTTACAGATGTCTGGGGTGGGGGCGATTTCTCCAATGAGAAGGGCCTCACCGTGACGGAGATCGTGGATCAGGTTTATGCGGGCAATATCAAAGGCATGTACATTCAGGGTGAGAACCCTGCCATGTCCGACCCTGACGCCGATCACGCGCGCGAGGCCTTTGCCAAGCTCGACCTGATGATCGTGCAGGATATTTTCCTGACCGAGACGGCGAATTTCGCCGACATCATCCTGCCCGCCTCGACCCTTTATGAAAAGAACGGCACGGTGTCCAACACCAACCGTCAGGTGCAGCGCGTGCGGCCTGCCGTCACCCCTCCGGGTGAGGCGCGCGAGGATTGGAAGATCACCGTAGAATTGGCACAGCGGATCGGCTTGCCTTGGGCCTATAGTGATGTTTCCGAGGTTTTTGCCGAGATGAAACTCAATATGAAGTCGCTCGACAATATCACCTGGGAACGTCTGGAGGTGGAGACCATCACCTATCCCTCGCTGCATGAGACCGACCCGGGTCAGGCGATTGTGTTTGGCGATGGCTTCCCGCGCCCCGAGGGGCGGGCGAAATTTACGCCTGCCTCGGTGATCCCGCCGGATGAGGCCCCGGATGCGGACTTCCCGATGATCATGACCACGGGGCGTCAGCTCGAACATTGGCATACGGGCTCCATGACGCGGCGCTCGCTTGTGTTGGATGCGGTTGAGCCGGAGGCAAACTGTTCGTTGCATCCGCGTACCCTGCGCACCCTTGGGGTTGAGCCGGGCGAGATGGTTCGACTGTCCACGCGTCGCGGCTCGATCGAGATCATGGCTCGTGCGGACCGCGCGGTGGCCGAAGACATGGTCTTTGTGCCCTTTGCCTATGTCGAGGCAGCGGCCAATATCCTGACCAACCCGGCAATCGATCCCTACGGCAAGATCCCCGAGTTCAAGTTCTCGGCTGTGCGGGTTGAGAAGGCAGAAGGGCAGATCGCAGCCGAGTGACGGTGCACCCTTTATCTTTGATGATGGCGGGCGCGGACCTTATGGCTCCGCGCCCGCTTTTTCTGGTGGGGATGCACGGACGCACATGGGCGAGGCGCAGGGGTGGCCGGCCCATGGGGCCAAGTGAAACCTGCCACATGCATCGATGGTGACGTAGATCTTCACATATGCAGTGTTGCAGCTTTAGGTCGAAGCAGCGGCCCATGTCTGCTTGTGTCGCCCCCAAGGGCAGAATCTGCATCGAAGACATGCGAACCCTGACGCGTTTATGCCATCAGGGTAATGGTGCTTTGTCCAGCGCCGCGTCGAAGCGCATGCACGTCAGAGAGCGCGGGATCGTTGATCCAGGCTTTTGCGCCTTCGACTGTTTCAAAGACGAGGATCGCTCCAAGCCCGGTTTCATCCCGCGCGCCCTCCAGAATGGTCTGTTGTGGCGTTGCCTGCGCCACCCGCCCTCCATGTTTTGCAAGCGCATCTCCGGCTTTCTCGCGATAGGATGCGAGGCTGTCAGCATTAGCGACAATAATATTTGCATAGGCGTAAACCATTTTGGTCTCCTTGTTTGTCGAACACGGAGAACATGGGGCGTGGGAGCAAATGCGAAAACACGTGCTTTCGCACTCTAGTCATGCGAAAACGCATGCATGCAGTTAAACTGGGATGATATGCGCACGGTTCTCGCTCTGGTGCGCTGTGGCACACTCGCTGCTGCAGGGGACGATCTGGGTGTGACCTACACCACCGTTGCCCGTAGGGTGACACGCGCCGAGAAGGCATTAGGCCAACCCTTGTTTGAACGCCACCCCGAAGGCTATGTGCCGATGCCGCTCGCGCGCGATTTGGCCGTGGCTGCGGAGGGTATGGAGAGGGAAGAACACCAGTTGCTGCGGCGCGTCACTGGAAAGGACCAGACCCTCTCGGGGCGTCTCACCCTGACTGCACCGCAACTCCTGATACAGGCACAGCTTGCCCCGGTCTTGAAGCGCTTCATTGACCTCTATCCCGAGGTCGAACTTGTGGTGAAGGCCAGCAATGATCTCTTGGATCTGAACAGACGAGAGGCAGATTTGGCGATCCGGATCAGCTCTGAACCGGGGGAGACTTTGATCGGGCGTCAGTTGACTGCCCAAAAGAGCGCCTGTTTTGCGGCGCCCGAGGTGGCAGAGGCGGCAGCTCGGTCACCGGAGGCGCCCTTGGATTGGGTGCTCTATACACATCACAAGGCACCTCCCAAGGTCGCATGGGCTATTCATCCCAACTCCCGTGTGCGTGCGCGATTTGATGACATGGTGGCGCTGAAGGCCGCCGCCGAAGCAGGGATGGGCGCGCTGCGTATGCCAGTCTTTCTGGGGCGCACCTCCCCTGCTCTGGTCCCACTTCGACATCTTGCAACAATGACCTACGCGCCGATCTGGATGCTCACGCACAAGGATTTGCGTCAGTCGCGCAAGGTCGCCGCCCTGAAAGAGCTTCTGGTTCCCTGGTTCCGAAAGAATGCGGCGATCTTTACCGAACTCTGATCGGCAAGCCCGTCTCTATACACTCACGCGCCCTCGCCAGCGTGTCGGTGTCCCCACCGCGTTTGTTTAGGTTTGTTGCTTTGTTTTCGGTTTTCTTCCGTGTGGGATTTTGGGCCGAGTCTGTGGGTAAGTGGGGTTTGGCTGTGGGTAAGGGGTTCGGGTTTGGCGTTTGCAGGATTTTGGTGGGGCGCTGCTGCGGGGGTCTGAGCAGTGGCTTGCGGATGGGGGTGCGCGGGGTTTGGAGCTAAAGCATTGATATTATGTGATTAGTTCAGAAAGTTCATTTTTGTTGGTTGTTGGTGTTTTTTTGGGGTTGCGACTCTTTTCGAGTATCCATAAACAGCGCTTCACCGGCGGCGCTGAGGCGCGGTTGGCTGCGGCGGGGACGCTGCTGACGGATCGGAAAGACGGTTATGACGCTCAGGAGAGACTGGGGCATTCGAGTATGGATGTAGGCGGTGGCGCTTAAGATTTGCGCGACGGTCTGCTTTTGGGTCTTGGATGTTTGCTCTTTGACATTGTTGGATGACTGAAGAGATATGTGGGCGGTTTGGTTCATTTCGATGGATCAACGTCTGTATATCAACGCTCTTAGGACGCAAGTCCGATGATTGAGTGTCAGCTTCACTGTCTTGTTCGGCTTCGGTTTCTTTTGAAACCAAGCACAACAGACAGAGAATAATTGGTTGCATTTCTGGTTCCTAGCCGGGTCAGATCGCAGGTTCAGTTCCGCCCTTGGGATTGGATTTTGTTAAAGCAACCAGTGATGTGCAGAGGTTCGAACGTCAAGGATAGCAGCGTAAGCTGCTTT